>CABMIH010000088.1 GCA_902386205.1 uncultured archaeon | reverse complement strand
CGAGAGGAACTGTGCAACGGTGCCACTGGTGGACCTGTTGTCTGGTAAGGCATCGCAGGGCAGCTACGCACTAAAGGATTAAAGCTGAAAGCATCTAAGCTTGAAACCTCACCTAAAAAGAGACCTCCTAGGACTCTCGTAAAAGACGAGTTTGATAGAGTCGGGGTGTAAGCACCAAGGTGACGAGGTGTTCAGCCCGTCGACTACTAACGTCCTCGCTAGATTTTGTTTCACTGCATTCGGGCGATATTCAGATTGTGTGCAATACATGGATTATGTTGTACCCGCAAAAATCCATATATGCCCCGCAGGGCATATGTGTGTGCGCATTGCAGCGGGCGCAACGCTGACTGTCATAAGCGAGTATAGCGGCCAAAGCGGCGGGGAAACACCTGTACCCATTCCGAACACAGAAGTTAAGCCCGTCTACGTTCTGCATTGTACTATGATGTGCGAACTCTAGGGAACTGTGGAAAGCTGCTATGCTTACTTATTACTTCTTACTTTTTTAAAAATTATTAAGGACAGAGAATTATTTCAGTATTTTATAAGAATCAACTTAAAATCAGATACTTTGTTAATTCAAAGATCAGATCTCCATAAAAAACAGCCAGGAAAAATCCTAAAGTTATTGAGATCATAAAAGGCAAACCCGGAGTAACCCAAACCTCGTCTTTAATTAAACCTTTATCAGAAAGAGCTTGAAGATCTGAAATTACTTTATCATTAATCTCCGCGCCACCACGTTTGAATCGCTGTTTAACTGTGCCATTAATCTCCTTGAAATCCTCGATCAATTTGATATGCCTACCAGAAAGCTCTTTGATTTTTGCTTTATAACCTATAAAAATATAAGCCGGTTTATCAATATGCAATCCCATCTTAGCAAGATTGTATGCGGCTAATCCGGCTGGAACGAAAATTGTCAACAGGACGGCATTTCCAAATATACCAAAAGCAAAGAGATCAATTAAAGGATTATTCAGTGGAAAATTAAATCCTGAAATACTGAATTTTGGATAAGCTGGAAGGATTATCGACAGGACTATAAGCGATTTGGCGTCAGCGCCTCCGAAGGTACCCAGTTGAAAAATGATATAAACAAAAATGAAGATCAATCCTGCTGAAATTAACAGACGGGGGATATAATCAAGTCCTGTCCTGTAAATATCATTAAATACAAAAAAACTGCCACCTGCCAGCATTATCATCCAGAGTTTATTAGTTACGCGGCGTGTCTTGATATCCGAATAACATGAGTAAATCAAGAATGGTATGCAGAATAATATCTTTAAAATATCCAGCATATTCTTTTAATTGTTTTTTATACTTAAAATATTATCCTGTTAAAATGGTAAACTATATAGACAAAAATACCGATATACACATTTTTCATGCCGTCGTGGCTTAGCCCGGCAAAGCGGCTGATTCGTAATCAGCAGATCGGGGGTTCAAATCCCCCCGGCGGCTTATAGATTATTATTTTAGTGTTCTTAAATGCCATAAGTTTTAAATCCAAAGACCTATATTACCATCTAAATACACACACGCATAATCATTATGAAATCACTTGATAAAATATTAGAACTGCTTAAAGATGATCAATGGCATAACATTGATGAGATAAAAAAAAAAATCCCACTGCCGCCTAATAAATTAAATGAGTTGCTTTGCTTTCTTCAAGAAGAGGAATTTGTTAGTAGAGAGAATAACAAGATTAAAATAACATCCATGGGATTAAAATTCTTAAATCTTCCTTCAGACCCGGCATTTCATCCACTGCCTTCAATCTCTTCAGCAATTCCATTCCTTTTCCTGTTTCACCAGGGGTAGTAAAAAAGTGAATGTCGTTCTTTCACCGTACTTGCTCTCTACCATGATTTTGCCTCCGTGAAGTTCAACCAGTTTCTTTGTGATAGAAAGCCCAAGTCCGGTACCCCCGTATTTTTTTGAGATGCCTGAGTCCAGTTGCTCAAACTCAGTGAATAGTTTCCTTAAGTCATCTTCCCTGATACCTATGCCTGTATCCGAGACTGAAATTTTTGCCATATCTCCTTCTTTTTTCGTTGTTATGGTAACAGTTCCCCCTTCTTCTTTGCTGAATTTAACGGCGTTACTGAGCAGGTTGAAAAGTATCTGCTTGAGTCTCTGCTGGTCTGCCTCGATAATGTCCAGCATGGGGTCAAAATCTGTTTTCAGGGCAATATTATGCTTTGATGCTTTTTCTTTTATGAGGTTCATCGTTTCATTTATGACCGATGGCAGTGAGATATTCTCCATCACCAGTTCTATCTTCCCTGCTTCAACCTTTGACAGGTCAAGAATATCATTGATGAGGCTGAGAAGGAATTTGCCGCTCGTAAGGACATTATCTACATAGTGCTCCTGTTTTTCAGTCAGTCCCCCGTGAACTTTTTGCTTAATAAGCTCGCAGAAGCCAATTATGGCGTTCAGCGGAGTACGAAGCTCATGGCTCATATTGGCTAAGAACTCAGATTTTGTCCTGCTTGCAAGATCAAGGCGCAGGTTTTCAAGACGGATTTTTTCCGCCTCCTTGCGTTCCGTAATATCCAGGGAATATTCTATAACCTGCACAACATTGCCACTACTATCAAAAATAGGATAACAATGAACTTCCACGTTCCTGGGATCGCCATTTTTATCCAGATGGACATGCTCTACTATTGCAGGCCTCCCTGTTCTTTTTACCTCCTCAAGCGGACATTGATGTTCCTGGCTCTTGCATGGTTCGCTTCTTTTATGGGTGAGAGCATAGCATGTCGAGACTTTACCTAAATCGCCACCAAATGCGGCTGAATTCGCAAGGGCTATAGTATGATCCACGGCGTTAATAACATAGAAAGGGTAAGGGAGAGATTCAAGTGTAGTCCTTACAAATTCATTTTTCTGCTTGAGCTGCTCCATCATCCGCTTGCGTTCCGTGATATCCAGCGCCACACAAACCAGCCCCTGGACTTCGCCGTTATCATTACGCATTACAGAACCCGTGAAAATCATGGGTATTTTTCTTCCATCTTTTGCCAGGTATGTTTTTTCTATATTGCTGACATAATTGGTTTCAGTCAGTTCATCGAACCATGCAGCTTTATGCTTTATGTTCTCATCAGCGAACAGGATATCAACCGTCTGCCCGACCAGCTCTTGCTCTTTATATCCCAGCATGTCGCAGGTAGCCTGGTTAACGGTTTGTATCTGCCCGTCGGGGGTTACGACTACTATTGTGCCGAACATGCTCCTGATTATATTGTCCACATAATCTTTCGAAACAGTTGTCTTCCGGAGGTCCTCGGTCATTTTTTTGAAGGTAAGGGCAAGCTCCCCGAGTTCATCTTTTGAGTCCGTTTTTATTTGGTGGTTGAGATTCCCTTTGCTGACTTCCAACATACCTCTTGATAACTCTTTGATAGGTTTGACTATAAATTTGCTTAAAAAGAAAGTTAAAATTATTGAACAGGCCATTAAAATGACCAGGATGAATACCATTGTGTTTATAATCTGGGAAATGATATTGTCTATATACTCTTTCTTATATCCGACATGAAGATGCCCGGCTTCATATGCGCCTTCTTTTATCGCTATTACTATTTCTATTACAGGCATATCATTAATGCTTATTTCGGTGGCCGAAAAATCTTCAACATCGCCATGAACGCGGTTTTTTATCTGCCTGGGTATTTCATCTAAAAAAGTATGTGCCAGTATATTCCCATTGTTGTCGTTTACAAATATATAATAGATCGATTCTTTCCTGACCGCTTTGTCCTCGAATAAAATGCTTGTTACTTTATCATAATCCTTATTTGCAATATACGGGAATATCCTGTGTTCCAGGACTTCCGACCCGATTCTTTCCCTGACTATCAGGGTATGTTCTAATTCCTTCTTCAGTATCATTGAGGTAGATACGATAGTGGCAGACCCGAATATCAGGATCAGGGTTGCGAAAAAAATAAAAAATTTATATTGTAATTTCATATTAAGTCAGTCTAATTCAAATAACAGGAACCTTCCATTATCAAGGTGGGATAGGAACACTTTATCAAACGCCTGATGATCATTACGCCCGTAATTCCCAGGAAATCCTATGCCTGCGCTGTAATCTTTAAGGGATTCCGCTGTCCTGATAAAACTATCCCTGTCCAGGTTTCTTCCCGTATCATTTAACACCTTTACCAGGATCAAGGAATTCATGTATCCTTCCATGCCTACGTAGTTGGGCTGATCCTGCGGGAAATGTTTTGCCAGGTGTTTCCTGTAATTTTGGACAGTCCTCAGGTAAATGGCGGCAGTTTCATATGGGTCAGGAACGACCTGGGTCACGATGATCCTGTCAGATGTGTTTATCCCCTTGCCTGAAAGTTCCAGGGCGAAGGCATCGGCGCCCACAAAAGACACGCTGTAAAAATAGGGATCGCCTCCTTGCTCCTTATAATTTTTTGTAAACGCTGCCAGGGGCTGGTAGGTGCCTATCATGACAATAACATCCGGATTTTCTTTTTTAATTGTCCGCTGGGCGTTTTCCATATCCTCTGTGCCGCGGAGGTACGTACTTGTGGCAACCGGCTTCAGGTCATATTTGTTCAATGCTATTTCCACACCCTTCAATCCCGCCAGCCCGAATGCATCATCCTGGTAAAAAACAGCGATCCTTTTTAAGCCCAGGTTCTTTACAAAATAGTCAACTGCAACATCGGTTTCCTGGTAATATGATGCGCGCACGTTAAAAACATAGGGCTGAAAAGGAGTTCTCAGTTCTTCTGCCCCTGAAAATATTCCCATAACAGGAATTCTTGCTTCCTCTGCCATATCGATTATTTTGATGCTTGTGGGAGTCCCGACATAATCAAATAAAATGAAGACCTTGTCATCCAGTATCAATTTTTGTGTATTTGCTACGGTTTTTACGGGATCGTACTGGTCATCGTATTGTATGAGTTTGATCTTCCTGCCATGTATCCCTCCCTGGGCATTTGTTTCGTTTATTAATGCCAGTGAACCATGGGTGTACTGTGTTCCAAGTACACCGGCGTCCCCGGTCAGCGGTGATGAAGAACCGATGATGATCTCTGTGTCTGAAATCCCATTGGTATTGTTTGGCTTCACAGGCTCTTCCCGGACTTTATCCAGACAACCGGCAATTATTAGTGATACAAATAGTATCGAAATTATTAAAGAACAATTTTTTTTCATGTTAATCTCCCCTTGTCATTTTATCTCTATCCCGCTCTTTTGCCATTATGGGCAGGATAAATGTAAATGTGCTACCAATGCCATATCTGCTCTCTGCCATGATTTTGCCATCATGGAGTTCGACCATCTTTTTTGAGATTGCAAGCCCAAGCCCCGTACCTCCGTATTTTCTGGAAATCCCTGTATCAAGCTGGTCAAAAGCCTTGAACAGTTTACCTATATCTTCTTCCATGATACCGATACCGGTATCTGACACCTGGAACTTTGCCATATTACCTTCCCTCTTAGATGTAACAGTTACAGTTCCTCCTTCTTTCTTGCTGAATTTTACAGCGTTGCTGAGGAGGTTAAAAAGAACCTGCTTGAACCTCTGCGGGTCAACCTCGATAAAATCCAGTTCAGGATCCATATCTTTTTCCAGGTTTATGTTATGTTTTGCTGCTTTTTCTTTGAGGAGCGTGATAGTTTCATTTATCATTGCAGGTACGGAAACCTTTTCGATTGCCAGTTCCATCCTCCCGGCTTCCACCTTGGAAAGGTCAAGGATCTCATTGATAAGATCGAGCAGGAATTTGCTGCTTGTAAGAACATTGTCCAGATAGTGCTCCTGTTTTTTATCCAATCCCCCGCCCATCTTCAGGAGTTCCGAAAATCCGATTATCGCATTTAGCGGGGTGCGCAGCTCATGGCTCATAGTGGCGAGGAACTCGGATTTTAACTTGCTGGCATAGATAAGGTGCTCGTTTTCATGGCGTATTTCTTCTGTACGTTTAAGTTCAGCAATTGATTTCTGCAAATCTTCCGCCATTTTATTAAATGCTTCTGCCAGTTCGCCTATCTCATCATTTGACCGGATTTTTATTTTTGTTCCAAAATTGCCTTGAGCAATATCAAGAGAAGCATCCCTCAGGTTTATTATCGGTTTTGAGATGTTCCTTGAAATGAAGATATCTATGGCAGCAACAACAAGAATTACGAGCGTACCAACTGCCATAAGTAAAACTATCAGGTTCTGTAAAGCCCTGTCAAGCTCATTTAAAGAATAATCTATCCTGATTATCCCGATCTTCTCATTGATAATTTCGGGAGTGGAAATGCGGATGACCTTATTTTCAACTTCAACGTAAGTACCGTCCGATGTTATGGATTTTTTACTGAATTCATCATCCAGTATCTGATTATAGAATTTATTTTCAGGCGTGCCGTCCGTAATTACCCTTCCATCAGGCCCCATGATGTACACTGCCAGGATGTTAGGATTTTTCTTAATATTTTTTATAATGCTATTGAGTTTGCTTATATCCAGGAAATACAGCGGATTCTTGATCTCCTGTGAAGAGAGATCAATCAAAGATGTTGTCTCTTCTATCCGTTCATTTATCAACTGCTCCTTAAAAATAACATATGATATACTTCCGAAAACTATCATTGATAAAATTACAGGCACTATTGCAAGAACCGTCAGCTTATAACTTATTTTCCGGGTTGCCAATATATCATCTTTTTATTCTAATGAATTGAAAATTTTTTTGATGTTATCCATTTCATCCTGGGTTATCTCATCGTATTTTTTTGTTTTTTCAAAATCGTTCATAATAACAATCCCTCCGGGATCTTTATCCATGTCCAGCAGTATTTGCCTTATTTTTCCAGCCATAACAGGGTCGAGATCCGACCTTCGGGATACTACATGCCTTGGCAGGTCGATGGTACTGTCGATTATTCTTAACTGGCTTTTCTGGATATCGGGAAGTTTTTCATAATCGATATCCGATATCACACCGGCATCTGCTTTTCCTTCTATCACCCATAAGGGGGTATTATCATCACTTCCGCTAAAGACATATCCGATATTATTTTCTCCTGTTGACAGGTTCAATGAATAACCTTTCTGGCGCAGGTACGCTTTTGGCAACAAATATCCAGAAGTGGAGGCCGGGTCTTCAAAAACTACATTTTTTCCTTTTAGATCGTCTACTGTACTGATAGAGGAATTTTTCCTTACAATGAATACTGAATGATACTTTTCAATCCCATCCTTCCATCTTCTCAAAAAAGGCACCGAACCGCTCTTATTGGCGATCACAGTAGTTGTCAAAGGACTCTCAACGAATAAATCCAGTTTCTGTTCTTTTAAGAGGTCGCTTAAATTATCAAGTGTTTTTACAATGACGACTTTACCTTTATAAGTTGTTTCATTATCGCTTAATTTTCCGGCAATATAATCCGCAGTAGGCTGGAAAAGTTCTATTTTACGGGCTGCATCATCCCCTATAGTGCCAATGCTTATTGTCTCTGTAATTTGCAGATTTTCTTTTACTCTCCTGCTATTATCAGTACCTGACGAATTTATATTATGAACTAACAGACCGGCAAGTAAAACAACTATCAAAAGAATATAGATGGATTTCCTGTTCAGTTTCATTTTTAACCTCATTGATTATTTTAATGATTTTAGTCCAAAAAATTTACCAGTCTGCTGATGTTGTTAATTTCATCGTTTGACACCTCATCATATTTTTTAGTTCTCATAGTGAGTGAGATGACCTGTGGGTCCTTGTCCATGCCAAGAAGTATCTGCTTGATCTTTTCAAGAAGCGAAGGGTCAATATCTGATCTGTAAGACACTACAAGTCTTGGTACATCGATGGTTCTGTCGATTACTTTCAATTCGTCTTTACGTGATTTTACGAGTTGATCAAAATTAAGGTTGGATAACGCTGCTATGTCCGCTTTTCCTTCAATTACCCATAAGACGATATTTTCCTCTTCCTCCTCTGTGAAAATATATTTAACACTGTTATTTCCATCCGACTGGCTCAGGTTAAGGCCTTTCTGGAGTAAATGCGCCTTGGGCAGCAGATATCCTGAACTGGATTCCGGCGTTTGGAACGCCATGGTTTTCCCCAAAAAATCCTGAGGCGTTCTTATGGACGAATCATTCCTGACAACAAACAGCGAATGATACTGTGGTACCCCATCTCTCCATCCTCTTAAAAATATTATTGCTCCACTTTTTTTTGAAACCAGATAAACTGTAAAAGGGCTGGCTATATATAGATCCATTTTCTTTTCCTCTAACAGGCCGGTTACATTGTCAACTGTTTTTACAACTATTACCCTGCCCTCATACACGGTTCCATTATCACTGAGCTTTGACGCGATATAGTCTGCAAGAGGCTGGAATTCTGTAAGCTGTTTGGCTGCATAATATGAATCGGTTCCAACTGTTATTGTTTTTGTATTTTGGGATGATCCGGGTTTTTCCGGTTCGGGGCCATTTTTCATATCATCCTGAAACTTTAGATTGAAATAATACCCGGCAAGCCCGACCAGTAAGGCAACTGCCAGCACAACATATATCCATCTCATATTCATATTAATTCCATCCTCGCGAAATTGGGATTGAAAAAGTGAATGTACTTCCCTGTCCATACTTACTCACTGCTGTTATCTCCCCTCCGTGCAATTCTACCAGCCTCTTTGTGATCGCAAGCCCGAGCCCTGTGCCGCCGTATTTCCTGGATATCCCAGATTCGAGCTGTTCAAAAGCTTTAAAAAGCCGCTCTATATCATGTTCTTTTATTCCGATACCAGTATCGGATATCTGGAATATCCCCATATTACCTTCTTTTTTCGTTGTTATTGTAACAGTTCCCCCCTCGGTCCTGCTGAATTTAATGGCGTTCCCGACCAGGTTGGAAAGTATCTGGTCGAATCTCTGCCTGTCGGCCTCAATAACATTAAGTTCAGGGTCTAATTCCGCTTTGAGGGTCACGTATTTCCTTGAAGCGTTTTCTTTTAAAAGTTCAAGCGCCTTGTTTATGGTTTCGGGAACGGATAACGTCTCGATTACAAGATCCATCCTTCCTTCTTCGATCTTGTTGAAGTCGAGGATATCCGCAATGAGGTTTAACAGGAATTTAGAGTTCGTAAGGACATTCTCCACATAGCGATCCTGTTTTTCATTGAGTTCCCCGGCTGCTTTCTGTTTCAGGAGTTCAGTAAAACCGATTATTGAATTCAAAGGAGTGCGAAGTTCATGGCTCATGTTTGCAAGGAACTCGGATTTGGCCTTGTTCAAATACACAAGGCGCTGGTTTTCAAGCTGCATCTCTTCTACTTTTTTGCGCTCGGTAATGTCCTTGACCGTCCCCATGTTAGCCCACATTCCGCAGTAGGTAATCCTCCCGACATTCATATTAACAAAAATTCTTGTTTTCCTGTCCCTGTGCAGTGCACGCAGCTCGAACTCCCTGGGCGCATCGTTCCCTGCCTGTATCCCTCGGAATATATCGACTGCCTTATCTATATCCTCAGGCGTGATAATTTCCCTTATATCCTTTCCGATGATTTCTTCTACAGTATATCCGTGGATCCTGGCAAATGCCTTATTGGCAAACTGGATCTTATCATACTGGCTGATAAAGATTCCATCTTGGTTGTTCTCGATAAGCATCCGGTATTTTTCCTCTGATTGTAAAAGCCTCTCTTCCGCCTGCCGCCGCTTCGTGATATCAAAAAAAGTCATTACTGCGCCCACGACTTCATTATTCCTGCGCACAGGATATGACCAGTATTCGGCAGGAAAACATGTACCGTCCGCGCGCCAGAGTAACTCGTCTTCCGCATGGAAACCTTCTCCCCCCACGATAGCCTGGTCATTCCTGCTGTGGTGGGTCAGGTTATGCATGTTCTTGCCTATAAGGTCGTCAAGGCCGCTGTATCCAAGCATTCGGAGGCATGCAGGATTGCAAAAAGTGCAGTTTCCATTAAGGTCGATCCCATAGATTGCTTCTGCTGTGGAATCAAGAAGATTCCTGATTTGCTCTTCACTCTCCCGCAATATTTTTTCAGCATGCGTACGCTCTGCAATTTCAAGCTTCAGTGACTCATTGGAAGTCGCCAGCTCTGCAGTCCTCTCATTTATCCGGATTTCAAGGTCATTGTTGGATCTTTGCAGAGCTTCTTCAACCTTTTTGCGCTTCTTGAGCTCATGATTGATATCGAAAGAATATACGAAGAACAGAAAGAACGGGACGAACAGGACTTCGAAAAAGCCAAGATAAGGAATAAAATAATCCGTGATCGAAAACCATTGCAGCAATTTGCCGATACCTGTAAAAAAGTATATCCCCATGCTGGCGAAAAGAAACATCCTGGTCGCTTTATCTATTACGTTCTTTCGTACCTGCAGGCAAAAAATAAGCGCGATGCCAAAGCCGATAGTTGAAATGATATCGAAGAAGACAGATGTATTCATGCAACCTCATCAGATTCCAGATGCAGCATAAGAGACCTGCAACCCGCTGCAAATAAAATCCCGGATAACGCATATGACATTTGTTCAAGCTGGTTGAATAATTCACTCCAGAAAATACCTTCAACGACCGTGAAGATATAAGCGCAGATAATGAATATAAACCCCGCATAGAATAAATGGAGCTTTTGCATTTCTTTTTTCCAGAAGACGGACATTAATGTCAGGATTGAAGCAAAACCCAGTACCAGAGTAACTACTTCGCTTTCCTGAAGTTCCATAGCTTATTTCCTGTATTTCTCCATCCTTTTCATGAAATCGGGAACATCCAGCGGTTTTGATATGTAATCATCAAAGCCCGCTGCAAGGAATCTCTCCTTATCCCCTTTCATCGCATATGCCGTCAGGGCTATCATGGGCACGTTCTTATACTGTGGCCTGCTCCTGATAATTTTTGATATCGCAACGCCATCCATGCCCGGAAGTTCTATGTCCATCAGCACCAGGTCATAGACTTCTTTTTCCACATTCTTGATCGCTTCAGCCCCATTCACCGCCCCGCTGGCGCCAAAACCCATACCATCCAGTATTTCAAGCACCAGTTCCATGTTGAACGGGTTATCTTCAACTACAAGCACTTTTGTCATTTTTTTATTTTCCTCCATTTGCTATGATCGGAAGTGAAAAGGCAAAAGTACTGCCTTCTCCATACCTGCTTTCTGCTACGATTGTGCCTCCGTGCAGTTCAACAAGTTGTTTTGAAATGGAAAGCCCAAGCCCGGTGCCCCCGTATTTTCTTGAGCTTCCTGATTCAAGCTGGGCGAATTCCCTGAATAATTTTTCCATGTCCTCTTTTTTTATCCCTATGCCGGTATCCGATACACGAAACTCTGCCATATCGCCCGCCTTTCTTGCAGTCAATGTGACAGTTCCGCCTTCAGGCTTGCTGAATTTTACGGCATTGCCAAGCAGGTTGAATAGCACCTGCTTGAACCTCTGCCTGTCAGCTTCTACGAACTCAATCTGCGGATCTATTTCTATTTTCAGTATCACATTATTCTTTGAAGCTGTTTCTTTTATGAGGTCGGTTTCTTCTTCGATGGCCTCATGCAAAGGGATCTTCTCTATTTTCAGTTCTATTTTCCCGGACTCCACCCTGGAGAGGTCAAGAATATCGTTAATCAGGTTGAGGAGATGCCTGCCGCTTGAAATAATGTTGTCAAGATAATGCATCTGCTTTTCCTTTAATTCACCCTGTACCTGCTGCTTTAAAAGTTCTGAAAAACCGATTATCGAATTCAGGGGAGTGCGGAGTTCGTGGCTCATTATTGCCAGGAACTCGGTTTTTGCCTTGTTCGCAAGCATGAGGCGTGTTTTATCTATCTGTATTTCCTCTGATTTTCGAAGTTCAGTGATGTCCCTTATTACGAATGATATGCCGATCTTATTCTTGCTAATATCCTGGAGGAGAGATGTCGTCAAATTCACATATACGCTTGCCCCGTCCTTGCGCAATAGCACATTTTCAAGCCCTGTAACAGTTTTTCCTTCCAGCGCATCATGGGCGATCTGCCTGTTTTCTTCTATAAGCATGGACGGGGCGATCAACTGGAAAAGATCCTTTCCAATGACCTCCTCTGCTTTCCATCCGAAAATTTTTTCAGCGCTCCGGTTCCATGACGTAATATTGTTATCAAGGTCAGTCGTCAGTATCGCATCGCTGGAGTTATCGAAAATGCAGCGGTATCTTTCTTCCAGGCTCCTGCGCTCAGTCATGTCTTTAGCGATACATATGATTCCCTGGATATTGCCGGCATCATTGTGCATCATCGTGGATGAAAAAAGAACAGGTATTTTCCTGCCATCTTTTGACAGAAATATTTTATCAACATTATTGATAGAGCCTTTTTCAATCAGATCAAGAAATGAACCTTTTAATAGTACATCGTCTTCGGCAAGTATTTCAGTAACTTTTTTTCCTAAAAGTTCCTCAGTCCTGTACCCAAGCACGTTGCATGTGGCCTGGTTCACGGTCTGGATTATGCCTTCAGGTGATACCACAACCAGCATGTCGAACAAACTTCTGATAATACTATCCATATAATCTTTTGAGATTGTTGTTTTAGCCAGCTCTCCTGTCATTTTATTAAAAGCAGAAGCCAGCAATCCCAATTCATCATTAGAGTGAATATCTATCTTCGCATCAAGATTTCCGCGACTGATCTCATTGACAGAAGTCATCAATTTAGATATCGGTTTTAAAATAGACCAGTAGAATAAAATAACTGTGATAGCCAAAAATACTGATGACAGAATGATAATTATTGAAATTGTTCGTTTGTCATTTTCAATCTGAATTCCGGTGTGTTCCGTTATGTCAGATACTGTTTTTGTAGATGCTGTAAGTGCTTCATCATATTTTTTCCCTCTCATCTGGACATATTGCATCAGGCCTGATTTGTAAATCTCTTTTTGTCTCCAATATTCCTCGCTCTCTAATAATTTAATTGCTTCTTCTTTTTGTCCATTATCTACATATTCCATGGATCTATATTCCATTTTTACAAGAGCGATATTCGCTTCATCAATACTTGAAAAAAATTCTTTATCTGTTTCCCCTCCAAGACGGATTGCTTCTTTTATTATTTTATCCAGTTTTGGTTCGTTTTCTAAATATCGTTCTTTCCATTTTTTATCCTGGGTAAAAGCATAATTTCTTGCAGATTGGGTCAGGACTTCATCATAATAACGTATGAACTGGGATAATGAATCAATGTATGATGTTTCGGAGACATCTTTTATACTTCGTGGTATCTCATTATTCAGGGGTTCAGCGATATCATTTAGTTCCAGGAAAGAGAGAACGCCAACGATCAGCAATAATAAGACAAAAATTAAAAATCCCATAGCCAATTTCTGCAAAATTTTCATGATAACACCTTAGACGTCATTTTTCTCTCGATCGGGAGTGTAAATGTAAACGTTGTTCCTTCCCCATACTTGCTTTCGGCCGTGATCTTGCCGCCATGCATCTCGATCAATTTCTTCGTTATCGAAAGCCCAAGTCCGCTGCCCCCGTATTTTCTTGAACTCCCTGATTCAATCTGGGCGAATCGCCTGAATAATTTTCCCATATCCTCTTTTCTTATCCCTATCCCGGTATCTGAAACCCGGAACTCTGCCATTTCACCTGATTTCCTGGATTTTAATGTGATAGTCCCTCCTTCGGCCTTGCTGAATTTGATAGCATTGCCAAGCAGCTTAAGAAGTATCTGGTTGAACCACTGCCTGTCAGCTTCCAGGAACTCAAGTTCGGGATCCAGTTCTTTTTCCAGAATTACATTATGCTCAGCAGCGGTTTTGTTTATAAGATCCATTACCTCATCGATGGCTTCAGTTAAGGGTATCTTCTCGATTTTCAATTCCATTTTTCCTGATTCTTCCATGGAGATGTCAAGAATGTCATTGATAAGGTTGAGAAGATGCTTGCTGCTTGAAATGACGTTGTCCAGATAATGTATCTGCTTTTCATTCAATTCGCTCTTTGCCTGATGCTTTAAAAGTTCCGAAAAGCCGATTATCGAATTCAGGGGGGTCCGGAGTTCGTGGCTCATTATTGCCAGGAACTCGGTTTTTGCCTTGTTCGCAAGCATGAGGCGTGTTTTATCTATCTGTATTTCTTCTGATTTCTGGAATTCCGTAATGTCCCGTATAATGAATGATATGCCAGTTTTATTCCGGCCTTGATCCAGTAATATGGAAGTCGTCAGGTTGACATATACACTTGACCCGTCCTTACGTATCAATACATTTTCAAGCCCTGTAACAGTTTTTCCATCCAGGGCATCGCGGGCCATCTGCCTGTTCTCCTCAATCAGCATGGACGGCGCGATAAGCCAGAAAAGATCCTTTCCAATGACCTCCTCTGCTTTCCACCCGAAAATTTTTTCAGCGCTCCAGTTCCATAAAATGATATTGTTATCAAGGTCGGTCGCTATTATTGCTTCACTGGCATTATCGAATATATTGCGGTATATATCCTTCATGTTTCTGTATCAATCATTACCATTATGCTCATAATATATAGTTATATTCCTTATGTTTTGCCATACGATTCACTTTTGCCTGATTTTTGTACAATTGGAATCAAAAAGGTAAACGTACTGCCTTCCCCGTATTTGCTTTCTGCGGTAATCGTGCCGCCATGCAGTTCGACCAGTTTCTTTGTGATGGAAAGACCAAGACCCGTTCCTTCGTATGCCTTCGAAATCCCAGATTCGAGCTGTTCAAAGGCCTTGAATAATTTTCCAAGGTTTTCTTCTTTTATTCCGATACCCGTGTCTCTTACCTGGAATTTTGCCATAACCCCTTCCTTTTTCGCGGTTATAGTTACGATCCCGCTGTCCTTACTGAATTTTACGGCATTGCTGAGAAGGTTGAAAAGTATCTGCTTGAACCTTTGGGGGTCAGCCTCTATGTAATCGAGTCCGGGGTCAAGTTCTTTTTTCAGGGTGATATTATGTTTTATTGCCTTCTCATTTATTAGCGTGGTAGATACGTCTATGATCGCAGGTATCGGTATATTTTCTATCTGAAGTTCGATCTTTCCGGCTTCTATCTTGGAGAGGTCGAGTATGTCGTTAATAAGTGAAAGAAGGTGTCTGCTGCTGATAATGACATTTTCGACATAATGTCCCTGTTTTTCAGTGAGTTCTCCGGCAACCTTATTTTTTAGAAGTTCTGAAAAACCAATGATCGCATTCAGTGGCGTGCGAAGCTCATGGCTCATATTGGCGAGGAATTCCGATTTTGCCCTGCTAATCCCTGCAAGACGCTCTTTTTCGATACGTATTTCCTCAGTCTTCTTTTGCTCGGTTATATCCCTGCCAAAGCTTACTGTTCCAACTACTTCACCTGATTCGAAGATCGGGGCAGTGTTCACAGATAAAGTCAGGATCGACCTGTCTTTTTTATAGATGTTTACCTCGTACTGCTGGGGTTTACCTGAAATCGTATCCAGGAAAATCTCATTTATCCGGGACAAATCTTCAGGAACTATTATGGGTGCAAAGCTCTTTCCAATCCGTTCGGACAGGTCGTATCCGCTCACTTCCTCAGCTCTCTTATTATAATATACGAAATTCCCCTGTTTATCAAGGGTCCATATCATGTCATTGGAATTCTCGATCATAGTTCGATATTTTTCTTCAGATCTGTGCAATGCTTCCTCGGCGCGCTTGCGGTCCGTGATGTCCCTTGCTGCCGCAAATACTCCTGCGACATTACCCGCAGCGTCCTTATACACGGCCGCATTATATAGTACGTCAGTTACTTTACCCGATGAATGGCGAATAGCAAGCGGATAATCCCTGACAAAGCCGTTCTCAAAAGCCTCCTTGTATCCTTTTTTTGCTTTTTCAGGTTCGGTAAAATAATCCAAGAAATCGCTTCCAATAAGCATCTCACGTTTTGTTCCTGTCACGAGTTCAGTGGCATGATTGACATCGGTTATTATTCCTTCTTTGCTTATGGTAACGAGCGGGTCAAGGCTTGCCTCGATCAGACCGCGGGCGTATCTGGAAGTCTCATACACCTTTTCCTCAGCCTGCCTGCGTTCCGTTATATCAAAAAACGTAATCACGGCGCCTACCACCGCATTGTTCCTTCGGATAGGGTATGACCAGTATTCAGCAGGAAAGCTTGAACCATCCTTGCGCCAGAGAACCTCGTTTTCGATATGGACACCTTTCCCTTTCCTGAAAGCCTGAAAAATATGGCATTCCTTCACATCATACGGTCTGCCGTCCGGTCGGCTATGGTGGATCAAAGCGTGCATGTTTTTGCTTATCAGGGCATTGGGACGCTCATATCCCAGAATATGAAGACATGCGGGATTGCAGAATGTGCAGTTCCCGTTAAGGTCAATGCCATATATTGCTTCTGCCGTTGAATTCAACAGAAGCCGGATTTGTTCCTCACTTTCCCTGAACGCTTCTTCAGCGCGCTTGCGGTCAGTAATGTCACGGGAATTGACTATCACTCTTCCTGGTTCATTATTATCAAGAAGACTCTTGCCTATGGATTCAAAAAAAATCCATGAGCCGTTCTTATGCCTGAAACGGTACTCGACTGATTTTGTGGACTCCGGATTCCGGATTCCTTCATTGAAGGCGCCGAGAACATGCTGCAAATCTTCAGGATAAATAAGCTCAAAAGCATTTCTGCCTATTAATTCTTCAGGTTTGTATCCGGTCACATGTTCGATAGAAGGGCTTTGATAACTTATGGTTCCGTCCTCTTTCAGGATCGTTATTACATCAGAAATATTCTCAATGAGCAAACGGAAATGTTCACCCTGGTGGCGCAGCGCCTCCTCAGCTTTCTTGCGCCGGGTAATATCCCGAAAAACAATAACCGTACCTGTGATGTTCCCTTTATCATCTTTTATAGGGGCGCGGCTCCCTTCAATGGGTATTTTTGTCCCGTTCCTTGAAATCAATATGGTTCTATATTCGAATCCCGGGCTTCCCTGTACAGCCACAAGTTCTTCGATCATAATATTGAATATCTCTTCGAGGTGCTTCCCTTCCGCCGCTTTCAGTTCCCATCCTGTCAGCGCCTGCGCCGCAGGATTCATAAATTTCATACAACCTTTCGAGTCAGTGGCGATCACGGCATCGCTTATGCTTTTCAGCGTTGTTGTGAACCGTTCCTTGGTTTCTTTTAATCTCCTCTCCATGTTGTGTTTTAAGAGGGCGATTTCAATGGCTATTTTCAATTCCCTCTCTCTGAAGGGTTTAATAATATAACCGAACGGCTCTGTTATTTTTGCCCTCTCAAGCGTTTTCTTATCTGAAAATGCCGTGAGGTACACAACAGGGATGTCATACCGGGAACGTATCTGCTTTGCTGTTTCAATCCCATCCAGCTCGCCCTGCAGCACGATATCCATTAAGACCAAATCCGGAATATATTCCCCGGCTTTTTTTATAGCAGTTTCTCCGGAAGATGCAGTCGCAGGGACTGTGTATCCGAGGTTATTAAGACTTTTTTGTATGTCATCAGCAACAATGACCTCATCTTCAACTACAAGTATCTTTGTTTCCACCATTGGTATCCCCATTAGCTTGTTTGTTTTTTTGCAGCAAGGGGAAACTTGAAGGTGAAAGTACTGCCTGCTCCGTACCTGCTCTCTACCGTTATTTCGCCTCCGTGCAATTCTACAAGGTTCTTTGAAATAGCAAGCCCGAGACCAGTACCCTCTAATTTCCTTGAGCCACCCGTATCAAGCTGCCCGAATGTCTTGAATAATTTACCAATGTCTTCGTCCTTTATACCGACACCTGTATCTGAAACCGAAATTTTTGCCATTTCCCCTTCTTTTTTCGTACTTATTGTTACTGTGCCTCCCTCTTCCTTGCTGAATTTCACAGCGTTGCTCAGAAGGTTGAAAAGTATCTGCTTGAACCTCTGCCTGTCTGCCTCTATAATGTCAAGTTGCGGGTCAAAATCCTTATTCAGGTTTACATTATGCTTTGCTGCCTTTTCATTAATGAGCATTAGTGCTTCATTTATGGCATCCGGTACTGATACCTGCTCGATGGAAAGTTCAACTTTTCTTGCTTCCACCTTGGAAAGGTCAAGAATATCATTGATAAGGTTAAGCAGATGTCTGCTGCCTGAAATAACATTATCCACATATCGTTCTTGTTTTTCATTAAGATAGCCAGCTTTCTTCTGTACCAGCAGTTCCGAAAAGCCAATTATCGCATTCAAGGGTGTGCGGAGCTCATGGCTCATATTTGCAAGGAATTCTGATTTGGCCTGGCTTGCATATGCGAGACGTTCTTTTTCGATACGTATCTCTTCGGTTCTCTTTTGTTCGGTGATATCACGGAATACAAAAACAGTGCCTCTAATAGTTCCGTCCTCTTCCCTGATTGGAGCGCTTCGAAGGTCGATGTGAGTTTTTGTTTTGTTCCTGGAAACCAGTGCAGTCCGATACCCCTTAGTAGAACCAGTTCCGCCGCTGATCGGGTCTATAATGCCGTTTTTATCTCCATCTGAAATGTAAAGCACATCCATCAGGAGTTTCCCTCTGGCTTCCTCCTGCCCCCAACCTGTCATAAACTGGGCAACAGGATTCATGAATTTCACAAAACCTTTCTGGTCTGTGGCAATTACGCCGTCACTGATGCTCTGGAGGGCCGTGTTAAACCATTTCCTGCTCTCATTTAATTCCTTCTCCATTTTGTGTTTGAAGAGCGCTATTTCAATTGCAATGTTCAATTCCCTTTCTTTGAAGGGTTTGATGATATAACCGAAAGGTTCCGTTATTTTTGCCCTCTCCAGTATTTTTTTATCTGAATATGCCGTGAGATATATCACAGGAATATCAAAAAGCGAACGTATTATCTTCGCAGTTTCAATCCCATCCATCTTGCCCTGCAAAAAAATATCCATCAATGCCAGGTCGGGATTGTTCTCCTTTGCTTTTTTTATTGCGTCTTCACCTGAAGTTACTGTTGAAGGGACGGCATAACCCTGGTTTTGCAGGGTCCTGCGTATGTCATCTGCCACAATAACTTCATCTTCTACGACCAGTATCCGTGTTTCTGCCATTAATACACATCCCCATTATCTTAAATTCAAATTATGGTCATCATAAGCATAATTATCATGATTACTAATAGTTTATATAATTATCCTATAAAAGAGTTTATACAGTTAAAATATTTTCTCATACTTTTGCTATGAGAGGAAGCTGAAAAGTAAAGGTACTACCAGCGCCGTATTTGCTTTCTGCCGTTATTGTACCGCCATGCGACTCGACCAGTTTCTTTGAGATAATAAGTCCAAGTCCTGAACCTTCATTTTTTCCTTTGCCAGCATCAGCATGCTGATCAAATAACACCGCCAACTTTTTTTCCTCGATCCCGATACCTGTATCAATTACCTGGAATTTTGCCAAACCTCCTGCCTTTTTTGCAGTTATTGTTACAGTTCCCCCTTTTGCCTTGCTAAATTTTATCGCGTTGCTGGCAAGGTTAAAAAGCATCTGCCTTAGCCTCCGTTTATCAGCCTCAATAAAGTCAAGCTGCGGGTCGATATCTTTTTTTAAAGTTACGTTTTGCTTTACAGCCTTTTCTTTTACAAGGAGGATTATTTCATTTATGACCTCAGGAACTGAGACTTTTTCAATGACAAGCTGGATCTTATCTGCCTCCACCATCTTTAGCTCAAGATTATCCACAAGGTTAAGCAGGTATTTGCCGCTTGTAAGTACATTGCCCACATATTGTTCCTGTTTTTTATTTAAGTCCCCCTGCATTTTCTGTTTCAGGAGTTCTGCAAAGCCGATGATAGAATTCAAAGGCGTGCGAAATTCATGGCTTATACCGGCAAGGAATTCTGATTCTGCTTTACCTGCAAGTGTTAATCGCATATTTTCAAGAGATATTTCTTCGGCTTTTTTACGGTCAGTTATATAATTTGCATTGCTGCCGATATCCGAGAGGCGCTTTCGGCACTCAATGTCAAACAATATTTCTTCAGCTTTTTTGCGCTGTGTGATATCACGGATAATACCACTATAAAATGATGTTTTCCCTTTGCGCCATTTGGAAAGAGTAAGGTCTATGGGGAATTCACTTCTATCTTTGCGAAGACCGTATAATTTTACGGTTTTTCCGATTATGTGTGATTCGCCTGTAGAGATCATCCATTTTAAACCATTTTCGTGGGGTATCCTGAACCTTTCGGGTATCAGGATGGTGAGGGGTTTACCCAGCACTTCCTCTTCTGAATACTGGAATATTTTTTGCGCGCCACGGTTCCAGGAAATGATCTTTCCAATGCTGTCTGACAGGATGACCGCATCTGTTTTGGATTGGACAACCGAGTGGAATTTTTCTTCACCTTCTTTTAACTCCTCCCTCATCCGCATGGACTCATCTAAATCTTTGAATACATATAAAACTCCAACTATATTGAAATTAGCATCCCTGACAGGAGAAGTTGTCATACTCACGTTTATCAATGTCTCATCCCCGCGCAGACGTTGTGTATCTATGCCCGCAGTCATAGAGCCCGATTTGACATGACGGAGCACAGCTTCCCTTTCATCCCACAGTTCAAACGGGACTGTTAATTGTGAAAGGTTTTTTCCTATGACATCCTGAGACTTCCTGCCAAATATTTTCTCTGCGCTCCGGTTCCATGACATTATGCGATCTTCAAGGTCGCTTGTTATCACTGCATCGCTTACAGTATTGAACAGGCTGAGGTAATTCTCCCCGGTTTCTTTTTCATGGAATGGCGCCTGGCTTCCAGATGAAGGATCTGAATTGCTTTTTGTTGGTGTCATTCAATCATCTGTATTTATTGCCTGAATTCTATATTTACTTTGTGCTTGAGATTGCCCCTGGATGGGAGTGGAAGGTGTGCGAAGAAACTATGCGTTTTGCTTCGTCTTATGAATATACGCTTATTATTTTATTGCATAAAAAGCAATCATAGTCAAAGGTAAAAAAATGGCAGGATTTACAGAACACGATAAAATAGCAGAAATGGCAGGGATACCGAATCGCATATCAAATGAAATCAATAGATTCATAGATGATATAGATCCTCCAAAAGAATTTGAAGAACACAATACTGAGAGAAAAATATTCGTGTGTGGGCACTTGAATGTGTCAATTAGAACTTTAATCGAAAGTGCAGGATCAGTAAAGGATCCATTGGGCGAAAGAGGAAAAAAGAAATGGGTAAAGGAAGAGGATCTAAAATGGCTGCTGGCAACAAGAAAAGAATATATAAAGTGCTACTATCTGCATCTTGCTGTCGATAATATTTACGATAATAAGGATCGGATAAAGAATCGTGGGGAGACTATTGACAATTGTATAAACAATTGGGGAAAAAGCCATGCAGTTATTGTTCCGGGGACAGAACCGTATTTGAGAGATGTATTAGAATTTTTGAGAAATAATATCGAAACGAGAAGGTATATATTATCTTAATCAAGAATAAATTAACAGTACCGAATTTACCTGATGATCATATGCAACTATTCAACATTTCTAAGAAAATTGATCCAATGGATCAACGACCTCTGGCTTTCTGGAGCCTCCCTGCCGCCGAAATACTTTCGCGCCTCAAGACAACAACACTGGGCATTACCAGCAATGAAGCACGGAAGCGACTCACGCGTTTTGGCTCCAATCTCCTGACGCCCAGAAAAAGATCGGACTCACTTGCGCTTTTTCTTGCCCAATTCAAAAGTCCCATTACACTCATCCTTCTCTTTGCGGCAGGATTGTCATTTTTCCTGCATGAACATTTTGATGTTCTTATTATCCTTGCAATTGTCTTTATAAGCGGCCTTCTCGGATTCTGGCAGGAGCGAGGAGCGGCTAATGCAATCGAGAAGTTGCTCGCTATCGTGCAAATTAAAGCCACAGTGCTGCGTGATGGAAGCCCGAGCGAAATTCCTGTCGAAGAGATAGTGTCCGGGGATGTTATTATCCTCAGCGGAGGAGATATTATTCCCGGGGACTGCCTGATCCTTGAATCCAAAGACTTATTTGTCGATGAAGCCACGCTGACAGGCGAAACATATCCGGTAGAAAAATCAGCCGGGGAACTGGCGAAAGAAACAGAGCTTGGTCAGCGGAACAACACGCTTTTTATGGGTACTCATGTTGTGAGTGGCAGTGCGAAAGCTGTGGTTGTCTGCACAGGGACAGAAACCGAATTCGGTAAGGTCTCAGAGCGGTTAAAACTGCGGCCGCCGGAGACGGAGTTTGAGCGCGGCGTCAGGAGGTTCGGGTATTTCCTTATGGAAATTACCCTCCTGCTGGTGATCGCAATTTTTGCAATCAACGCCTATCTGGGACGCCCGGTACTGGAATCTCTTCTTTTTTCCCTGGCGCTCGCTGTCGGGCTGACCCCGCAACTGCTGCCTGCGATAATCAGCGTGAACCTTGCGCACGGCGCAAAGCGAATGGCGCTCAAGAAAGTGATCGTTAAACGCCTTGCCTCTATTGAGAATTTTGGCAGTATGAACGTGCTCTGTTCAGATAAGACCGGCACTCTGACAGAAGGGGTGGTTCGAGTCCACTCCACTCTTGATGTTGAAGGAAAGGAGAGCGAAAAAGTTCTTTTCTATGCTTATCTCAATGCTTTTTTCGAGACAGGTTTCACGAACCCGATAGACAGCGCTATCCGAAGCTTTAGCCAGTTTAAAGTGCCTGGCTACCAGAAACTGGATGAAGTACCGTATGACTTCATTCGCAAGAGACTGAGCATCCTTATCTTGAAAGACGATAAGCACCTGATGGTGACCAAAGGCGCCCTGCGGAATGTGCTGGCTGTCTGTTCATCAGCAGAAACTTCCGATGGAAAGATCGTGGATATAGCCACGGTGAAGGAACATATCCAGCAGTGCTTTGAGAAGCACAGCAGTAAGGGCCTGCGCATGTTGGGTGTTGCTTACAGGGATGTCGGGCCAGATTCGCTCATAACCAAAGACCATGAAACGGCGATGACATTTTTAGGATTTCTCGTTCTCTTTGATCCGCCAAAGTCTGGAATTGCAGACACAATAAACCAGCTGAATCACCTTGGAATCTCACTCAAGGTCGTCACAGGGGACAACAGACTGGTCGCCGCCAATGTCAGTCATCAGGTTGGATTTTCGAACCCGCAAATCCTCACGGGTTCGGACCTTCGCTCAATGAGTGATGAAGCGCTGCGCAAGCGGGTGAATGATATAAATATATTTGCAGAAGTCGAGCCAAACCAGAAAGAACGTATTATCCTGGCTCTAAAAAAGAGTGGGAATGTTGTGGGGTATATTGGAGATGGAATTAATGACGCTTCTGCACTTCATGTGTGCGATGTCGGCATATCTGTCGATAGCGCCGTGGATGTTGCAAAAGATGCTGCCGATATTGTGCTTCAGGAAAAGGATTTAGGTGTTCTTGTTCAGGGTGTGCGCGAAGGAAGAATGACATTTGCTAATACCCTCAAGTATGTGTTCATGGCCACGAGCGCCAATTTCGGGAACATGTTCAGCATGGCTGGAGTATCGCTCTTCCTGCCTTTTCTTCCCCTGTTGCCCGGACAGATCCTGCTCACCAATCTCATGACTGATATCCCGGAGATGACAATAGCTAACGATAGCGTGGATAGCGAAATGGTCGATCATCCCAGGCGCTGGGACATAGGTTTTATCCGCAATTTTATGCTTGTCTTTGGAATCTTAAGTTCCGTATTTGACTATCTTACATTCGGCGCATTGTTTTTCATCTTGCAAGCAACACCTGACCAGTTCAGGACAGGCTGGTTCATGGAATCTGTTATTTCAGCTTCGTTGATCGTGCTCGTTATCCGTACAAAAAAACCTTTCTTCAAGAGCGTCCCGGGGAAGTACCTGTCCGCAGCCACACTGCTGATCGCTGCAAGCGCATTTCTTTTCCCATTCATGCCGATCGGGAAGGTATTTGGATTCAGCCAACTTCCGATTTCGTTCCTTATTCTTATGGTAGTGATCGTGGCCATTTACATTATCGCGGCAGAAATGGTGAAAGCGGTCTTTTACAGGAGGGTGAGATTTTAAGCATAAAAAATCCCTCATGTTTTTAAATCTGATAATAAATATATAATCGGGGCATGAGAATGAATCCTACAAATAGTAGCAACATTAAAATCAACATGCTGTGACGATCTATTTTACAACATCTTATAATAGATTAATAATTTTTATGAAGTATGTTTTCTCCTTCTAATTAAATATCCTAAAATAATAATATACACCACAGCCCAAATAAGAATAGTGCCGCCTATACCAGATGATAAATACCCCAGATAAGGGTATCTTACTTTTGCAACTCCTATAATCCATTCCTTTTTAACCGGCTGATTATAACTGATGCTTCCTTGCTGGTCATAGGAAGGGTTTGTCTTTACATTGTCCCCTTTTGTGATATAACCTGCATGAGGCGCCGAAGGTCCGTCAATCCACATAGGTTTTCCTTCTTCAACATAATACATGGCACGATGTATGATAGGTGATAATCTTTCCCTCCCAAACGGTTTATATGCAATTACATCACCATAATCGTTAAAAGATTTATAATCAAGTAGCTTACCATCTTCGTATGTTTTGATATCTACACGTTGAGATGATTGCACCAAAATCAAATCGCCACTTTGCATATTTGGATTCATACTGTTTGACTCTATAACAAACCCCTGCTGTAATCCGGTTGTTGCATAAATTAAAACATTTATAACAGCCATTAATATAATTGCCAGCAAAAGAGCCTTTATCCAAATTTTCATTATTTTTCACCCCTCTTGCTATTCGAATATTTTCCCATTAAACTTTCGCCCAAATTTTCATATATTGATCGCTGGAGATTGAGATACTCGAATTCATTTGTTCCATTTGATATAAATAACAGTAATCAAAAACCTTCCTTTTGAGAATAATTGATATAGTGAATATTTTCGATTTACATCGGCGCCTGAATTTTGGGGTTTCAAAAGTAGTTTTAGAGCCGCAGAAAAATCAAGCGAAATAATGGCAGATATCTTAACTGTTGGAAAACCTGTTAACGCTCTTGATGTACTTATAGCGGGTATTGCCGTGACGAATGGAGCAGATAAGATTGCCTCGACAGATAAGAGATTCGACGAAATTTCAAAAGTAACCGGGTTAGAGATTCTGAAACCTTAAACCAAAAAAATTTGAAATTTACCGAACATGCCTATCATAACCGCAGAAAAACATCGTTTATTACTAATATACCAATTATAATTACGAATGATGATTGAACAAAGCAATTAAAGCAATTCAATAATAGGTTTAATTACTTCCCATAAGATCAGGAGAACTATTGCAACCTCAAGCAAAAGAGCCAGTTGCTCAGTAGAAAGTTCTCTTGCTGTTGAGTAGAGGTCCTGCAGAGAATCGATCTTTTCCTGCACCAATTTTCCATAGTCCCGTACTTTGAGGGTATCCAGCATTTTCTGATAGAAAGACTGGTAATACCAATCATTCGTAATTTTGTGGGGATTCATCAGGTCTTTAATATCATCAAGGATAACAAGCCCGATTTCACTGACCATAAATAGTGATTTCTCAAGTTTTCTTGGCACCTGTGTAATGAAATAATATCTTGAACTGTTAAGTTTTTTCAGGGCCTCGAAAGCGTTGGATATTTCAAGATCGATCTTTCTGTCATATATCTGGAACAAAAGCAAAAGCGATATGGCAAGTTCCAGTAATTCGCGCAGTTCGTTGATGTAACCATCACAGCCAATAACAAAAGCCCCTTCGGTCGTAGCAAGAAACAGGTCTTCATCATAATATGACAGGTCATTTGCGATCTTTTCCATGATTTCCTTGCTGTGCAGCGCACGGCTGGATGTCTCTCCTGAAAGGAAACGTGTGATTATCTCTCCATATTGCTCTCTCAGGCTTTTCTGGTCGAGCTGGGGAGCAAAATCCTTAATTTTCAGAAATGTGAATTTTTTAATATCCGGATAATATGCGACCGCCTTTATTGGATTGATTTTCCCGCGTATTTCCTTTATCCTCTTATTTACATATGACTGGTAGTCAAGTCCTTCCACGATAATGGTATTTGAATGAAGGGCTATCAGGATATCATTCAATGAAATCTTATCCCGGATCTCGATTTCTGTCCGCAGTATTGATACCCCTGCGGCAAAAATATCAGTATATATATTCGTATTGCAGGTAATTTTTTCGCTACCTGCGGCAATAACGGTCACGCCTTCTGCTTTTTCAATTTCTATTGGTTTATTCCATCTTTCAGCAATTACTTCTGAACCGATCAACCTCTTTAATTGGGTTTTATCCAGTTCCCCCCCATGCCCGAAGGCTGCAAGAATCGTAAGCTTGCCATCTATTATTGTAAACTCGCTGGTCGCATCCATATCAATATAAAATATGTTTTAAAAATATATAAAGTTATGATAGTGTTATTAAAAACAGATTGAAGGGTCAAACATTCTCCCCCCGATACAAGGACGGTTCTGCGGGCATCGATATTGTTATATCAGTGCCCGTTTATAATAAAAAAATCGTCTTATTTTAGTATCTCTTTGGTCTATGGTTCTGGTAGCATTCCCTGCAATATACAGGCCTGTCGCCTGACGGCTTGAAAGGTACTTCAGTTTCCTGCTTGCAGTCAGCGCAGGTTGCTTTGTGCATCTCTCTTGGACCCATGTGCATATTTCTCGGACCGCTCGGTCTGAAGCCGCCTCTATTTTCGTAATTCATATATGTATCTCCTTAATTTAGTTCTTCTCAGCAAGGGCTGCAATCGCAAATTTTTGCATGACCCTCTCGATCTTTATCGTTACGTTGTCTCCGACCTTCGTGCCTGGCACAAAAATCACAAAGCCCTCTATGCGTGCAACGCCATCTCCTTCTCTGGCAATGCCCTCAATTGCTACATCGTGGACAGCGCCTGCTGAGACAGGAGAATTTCTATCTTGTTCTGTAAACATCTTTACCTCTGTTTATATTTAATCAATCTACCTAAAAAAGCAAGAACAGAGGGGATAACCCCGCGCTCTATAACTACCTAATAAGCTAACTGATATGACATAATGTATCCTGTTCATATATAACTCTTTGTAGCATCATGCGGATGAAGACACGAAATTAAAAAGTCAGAAATATTATTTTTTGAGGTGGCCAGTATTATATATAACATCATCCTTCCTGAATATCCAGCTAAAAATGACCGATATAAATTCTATACATGTTATCAGAGAACAGCTCATTCGACTTGGTTATAACGAAGCGAAAATAGATGATATCATGGGCTGCCTTGATAATTTATTCAACGGGATAGAGTTCGATAAAATCAAACAGGCAGCAGGTATTGCATCAGGATCGAACGATACTGAAAAATTGATTGGCTTGTTAAAAAATCTAATGAAACTCCTGGAAGACAGGGGCTACTACCGTCCCGACGCTCCCACCGAGTTGATAAGGCTCCTTGTTAACGGCCTAAATCTTCGGAATGAGGATATCTTCGCTGTTCTGGATAGGGCAAATATTCCTGAAATAGAAAAAGATAAAGAAAAGGAATTACTCGCATCATGCGCCGCCATCACCCAGCTCGGGTACATACTCACAGGCAGCCTTGTACCCGAAGTAAAATCTGCAAGCGCCGGTGTGCACGTATTTCTTATAATTAATGGTATCTCCCCGGATTCCATGATTTTCGTGGATTTCAGCATCGACTCGATCATCGAAGTGGATAGGCGGCAATATCTCCAGAAAGAAAATTATTATTACCTGAAAAATCCCGGAACAGATGATGAAACTTCAAAACTCCTCACAGAGTATTATTCCTTTTTCCAGGCGACAGCAGGCACGGGACTTTCCCACAACATCCATAACAACCTCGGAATTGCCTACGATAAAATAGGCAGATACGACGAGGCGATCGAGGAGCTTCAATGCGCACTGGATCTCGATCCCGGTTATATCGAAGCACATAATAATCTTGCCATCGCGTATGAACATACGGGCAGGACCGAAGAAGCAATAGCAGAACTGGGGCATGCCCTCAGGCTGAACCCGCAGTATGTGGAAGCGCACAGCAACCTTGGCAATATCTATGCAGGACAGGGCAGGTTCGAAGGGGGCATCGAGGAGTTAAAGGAGGCGCTGCGGATAAAGCCGGGCTATGCCCCTGCCCATAACGCCCTCGGGACTATTTTCACAGAACAGGGAAAAGAGCAGGAGGCGATCGAGGAGTTCCGGGAAGCGATAAGGATCGACCCAGGCTATGCCCCTGCCCATAATAACCTCGGAAATGCCTATGCAGGGCAGGGAAAATACGATGAGGCTCTCAGGGAATTTGAAGAAGCTCTAAGGCTTGTTCCCGAATTTCCTGAGGCCTACCACGGCATCGGGTCTGTATATTATAACCTTGGCAGTTACGACAGGGCTTCCCGCGCATTCATGAAGGCAGTTTATCTTGCTCCCGGACTTCTTGATTCCGTCCCCCCGAAATTGAGCCTCAAGGTAAGGCAGGGGATTTCAAGGATGAAGAATGAATAGCAGGTTGTCAAATCTGCTATAAGCGGAACAACCAATTTCTGAAATCTCTCTTCATATTCCCATTTTTTGTGTGGTCATATCTCTCAATTTAAGAATTGACTTTGAAAAAGGATCGTCCGGGTATTTGCTGATAAATAACTTGTCTATATGCGGGGAATGCTCCATGGCCAATTTACTCGAATAAGGAAGCGAGGATGCAATTATAACATCATCCTTTTTAAATAATTTTTTCAATTCATTGTTAACATTTTCAATATGTGAGCTTTCAATCATGTTAGGAATTATATATTTTATAGGTACCTTAAAATGAGCAATTATTTTTAGTAATTCCATCGTACCACGAATGTCGGCCTCATCATTGCGCATTACAATAAAAAGGGCATCTGTCATCATGAAAAAAAGCATGGTTTTTTCATCAAGTCCAGGTTTTGTGTCAATCAATAATACGTCAAGGTTTTTCTTTCTCCCTATCTCCTTCAAACCTCTGAACATATGTCCAATCTCAAAACCTTCTCTCACTATTTTAGTGATGATCTCCTCATTAAGGTTTGAAGGTATCAGATACAGTTTGTTTTTGAAGCCGTATTCAGGAGAGACGTCATGAACTATTTCTGTTGATTCACATTTTCCAAGGAGGAATTCAGTCAGGGTCGGATGAGGCGGCTGATTTCCCATGCCATATATAATGTGTAAGCTGGGATGAGCCATATCAGAATCGACAACCCCTACTTTATAACCTGCGCTGGCAAGTGCAAAGGAAATACTTGCAATTATATTTGTCTTTCCAGTTCCTCCCTTGAATGAATGAACTGTAATTACCTTCATCTTTTTATTCTCCTTTTATTTTTTCAGTATCAAACTTAATCTTATAATATACAAGCTGGCCTTTTCTATCTTTTTGTACATAGCCCATAGTTGTGAGTTGATTCAAATATGAACTCTCCATGGAACGGGAGCGACCGGTTTTTTTGCTTACTTCTTCTGCTGTGGCCATGCCAAGATCTAAAAGTACTCGGACTGTTAGTCTCAGGTGATCGGGAAATTCAAGTAAGAGGCCTGGTTCAAAACCTTTGGATTTAATTTTTGTTGACTCAATTTTTAATTTATAAACTATCTCATTGATTTGCTCATTTATTTTTTTTAAGTTCCTGTTTGTTGTCTCATTAATTTCATCAACTAATAATTGTATAGCTGCCAATCTCTCTTCCACGTCAGTCATTCCCATGTTATCTTTTGACAGGATTTGTTGCATATTAGTTTAATTAACATATTATCTAATAAATTTATCTATGTGATGAACAGATTTTCTTGTTATTTATTAAACTTTTTTATATATTGGACCAATAAAAAAGCCATCGGCATTAAGGCCAAAATACGGACAGGAGATCCCCCTTCAGGTTCGGGATGTGGGGGAGCAGGATATGGAGTTCCTGTTTCTATGGATTTTATCGCTGTTTTTGTAGGTTGTAAAGTTGGGGAGGGTCCTGTGGTAACTGCCACCATTGGTGTAACAGCAGGCTTTTGATTTGGACTTAATTCCGTGATATTAAAGTAGTCATAATCAGCGACTGAATAGACATCTGTATTACCGTCCCAGGGTTGTCGTACTGTGAAAAGACCCGCATATTTTACAGTTCGGCTCTTGGTGCTTTTACCATTTAAGATCCAATTCACCCCATCCGAACTATACCAGCCCATGTAACTTGTTCCTTCCTTCATGACCCTGAAGTAACTAACACTATTTGTATAAGCCTTATAATTACCGACGGACTTAATGACTGATCCTCCTTCATTAGGATAAAACGCCCTTTCTGCAATTCTGTTGCAGGTGTTAGATTCTGGAATATCCTCAAAACATATCATTATTCCAGCACCCTGATAATTATCAGTAGGGGAAAAATCCATTCTTGTCTCAATGATCCAGTCGCCGCTTACGGGCTGTAATATTCTTAAGGCATTGTAGTTAGAACGGTTGGAATAATCTGAGCCGCCGTTCTTAGGTGAAGCTTTCATCTGCAGGTATCCGGTTCCTGTCAGGAAGACGTCGGAATCATCGTTATTGTTGATCACGGTCCATCCAGGGCTGAGCTTCGAACCGCTAAAATCATCTGAAAATTGGTTCGCCCGGATAGAAGGTGATATCGTGGCGATTGTAGGTTCCGGCGTTGTGCCTGCTGAGATACCGACCAATTCCACTGCATCGATTTCTTGCCAGCCAGGAATGAGATTTGTATCAATATACAACTTTATCGTGCTCGTGGGATAAATTGTTTGTTCAAAGGATATATTTGACCAGCTTATTTTTTTACTTCCAATATTTGGATCGGTTCCTCTCCACACAGTATGATATACTCCAGTGCTATCCTTAAGCTCGATCCTGATAAGTGCTCCAGGGTTAAAAGTTTCGCGCACATTGACATCAGTTGCATAGACCGGCGCCGAGTAATCCAGCTCTATCCATTGGATTGATTCGTCTTCGTTCAAAGTTGCCCATGCTGTTCGAATGTCGCCATAACTGAGTGTATCCGGTGCACCTGTTGCCTGCTTTGCCGACCAGGAGGTTGAGGTGTACTCGCTGCTTGCAATTGCATTGACTGCCCACTGTCGAAGGGTAATAGTATTTGTGGCTATTGGAGCAGGAGTAGGCGCGGGCGAGTCTATGATCGCAGGTATCGATGCAGGGATATCGGATAAAATACTTCCATCAGAATATTGATATATATTTCCAAGTTGAATTTTATTATCATTAACGTCAACGATACGAAAACGAAGAATCAACTGGCTTACATTGGCCGGATTTCTGTATTCATAGGTATAGGTTTTATATTCACCCTTACGATGTATCTCTTTCCCATTTTTTGAGAGGGAAATAATTACTCTTAACTGGTCCAGATCAGTAATTGTAACCTCATAACCCTCTTGCAATGTCCATGGTATCCCGATATCTAAAATCTTATTTTCATTGTTTATTAATATGTCTCCGGTTGCACCATTTGCGGGAATAAGCGAAAAAATTGAAATTATAATCAAAAAAATTAAAAATGATATGTTTTTGTGAATAACAATTTTTAATAACATATCCATAAACTCCTAAGAAGTTTTGAGTACTGAATATTCTTTCCACCCTAAAAACATCAAAAGACAGCCCAATAGGAATATGAAAGTACCACCCGGAAGGGAGAGAAATCCTGACAACATAGCCAATCCAGATCCCATTTTTCGTCTCTTATAAAAGACACCGATGAAACTTATGATGTATAATATAAATAACAAAGGGAAAGGGGATATAATGTCTATTGCAGACATGATGGCAAGAAGCACCAATAAAGATAAAGTTATTTTGGAGGGCGCAGGAATTTGATCCCCATTTATGATATTTTCAACTTGCCGTCTGAACTTATTGTTCTCATTCTTCAGATTCTGGTTCTCATTTTTCAGATTTTGAACTTTCTTTTCAAGCTCGGTTCTACTATTTGTTCTAATCGATATAGGTATATTTACTTTTTCTTTACTTCCAGGATTAATATAAACTGTAGCAGAACCAATTTCATGGGAGTCCTTTTTCAGTACTATTTGATGTTCCCCTCCTTTGGAGCGGATTGGCTGGGAATTAATATTATACGGTATGGTTTCTATGAAATCCTCATCAAAATAGACATCTATTGACAAATCAGTCGAAATTTCCACAAATCCAAGATTCTTGGTTTCTCTTAATAGCCTATCTCTGGCATTATTAAATATATAATGCAAATCCCTCTCATAGGAAAAGATTCGTCTCTGTGCCCCCCATGCCTTTAGAATTATTTCTTCATTTGCACAATCTTTTTTTATTCCAAGTATCTCGCAATCTTTGACTTTGTCATCTAATTCAGTGAAATATTTTTTTATATCATTAATCGGCTTTAGATCTCCATTTGATGAATATACATCGAAGCTTCCCTTATTGGAATATATGAACTTTAGTTCATCAAATGTGTCATCCTCTTTTATATCATTGCTATTATTAAGAAGATACCAATTTCTTGCTCTGTCTGTTCCACTCAAAACACAAAAATATAAAGATGTCTGAAAATCAAAAATTTTGTATAGTGGAATAACTTTTTCATCACTAACTTTGTCACCATCAAATATTAGTTCCTCATCAAAAAGTTTAAGGAATATCGGCAACATTTTGGTCTTCCCCTTAACTCATCTATTGCTATTGATTTCCAGGTCTTTTTCCAGAGCAATAATAGCACCTACGAGTTTTGCCTTCTTTGTAGGAGTGTCCGTATTTGCTTCAATAATTGCTTTCTCCAGTTGTTCAATCAAATCTTTAGTTCTGGCGTTACGATTTAGCCTGTTTGCCTGTTCAATTCTTTCTTTTCCCATGAGTTTTAAAAAATCCAGAGGCAGGTCACCGGCACTAATAATTGGATTATTGCAATTAACGCAATATTTGGCTTCCATTTTATTCTTTGTATTGCAATGAGGACATTTTACATACGGATTATTATCTATATATGAGAGAAATTCTCTTGCCAATTTATCCCAATTCCTATCAAAAAATGTTGGCCAGTCCATGAGTTCGAGATGACCTTTATCTTCTACGGGAAGATCAGGGTATCCTATACTATTTCCGTTCCTGGTTTGAATAAAGCCAGGTTTCATCATGAGACCTTCATTGTTTATTCTAAAATTGATTTTTATTTTTTCATACCTGAAAAGAAATTCACCATTCACATTTTTGCCGGAATATCTTATTTTTTTGATTTTGCAGTGTTCGTCCTGACGATCAACAAACAAGGCTGCCACTGACAGCGAAATCTCTTGTATGCATGTAAAATTTCCACCCATGTGTCTTACCATGCGAAGTTTAACAATTTCAAAATTAGCTCCTGATTCAATCACTGATTGATTATTTATATACAGAGGTACAAAGATCTCGGCATCGCGATCAACATTTGCAGGGTCTCCTACAGAAGCTATTTTAGTGCCAACATTGTTGCATTTGTCCTCAAGATCAAATATCGCCGGAGCAACATAATAGTCGAAAGGTATCGGCTCCTCAACAATTCCTTCTCCTTTTCCATGTCTTGCTGCACCTTCTGCAACACATAGCATCGGATTCCATCCTGCAACGTCACGTATTTTTGTTCCCAGTTCTTCCTCAACAACTCTTCGGACAGATGGCATGAATGTTGGGCCGCCGACCATAACAACCTCAGCAACATCATCTTTTTTTATCTTTGCTTTCTCCATTGCTTCTCTAATTACCTCTCTGCACCGGTTCAATATCGGAGAAATTATCTCTTCCAATTTTTTCCTTTCCAGAGGTATATCCTCAACATCCTCATCAAGAAGCCTGATAACTGCTTTCTCTTTGAAAGAAAGCGTTATCTTTGCTTTTTCCACCTTATCCATTAAATCTAACATTATTTTATTGTCAATTGGGATATTTTTTCTTTGAAGTTCAGGTTTAACCCACTCTATTATCCTTTGATCCATATCCCTGCCGCCAAGAGCTGTATCGCCATGAGTAGTTGTAACATTCAAAATATATTCTTCTCCCCCCCTCGGTTTTTTTATTTTAATAGCTGTTCCGATGGAAATATCAAGCGTGCCTGCGCCAAGATCAAAAACAAGAATGTATTTATCATTTGTTACTTCATTCAGCCCGGTCCTGGCCATGTAAGTTATTAACGCTGCAGATGGCTCGGAAATAAGTTCTATGCCTTTCACACTTTCCGCAGTTTTACCTCTAACATCCATCTTAATGCGTCCGGCATTTTCTGTGTTCTGCAATTTCTCGATAGCCAGAATTGCAGCTTCTTTTGTTCTCGATTTCTGAATTTCAGTGAAGTATGCAGGCACAGAAATGACCAGATTTTCTATCAAGTCGCATTTCTGCTGAAATGCATCCTTTAATATTTCTACAATAATTTCAGAGGCTACTTCTTTAGGTGATATCTCTTTGTCTCCAATTTTTATTGCAACTTCTCCTTTTTTGTCTGCACATATCTCATAATGGCCTCTTTCATCCAGTATTTTCTTGAACTTTTGCACTTCCGGATCATCAAATCGCCTTCCAATAAGTCGTTTACTGTCGTATATTGTTGATTTTGGGAAACTACTGGCAAGATGCTTACCCCGGATTCCTGTGTTAATGGCTTTCGCATTCCTGTCATATTGAACAAAAGAAGGATGTGATTTTTCATTTGTCACTTCCGTTATTGTACCTGCCAATTCATTCTCAACTTGTTTATATCTGGTATTATTTTTTTCATCTCTGCCATAAGGATAGCATCCGGCGGATTGGGATGTACCCAAATCGATTCCCGTCATAGTTTAAACCTCCTATTTGTTGATGTCATCAACAGATTCTAATCTAATATGTTTATGGTATAAATAAGTTTCGCTTTACAATCGATAATGTATAACTACATATATCTTACTAAACCCTCAGCAACTCGGGACACCGAATCCCCCCAGGCATCATTTTATTTTTGCTTTGGACTTTTCTTATACTACTTTTATTACATTGTTCAAATGTTAAATATTATTTCTTCAAACTTTTTCCTTTCAAGAGGTATCTCTTCAGCATCCTCATATGATCATTTTTTATAATAATTATCCGATTTCCATTCAACTTCGACCCTGGTACGTCTCAGAACTTTCCCGGGAACGGGCGAATTTATGAAAAACCCTTTTCGTCTAACCTGTACTATGCTTGGTTTTCCAGAAAGATCTGCTGGAGGTTCGTTGGTTACTTTGATGACCTCATGTCTTTTTTCATCGATACTTTCACCTATCTGGACTTCTATTGGATGGACATTTTCGTTGTCTAATGTCTCCTGCACGAAATCATACATTTTCTTAATCTGGATAAAACCTTCTGGTTTCTGCTCCTGGTCTTTATATTTGTTGATATAACTTTCAAAACCATCATTTAACTCTAAAATGTCCAGTAATTGCTTTTCCACGGAAGCTTTGATTTTTGATTTTTCTTCTGCTATAACATCCCTATAGCCAATTATAATATCCTGTAAATTCTGTAATCCAGAAGAAACTGTTTTTGTATATCTGTCCTCGACTGTATCCATTTTCAGAATGCCTGGATTTTGCATAGGTAAATTGTAAGTCTTTGTTATTATTGCTGAAGTTTTATTTTTAGTTACACTTATAACACTCAATAAAAGCATGATTACACCAAAGGAGTATGAAATTGCTATAATATCAGTTACTTTACGGTCGTAAAGATAAAAAATTCCTAAAGCTATGCCCGATAATCCTATTCCGGCCGCAGTCATTGATGCTGCCGGAGAATGATAATACATGATTATCCCGAGGAGGATAATAACAATTCCTATTCCAGATAGGAACATAATATCTATCAAAGCCCAGTGATTAAAGCGTAAGACCGAGTAAAAAAACAAGAAAATTCCGGTTATAAGTATACCCGGAAACCTGATATATTCCTGAAGGTTTTTCCTAAAAATATTATTTTTATCATCTTTTTTCATACTCTTCCTCCATTTATTTATCCTGCACAAGCCTTTGGTCAATAATACTTTTGAGTGTTTGTTCCTTTCGCTCTCCCTCTCTGTACATTTCTCCATCTACTGAGTTCACCATAATTTCGTTCTTGTTTTCCAGAAATATTTGTATCCGATCGAGTTCGTCCAACAAGTTTTCTATTTCTTTTATAGTATTTTCAGGTAGGATTTTCTTGAATGTTTGCATTTTGACTGAAGCTTCAGTTTTTTTATCTGAGATCTTATTTATTAAAGTTCTTATTTTATTTTTATCATATACCATATAATCCTTTAACTCGTCTATCCTTCTCTCTAAAGGATCCAATTTTATTGACAGTTTTAAAAATTCATCGCTTCTCACTATATTATCTACCAATTGCTTCATCACCTTGTCCGTTTCTTTGTTCACAGTTTCATCTTTTGGCATCTGCTCCAATCCAGAGTTTATATCTTGCATTATTTTATCTAATATGTTTTCTAAATCTGTCTTTTCCTGTAACAAATTTTTCAATAAAGATTCTTCAATACCGAATTCGATAATCCTATTGCAGTCCTTTACGATTTTATCTGTTGCTTTGAGTTTTGTATACAATCCTGGGGCATTTTTAAAGAAGACTTCCCATAATGGATTTTGGTCAGTATCTTTGAGTGTTGTCCGTAAAACGCAGGGAACTATATCGCGTATAAATTCTAATCTAAAATCCCCTCTCTGTATTTCCTTGATTATTCCTTGGCTATAGTCTTCTGCCCTGTTTTTAGAACTTGTCACTATGACCTCCACCTTTCTTTCTTCATCAAGATTAAAGACGATGAAATAGGTTTTTTCAAAAGGAGATGCTGCAAACTCATATTTTCCCATCTTCATACAGACCATTTCTGTATTATCTTTTTCAAGTACCTGTGCAACCTCAATTGGTATCTTTCCCTCAAAAGCCTCAACTTTCCAGGGTAATACAACACTTTTCGGAAGGGGCGTATCTTTCTGCACAACTTCAATGAGCATTTCACTTTTGTCTTCTTTCTTGAGTAATCCATATGTGCGATCTGCCGGGACTTTATAACGCATATCAGGACTGACAGATGCGCCTACGGCTACGCACTCCATGGGATTAATGTCCACAATTTCTGCTTTAAAGATATCATTTACCATACGCCGGAAATTTTTCATCCGTGTAGGGCCCCCAACAAGTATGACTTTGGTTATTTCTCCTCTCTGGATTTTATAATTTTTTTCTATTTCCTCCAAAGATTCTAAAATAGTTTTTTTACAATCCCTAATTACTGGAGAAACAAGAGAATCCAATAGACTTTCAGATAGTTCAAAATATCTGGCAAAACCCGGAACTTTTATCTGGGCAACTTTTGTTCTCCCTTCCGAAATATCTATTTTTGCGGACTCCGCTTCGATTCTCAATTCTCGAATGTTAATATTCATAATCTCATCGCGGTTGATGTTCTCATCTTTCCTTAATTCGTCCAGTACCCACTCCACAATATAATTGTCCATATTTGAGCCACCAAGCATTGCATGCCCCCCTATAGTTATTCCCCTCGCTTCTATTTCCTTCTCCTCTCCAGGATTTACCTGTTGCATATCTACAAGCATGGTGTCAAGTGTTCCTGCACCCTCATCAATTACAATTACATATCTGTCATTCTTGCTCAGTTTCCCCCAATACATGGCAGCACATACTGAAGCCACTGGTTCAGGTATTACTTTCACATCCCCTATTTCTATGTTATTGACCTGTTCTTTCATTTTATTAATGGATTCTCTTATGGCTTCCACTTGATTTTGCAGATAATAAGCAGGATGGGATACTATTACTGTTACTTTTTCTTTTCTGATATCGATATCCTTGTTTTTTAGATACGCTCTCGCTTCTTCAACCAGATGTTTAAGTATATACGTAACTATCTCTTCGGCGGTATACGTTCTTCTTCCAACTTCCACTAAAGCTTTCCCCTCATTCTCGATTATATTATATCCCAGATTCCTCAATCTTGGATCTGTAATTGCATCAACATAGGGTTTACCAATCCAGCGTTTCACCTGATCAACAACAAGCTTCGGGAATGCCTGGCCATAACTCCGGGTATACCAGCCCGCTGCTATCATGTTTCCCTCTCTATCAAAGGCAACAACTGATGGATAGACACGACCACCTGGCATCTTGTCAATTTCAGGATTAACTACTTCAAGCATTTTTCTCTTATCATCAAAAAAAGCTATGCCGGAATTCGATGTTCCAAAATCTATTCCAAGGTACATCATATCTCATCAACCTCCCTGCGGGTTACAATTACCTCTGCTCTCCTTATTATTTTTTGATTTCGTAAGTATCCCGGTTTAAGTATTTTTATGATAGTACCATCAGGTTTCTCGTTATCCACAATACTTTTGATGACTTCATGTTTTTCAGAATTAAATAATTCTCCGAATTCAGCATTAAAAGGCAAGACGCTTTCTCTTCTCACCACATCCTCCAATCTTGCAATAATAAAGCCTTCGAATTTAGCATCTGTATCCATCCCTTTAAGATTCTGCGATTGGAGGTCATCCAAAATATCGATCAACCTGAGAGTTAGTCTATCATACGAATCTGAATAATTTCTTTTATCAGTTTCTATTATTTGACGATAACTTTCCATTTGAGGTAAAAGTTCTTCGAAGTCCCGCTTTAATTTTATTAATCCTATTGAGAACTGATCTAATTGTTCATATCCTTTTTTCAATTTTTCGGCAAGCAAAGGGTAATTTTGCATGATTTTATCTCCTATACATACATAGTTGAAGGAGGTTTCTTATCAATCTGATTTTTGATAGCTTCCCGAAGATGTTTTATTTCAAGTTTAGATTCCGGTGAGAAATCCATCTCGCGCATTGCCTCCATCTTAGCCCTGTTGCAAATGGCCGAAATTTCCGCCCCCGTCAAATTATCGGTAGCTGAAGCGAGCTCTTTGAATTCAACATCATCTATTAAGTTGTTAGTTAGGTGGACTCTAAATATCTGTTCTCTTGCAATTTTATCTGGAGGAGGCACTTCTATTGGTATGAATCTGCCTGGCCTGAGAAGCGCATGGTCAATGAGATGAATCATATTGGTTGCACCTATGACAAATATGTCCATGTCTGCAATTTCATCCATCAATACCAGTAACTGATTGACGATTGTAATTTTCCAATCTGTTCTTTCTTCCGCTATAGCATCAATTTCATCAAAAAATATTATACAAGGGGTATGCTCTTTAGCTTTTATGAAGATCTCGCGCATCTTTCTTTCAGATTCACCATAATACATGTTCTTCAATTTTGAGCTCGGGACAAATATGAAATTGGCCGCTGACTCAAAAGCAGTTGCTTTTGCAATCAATGTTTTGCCTGTACCCGGCGGGCCATAAAGCATTATCCCTTTAATTGGCCTGTAGCCGATTTTTTTATATACATCTGCTTTTTTCATGGCATAAACTATGTTTTCAGTCAACAGTCTTTTCACATTATCGAGACCACCAACATCAATATAACTAACATTAGGAATCTCGGTTGATATATCAAAGGATTTATTGTCTGTGTGTGAAACGGTTTTCAATCTTGCATTCAGAGGCGTTATCTGAATTTCGGTTGATTGGACAACTTTGACTATTCCTTTTGGCAATGTTTTGGATATATGGATTACCACCCCCTCTTTCGGGAAATGCTCATTGTTATCTTCGCATACAATTGAACCATTCAGAAAGACTTTTACTTTGGTTTCATCCATTTCGACATTACTTGAGACTTGTACCTTTTCAGCATCTGTTATCCTGTCAAGTTTTTCAACATTCACATTATCTCCAATCTCAACTGAAAGATTCCCCCGCAAATGTTTATCCAGACGTATTGTATTTTTACCGCTTTGATCTATCTTATTAATTTTGGCAGCTGTGATTTTTCCTTCCTTCCAAATTTTTACTACATTCCCTGCTTCAAATTCTTTGTTATCGGCGTTAATTATGATTTCCTTACCACCTATAAGATTCCAGGGCACGTCCATTACTTTTAGTTGCATAGTTCATCATCCACATGTTTATTTTACAAACGTATCATTCACTCACCATTTAAATCAATTGAATTGTTTCAACGAAATGAGGATTTCAGCGCGGACTCTATTAAATACTTTTTTGTAAAGCATAAGTTGATTTTATCCACCGCCTTTTGTGCAGCCTCTTTAACATACTGATTTTCATCTTCTTTAGCTTCAATAAGTGCTTCTCTTGCTCTTATATCTCCTATCTTTCCAAGAGCCTCAGCCGCAGACCCACGAACAACAGAATCTTCATCATTTAATAGAGCTTGAATGAGAGGGCCAACCGCCCTTACTTCTGTTATTTCTCCAAGAGCCTCTTCCACAGCTCTTGCATCTCCTAATTTTTCAAGAGACTTTTCTAGCTCTTCTGCATCTGCGTACTCTATACCTCTAATGGCCCTTTTAAGAGCCTTTGTTGCGGCTATGCTGGATGATTTGTAGTCCCTATCTTCTATATCTCCAAGAGCCTCAGCCACAGTCTTTCGAATAGTTGGATTTTCATCCTTTAACAGAACTTGAATGAGGGGTTTAACTGCTCTCGCATCTCCTATCTCTCCAAGAGTCCGAGCTACATATATTTGAATCTCGGGATTCTTTTTGTATTGCAATGCTTTAACCAGTCCTTTAACATTTTTCTTCGCCTTCATCTCGTCTATATTCGGCTCTTTTGACTTAAACAGATCATCAAATATTCCCATATTCGCATCTCCTTTTTCTATTTTGATTTAAATATTTATAAAGATTCTGGATAATATTTTAGCGACAAAGCGTGAAGTATCACCAGCCAGGTGTTAGCCAAAGTCACATTTAATCCAGCCTTCGATTTTTGCTATTGCATCCACAGATGGTAGAACTATCACATGGAAGTCAATAACTATACCTTCTTTCATTTTCTAATGTGCCTATGTGTATTTTTAATTTCCCGGGAGCTTGAGAATTAACGGTATCTTGGATACGTGCTATAACCCGGCATTCTGTAATTTGATTGTGATATTGGTCGTATCTGAGGAATTTGCTGGCGAGAATAGCTGGGGTCAGGGATTTTAATATTATATGTTGACCTTTTGTTGATATTCCGTGTCATAGTACCCAGATCTCCACCCGGAGTCCATTGCTGCCAGATATTTATTTTTCCAAACCCGCTTATTCCATAATCCCTGAACTTATATTCAATATTATGAACCATAGGTTCTGTAAGTCGTTGCTTCGTGATTTGAAGGTCTCTTTTTATGTTATCCCTAAAAAGATTTATCCCCGTTGACATTGGATTGAGATTTAATCTGGGGGTATCAATGCCGATTGGCGGACCAAGATCGAAAGGAACTTTAAATTTGACATAGCTGAGGAAGGGGAGGTTGAATTTATTATTCGAAGGTATGCTTAGAGGGATGTCGCCAGATAGTATTGAACCAGCTTTCATTGCATACCCCTGATATTTGTAAAGATCTTCCACAAAACTAATAGCGTTGTACTCCATTGCCGGGTTCGGGATTGAGTTCATTAATTTACGCTCTGTTTCTCTTAGCTGTGTCATTTGTGGTATACCCCCTGGGTATATCCCGGTAGGCGCTGGTTTTGTTATCTTTTCTGTTAGTTTATTAAAACCATTAATATCAGGGAAATTTGTTACATAATTCTGTAATCCTATTCCATCACTAATTCCAGCATTCACTGTGGGCACAATTGTAACGAATACAGAGGTTAAAATTATTGCAGTCATTGCAACCCCTGTTATTGGATTTCCCTTACATTTCATTTTATTGTTCATTGTTATACCTCCTAAGTTGTGTTAATCATATTAACAAGTTATTTGTTAATATGTTAATAGTATTAATAGCTTTCATTCAAATTTTTTGGATAAAGATACAACCGCTCTATTCCCCCTCCCGGACTTCTTGATTCCGTCCCCCCGAAGTTGAGCCTCAAGGTAAATCAGGGAATTTCAAGGATGAAAGATGACTGGGATACGGAGTGAAGCAATAAGCTTAATTGATGTAGAACTTACTGTTAATTATAAATGTGTCCAAAATATGCACATCAGATCATCACCGGGGTTTCTTTTGGTGTTACATCCGGGGTGATCACAGCACTCGGAATGATAGTCGGGCTGCACGAAGCCACCTCATCAAAAATAGCCGTTCTTGCCGGGATAGTTATCATGGCAATAGCAGATGGCCTTGCGGATGCTGCAGGTTTCCACATCACAGAAGAAGCCGAATTTGAGAATGGAAAACCCACACATACTTCAAAAGAGGTCTGGATGACCACTTTTTTTACATTCCTTGCAGTTTGCATCTTTATATTGACCTTTGCAGTTCCCATTCTGGTTTTTCAACTTCAGACCGCTATTATTGTGGATATTGCCTGGGGGTCTGCTGCTGCTGGTAGTGCTTAATTTTTATATTGCCAGGTTCAAGAAGGAAGATCCGGTCAAACTTATTTTCGGGCACGTTTCGCTTGCAGTATTTGTTATTTTCGTATCTTATCTGGCCGGCAATTTATTATCCAAATGGATTGGGTAAGGTTTTTATAAAAACAATTTGTTCAAGTGCCAAAAAAGTATGATCATCGGAAAATTGAAATTAAACGGAAACCTTATCCTTGCCCCCATGTCCGGTGTAACGAACCTGCCATTCCGGCTCCTCTGTAAAAAATACGGGGCAGCGCTTGTGTTTTCAGAAATGGCATGTTCCGAAGCTATTGTGAGGAAAAATCCCAAAAGCATGGAACGCGGTTTTACCTCCCTCGAGGAAAGGCCGATGGGGATACAGTTACTGGGTTCTGACCCCGATATCCTTGCCAGTTCAGCAGTTATCATGCAGGAAACATACAGGCCCGAAATTATAGACGTAAATCTTGGCTGTCCTGACCAGAACGTTATTAGAAATGGGTTTGGGTCTGCACTTTTAAAAGATCCAGAAAAAATCGGTGAGATCATTGAAAAAATTTCAGGATCAGTAGATGTACCCGTAACTGCAAAAATGAGGATACTGGACAGCCTTGAAGAGACATGCAAAATTGCCTGGCGCATCGAGAGTGCAGGCGCACAGGCGCTTACAGTCCACGGAAGAACGCAAAAACAGGGATATTCAGGAAAGTCCGATCTCGATTTTATCAAATGTGTCAAAGAAAGGCTTTCTATTCCTGTTATCGCAAACGGCGATGTCTTTGATGAAAAACAGGCAATGCATGTACTTGAATATACGCAGTGCGACGGGCTTATGATAGGAAGGGCCGCTATGGGTGACCCGTACATATTCCGCCGCCTTTCCCAATATCTTGATAGAGGGGAACTGCTGCCCGCCAGGACCTTTGAGGAACGCCTGGATGATTTTTTTGGGTATGAGGAGCTATGCCGCAAATACGACCTGATGGCATACAGTGATTTGAAGCTCAAAGCACAGTGGTTCCTTAAATATAAAGAGAACATAAAACCAGTGCGTGAAAAGATAAATGATGCAAGAGATGTTGATTCGATAATTGGGATCATGAGGGCGTTAAGAGGGAATGGCTTTTGATCTATTTTGGCTTGAAGGGATTATATATGAAGGCTTAGAAAAGACCATAAATTAAATAACAATACAGCCAATTAAGTTCCAGAAAACATGCCACCAGTAAAACTCACTGACACAACCCTCAGGGATGCCCATCAATCCCTCATAGCCACGCGCATGCGAACAAGAGATATGCTTCCTATTGCCGAGAAGATGGACGATGTGGGATTCTTCTCACTTGAAGTATGGGGCGGTGCGACATTCGATACATCGATACGCTTTTTGAACGAAGATCCCTGGGATAGGCTTCGGGCACTTAAGAAAACTATCAAGAAAACACCCCTCCAGATGCTTCTGCGGGGGCAGAACCTCGTGGGTTACAGGCATTATCCCGATGACATTGTTGAAAAATTCGTCGAGCATGCGGCAGAATCCGGGATTGATATCTTCAGGATATTCGATGCCGTGAACGACATACGGAACATGGAAGTATCCATCAGGACAGCAAAGCGCGTCGGCGCCCATGTGCAGGGAACGGTATGCTATACAATAAGTCCCGTACATCCCATTCCGCTGTTTGTCAAGATGGCAAAGGAGCTTGAGGAAATGGGGTGCGATTCGCTGTGCATAAAAGACATGGCCGGCCTTATATCCCCGCAGAACGCTTTTGACCTTGTCAGTGCGCTGAAAGAGGAAATAAGCATTCCTGTTGACCTCCACAGCCACTGCACGAGCGGAATGGCTCCCATGAGCTACCTTTTCGCATGCGAAGCAGGAGTGGATATCCTCGATACGGCTTTCTCACCTTTTGCGTGGGGTACATCGCAGCCTCCCACTGAGACTACCGTTGCTGCGCTTCGCGGGACACCCTATGACACTGGGCTTGACCTCTTCCTGCTCATTGAGATCAAGAAATACTTTGAGGAGATAAAGGAAAAATACCGCGGGATACTCGACCCCATATCGGAAAGGATTGACACGAATGTTCTGAAATACCAGATCCCGGGGGGGATGATTTCCAATCTCGTATCGCAGCTAAAAGAACAAAATGCGCTTGACAAATACGAGGCTGTACAGGCCGAGATGCCAAGGGTGCGAGAGGAACTTGGATATCCGCCCCTTGTCACACCGACAAGCCAGATAGTAGGAACTCAGGCCGTGCTCAATGTGCTTATGGGCGAGAGATACAAAGTCGTGCCTAAAGAGGTCAGGGATTATGTCAAAGGCCTGTACGGGCGCACACCTGCTCCCATTAGTAAAGAGATATTAGCAAAAATACTCGGGGAAGAACAGCCCATTACCTGCCGCCCCGCCGACCTGTTGCAGCCCGAACTTGATAAAGTCACGAAAGAAGCTTATGGCCTTGGGATCGTAAAAAAACCCGAAGATATACTCACTTATGCGCTTTATCCTGCAATAGCCCCGAAATTCCTGCGCGGTGAAACTAAAGAAGAAGCGCTTCTTGCTCCAAAAACTAATAACGGGAAGGCTGCTGCGCCATTACCTACAGAGTTCAAGGTCGAGGTGGATGGCGACCTGTTCAATGTGAGGATCATCTCTACAGGAGGCGGTGTATCCGTTCGCCCGGCTGAAGCCGAGCACCCAAAAACACTGGATGGTGCCATTACTGCAAGCATGCAGGGTATGGTGCTCAAGATCAAGGTCAAAAAAGGCGACTCAGTCGCCAGGGGCGACATAGTGATAGTACTTGAAGCGATGAAAATGGAAAACAATATCCATGCACCCCATGCCGGAACTGTGAAAGAAATACTCGTAAAAGAGGGCAGCACAGTGGGCGCAGGGGACACGTTGATTGTTATAGGATAATCATGTTCAAAAAAGTACTGATCGCCAACCGCGGTGAGATCGCGATTCGTGTCATGCGTGCATGCCGGGAGCTTGACGTAAAGACAGTTGCCGTGTATTCCGAGGTCGATAAGAACGCCCTTTTCGCAAAATACGCGGACGAGGCATATCCCATAGGCCCCGCCCCTGCAACCCAGAGCTACCTGAACATGGACAATATCCTTGATGTGGCGCATAAAACAGGCGCGGAAGGGATTCACCCCGGATACGGTTTTCTTGCTGAGAACCCTGAATTCGCAGAAAGATGTGAGAAAGAAGGAATAACTTTCATCGGCCCGTCGAGTGAGGCCATTGAGAGTGTAGGCAGCAAGATCGAAGCGAAGAAAACTATGAAAGCCGCCGGGATCCCTGTTATCCCGGGAAGCGAGAACGGGGTAAATGATTTTGATGAAGCGCTTGATACAGCCGGAAAAATCGGGTATCCTGTGATCGTGAAGGCCTCGGCGGGGGGCGGGGGAATCGGGATGAAAGTGGTACGCAAAAGCGGCGAACTCATAGAGATGATAGAATCCGCCCGCTCGGTTGCGAAATCAACTTTCGGGGACGCCACGGTGTTCATTGAAAAATACCTTGAAGAACCGAGGCATATAGAATTCCAGATACTTGCGGATTCATCCGGGAATATTATCCATGTAGGCGACCGTGAATGTTCGATACAGCGGAGGCACCAGAAGCTTATCGAAGAGTCGCCTTCTCCTATTATGACGCCGAAATTACGGGAAAGGATGGGCTCAGATGCTGTGAAAGCCGCAGCAGCCATCAATTATACTAATGCCGGCACTATCGAGTTCCTTTATTCGAAAGGCAATTACTATTTCCTTGAGATGAACACAAGGCTCCAGGTTGAACACCCGATCACGGAGGTTGTCACCGGAGTGGACCTTGCAAAAGAGCAGTTGCGGATAGCGTCGGGCCAGGAACTGAGCTATAAACAAAAAGATATCAGGCAGACGGGCTGGGCGATCGAATGCCGCCTGAACGCCGAGGACCCGCTTAACAATTTTACGCCAGCCCCCGGGAAACTCAGGAGATACCGTTCGTCAGGCGGCCCGGGCGTGCGGGTGGACAGCGGCGTGCACACAGGATATACCATTACGCCATTCTATGATTCACTGATATCAAAACTCACGGTATGGGGCAGGGACAGGAACGAAGCCATAGCGCGCATGAAACGTGCTTTGTACGAATATATCATTGTCGGGGTCACGACGAATATATCTTTCCACAAAGCAGTGATGAACAACGAATATTTCAGGCGCGGTGACCTGACCACGCATTTCATAGAAGACCACAATATCATCGCAGAAGTGGAAAAGATAGTGGAGGCAGAGAAGGAGAAAGGCGCCACGCTCGCTTCAGCCCTGGGTGCAGATGACAAGAAAGTCGCTGCAATAACTGCTGCGGTCGGGGCGTACATGCAGAACGCAAGAGCAGAGGGGACAAAATGAAGATCAGGGAAAAGATACTTGAAAAACTTTTAATAGGCAAGGGAGAGCAGGTTTCGGGTGAAAAACTTGCCCATGAGCTTTCAGTTTCAAGGGCGGCTGTCTGGAAACATATCCAGGCACTGCGGGATGAAGGATACAGGATAGAATCTTCCACACATCTTGGGTATTCGCTTGTGGGCTCGTCAGGAAAGCTTGCTCCCGGTGAGATCAGGGCCGGCCTCAAGACAAAAATTATCGGGAAAGACATTGAATATTTTGAAGAGACCGAAAGCACCAACATAATAGCAAGAGAGATAGCAGGCCAGGCCGATGAGGGGACTGTCGTAATAGCCGAGTCCCAGACAGGCGGGCGCGGACGCCTCGGGCGGAAATGGATATCGCCTGAGGGAGGAATATGGCTTTCTATAATAATTAAACCCAGGATACAGCCTTTACATGCTTCCAGGATCACGCTCCTTGCCGGAGTCTCAGTTGCAAAAACAATAAGCAGTTATGGTATCCAGGCAAAAATAAAATGGCCCAATGATGTACTTATCAACGGGAAAAAGGTTTGCGGTATTCTTACCGAGGTAGGGGCTGAAATCGACCTTATTGATTATTGCATAGTTGGCATCGGGATAGATGCAAATGTGGATACCGAATCTTTTCCCAATGAAATCCGCGATGGCTCCACATCCCTGAAGAAGGAACTGGGGCGTGAGATAGATCGTATCGGATTCGTCCAGAGGTTACTTCTCGAATTCGAGGAGCTTTATCTCTTATTCCAGAAAGATGATTTTCCGTCCATACTTGAAGAATGGAGGAACATGTCTGCTACCATAGGGGAATGGGTCAAGATAACGACCCATGCCGCAACCATTTACGGGGAAGCCGTCGGCGTGGACAGCGAAGGAGCGCTGATACTTGAGACAGGCGAAGGGAAGCTTGAAAAAATCGTCGCGGGGAACTGCGAGCACCTGCGAAGACCTTAAAAAGAACAGTCACGAGGTAGTGTGTATGCAAGAAGAATTAAAAGAGAAGTTGAAGCTGATTGAAAATAAATACGACGGAAAAGCGTTCCAGGCTATTATCAACATCGTGAAAAAAGATAAGGTCGGCGATGAGGAGATGCTGGATCTTATAGAGAAGATCAGCCAGAAAAAGTTCAGGGAGAAGGTTTCTTTCAGTTTCAGCGTATTTGGCGGGAACATGATGGAGTTAATTGTAACTGTTGCTGCCATAGCTCTTGCTTTCCAGGGAGGCGCGGACTGGATGCTCTACATCGCAGCACTGGTACTGATGACCACGCTGCACCCCCTTTCACATTACATTATCGGGAGTCTCCTTGGCATAAAGTTCACGCATTATTACCTGAACGGCCCCGCCAGGATCGAGCCAACGCTGCGGATAAATTATTTCACGTACCTGAAAGCCCCTGCCAGAAGCCGGGCTCTCATGCATATGTCAGGCGTTATCGGAACTGTTGCAGCGCCACTTATCCCGGCTCTTATCGCCATAAGCAAAGGCGCGGCAGGGGCGGCAGCGAACCTTGGAATTTTATTCCTGTTACTTATCGTCTTTGAGCTTTTGACTTCTACAAGGATCGGGGACCTGATGCGCGCTAAAAGGGAATACGGGTTTAAATGAACATCAAACAAATTCTTCCTTGAATTTCTCGATCTGCTCGCAGTTCCCGATAATGGCAAGTGTCATTCCTTCTTTTAACACAATCGAGGGATCGATATCCGTGGTGGTCTTCCCGTTCTCTTCAATACCTATTATCGTGCATCCTATCCTGGAACGTATCTTTGCCTCTGCTATGGTTGTCCCTATCACGGGCGAACCTGCGGTCACTGTGTAGCGGCTGAGTTCCAATCCCTCAAGCATCATTATGGTTTCTTCCTTACGCCCGATAGCTATATGGGCAAGCATCTGCGCTGCAACGATAGATAGAGATGCCACGTAATCAGCCCCGGCCTTGTATATCTTGTCAATCGACCTCGTGGCATTTGCACGTGCGATGATTATTGAGCGGGAATTCAAGTTCTTTACGATAAGCGAAGTAAAAATAATATCGTCGTCATTATTCAGGACAATAATTATTGTTGAGGCGTTCTGGATGCCTGCCCGCCTGAGGACTTCTTCATCAGTTGCGTCCCCGGCAACGTAAGTGAAACCTTTATCCTTCAACTTGGACTCATTCCTGTCAATGACCACAAAATCCACATGGGCTTTTTCAAGCACATCGGCTATGCTTTTTCCTACATCCCCGTATCCTACCAGAATAAAATGTTTTTTCATATTCCCCGTGTTAACCTTTTTAATGATTCAAGCTGTTTTTCAGTGCCGACTGCCAGAAGTATAGAGCTTTCTTTTATTAAACTATCGGGCTGCGGATTCATTAATAACCTACCCCCGCTCCACAGGCCCACGATATTTGCTCCCGTTTGCTGCCTGATTCTCGTATCGTTCAATTTTTTCCCGATAAGAGGACTGCGTGGATAAATGGGAAACTCAACTATGCTTAGATCCTCAAAGAACCTGGTAGCTCCGGCAAGATGGTCTGTAAGGGGATCTATGGCTTTTCGGCCTATATACGTCCCGAACAATGTTTTTGGTGAAATCACGCGGTCAGCGCCCGCATATTTTAAGTATCCCGCCCTGGCTATGCCCTCAACCAGGGCTATTAATTCGATCTTGTTCAGCTCTTTTGCCGTGAGTATGATACTGGCGTTTTTTTCATCACTCTGGTTTGCTATGAGCATTTTTGCAGAGGATATATTTGAATTCAGTAAAACATTTTCATCTGTTGCATCACCGTGAACGCATAGTATTTTCCTGGAAATCAACTGGTTGATGTTTTTTTCATTTTCATCGATGACCATGAAAGGGATTTTATACTCTTCCAGTTCCGCAATGAGTGTTTCTACAAGCTGGTTATATCCGCAGATTATGATATGGTTTTTCAGGTCTGCCGGGACTTTTGATGGCAATGCCTTCCGTATACTCTCTTCAAGCCAGGGCGTGACCACAAGGGGGAAAAGAAGAGCGAATATCATTATCACGCCTGAAATGATCACGGCGATGGTGAACAATTGCCCGATGGCTGATGTGAAATAGATCTCGCCGAAACCTGTCGTGGTCATGGTCACAATTACCCAGTAAACCGCAGTTATAATGCCCCAATTCTTGTTCTCATATGTTCTCATCAGGTACAGGAAGACCAGGCTGTGTAATATAACGAGAAATACTGCGATAGAAACATAGGCTATGATTGATTTGTTTATTCGAAGCCTGAACATCCGGTTAATTATTGTATTAATGAGTTAATAATATTGCGGGAATTATTTATAGTTGCAGTACTATATTAGTGCTGTTTGTAATATGATGGATCTTGTTTTTCTGAGGGATTTCGTAATTGTTTTTGGCGTTGCTGTGATTATTACTTTTTTGTTCCATCATCTTCGCATTGCGTCTATAGTGGGCTATCTTATTGCCGGCGTAATGCTTGGCCCTTCGATGCTGGGTATCGTAAAAGATGCGGGGTTAATAGAGGGCCTTGCCGAGATCGGTGTTATCCTGCTATTGTTTTTGATCGGGGTTGAGTTTTCACTTGCCCAGATAATCAGGATAAACCGGGCAGTGTTCCTGGGGGGATTTCTCCAGGTTTTTTTGACCACGATCGCGGTGCTGGTGATAGCCCTGTCGTTTGGCGCCCCTCTCAGGCAGGGATTATTTGTGGGTTTCCTGGTGGCGATGAGCAGCACAGCCATAGTGCTCAAGGTACTATCTGACCGGGGCGAGATCGATTCACCGCAGGGGCGCCTGGCTGCCGCTATATTGATATTCCAGGACCTGAGCGTTGTTGTCATAGTCCTGCTTATGCCTATGCTTGGCGGGAAATCGGATGTGTCTGCTTTTGATGTTATATTTAATGTTTCCCGGGCGCTGACATTTGTAGGTATAATTATCATTATATCACGTTTTGTCGTTCCGGGCATTCTTTACCGCATTGTCCAGACCCATAACCGCGAGTTGTTCCTGATAAGCATCGTTTTGATATGTTTTGGGACAGCGTGGCTTACGTCACTTGTTGGATTATCACTTGCCCTCGGCGCTTTTCTTGCCGGTCTTATAATTTCCGAATCAGAGTACGGCAACCAGGCTTTCAGTGAGATACTGCCTCTAAAGGATATCTTCAGCATACTTTTTTTTGTATCGATAGGCATGCTGCTTGATGTAAGTTCCGTAATTGGCAATCCCCTTATTGTAGTGCTGTCCGTGCTTGCGATCCTTGTGATCAAGTTTGCGGCAGGAACGCTTGTTCCTTTGGTTTTTGGTTATCCGCTCAGGGTAGGCGTTCTTGTGGGTGTAGCGCTTTCCCAGATCGGCGAGTTCTCTTTCGTTCTGTCCAGGGAAGGAATTAATACAGGACTGATCTCGGCACAGGAATACCAGGTGTTTCTTGCATCATCGATCATAACAATGGTGTTCACCCCTTTTATGATACAGGGGAGCGGGAGGTTTTCCGAACTTGTTGAACGGCTTCCGGTATCCAGCGTACTGAAATTCGGGCGCCTGCCCGAAAATACCATGGAGAAGGCGGAATTAAAAAATCATGTAATTGTCGTGGGTTTTGGCTTAAACGGCAGGAATGTTTCAAGGGTCCTGTCAGCATCGAAAATCCCGTTTGTAGTGCTGGAAATGAATCCCGAGACAGTGAGGGTCGAGAAAAGAAGAAGCGTTCCCATATTTTACGGCGACGCCGCAAAAGAAGCGGTGCTGGGTAATGTCAATATCGGGACCGCACGCTGCGTGGTGATCGCCATTTCCGATGCATCTGCAACACGCAGGATCGTGGAACTCACAAGGCGTTTTAATCCTTCGGTTTTCATCATTGCCAGGACACGTTATACGAGTGAAATCAATCCGTTATATTCACTTGGCGCAAATGATGTGATACCTGAGGAGTTTGAAACCTCGATCGAAATAATCTCAAGGGTACTGCATCGGTATTTCATTCCGGTCAATGAAATTGAAAAACACATTGGCGAGGTCAGGAAGGATGGTTATGAGATGTTCAGGAACATACAGCAAAAGTATGAGGTTTTCCCGGAATTGAAACAGCATTTGCCCGATACTGAGATCGAGACCATAAGGATCGAGGTCGCTTCGCCCCTGGCAGGCAAGTCCCTTGCTGAGATCGCTTTCAGGAGAAAATTCGGTGTTACGGTACTTGCTATCCAGCGCGGCAGGCAGACCATAACAAATCCTGCGGGAGATATCACGTTAGAAGCGCAGGATATTGTTGTCATGATAGGGACAAAAGACAGCATTTCAGGTGTATCTTCACTGGTTTTTAAGTCAGGTTAAAATAGGGTTGTAACCTAAATTGTGGTAAAAGGTGAGCAAAAGTTTTATCAATGCGGATAGTTTATTCATGTGGTGAGGAAATGACAAAATACCGATGCACTATCTGCGGCTATATATACGATCCTGAAATGGGGGACCCGCCCAGGGCTAAACCGGGAACTGCTTTTGAAGAACTTCCTGATGATTGGGTCTGCCCTGTTTGCGGGGCACCGAAAGATATGTTTGAGAAGATGTGATCGGCATTTAGTACAATTCCCTGGTTTCCAGGTTCAAATTTTTTCATCAGTAAATTTCAATAGATTGGCCCTGACGATATTTTCCCGGATGGATGCAGATATCTGCCACCTTTTCAGCGACATCATCCGGTTTGAGGTCTGCCTTTTCATCCGGGAACAGCTGCCTGAACATCCCTGTATCAACACTTCCCGGGCATAATGCAACTATTTTGACATTTTTAACTTCGGCTGCAGCAGATTCGGTAAGGCCGATCACTGCAAATTTTGATGCACAGTATGCGCTCAACATGGGGATTCCTTCCTTTCCTGCGCCTGAGGAAATATTTATTATCAAGCCACCATTCAAATCCATTTCAGGAATAATATGCTTCATATACAGGAAAACTCCTTTTGCATTAACATCCATTACTTCATCAAATTCTTTGACACCAGTTTCCCATATGTATTTTTTTAACCCTATCCCCGCATTATTTACAAGCACATCAACTTTCCCGAATTCTTCGATAGTTTCATGAATGACTGTTTTCACATCTTCTTCTCTCGTTACATCCCCCCTGATAAAAATCGCCCTTCCCCCTGCATCATTTATATCTTTACTTACTTTTTCTATATCTTTTGTTGTTCTTCCTGTTAGCACTATATTTCCCCCTTCCCTCGCCAACTTCTTTGCAATATATTCTCCGATGCCCCTTCCACTTCCGGTTACAATCACGCTCTTATTTTGAAGTTTCATAAAATCACCTCAGATACTCATCGCTTCTATATTTTCCTTCGGCAATCCATTTCATTTTAGTGCCTCCCCGGAAATCTTGAGTTTTGTAATGATATAATCACAGTCAATCTATACTTTTATGAAAAAAGAAAAAGAGTATGAGAGATTTTAGACTTCTTTCAAATTACTCTTCTTTTTTCTTCTTGTGCTGGAAGAAAAATACTAGTCCGATCACTGCTGCTATGGGCAGGGCGACTGTGGGGAATTCTGGAATTACTTTGCCTCCGGGGTAATAGAAACAAGTTTCTGGGTCATTTGTTGTTCCCCCAGGGCAATATCTACCCGTGGTATCAGAAACATGAAGTACATAAGTTCTACCAGTATCTGGTATACCTGAAGTAAAAGTAGCTTTTCCCACAGGTTGTGTTTGGCCGTTAGCATTCAATAAATTAACTCCACTACCCTCAAACGAAAAGTATGCTTGGCTATCAGGATGATCGAATCCCCAACTATCATATAGTCCTTCCCCTGTTATATCTGCGCCTGGTATTCCATCTCCTGTAATTACGCATAAACCCTTTATATCCACACCAACATTATTTGTGGCGATGGTATAAGTTTCAGTGTCTCCACTGAAACCTGAAGAAACACTTGCGATACCCGCTGGAGGATTAACTGCTCCAGTTCCTGGACATGCTGCAATTGCTATTCCCGTCATCGCCGCCATCACAGCGAACAATGCCACTATCATCACTATTTTATTTCTCATTCATATCACCCCTATCTCAAGTTTATCTTGAACGTTTTTCCCCTATCCTCAAATAGAACTATATCTATAACAACTGCTTAACATATATAATTATCATTTTAACAGAATTTAAATGATTACAATCATAATAATTGTCACAAATAGCATCATTCCCCACCCTCTCATCAATCGCTTCTCCACGTAACAACAGATAGATTTTTTTTGAACTCTGAGAAACGTCTCAAATTCGCGCGTATCGATACCATTTTTCTTCGGTTTTTTAAAATCGCAACGGTCTCGCCGGGATTCGAACCCGGGTCATAGGCTCCGGAGGCCCATGTACTATCCGGACTATACTACGAGCCCTAAATAAATTATTCCCGAAATGATCGCTCCTGAAATGGTTGCGAAAAGATTGACGCCGTTGTTCGTCAGGTAACCTTTCTGCTGGAGCGTCGCGCCAAGCACACTATCGATGTTCGTCCCGATAAATCCTCCTGCCACGACGATCGCTGCGATCCTGTAGTCTATATTTATCCCAGGTATTAACATTGCAAGGAGCGCGATCGCCAATGCGCCAAAAAGCGCAGCGCCCAGGCCAAGGCCGGATACCGCCCCGTCTGTGCCCGGCGGCGCTTTCCTGAATGTCGTGATCATCCGCGGCTCTCCTTTATAGGTCTGTCCTATCTCGCTTGCCAGCGTGTCGCCGCATGCCGTGGCGACAGAACCAAGATACATGGTCAGCGAAAGCAGGTCGTAGGAAGGATAAAATATCCTGTATGCAACTGCCAGGGAAAGTGCGGCCAGTGAGTTGCTGAAAACATTCTTGTATCCGCGCGCCCCGCCTTTTTTCTCGGCTAATCCATGTGCTTTTTTATAACTGTATTTATAACGGGTGAAAAGGCTTCCCAGGAAAAAGAAAGCAAGAAGGATGAAAAACCAGGATCTATCACTGGATATAATAATAACGACCCCCATCAATGTCGCGCTCAGCATTGCAGAGATATCCGCAATGCGTGCCCTGTATGCAAGGTATCCGAGAACAAATGCGAAAACAAGTACGATGATAAGATTCTCCATTTTATAGGTGAACCTGAAGATATAGAAAAGCCACATGGTCATCGCCGAACCAAAAGGGATAACGATATTATCTTCATCCCTGGTCACAGATTCAAGAAGTGCCCCGGTAATGGCCCCAAGCGCAGCGAGGAAAAAGAGGATACCATACGGGTTAGGATATATGACAGGTCCTTTCCAAGCCACTATCAGGGCCCCGACAATGAAGGCAAATATACAGCCGGAAATCAAAAAGGCAATGCTTGATCTTGCCGAATATATCTTTGTGTTGTTCTGGGTTTTTTCCCTGTCATGAATATTTATAATGTCGGCAACACCGTCGCCAAATGTTGTAATAGCATAAGCCCCACCGATTATGAATATGGGGAATTTATCGGGGATTATAAAACTTATTAATAACAGGATCGTCATTATACAAAAAAGCTGTACCAGGCCTGTGAGTTTCCCTGTTTTGATATCGGATTCGCGGGCAAGCATTTTAAAAACAGGCGATCCCGGGGATACTTTTTTAAAAAACAGTGTCCCGGCAAGAAACACCAGCACCAGGAAAAGCGTATCTAAGAAAGGAAATACAAGTGCAATTAATCCAAGAAAAATAAATATAAATTGCTTCTTATATATCGGTTTCATTTTACACAGAATCTGTACTAATAGGCAAATACTTTATCCTTCCACCCCAATAAAAAGTCATGGGACTGATTTCAGGATTGTATGAATGGAAACTCAAACGGGCAATAAAAAAGCAGGAAGTTCCGGAACATATTGTCCTTGCACTTGCCGAAAGTGATTTACTTTCCGACAATAATTATACCAAACTCAGGTCATTTGTCTCCTGGTGCAGGGAAGCAGGGATAAAAAACGTGACCGTATATGTCAGTATTATCGAGGTAGAAGCGAAACTGGGAATAAAACTGGGAAAAAAACTATCCACTGAAATACCGTCCGTACTTTCCAGCATAACAGGGAACATTAATATAATTACCCGCTGGGACAAGGAAATAAGGAGATCAGGGAACGAAGGGATGAGACTTGATATTTCGCTGGGCTACAGCGGGAAATATGAATTGACCCGGGCGATCAAAGAGATCATGGCGAAAGTAGAAAACGGGAGCATGAATCCCGGCGATATTAATGAAAATGCAATTGAATCCCATTTATTGTTCAAATCCGAGCCCGATCTTGTGATACGGGCTGGAGGCAAGAGGCTTACTGATTTTCTTATCTGGCAATCTGTTTATTCGGAGCTTTATTTCACAGATGTCAACTGGCTGGATTTCCACAAGGTGGATTTCCTGAGGGTTATCAGGGATTACCAGAAACGGCAGCGCAGATTCGGAAGATGAAGTAACCCCGGCAAAGTCCAAAACTGCCTTTGAAGCACAAAAACAACGAATCAAAATATACATATACTATAACGATTTATTATGCACTATCCTGTAGTATTACAAAATTACAAATTCGTAATACTATATGGGCGTAAAATTAAAAATTGTTAATAAAATTTATTTAAGGAGGTATATAATTTGCACATTCCCGACGGCTACATACCGCTCGACCAGGCCGCGATTTACTGGATAATAGCCCTTGTTTTTATCGCAAGATCGATAAAATGGGCCAGGAAGGATATGAATGAAGATATGTTACCCCTGCTGGCAGTAGTGGCCGCCGGGATGTTCGTTTTACAAACAATAAATATCGCAGCGAGCCTTCTTGTCCCGATACCCATGATGGGCGGGGTAAGCTGGCATATAGTGGGCGCGGCGCTTGCGGCGATAATATTTGCAAGTCCCTGGGCCGCGGTACTGTTGATGACATCGGTCCTTGCCGTGCAGTTCATACTCTTCGGTGATGGCGGATTAACTGTCATGGGTGCGAACATAGTGAACATGGGAATTATCGGGGGATTCATGGGTTACTATACCTACATCGGCCTCTCAAAACTCTCTGTAAAACGTCCTGTTGCCATGTTCGCCGGTGCATGGGCCAGCATGATACTGCCTGCTATCGCGCTTGCTTTCGAACTGTGGCTTGCAGGCACATTCCCGCTAAAGCAGGGTGTCGTCCTCATGGGAATATTCCAAGGTGTGGCAGGGATAGGAGAAGGCATGATAACTGTCATAGTATTTGGGGCCATAGCCAAAGCCAAACCTGAGATCGTTATGAACGGGGCCCACAATAAAGTCAGCACAGCAAAGGTTGCTGCGGCATGTATTATTGCGTTTGCCGGGATCGCGATAGCTGCGCCATTTCTTGCGTCCAGCAATCCCGATGGCCTTGGGCAGACAGCAAGCATGGTCATAAAAAACGGGATCAACAGCGCAGTATCCCCGATCACTCCCATATTCCCTGGTTATTCAATAGCCGGTTTTGGTAAAACAGGTGAAATAGCCGCTATTGTCATAGGACTGGCAGTGATACTGATTCTCTGGCTTGGCATTATGAAAATATTGAAAAAGGTTTAAAATGAACATAATAGAAACCCGCAACCTGACCCATATCTACAGGGGAAAAATAAAGGCGCTTGACAGCGTCAATTTCACAGCAAGACCGGGGGAACGGATAGCCCTCATCGGAGCGAACGGCGCAGGCAAATCCACACTTTTCAAACACTTCAACGGAATACTTAAACCGACAAGTGGTGAGGTCCTGATTAAAGGCGAACCTATTAACAATAAGAACATACTCGATGCCAGGAGAACCGTGGGATTGGTATTCCAGGACCCAGATGACCAGATATTCGCACCCACAGTGAAACAGGATGTGGCCTTTGGTCCCATGAATCTTGGCCTCAGCGAGGATGTCATTGAAAAACGCGTGCGTGAGTCGCTTGAGACCGTGCGCCTTACAGGTTTTGAGGAAAGGGCACCGCACCACCTGAGCACAGGTGAAAAAAAGAAGGTCGCAATAGCAGGCATTCTTGCAATGCAGCCGGAGGTTCTTGTGCTTGATGAGCCCACAGCAGGACTTGACCCCGGCGGGGCCGTACGTCTCATCAGGCTGATAAACGAGATGAACAGGTACCTTGGCATAACCACGATCATTGCCACCCATGAAGTGGACATAGTGCCGCTGCTTGCTGACAGGGTCTGTATCATGTCATCAGGGAAGATAATCGGGGATGGCAGCCCGGATGAAATATTTTCAACTGACGAACTCATCCGGAAAACACACCTGCGCTTACCTATCGTTGCCCAGCTCATCGAAATGCTCCAGGAAGAAGGCGTACCCGTCAAAGTCAAGTTCACGCTTGAAGAGGCGCGGGACGAACTACTGCGGGTCGTGAAATAGGATGCACATATCCCTTGGGGAGATCGAACGCGAGACTTACAGGAAAACCCCTATACATGGCATTGACGGCAGGATCAAAATCCTGATGGCGCTGGCCATCATCGTTTATGCGGTTGCCCTTCCGCGCATGGATACCATGAATTTCATGAAATTCGGGCTGCTTGAACTCTATCTGATAGTTCTCATGCTTTCTGCAAGGCTTGACTTTTCATACATCGCCTTCAGGTTTGCCATGGCGCTTCCTTTCGGGTTTGGATTAGCAGTATTCCAGCCGTTCTTGAGGCAGCCATTCACCACAGATTTCACGGTCATATACACCCTGCCGATGGGGCTTGAGATAACCCGGGAAGGCACGTTATTCGGCGCCATCGTGTTCGCCAAATTCATTGTATGCATAACCGCAGTGATACTCATATCTTCCACAATGTCCATGAGTGAACTTGTTGCTTCGGCCCGCAGGCTCGGCTTGCCCAGGGAATTGGCCCTCCTTTTTACCATGATGGTGCGTTATATCTTTGTTTTCTGGAATATTCTCGGGCGGATAAGGACGGCGCAGAAAACCAGGTGCTTTGACATCTGGAACAAAAATGTGCCCCGAAGATGGAAACTTACACAGGTGGGCTACACCATCAGTTCCCTGTTCATACGCTCATATGAGCAGGGCGAACGAACATACCAGAGCATGCTCTGCAGGGGATATAATGCCGATGCACACGTTTATGTGGGCAAGAAAAAACTGGGAACCGTTGACTTTTTTTTCCTCATATTGACACTTGGGATAATCATTTTAGCGCAGATGTATATTACTTCTTTAATAGTTATACCGCTTTCCAAGTAGAAAACAAGAAAGATTGCTAGCCATACTCTCTTCCTTTTGAATGAGCATATCTTCTGCTTTCGGCGCGAACTCTCCTTACCGCAGCGAGGGCTTCCTCAGGTTTCTTCCTGATACAGTCACCGCATATCCCTATAGCTTTGGAAATAAGGGAAGAAGAACGGCCGCAGATAACGCATTTAGCATTCTCAGTCCTTGGTGAATACGGATACATGACTTTATTTCCTTCTAATTCTGGCTGAACATACCTCACAGAAACCAGGGCCTTTGATATCTGTGTCCTCAAGGCGGTTTGAGAAATGCATTATACATCTAATATCGTGGCAATGATGCAAACCAAATGTATGACCAAGCTCATGAATTGCTTCCTTTAAGGTGCGTTCCCTGAACAAATATTCATTCTCCTTCTCTCCGTAGTACTCAGGCCTTAACCTTGCCAGGGATATAATCGCAGCATTGCCAGCGGCTAATCCGAAGACGAAGTTCAGGTCAGGCACAAACAGGTCAACATCAACCACGCAAAGGAGCTTCTCCGCATTAATGGGCATCTTTTCCATTATCTTTTCAACTATGATTTCAGCATTGTACTGATCCCTATCAGCGCTATATGAAGACTCGGGAACCCTGAAAGGCGGAGCGATCCTGCAGGGGTAGCCATAGATCCCTTCTAACTTGATTACAAGATACCCCAATAATTCCTCTCCGACCTCACAAATTGGCTGAATATAAATGTATTTCATCTCTTGTGTTTCATTTCTTAATTATCTTCCCTTTGCAGGCTTAAACCCACTGGACCAAATGGTGAATCCATGAATAGAAAAAGTATTTTGGAAATCTATTTGTCAAAACATGCTAATTTTAAACCATGGGAGAAATCATCTTACATTTGCCTTCAGATTTAGAAGAAGGTATAGAAAATCTGGTGTCCCGAGGAATCTATAAGGAAAAAGAAGAGGCCATAATCGCCCTGATAAAAGCAGGTCTGATCGCATGGAGAAAACGAGGAGAGATAGATGTTCATCCGATTCCAGAATATCCGCCTCCATTCAAACCTCCGGAGAAATGGCCTGACCATTATGAATTCAAGAACTGAACTGCTGCTCATCATGGGGCGAGGTTCGTATCAGGCGTTCTGGCTACAGGGTAACTGCCTTTAATCTCAAGGATAAAAGATGCCTGAGATGTGGGGAAGCCATACCTATTGTGAGATATTCCAGGCACTTATCGTAAAACTTTAATTACCCTGGAAGCGTTGAGAATATTGGAAGAAAAGAGGGGTTAATACGTCTGCAATTTGCTCAAACCGGTCTTTTTGGCTTCGCCTTCAGGCTCATATCGTGTGTAATAAGCTGGATTTTTATTAAGGAGGTAATGAAATGGGAAAAGAAACTACAGTATTCGATTACGAAGAGGAGAGAAAGAAGTTCACCTGGGATATCCCCGAAGATTACAGTTTTCTCGATAATATTGGAAGATGGACAAAGAATAGAACAAAGTTGATGGCAATTACTGAACATCCGGACGGTGAGGTTGAGAAAGCAACATATTGGGAAGTATGGGATAATGCTATGAGACTGGGAAATGTCCTGAAAGATTCAAATATCCAAAAAGGTGATCGGGTTTTAGTACTACTTCCACGGGGAGTTGACGTGTATGTTGCAAGCATCGGTATCTGGGCAATTGGCGGTGTTGTTGTCCCTGGTACAATAATGCTAAGGAGAAAGGATATAGAATACAGGATTTCCGATGCCGGGGTCAAGGCGTTAATTACAGGTGATGCAGAAGTTGCTGATGAGGTGGATACGCTCAAAGACAAGATTTCAATTGACAATTTTTTCTTCTTAGGTGAGAGGGAGGGGTGGAGAAACCTGCGCTCGGAGATTAATTCAGCATCAAGAGAAGTAGATCTTGAAAAAATCAAGAAAAGTGACCCTCTTGCTATCAATTATACCTCCGGTACCACGGGCGCGCCTAAAGGAGTCGTACACACTCATTCATTGATGTACTGCTTCGACAGGCTAAATAGATATTACTGGTGGAATACCCATGAAGACGAACTTTGCTGGGCAACGACAGAACCCGGATGGGCCAAATGGTACTGGGCACCTTTTGGTGCTATTCTCAATGCCGGCGCAACGAATTTCCATTACACAGGACGATTTCACCATGAAAAATGGTTTGAACTGCTTGAAAAATGGAGAATAAGCAGGGCATGCATGACCCCTACGGAATTGCGGGCTATGGCAACGATCGATGATGCGAACAGGAGATATGATTTGAAGGATCTGAAGGTCATTTTGACTGCCGGGGAACCTTGCACGCCAGGGATAATCAGATTCTTCAATGAAAAGTTTGGCATTTGTGTTCGGGAAGGGTATGGACAGACTGAAACCTGTGTTGTTGCCTGCACTTTGCCTGGAATGGAGATAAAGCCCGGATCGATGGGAAAGTTCACGCCAGGAGTAGAGGGAGCGATCGTGAACCCTGAAACCGGAGAACGAGTGAAGGCAGGCGAGAAAGGGGTGATCGCCGTAACCAGGGATCATCCCATGCTGTTTAAAGGATATCACAATAAACCAGAAAAAACCGCAGAATGCTTTACTGGTAACTGGTATCTGACTGGAGACCTCGCAATGATGGATGAAGCAGGATACATCTGGTTTGAATCAAGAGCAGATGATATCTGCAAGAGTTCAGGGTACAGGATCGGTCCATTTGAAGTTGAGAGTGTTGTGGATTCGCATGAGGCAGTTCTTGAGAGCGCGATGATACCGAGCCCGGATCTCATGCGGGGTGAGATCGTCAAGGTCTTTGTGGTCTTGAAGGAGGGTTATGAACCCTCGGAGGAACTTGTTAAAGATATAAAGCAGTATGTCAAGAAGATGACTGCCCCATATAAGTATCCAAGAGCCATAGAGTTTGTTAAAGAGCTGCCAAAAACCATCAGCGGCAAGATCAAGCGCAGAGAGCTTCGAATCATGGAGTTTGAGAAAAAGAAAGATTTGGTTGAAAAACTCAAGGAGAAAGGTTTGTGGCAGAGGTAAGGCTTAATAATGATCCCAAAAAAAATATTTTTCACAAAAGGAGTAGGAGTACATAAGGACAGGCTTACTTCATTTGAGCTTGCATTGAGGGAAGCAGGTGTTGAGAAATGTAACCTTGTTTCAGTATCAAGCATCTTGCCTCCAAATTGCAGGATAATTCCAAAAGAGGAGGGATTAAAGAATTTAAACCCGGGCCAGATAACATTCTGCGTAATCGCAAGGAATGAAACCAATGAGCCTAATCGATTAATGGCTGCAGCGATTGGGGTTGCTATTCCGAAAGATACCAGTGTTTATGGATATCTATCCGAGCATCATTCGTTTGGGGAAATTGCAAAAAAGGCAGGGGAATATGCGGAAGACCTTGCAGCCACGATGCTTGCAACAACCCTGGGTATTGAATTCGATATAAACAGGGCATGGGATGAGAGAAAGCAGATATACAAGGCAAGCGGCCACATATTCAAGACCTCTAATATCTGCCAGTCAGCTGAGGGGAATAAAGACGGATTATGGACTACCGTATTTGCTGCTGCAGTATTCATTGAATGAGAAATGGTATTTTTACCTGAATCTTTTCTCGATGGATGCAACGTGACCTTGAAATCCCTCAACCTCAGCCAATTTGACAATAGTATCCTTTAAATTTTTTAGCCCGAATTCGTTTATTATTTGCACACAGGATTTCTTGATAAAATGGTCTACGTTCAGGGCTGACACCATCCTCGCATATCCTCCTGTCGGAAGTACATGGTTAGTGCCGGAAGCATAATCACCTGCAGCAGCAGGTGCATATTTGCCCACGGAGATAGAACCTGCATGCTGTATCTTTTCAAGAACGCTTAATGGATCAGCTACCATAATCTCTAAATGCTCCGGAGCAAGCTTGTTTGACGTAACTATACTTTCATCCAAATGGTTTGCTATCAAAATGGCAGCGTGTTCTAAAGATTTTTCAATAATATCCCTTCTTGGCAGAATTTTTGACTGAATCTCAAGTTCTTTTTTTACTTCCTTTGCAAGTTGGGAAGAAGTTGTGATCAGGATAGCTGTAGCCTTTGGGTCATGCTCGACCTGCGCTATCATGTCTGCCGCAATCCAGCCTGCCTCCTGGCTTTCGTCTGCAAGAACAACTACCTCGGAAGGGCCTGCTGGAAAATCTATCTCGACTGTGTTCCTGACAAGCATCTTTGCTGCTGTAACATAAACGCTGCCTGGCCCCACTATCTTATCCACCGATGGTATGGTCTCTGTTCCAAAAGCCATGGCTGCAATCGCCTGCGCCCCGCCAACTTTGAATATCCTGTCCGCCCCTGCCATATCTGCAGCTACCAGGGTAAGCGGGTTGATTTTACCATCTTTATTTGGCGGCGTACATGCTATTACTTCCATAACCCCTGCTACTTTTGCCGGAATTATGGTCATCAGGGCAGTGGAAGGATATGCCGCAGTTCCGCCTGGCACATAGACGCCCACGCTTGCGATAGGTGTTACTTTGTAACCAAGGGTAAGACCAGGCTCAACTTCTGTAAGCGAAAGACCCGCTTCCACCTGGCTGCCATGATAGGCTGCAATATTTGCGGCAGCATTTTCCAGCGCTTCAATAAGTTCTGGTTCTACCTCTTCGTATGCATTTTCTATCTCGATATCTTCCACTTCAATATTCACTATATCTGCCCCATCGAATTCCTTTGTGAACTTTTTTAGAGCATCATCGCCTTCTTTTTTTACTTCATTTATTATTACGCTCACGTCATCCATCACTTTAAAAAATTCTACTTCTCTTAGCATAATCTGTTCCATATCTTCCTGGGTAAGTTCAGAAATTTTCTTGTACAGCATGAAAAACACCCCTATAGAAAATTATCCTTCAAGCTGATAATCTTAATGGAATAGCTGTTAAAAATAGCCAATACAGTTGTTATACAATCTCATGATCCTGGAGCATATACAGTACAATCTCTCCATGGTTAAAAAGAAGGCGATAAATCTGCGGAAACTGTTTATAGATTTCTTTTATTGCAGCCTTCCCACTGAAAAATTCCTCAAAATCGCTGGCTTTACCTATCATTAATACATCCCTCCACCCTTCCTTTCCCTTACATTTATTTGCCTTCACAACATAACCAGCAGCAATAATTCTTTCCAGATATGCTGCAAGATGGTTATTTTCTATTCTTATTTTTGTTTTACCATCGATGAAGGAAATCTCTTTCATTCACTCCTCACTTGCCCCCATACTTTCCACTTAAAGGAATGTATAACACTTCACAGATGACCTTTCTTATGATACGCTTTTCGCTCTTTTCAAGCAAGACAAGGTTCTGAACCCCATGTTCTATCACAGGTGCTATCAGCCTCCCACCTGTCCTGAGCTGTTCTATCAAAGGAGGAGGAATCTCGATGCATGCAGCGGTGATACAAATCCTGTCATATGGAGACATTGCTGGATACCCAAGACCACCGTCACCTCTTACAAGGATAATATCCGCATAACCTAAATTTTTGAGATTTTTCCTGGCAAATTCAAAGGTCAATTGGTCGATTTCAATGGATACAACAAGACCTCTATATCCAACGATTTCCCTTGCCAGCGCAGTGCCGTAGCCGGATCCAAGACCAACTTCGAGAAATTTATGGCCTTTATCCAGACCCAGGGGCTCATAAAAGAGTGGATAACTGTGCGGGCACGAAATGGTCGCTTTCTTTCCAGGCAGGGGGAGAGGGACTTCAAGATAGGCATAGTCCCTGTAAAGAGGTGGGACGAACTCTTCCCTCGGAACCTTCAGCATTGCATCCTTTATGCGATTTGACGTGAGAAAGCACTGATTAATGAGCCATCTCACTTTCTCCTCCCTTTCCTTTTTAAATTCTTCTTTGCTTTTAGCAGGTTCTTTTGGCGGCGGGATTATCCAGCCTTGCATTATCTCTTTGGTTTATGTTTCTGGTAGCATTCCTGGCAGTATACCGGTCTGTCGCCAGATGGCTTGAAAGGTACTTCAGTTTCCTTGCCACAGTCTGCGCAAGTTGCCTTGTGCATCTCTCTCGGACCGCCCGGCCTAAAGCCACCTCTTCTTTCGCCGCCTCTTCTTTCATCGCTCATAAGTTATTCTTCCTCAGTTGGTTCTTTTCAGCAAAAGCTGCTATCGCGATTTCCGCATGTCCCGCTCAATCTTTCGTGATCTGGTCTTCGACCTTCGTGCCGGGCAAGAAAATCACAAAGCTCTGAATGCTCAAAAGGATACAAGCCCGGATGGGAACCAAATCCATAGCTATTCCGCTCGCAGTTTTACCTGTGTTTGGTATTTCCATACCACTCCAAACTTATGGGACTACCGTAAGTCCAGATAATGATCACCCGGTTTACTCTCCAATTTAAAAGTATAACATTAATGACATTTATAAATTTTGGTAATCAGAACTGATAACTCTCACTATTTGGATGTGGCCAAGCTTGAAACTCAAAAAGGCAAATTTTAGAGGACTGTGGACTAAACTTGGGAATAGGGCGCTGGGCTTAAAAAAGGAGATGGCAGGAATCTCAAACCAGGCGTTCTAGATCTCTGGCTTTATTTGGCGCTCGATGACCATCTCACAATATCGGCTGCCGCTGCACATGTTCGCATTTAACCTGTGGGTGTACCCAGGGTTAAGGTTCTCAACAGCCGATTTATCGTAGATCATACACGCTTTGAGAGCAACAATTTCTGGATCTAAACCCATCTCTCTTGCCCTGTTCAGTATGGGACATTCGATCACCTTCCCCACTACTCTGTCTCTTGTCTCTTCTATGATATCGAACTTGAACTCAGGCCCATAGAGGATCGTTCCAATAACTCCAAAGGCCTCATTGACTTCAATGGCATTACTTAAAGGTAAACCAAGTGCCGTTGCAAGTTTATTCACTTCCTTTCCACTTTCGGTCCAGATAGGCCTCTCGATCTCATCATATTTCTCTCCAAGGACTTTCCTGAAATGCATGTCATATATTAATGGCATAGCACTGGCTGATTTAGCTGCAATCTCCCACCTCTTCTCCATGAGAATATCTTCTAAACGTTTCATCTTTCTAACCTCCACCTATTTTTGCTCAAGGCTCTTTTTAGCCCCAATAGTATATGTTTTTTAATCATACAAGTAGCTTATGGTATCATCATTCTGCGACAGCTATTTAATCGTAAAACTCTAAATTCACTTGGGAGGCAAAGTTTTGAAAAAGAAAGTCAAGTTACTCAAGGATGTGATGGCGGACAGGGTGATAATCATCCCATCAACGCTCTCAATCAAAGAGATCTCTAAGATTATGGCCCGGGAAGAGGTATCTGGAGTTGCTGTAGCAGGTCCGGAGAGAGGAGCAATGGGAATAGTCTCAGAATGCGACGTGCTCCGCCACTTTGGTAAACAGAACTGGGAGCTTCTAACAGCCGAGGAGATAATGACCCCTTATGTGGAGGCTATCAGGCCGGAGACGACTCTTGAGCAGGCCGCAGGCGTAATGCAGAAGAAACACATCCACAGGTTACTGGTGATGGGAAGGGATCTAAGCGAACCCCAGATGCCCATTGGCATAGTAAGTGCCAGCGACATTGTCAGGGAGATTGGGAGAGGCAGCTCTTAACGGTTTCTATATCTGTTCAGCCGGTATGCTCTCAGGCTTATAGCCTGTCATATAATTCACTTTCAGTTTCTTCAGTCTCTTTTCAACAGAGGGGTAGAGAATGAGTTCCTCCACTTCGAAATTTTCAAATGCAGGATTAATTGCCTTTAATCTCTTTCTCAAAGCTGTGATATTTTCAGGCTGGCTGAAGCTTATCATGCATGCAGGATGGACATTTACCCTGCACCTGGTGAGGAATTCGAGGGACTTAAGCTGCAATTGAAATCCTTGCGGTATCGCACCAGTCAGTCTTGAAAATTCCTCCTCGCATGTGCCTTTGAGGCTTACCCTTACATAAAGGTTAGAAAACCTTGAGAACTCCTCTGCATAGATCGGGTCACTGCCTATGAGAATTCCGTTTGTCTCAAGAATAAATAAATAATCTTCTGGAATCAGTTCGAGGACTTGGATCAGATGTTCTCTACAGATCGTTGGTTCATTTCCGCTTATCCTTAACTGGCGCAATTTTTTGCTTTTTGCTATTGCAATTAGTTTCCGTGCAATCTCTCCAGGAGAGTAGAAGTTTCCGTTTTCCTGCGGTCTTGTAACCACATTCCACGACCAGCAGAAGGCGCATCTCAGGCAGCAGCCGACACAATCTGCCGTCGATATGCCGCCATAGAATATCGAGGACCTGAATCGGTAATACTTTCTCTGATTATTTTTGCATACGATACTTCTGGTGAGTTCAGCCAACTCAACAGGGTCGAACATACTCATTTAAGTGATTCGATGAACTCGTCTACTGGTATCGCCTTGTATGTCGATGTTCTTATGCTGCCGCGGGATAAAATTTCGACAATTGCTTTGGCAACCTTGGATTCATCATCCGCTTCTACGATGGTCAAAAAGTCAAAATTTCCCAAGACGACGTATTGATCCAATACGTTTACACCCATTTCTTTAATTTCTTCATTAACTTCTTTCACTCTGCCAGGATTCTTTTTGAGAGTCTTGGCACCTTCATCTGTCAATGTTGATATTATAACATATCTTCCCATGATTCCTACCTCCAATTCCTATATTTTATTAGAGTCTCCATTGTATATATATGCAGGCTGTTCGAGGTATTGGAGTACGATATTCTGACTTTGCCTCACATGAGGCGCTCTTCTCCCATACTGACCGCCTTTCTTATTTCTCTCTTTAAATGCTCCGGGATGCCCTTTATTTCGACATCCAGAAAACCCCTGATTATGGCAGATGTTGCCTCTTCACTGCTCAATCCCCTTGCCATTAGATATTGAATCTCTTCCTCTGCGATCTTACCCACAGCAGCTTCGTGAGACATATCAACATTATTTACCTTCCCTTCAAGTTCAGGAATGGCGTGAATCCTTCCCTTTTCAGATAGTATAAGCCCCCTGCACTCCAGATGTGCCTTGATGCCCGGAACCTCGCCTATCAGATGACCCCGCGTAACTATATCGCCTCCTCCGGTTATAGCCCTTGAAACAAGCTCAGCCCTGCTGCCCCTTGCTCTCAAGAAGACCCGCGAACCTACATCCATATTCGAACCTTCTCTTGCGAATAAAATGGTATTGAATCTCACAGTAGCGCCCTCACCCACACAATAGGCAGTTGGGTACATCTGCAGGGTCTTTACAGGCTTCATGCAAACGTAGTTGCTAAGGAATATGCTGTTGTCTTCCACGATTGTGCCTGTTCTTGGTCTTACCTCTACGTCCTCCGCCCAATTGTGGATCATTGTAAAAGTAACCATGGCGTTCTTCTTAACATAAAACTCTGAAACACCTATATGCAGGCCTGTTCTCACCTTTGGGGCTGTTGTGCAGCCGGTTATGATGTGAAGTTCAGAGCCCTCCTCGGCAATTATTATGTTATGTACATTCTGCGCCAGACCGTCCCGGGTCATGTAGAGACATGCCTGTAGAGGAAACTCTACCTTTGCCCGGGGCAGCGTCCTCAAAAAATATCCATGGTTCTGTTTCAGCTCAGCCTGGGCTGTGTATTTGTCGGCATCCACGTTTACAGCCTTCCACCAGTAGTCTGAGAGCCAGTCATATTTTTTAAGCGCCTCTGTGCTGCTCATCACTTCAATGCCTTTTTGATAGGCGGAGGATAATATGACTGAGTGGTCCATCTGAAAAAATGACCCCGACCTGCACGCCTCTTCTGCATCAACACCCACACTTATGGCTTTTTCCTTGACCTCGCCAGATAGCTCCTTTAGCCTTTGAATCTTACCATGCTCCTTAACTTCCGCGGAGTAAGCGTTAAGATCAATATCAGGACCAATAGCTGAGGGTTTTTTTACGGCTTTCTTTGCCATCTCCCCGGCACTTAATTTAGACATCTTACACACCCCTCATAACCTTTGGTTCTTATATCCTCTAAAAGGTCTCTTGGATTCCCGGAGCAGATTACAGTACCGTTCACCATGATGCAGCCCCTGTCAGCATTGACATAATCCAGGATATACCCGGCATGGGTTATAATCAGTCCCGCTTTGGTCCTCTTGCTTGCCATTTTCTCCTTTTCAAGAAGCTCATTTATTACCCTCCCCACTAAATTTATATTTACCAGATCCACGCCTGAATCAGGTTCATCAAGCATTATAAATCCGGGATTCTGAGCCAGCAACTGGAGGAGTTCAGAACGCTTGATCTCCCCGCCGGAAAAGCCCAGGTTGATATCCCGGTCCAGACAACTGAGGAGGTTCAGTTTTTGGGCAAACTCATTGATTTTTTCCTCATCGAAATCTCCTCTTTTTTCCATGCAGATGCGCAACATATCCTTTAACTTCACCCCTCTAACCGCCGGCGGTCGCTGAAAGGCTATACCAATCCCGAGCCTTGCACGCTCATCTATGGTGAGCCCGATGATGTCCTTACCGCTGAAAAGAATCCTGCCGGACTCTACCCTGTACTCCGGAATCCCTATTATCGTATTCAAAAGAGAGGTCTTTCCGGAACCATTCGGGCCTAACAGGACAATGGTCTCGCCCTGTGCGATGTACAGATTCACATCATTTAGTACTCTTTTGTCTTCGATGCTGACCGTTAAGTTCTTTATTTCTATCATTTCTAACCTTTCAATGTGGATTCTTGGGCTGCAATAGCTCTAACCCTCATCTTCTTACCCCATAACGTTTATTTCTTGTTTGTCAGCTTATATATTTCTATTCTTTTTTTTAACACGCGCCGGCACGAGTCCTTCTCTTGTTATACCTATAATAAGCTCTGGCTTATCCTGCCATTTCCACTGGTGTTCATGTCTACCAAATAGTCTTTGATGATCAGTGCGATACCCATATCTTTTTTAAGTAGTAGAATAATTAAGCGAGTACCCCTATACCTACCATATTACAAAAGTGATTTAAAAAAGGGATAAGATATTATCTTGCCTCGCTCATGTAATACGGATTAGATTATTTAGGGAATGCCCTTCGGCTCCGGTTCGCGCCGGTAGTGTAGCGGTTATCACTGAGCGTTGCCAACGCTTAAACTCGGGTTCGAGTCCCGACCGGCGCATGAAACCTATGATCGGAATTCTTATTTTCAGGATATTTTTTCCCATAGGGAAGCCATACATTTAAGAAACCTGAAAGCATTATTATGTTGGGTGATCCAATGACTGATAATGCGGAGGAAGGAGTCAGGACCAGACTGGTAAAATATCTCTTAAAGGACAAGATCGGGATCAGGAAATGCCTTTTAAACCTTTTCTTAGAAGCTAAAAGTTACAATACCTGCGAGATATACGATTACCTTAAAAAGCGCGGTTTTGATATAAATTACAAAGGTGTCTCGGCCATGGTCGGACAAATGCACTCAAGACTCGGGATACTGAGTATCTATTTATCAAAAGAACATAATTTCTACTCCCTGAAAGAGAAACACGGGGACATCGTAAAGATGGTATTAAACAGCAATTTCTCTAACACTCGCCCCAGGGCTTATTGAAATGCTGTTCAAGAATTCCTGAGGTGTAGATGTATCTCACGCCTGAAGAAGAAAATATTCTCAAGGGAGATCACGGTGCTACATACCAGAAAGCGATTGAGATACTCACTGCATTGGGCGATATTTATGACGCGGACAGGCTTATCTCCATAAAAAGCGCACAGATAGCCGGGGTTTCATACAAGACGATAGGAGAAGCAGGTCTTGAATGGATATCAGACCTGAAGGGAAAGGTCGCTGTGCCGTCTATTCTTAACCCGGCCGGGATGGACAGGGAATGCTGGAAAGAGATGGGCATAAGCCCGGATTTTGCAGCTAAGCAGGAAAAAATAATCCGGGCATATGAAGCGCTGGGGGTAAGAACCGAATGTTCCTGCACGCCCTATGTCATCTTTGATAACCTTGCAGCTTTTGGGGACCACGTGGCGTGGAGTGAATCCTCGGCTATCTCGTACGCCAATTCCGTTATCGGCGCACGGACCAACAGGGAAGGGGGGCCGGGCGCACTTTCGGCTGCGCTCATCGGAAAAACGCCAAATTACGGCTTTCACCTGGATGAGAACAGGAAACCCGATGTCATGGTAACTGTCGAGTCTGGGTTGCATGATTCGGATTACGGGGCGCTCGGCTATATTGTAGGGGATATGGTCGGTGATAAAGTGCCTTTATTTAAACTCAGGTCAACCCCCTCAAAAGACGAGTTAAAATCACTCGGTGCCGCAATGGCCGCATCAGGTGCGGTGGCGCTGTATCATGTTTCAGGCGCCACTCCTGAAGCCGGGAAATATGAAGCGCCTGCTGAGAAGATAACTATCGAAGGTAAGCAAATAAAAGATATCTATTCAAAAGGCAAACCCGACCTGATCGCGTTCGGATGTCCACATGCGAGTGTTGGTGAACTGGAAAATCTCGCACGGCTGTTGAATGGGAAAAAGGTTAAAAAAGAAGTATGGGTATGTACTTCACGCTCTATAAAAGACAAACATCCTCTTTTGATAGAGCGCATCGAAAGAAGCGGCGCAAAAGTTTTTTGCGACACCTGCATGGTCGTATCACCCGCAAGCGAGAGATTCAAATGCATGATGGTGAATTCGGGAAAAGCGCATAAGTATGTTCCCAATCTTTGCGGTGTGAAGAGTATCCTGGCAACGACCGAAGACTGTATTGCTGAGGCGGTTTCGGAATAAGACCCTTTTTGATGGTTAATGGTCGTAACATACCAGAAATCTTCAATTTTGGCTTTTAAGACCATAATTGTTTGACCATTGACAAAATACGGATAACAAGTTTTATTAGCTTGTAAGAAAACATATATGATGAGGTTGGGGCAAGTGGGCAAAAGCTATCCTATCCATCAGTGAGCTTTTTTTTTCTCCAACCTCTCACTTTAATATCGGAATTGTCTTGTTTTTAATAAAACATTAATGTTACATTAAAAGAATATAGCCTTCCAGATGAAGCCAAATCGCATCGCCCGTTGTGCACAGCTTGCTATGCTCCTTGAGGTTTCCGCCACGCCAAAACCCGGCAATATCGACAGGGACCATAATTATCCGGATACCCGTTTTGAGCATTTCCTTGCAAGTTCAGCAGGTGTGTATCCTGTGCTGGAGAAGGCTGCAAAATCAAGATCAGGGGTTGGGTCTCTGATACGTTGTGCAGTTATCGAAAGCAACCGCTGGCAGGACGGGGGCAATACACATTTCGGGGCATTTATTTTGCTTATCCCGCTTGTGATGGCAGCCGGCAGGTGTACAAATAAAGCATGCTTAAAAGCGCAGGTGCGGCAAGTAGTAAGGGAAACTTCAGTGGATGATGCCGTAGAATTATACAGGGCTTTTTCCGAAGCAAAAGTCCGTGTCAAACCTGTTGATGAACTTGGCCTTGGCGACGCATCATCTATTAATAAAATAAAAGAGCAGGGGTTGACACTTTTTGAGTTGATGGAAATAGCAGAAAGCTACGATATGATCGCGAATGAATGGATCAATGGTTTTGAAAGGACTTTTGAATGCGCAGCATCGATCAGGGATAAGGTGGTGGAATATGGCATCAATGATGCGGTGGTCATTACCTTTATGGAGTTTTTATCAAGCAATAATGACACTTTTATCCAGACCAAATTTGACAGCAAAAAGGCGGAGGAAGTTTCAATGCGCGCAAAAAGAATCCTGCAAAAAGGCGATATTAACGTGATAAGGAACGATATAAGGTCTTTTGATGAGGAATTGCTGAAGGAAGGAGTAAATCCCGGGTCAAGCGCAGATATTATTATTGCAGGCCTGTTCATCTCACTTTTTGAGGGGATGAAATTTTGATAGATACCGGGGATTTCGGGATACATGACGGGATATCGGAAGTGATTTTCACAACCCTCTCAAAAGATGGAGAACCAAATGCTGCGCCTATGGGTTTGCACAGGAAGGAAGGGAGACTTTTTGCCATGATTTATTATTCAAGGACGCTTGAGAATATACTTGACAGGCCTGTTGCTGTCGCAAACATCGTGGATGAACCGGTATTGTTCGTGCGGTCCTCACTTTGCGACCTTGAACCTGAGAGATTCGAATATGTTAATGGTTTTCCGGTCATGAAGGATGCCCTGGGGTGGATCCTCTTTGATTGCAAATGTAAAAAAGGAGAGAGGATTTCGCTCGTGGAGCTATCTCCTGTTGACGGAAAAATAAACCGGCGAAAAATCCAGCCCGTAAATCGCGGTTTCAATGCTGTCATTGAAGCGGCGATCCATGCTACAAGATATGTTGTTTTCAGGGAGAAAAAACATATTGACAGCATTGAACATTACAACACCATTGTAAAAAAATGCGGCGGGGAAAGGGAGAAGGAAGCGATGGTGATGCTTTATAAATTGATCGGAATCACGAAATAGGATATCAGAACTCCACGAGAGTTCTCTGGCCCTTTTTCTCTTCCAGATTCGCTACCCTTATTCCCACCCTGCGAAGAGGGAACGGGTTTTCATCAAGGAAAGCTTTCGCAAGGACATGGGCTGTATTCTTTATCGTATCGAGGTCTTTTGCAACCGCGCTTAAAGTATGGGTTCTGGTGTGGGTCTTGAAATCTGTGGAGATCGCAACAAATGTAACGGATTTGAAGCTGAGCTTTCGCGCTTCCAGTTTCCTGTGGACATCCCCTGAAAGCTCATTTATGGCCTCGATTATCACGTCAGGATCCGCTGTATCGGTCTTCAGCGTTGTCATCCGCCCTATCTGTTCGGTGCCTTCGCGCTCAACAACAGGTGAATCGTCTATGCCTTCTGATGCCTGTTTTAGCCAGATGCCTTTTGCCTGCCCGAATTCCCGGATAAGTTCATCTATTGATAACTTTGATAACCCGCCGATGGTTTTCACGCCGAGTTCGTTCAACCTGTCTCCTGTCTTTTTGCCCACGCCAGGCAGTTCCGTGATTTTAAGAGGTTCAAGGAACCATAAGACTTCGCCGGGTTTCACGACAGTCAAGCCATCCGGTTTCTTGAAATCAGAAGCTATCTTTGCGACAAGCTTATTTGGCCCGGCTCCGGCCGAGCATGTCAATCCCGCTTTTTGCCTGATCTCATCTTTTATCCTTTGAGCCAGGATCCCGGCTTCTTCAAAATCCGAAACCTTACCTGTTATATCACAGAATGTTTCATCCACGCTTTCCTGCTCAAATATCCCGCAATGGTTTTTGATCATTTCCATCACCTCATCTGAGATGCTGTGATAAAGTTCCATATTTACTGGCAAAAACACAGCGTCAGGGGCGATTTTTTTTGCGCGGCTTATAGGGATCCCGGCTTTTATCCCGAGTTTTCTTGCCTCGTAATTGCTTGTGCTCACGGCGCCGCTATCGCCGCCGCGGGCCGAATATACGCATATGACCACAGGCTTGCCCTTTATCTGGGGGCGTTCTCTTTCCTCGCACTGGGCAAAGAAATAGTCCATATCCACATGAAGGATTATTCTCCTGTGCGAGTCTTCTGGCAGGGACATCCATATAAGAAATAGCGGTGTGGGGATATAAACATGGCAGGGCAAAAAATCCAGGAAAATATCTGGATATATTTTTAATGAACGATCTTTGCAATGTCCATTTCGATTATATCTTCAGCTCCGAGACTCTTCAGTTTCGGTATGAGGATATTGATCTCGCTCTTGCTTACTACCGTTCCGACGGCATAATAATCTGATTTGTAGAGCTTGGATACCGTAGGTTTCTTCATTGCCGGGACGGCGCTAACTACCGAATCCAGTTTGTTCTCAGGCACGTTCATCACGATATATACCCTGCCGCGCGCTTCAAGTACGGCCTGGAGGAGGATCTTTATCTCCTCTATCTCCTTTCGTTTCACAGGGTCTTTCCAGCTTTTCTTATTTGCTATCAGTTTCGTGTTGGATTCAAGTATGACATCCACGATCTTTAGCCCGTTCTTACGGAGAGTCGAGCCTGTTTCTGTAAGATCTACTATCACATCTACAAGTTCCGGGACTTTGGCTTCCGTGGCGCCGTAGGAGTAGCGTATGTCCACGGGGATGCCGCGGTCATCAAAAAATTTCTTTGTGAGTTTTGGGTATTCTGTCGATACCCTGCTTCCGGGTTTTATGTCTTTTCCGCTTTTGATGTCGCGGTCGTTGGGTACGGCCACTACGATCTTCACAATCCCTTCCCCCATTTTGCTGTAGAACATGTCTGCGACTTCGACCACATCGGACTCTGATTCCATTACCCAGTCCTTCCCCGATATGCCAAGGTCAAAATAGCCCTCTTCAACGTATTTGGGTATTTCCTGCGGTCGCAGGATCTTCACTTTCTTTATCCTCGGGTCTTTTATCGTGGGATTGTATTCCCTGTCGGTTTTTCTTATCTCAAGGTCAGCCTGCTTGAATAAAAGGAGTGTCTGCTCTTCAAGGCTGCCTTTTGGGATCGCGATGTCTATCATAATAATTCGACCTTCTACACGAATCCCCTGATTAAAAGCTTTGCTGAGGGTATCTCCTGTCGCTGGCCTTCCAGACACGACAATCTATATATAATGCTGAGTTGCCTGTAATAAGTAAAGTTAGGAGGTCTGAAGGAAGTGACCATATCAGAGATAATTACCCTAATTGTTGCGCTTGGTGGTTGGGGTTTGGCCGCCTTTATTGCATGGTTGAACTATAGACAAAAATCAGATGAAATTTTCTATCATGCTCTCGATTGGCTGTCGGGGAAAAGCCAAAGACGAAATCTTGGCATTGCGGCTATTGAAGCGTACTGGGAGAATAATCGTTTCAGAGATATGAGTATTTCCCTTTTAATCAATTCAGCAATCTATCTGATTTTGGAATCCCACCAGGAGGACGCAGAACACGAATTAAACAATCTCTCTCGAATGATGAATCTAGTACTGAATGTGAAACAGGTTAGCAAAAGGCATCGGTTTCATTACAATAGTCTTTATGATGCACTTAAAAAGGCTAAGAGCAGAGAAAAGCAAGAGAAAGGTTTAGTAATTCCCGGCGAAAAACTCGATGAATGGAGTCGGCGTTTGGAGACTCTCTTGTGATGATAGAATACCTGATGAAAAAATGAATCTCTCATAACATGAAGCTGTTACACCTGTTTCATATCATTTCTTGATGAAGTCCCTGAAGCTTTTGTCTGCTTTAAGCGCCTGCTTCAGGGAAACAAAGCCGGAATCCATCAGCGGCAGGGAAGGGGGCGAATGTGTAGAATGATTTGACTTTCCTGGGAGGTGGAGCCCGGAGAAGAATCATGTGAGGAAAGCGCCTGTTGTTGATCGCGATGCGGCGTCGGTGATTATGTAAATCAATCAGTGCTGCGAGAAAATAATAAATAAGATCGATTAGAGTAGGGTGCTTTTATTAACAATTTGGCGCAAAGGTAAATTAAAGAGTTATCGTAAAATCAAGCTCCTTCTCCCCGGTCAGGCTTTTTCTCAATATCCTGACCTTTATAGTATCGCCCTCCTTTTTATCAAACATAGAGATTCTTACATCTTCTATGCCCTCGATTTTCCAGTCATCAATGGAGATGAAGATATCATCTTTTTTGAGACCTGCTTTCTCTGCAACGCTATCAGTTCCAACATTAACTATCTTGACTTTGCCATCTGCTTCCGCAGGGAAAATCCCAAGCTGCACAGCAGGTATCGGCGATATGGGTTTCGGGAAAAGTACAAAATCCCCCACGTTTTCATCAGTGCTTTCAGAACCCTGTATCAACGTTGCATAATCTTTACCATCCAGCCTGTATGCCCGTTTCGGGATACCCGAACCATACATAATATGGCCCAAACCGGCAAGTACAACAATTTGATAATCCGGGTTATGTTTCAGGAATTCATCCACTGAATGAGCCATGGTTTCATCCCAGAGTATCTGGGACTGGTAGAAATAGTCAAAGTTTCCGAACCCTTGATTTCCATGCTCGTCGAAAATCTCTTTGAGACTTTTTTTGTAATCCTCATCCGACATATCCATATCCCTGGGGATTTGTTTTTTGTCCTCATCAGTAAGGGCGTCAAGACCACCTTTTGTGACATTATCAATAATCTCTGATCGAAGATTAAGGGCTACGACAGGGATATTCTTTGCTTTTGCAAAATTAATAATTTCCCTATAAAGATTATAATCATATCCCCATCTCTTGAAATACTGGGTTTTTTTCAAAAAATCCTTTTCTGTTATATTTCCGGCGATATAGTCATCAATTGCTTTCTGGAACGGTTTCTGGAACATCTCCATGCCAATGGCAAACTTATGTCCCTTCTCAGAGAGATTCATAATAACCGCAAGCTGCACCTTATGTTCCTCATAGTTGGTATGTGTCTCTCCAATATAGATAATAGTCTTGTCAGAAATATTGCGAACGATCTCATCGAGCTTAATTGTTTTTTGAGGCTGGATCCCCATCACAGGCTCGTATAAACTAACCCTTATCCCCTGTTCGGTTCCATCTGTTCTATTCTCTACGTTTTTACCTTTTTCAAACCTTATAAAAGAATATTGCCCGTAGTGAAATATCTTTCTTGACGCCAGGTCAACCTCCTCCTTTGAGCCTGCTTCGGCAACAGCCACCACCTTTGATGTGTTCAGAGGATTCTTGACTATGGCGAGGCTGAATCCCGGCTCTGGCATTTTCCATCCACCGAAGAGTCTCTTAAGAATCGGGCTGTCAGAACCTAACACGAGAATGGAAGATGCTGTTATATTTTCATCCTTAATTTCCTTTTCTTCCTTTGGGATAAAGCCCTCACCTTTGAAAACATTTATTAAATCCTCATATTTTTCTTTATCTTTTTCAGGGATAAGGATCAGCCTTTTTTCATCTCCCAGGAGCCTTGATATAACGGGCGGGAATTCTTTTTCTGAAAGTCTGCGCATTAAGTCGTAGTCGCCATCTAAAACCATATCTTGAGGGGTCCCGTTTGAAGGGATCTCAAACGTTTCATTTTCCTTTTTAACATTCAAAATCCTTATAACTTCACCTTTGTCTGTATTTATCTTGAGCGGCAGCATAAATTCATATGGCTCCCCTTCCTGGATAACCTTAAAAGATGTTGTGGGAACGCCATTCAGGACGGTCACTCTCTGGTCTACTATATCGATTGATATCGCTCCTTTTCTGTAAAGCCACTGGTTGAAAAACCGCTCCAGGTTCCTGCCAGAGGCGTTTTCAAAGGCTATTTTTACATCATCCCATGTTGCATCCTGGAATGCCTTTTCTTTGATAAGCTCCCTTAACCCCCTGTAGAATGCATCATCTCCTATCTCGTTATTTAGCATATGGAACAACAATGTCCCCTTTCCATAGCCAATTGACCCGGATGCGAAATCCATCCTCTGGAAGAAATCCGCAAGTTCAGTCTCCTTATCAGGTATAACATAGCTCTGATAGTCAATGAGGAGTTTCTTCCTGTACTGCTCACCCTCGCCATTCTGTTTTTTATAAAGATGGTCGGACTGGTATGTAGTAAGCCCCTCTATCCAGTTTCCCTTTTCAAAGTCATCATAGACATAATTTCCAAACCACTGGTGAAGAATCTCATGTCCCAGGGATGTATTGACAATGAATGGAAGACGTATAACATCTTTGCCCAGTAGTGTAAATGTGGGCATTGAATACCCTGTAGGGAGGACATTCTCAACAACAGAGAACCGTTTGTACGGGTAAGGGCCGATAAGTTCCTCATACATCTTCAGGTATTTCTTCGTATATTCGATGTAAGTATCTGCACGTGAGATGTCGTCAAGATATCCGATAATGTCATGTGAGATGTCACCGGGAAAAAAATATACATAAATGTCTGCGCCATGAAAGGTCTCTTTCCGTATCATGTATTTACCTGCAACGAGGTTTATTTTATTCAGGGGGTGAGGAAAGTTGAAAGTATATTCTATACCCTGCGGTGTACTCTTGGCAGTAATCCCATCCGCTTCGGAGATTGCACTAAAACCTTCTGGAAGGAGCGCCTTCAAATGGTAATATGCTCTACCCTCAATATGAGGATACCATATTCCTGTCAGGGATATCCCCTCATCACTGATAGTATCATATGAGACTACACCGGCATTTTCAAGGTTTTCATTTCCATTTACTCTTGCAAACTTACACTGAAAAAAAATTTCAAGCGTACCATTGCCTTTTACATTAAATATCCCATCTTTAATCTGGGGCTCAAGAGGCGATCCGTTTAGCTTTACAGATGTGATATCAAGGTTACCGGTAGAAATATTCATGTCCCTGTTTTCTGAAAGGGTGATCGTTGAGACGCCTTTGAGAAGATTCTTTGAAATATCGAATGAGATAGAGAGGTTGTAAAACGGAAGGTTTTCCCCTGCCGCTACATCGGATATGAAAACTCCGCTCACTATAAGTGCAATAAACAATATGGTTTTCATCTTAACCCCTGTATCAGGTTCCATTCCTAGTTGTTACATTATGCATTCATCTTAAAACTAAATAAAGTTTTGTTCAATATAAGAGTATACAGATTCACTTCGTGCCGGTACTGTAATCAGGCAGCACTCGCCCTATGGGAGATGATCAAAGCTATGTCAGGAGGAACGGCGCGGTGTGCCTGAATCTTTTGTCTGTTTTAAGCGCCTGTTTCAGGGAAACAAAGCCGGAATCCATCAGCGAACCGGCAGGGAAGGGGGAGCCCGGGCAAGATCATGAATAAGAACATCAATCGGGCTACAAACGATATGTTTTTTCATTTCTCTTTTCGATTTTGATAATGTTAATCTCCTTCTTGCCCCAATCAATTCTATAGACAATTCTGTATCTTGAGATTCTCATGCGGTAGATGTCATCTGCCCCTTCAACCTTTTTGATGTCATATTCTTTTATCGGCAACGGGGAATTCTTCAATATGAGAAGAGCTTTCTTTGTTTTATCCACTATCCGCCTATCAAAATTCTTTAAAGCCTTCAGGGCAGAATTGCTCAGGTAAATTTCAAACATTCAATTCAGCCAGGGCATCATCAAGTCTGGTTCTTTCGCCACGCCTCATCTTTGTATCAATATCACGGATCTCTGCCATCTCCCCTTCGCTGACCTTCT
>CABMIH010000087.1 GCA_902386205.1 uncultured archaeon | reverse complement strand
GAACTACGACGGGAAGCCCGTGGTCACCTTAGGATACGGTCCAGATTTTGCTGTGCTGCGCTCAAGTGGAGTTAAAATGAACATTCCTAAGATAGTTAAAGAACTGCGAAGCGAGATCAAAGGCGCGGGAGTGAGCGGGGGCGGCCATCTTGTTGTAGGCAGCATCAAATTCGTGGAAGGGATGAGAAAGGAAGTGCTGGCAAAACTTGCAGAGAAGATAGGGGCGGCAGGAACTTAAATGAAAGTGGGCAATGCGTGTGTGGGCTGCGGCCAGTGTGCCGGATTCTGTCCTTTCGATGCAATAACAGTATTCGGGCGCGCGGCGATGAACGATAAATGTATTGAGTGCGGCAAATGCATTATATATTGCCCTCTTTCTGCCATCTCGGAGGAGGGATGAAAGCCGTAATAATCGGGGCGGGCCTCGGAGGTTTGCTTGCAGGGGCAAAACTTGCAAAGGCAGGATACGATGTCGAGATATTTGAGCGCCTGCCATTTATCGGGGGGCGCTTTGCGAACCTTGATTATAAAGGATTCAAGCTCAGCACGGGCGCGCTCCATATGATACCGCACGGTTCCCGGGGGCCGCTTGCCAGTATGCTTCGCGAGGTGGGTGTAAAAGTGGACATAAAAACATCATTTCCTATGGCTGTGATCAGGACAGAAAAGGATGGGGATATCATGTTCAATGATTTTCGAAAGATTCTTTCGATGCAGGAAAGAATTAAACTTTTGTACCTGTCTTTGGTTTCAAGGATTTTCAAGCCTGGTGATCAGATATCATATAAAGACTGGATATTACAATATTTTGATAATGACTTCCTTTTGAAACTTGCAGATTCTTTCTGCGGATGGGCCCTGAGCCTCCAGGCAAGGGATGTTCCCGCATGTGAGATACTTGAAATAATAAATAATATATATCGGTATGGGGGGCCCGGGATCCCGGTTGGCGGATGCGGCGCGGTGACAGGCGCCCTTGCGGACGTTATCAGTTCAAACGGCGGGAAAATAAATACGAAAACTTGTGTGGATAAGATAATAATCGATAAAGACCGGGCCAGAGGGATCAGCGCAGGTGGAAAAAATACCGGATCCGACATCGTGATTAGTGATATAGGGCATTACGAGACAAGCAGGATGTATGATTGCGGGGATGAAGAGTATTTAAGGAAAATAAAAAATGTCAGGCCTTCAAGGGGTATCAAGATATGCCTGTCGTCTGACGAGCCGCTTATAGGCCACAGCGGTGTTCTCTTCACACCTTCCGCGAAAAGGATCAATGGGATAAACGAGGTGACAAATGTTGACCCGTCCCTCGCCCCACCAGGGAAGCATCTTGTGATGTCGCACCAGGCAATGCTGTCGGATGACCTTGAGCAGGAAATTAATCTCGGCCTCCATGACCTTGAAAATCTGTTCCCGGATAAAAAGTACGAAGTACTGCTGGTCCAATCCTATTCAAACGGCTGGCCTGTGAACAGGGCGGCTTCGGGAAGCGATATAGGGAATACGACGCCGGTCCGTGATCTTTACGTTGTAGGCGACGGGGCGAAAGGAAAAGGCGGGATAGAGGTGGAGGGAGTGGCGATTGGTGTGGGGAATGTGATGAGGGAGATGGGGATTAAATAATTCTACGATTCAAAAAGGAATTATATCATGACTTCAGTTAAGCTACCAGGATAATTATGCCAAACAGAACAGCAATCCTTGAAACCGTAAAAGGAACGATTAAATTCGAACTTAAAGAAACAGAAGCGCCAATCACAACAAAGAACTTCATAGACCTGGCGAACAAAGGCTTTTACAACGGCCTCATATTCCACCGTGTAGAGCCAGGGTTCGTCATCCAGGGCGGAGACCCGAAAGGCAATGGCACAGGCGGCTCTGGCAAAACGATCCCTCTTGAGATAGCCCCCACGCTTACTCATAAGAAAGGCGCAGTCGGCATGGCGCGCTCGCAGGATCCAAACAGCGCCTCATCGCAGTTCTATATCTGCATTGAGGATGCAAAGTTCCTTGATAAGAATTATGCCGTATTCGGGCAGGTAACCGAAGGGCAGAACGTCGTCTCAAATATCCGGAAAGGAGACAAGATCCTGAAAGTGACGATACAGTGAGTGTCGATACTTTCACTTTTTTTTCCTTCGGGAGTTCTTTTTGACTGCCTTTCTCTTTCCTGTTGTTTTTTTCCCGGCAGTCAATTCATTTAATTGTTCTTTTATTTCAGCCGAAGATTCAGTTGCCTCATGTTCATTGACGTCCATCCCGGCGGTGAAGGCAATTAATTGTTTCTTGATTTCGGCATCTATGGGATTTTCAGGTATGCCCTCATTGACGTCGGTTTCAGCATGGATGGGTATTTCTTCTTCTATGTTCTCATTAAATTCAGTTAAATCGTCCTCAAGCTTGAGATCGGATCTCATATTCAATTCTCCTGATACTGCCTGTGAACCTGTCATTGGTACTGCACCCGGATCAGGTGGTTTGGCCGGTTCTGCGTCATGAGAGTTCATCTCGAACCATTCGGGTTTGAATTCTTGCGCCGTGATATCAACAATATTTGAAAGATTTATCTGTTCTTCTTTTATCGATTCTTTTTTATGTCTCAACTTAATAATATGTATAATTAAAAACAATGAAATAATGATCAGAAGAACATTTATGATTACATATACTATTTCTGTTGCTGTTAACATCATGCTCTCTGCCCGGCACTAATAATCATTATTATGATGCAAATGATACTTAATGTTTTTGATTCTTTATATTTGCGATCTCAGTTTCCCGGTCCATTTTAGAGGAATGAACATGGACACCTGCTTCTTGTAATTCCTGTATTCTTCCCCGAAAACCGCAAGCAATCTTCTCTCTTCTATGTATGCCCCGATTATAAGATATATCGAAATAAGTATTATAGCGGTCAGGTCAAGCTGTGTCATTTCCGTCTTTGTGAATAACAGGATGATGATGCCTGAGTAAAGTGGATGGCGAACCATCCCGTAAGCACCTTTTGTGATCAATTCATTCTTGTTTTTTCCCTGTATTTGTCTTATTCCAGTGAAATCAAGAATGTCAGTTTGTAATGCAGCGTATACAAGCATTCCCGTTGCCAGCAGGCGGATCAGGAGAATAAATGGATACAACCACAAGGGAACGCTGTAGACAAGCTGTGTAGAATTTGAATATGTCGCCCATGTCAGGAAAGCAGGAGCTATCGTAAAAAAACTCAGGATCGTATATAACAACCTGTAAAACCGGAATTTATCCCCGAGCAGTCTTTCAGCCCTTTTCTTAATATAACCTGCGGCAAGAGCACTATGTATCCCTATAAAAAAAAGAAAATATAATATAAATGTTATGATTTCATTCATTTTTCAAAAAAATTAAAAGGCCTGTGAGACCTTCTTCTTTCATTCGAACAACATCTTATCCAGTCCCGGCTCTATCGTCCAGTCGATCGCTTTGAAAAATGCCTCGATGTAGTCAGCTTTCTTCAGGCCGTAATCCACCATATAGGCATGTTCAAAAACATCCATTACAAGAAGCGGGCTTGCGCCGCAGAGATGGCCTGCATCGTGCTCGTTTATCCAGGTATTAAATAACCGGCCTTCATGTGCGTCGTAATACAGCAATACCCATCCTATGCCGCGCATTGCCCCGGTCGCCTTAAAATCCTTTTCCCAGTTTTCATAAGACCCGAAATCTTCCACGATCTTTTTATAGAGATTCGTATTCCTGTCGATCGCTTTGCCGCCTTTTATCATATTCCCGAAATAATATTCATGCAATCTCATTCCGTTCCATTCCCAGCCGAAACGGCGCTTGAGTTCCGAATATTCAGGCGTCCCGGCCTTTCCTTCTTTTAACATCGCAGCAAGTGCATCAGCAACCTTATTCGTGTTAGTTACATAACCTTGGTACAGCGTAAAATGGTTTTTTAGCAACTGGTCGCTGAGCCCTTTTGTTCCCAGCAGGTTCTCGAAATTTTTTGGTTCATATGCCATATTTTAAACACCCCGAATTTAGAATGGTTCCAAAACCTTTTATACTTAATGCCTCTTAAAAAAAACTATATATCCATGCTCTGCCGTTCATGTGATTTCTCTACAAAACCTATCCACTCTTCAAAACCCTCCCCGGTCTTCAGGCTCATCTTCAGCGCATCTATGCGAGGGTTTATTATGCGAGCATCCTTCACCATTTTGTCGGGGTCTGCGTTTACAGCTTCTGCAATATCTATTTTATTTACTATGATGAGGTCTGCCGTGCTGAATATCAATGGATGCTTTTCCACGATATCGTCCCCTTCGCTGACACTCACGACAACTACGCGTTTATGTTCGCCAAGTTCATAATCAGTAGGACAGATGAGATTCCCCACATTCTCTATGAACAGGAGATCAAGTGATCCGAGCGGCATCCCGGAAAGACCGTGCTCCACCAGATGCGCATCAAGATGGCATTCCTTCCCTGTGTTCAGCCCGATCGTGGGGATGCCGTACTTTTCAAACCTGGCGGCGTCGATCCTTGCTATTACATCTCCTGCGATGGCGCCTATCCTGTATTTATCACCGAGCCTCTGGATTGTCTTTTCTACCAATAGCGTTTTTCCCGAACCTATGGCGCCCATTATGTTAAATGCCTTTACACCATGCCTGTCAAGGTTATTGCGGTTCTTGTGCGCTATCTCTGCATTAGCTTTGAGGACATCAAAACCTATGGGAATTGTGTGCATGTAATATAGGGGATATCAAAAAAGAAAAAAGGGGAAATTGACCCCTTCATTTATTCAAAAAAGCTCTTGAAGGTTGAACTTATACGGGCCCAGTGTGCCGCCATAATTCCCTGCACTGATCTTCTTAACTCCAGGGATCTTAACAGCAGCTTCTATTCCCGCTTTCATGGATTTGCTTATATCTTCAACGCTCAGGCCGTTTATAACGATCTCATATATCGCATTCACATCAGCCGGTACTTTCGTGTCTTTTATTTTGGCTTTTAACGACGGGCTGTATTTCTCATTGGTGGTGGCTTTCATGAACTTGTAATTCGTAAAGCCCACTTTCGAGCCGCTTGCAACTATACCGCCCGGGAAAGGAGTAATTGTCCCCTCAAGCTGGCCAATTGCATCCACGGCATTCTCTGCTGCTGCAAGGGCTGCCATCTGGTTATCAGCCATTATAAAGAAATTCCCTCCTGCTATGCCATCCTTCGCCCCGATGTTATGCTCGGCAATGAAATCACCCTGCATCATGGGGATTTTGTATGCTTTCCTGCCGCCGATATTCGTCTCTGATTCAAATCCGTCCCCGAAGAACTTCAGCTTGAAACCTGTATCAAATTGCTTTTCAGCATTTGGAAGGCCATTCCACATAGCCGCAGTAGGCGCTGTCAGGACACACTGGCCAAGACGTTTTAACAACTGTTCCTCCATGGCCTTGAATCCGAATGTGCATATCTGGATATATGCTCCGGGCCTGCCGTCCGGGGTTTCGTTACCATTAACGATCTTCTCAACACCCGCTTCAGCCGGGCACATTATAACAGATGTCCCGAAACCTGTTGCCTCCTGGGCAGCCACAAGGGCCCATTTCTTTGTCGCACCAGTGATCAGGATCCTTGCTATTTTTATCGGAAATGCTTCCGCAAATGTATCTTCTATATCTACTCCATTGAGTTCCATAGTATTTTCCCTCACGTCGTTTTCTACAGTATTACTTAATATATGCTTCGAAATGATTCGCCCAGAAAAGCAAAAGAAAAAAGAAAAAAGAAAAATTCGTTTTTTATTTGACCAGCTCATCCATAGTGCGGATAGCAAGTTCCTGCATTCGCACACACGTTCTTCCCGCTCCGGAGAATTCATCATGTGCCATAATGGATGCAATCTCTTTTCCGAGTACGAAGATGGCGTGCTTGTGCTCGGCTTTGCTGCGGTGCACATGTATGGGGCTTATTTGAAGGGACTGGTATTGGGAAAATTCCCCACGTCCTTTTTCTTCAAAAAATTTTTTCATCTGCACCATCAGCGTGTGTAGCTGAATCAACTCTTCCTTATGTATAAGACCGCCTCCTAACTCTATGCATTACTGTTTACTGTGGGCACAGTATCAAAATAATGCTACTTCTTCTGACATTTTTTCCATACTAAAACGGTTTGCACGGAAATGCATTTCCTATCTTTCTATACATAAAGATTGCGATTTAATCTTAATGATTCTTCATGATTATTTCTTTATTACTATTTTTTTAGGAGTTCACGCTGATTTTCTGCTGCTTTCGCGGCAACTCTTTAATAGAAACCGTATATGTCCCGGTTTTATTGAATGTGTATTCAAACTCGCTGTAGCTGTAGCGCAGATATCCTGTCTTGTTGCCCCACAATCCATCATTGCTTATGATAGTAAGCGGATAATCGGAGCTTGGATCATTATCGTTTATCCATACTACTTTATCGCCGATATTGATTTTGAAATCCGATTTGTTAAAATCTGAAGGCAGGTTGATGTAAGTGCTCCCATTGGCAGCTCTTATCTTATTGAAACCCAGGTAACTATCCACCCAGATATTATATGTAATAGGGAATAATGGCGCCATGGGTGTCGGGGTTGGCGTAGGGATAAATGTCGGAACAACTGTAGGTTCTGCGGTCGCAGTAGGCGTGGGAACCGGGGTGCCGACTGGTTCTGTTGGCCCTACACACCCTGCCAATATCACAGATAAAATAAGAATTGCAAAGATCAATTTGATTTTTATCATACCATCACCGGAACGAGTAATGGTATTGGTCATAAATAACTTTATCGATTGCGATGCAGGTGTGGGATTTATTATTAATGCCTTACATCAATCTTCCAATATGGCCGAAGGCTCGAAAAAAGAGATGAAGTGGATTTACGAAGAAATCGTGGGAAGAATCCCTCCTTTTTCCCTGCTTTCGTATAAATACAGTATCCTTCTGCAATTGCTTTTTCTCCTTGTACTTGGTCTTATTCTCGGCTTTATCTTCGGATTAAAACCCGTTTCCCTGATATACGGTTCGCTCGGGATTCTTGTCGCTGTGCTGTGGAGCCTCCTGATACTGCAGCTCGGTCCGACTCTTCGAAAATTCAGGGCCCCTCTAAGCAAAGATGAAAATGAACTTCTTGAGAGATATAAAGGAATATTATTCCACAGGAACCATTATGAAGCGATACCCGGCCTTGCGATATTCATCCCTTTTATGATATACATATTTTATTACGATCAGGTTCTACTGGGAACATGGCTCGGGGATGCCCCTAACCTCATACTGTTGCTGTTTGTCAGCCTGCTTATCTGGGACATTTGTTACAGGATGGGTCTTGGGATATGGACATCCATTCTTGCCCTCTGGAGGTCTTTTGAATTAAAAAAGATCGCTGAAAGAAGAACCGAGCTTGAACATACGCCTTACACCGAACTTCGTGCGCTCAGGAAGCTGGATATCAATAACGTATTTTTCGGTTTGATCTCACTTCTCTTAATACCGCTCCTTAAAAGCGACCAGATGCTTGTCACTATGATATTCAGTTTCATGATATTCATAACCTTTATCTCGGTCATCTCGGCATATGTTGTTTCAAAAGTTCCGTGGCTTCCGCCCGACATATACAATCTGGTGAACGGGTCAAGTTTTTCGTATGTGGGCACCTCACTTAAAGGGGTTCCGCACATTACTCCAGTCGTCTATGTCTTTGACGGGCAGAGGATTTTTTTTAACACATCAAAAGAGGCTAAAAAATTAAGGATATTGCGCAGGAACAATAAAGTTGCTTTCCTGATCGATAAACGGGATATGAGCAATATATATGAGAACAAGGCCGTTTTATTTACAGGGGAAGTCAAGATATACGGGTTGTGGGATATCCCGCTGCGGTTCATCCAGATGCTTCGGGCGCGAAAACTTTTCCTGTTAAAATACCCTGACTATACGAAAAAATATGCAAGTTCGGAGCTTCCGAAAGCCTGGCAGTTAACCCCGATAATAGCAAGAATCCTCGTTGAAGTAAAACCAGTTAAGATATTATACTGGAGAGGGGCAAAACAGATAAGCGTGCCGGTGTGACCATGAAAATACCTGATGAGATGCTCAATATTTTATACGGGAATTATTTTGGTTATGTCTGCACGAGCGATAAGCATGACCAGCCGCATCTTACACCTGTCTTTTTCGTGTACGACGGGCAATCCCAAAAAGTCTTCTTCATTACGAATGAAAAATCAAAAAAAGTCAAGAACATACTGGAGAACCCGAATGTAACTATCACCGTGGACATAAGAGACCCGGTAAACCCGTTCAACAATGAAGGAGTCATGGCGATGGGCACTGCCACTATTACGGAAAAAGGGCCTATTTATTTCCTGCCCGAAGAAACGCTGAAACTATACACTGATATCTACATGGAATTCAAAGGCAAATACCAGGCTGTGATCGAAAATAAACCGCTTGGTGAGAACGATGTCATTATCCAGATCAACATTGAAAAAATGGTTTACTGGAAAGGCCCGCATTTTAAGTCTGTAAAAATCGGGAAAGATACATGAAACATAATAATTATGGAAAGCAAGTCAACACACCGGTATTTTCCCATATGCCAGTTCCATGCAGAACTCCTGTATGTTCGAAAGCTCCCTGTCAATGACCTCGTTTATCTCTTTCTCAACGCTCCCAAGCGACCCTCTCTCCATGATCACCTGGGCCGCCGCGACCCTGGGCCGGTCAATGGGCTCACCTATCTGGCTAAGTAACCATACATAAACTTCCCTGATATCCGGGACGTTGCTGTATATCTCATGGGCGATCCTGTGGCTGAGCACGTTGTATATCTTTCCCACATGGCTCACCGGATTCTTCCCTGCCGCAGCTTCGCTGCTCACGGGGCGGTTAAGCGGTATGATGCCGTTCACCCTGTTGCCGCGCCCCACCTGGCCGGAATCCGCATCCTCGGCAGATGTGCCTGTCACGGTTACGTATATCCCTCCCATTCCCCTTCCCGGCCTGTCAAGTGTATTCAGGTAAATTGAGGGCCGCAGGGGAGTTTTTTCGGCTGCATAAGCCTTGATCTCTTCAAGCAATTCATCTTTCTTCCTGAAATACTCCTTTTCGGATTCGATGAACATGTCAACAAGCGGGTCTGCTACTGTCAGGTGAAGCTCATTTCCTTCCCGCAGTCCCATGACCTTGATATCCTCGCCGGATTCGGGAAATCGTTTCTTGAAATCGGGTGAATTAAGGAACCTTTCTGTTTCGAGCACTATATTTTCCGTCGGCGTCATGGGGGCGTATCCCACGGCAGCAGAAGTGTCATTTGCTCCGAGTATGGTATCTTTTCTTTTGAATATGTCCGTGAGTTCCGCTGATCCCTGTGCGATTTCAACCTGGTAATGGATGGAATCGGGATTGACGAACCGCAGGTTTTCCCTGAACCACAGCTTTGCAACATCGATAGCAATATTGTTGACATCAACGGGTTCACCCTCCACGTCAAAAGTGGCCCTGTCACCAAAAATGATACGCATAGGCTTTAATATTACGCCGCCGCCAAATTTGGTCTTCACTTCTCCTGCCACCAGCATTCCCTTGTCGATATTATGGTGCATGATGGCACCGAACCGTTCCATATATTCCCTGGAGAGTTGGACCGATACCTGGTTCATTATTGAATCGCAGATATAATCAGGATGCCCGAGGCCTTTTCTTTCAACGATCTCGACTCTGCGATCTGTTATCGGGGTGGCACCGAGTTCTTCAATTTCAATATTGCGCATAATCACCTTTTCATCTTCAGGTATTTTTCAACTAATTCCCCATAGTTTTTTAAAGTGTGTTCAATGAGTTCTAAATCTTCGTCTGTTGTATTCCTTACGTGTTTGCATGGGACTCCCAGAACTACGGTATTTGGAGGTATCTTGTGATGCGGCGGCACAAGCGCCCCGGCCCCCACGATTGCAGACTCCCCTATTTCGACACCGTGAAGTATCGTGGCATTCATACCGATGAGAACATTGTTTTTTATAAGGCAGCCATGCATGACGCATCCGTGCCCTATGGTAACATTATCACCTATCTCAATATTTGATTCATCCGTGTGTATAACGGCGTTATCCTGTATATTCGAGCCTTTGCCAATAGTGATTTTTCCCCTGTCCCCCCGGATGACCGAATTGAACCACACGCTTGACCCCTCTCCAATAGAGACATCTCCGATGAGACAGGCTGTTTCTGCTACGAAGGCATTTTTCGATACGGATGGTTTTTTATCCTGAAATTTATATAACATACTTCTCCCACTTTATTAGAAGTAGCTATTGGCATATTTAGGTTATGGTAATCAGAGCATTGAACATTTTAGCAGCATCCGCATAGATGGATCGCATAACAAAGTTTTAGTACCGGATGCTTCATGATACTAATTGGTGACAATATGGGAGCAGCAGCGTGTTTTGACCATTGCAGTTTAAAGAGAGGCATTAAATTTGGCAGATGACTTAAGGGAAATGGTGAAAGTTGCAAAACCTTCAATAGCCGTAATAGGTCTCGGAGGGGCTGGCTGCAATATTGTAACGTGGATCGCACAGAAGGGAATGGCAGGGGGCAGGATCATAGCAGCTAATACGGATATTAATCATCTTGCTTCAATGACCAAAGCGGATAAGCTCATTTTGCTTGGGGAAAAATTATGTAAAGGGTATGGATGCGGAGGCTACCCTGAGATGGGAGCAGAGGCAACCAGGGAAAATCTGCATGAGATAAAGGCAATCCTTCAGGATGTAGACCTGTTATTCCTGGTGGCTGGATTGGGGGGAGGCACCGGATCTGGTGCAACGCCTGTAGTCGCTGGAGTTGCGAGGGAATTTGGAATACTCACTATTGCATGTGTAACAATCCCCTTCAAGATAGAGACGGCGCGGAGGGAAAAGGCAAAGGAGGCGATAAAGGCTCTCATGGAAAGTTGTAATTCTACCATAGTAATTGATAACTCCAAGCTCAGTGAATTCGCCGGGGACCTGCCGCTAAATGATGCCCTGGCAGTTGCCAATGCCCTTGTTGGGGCCTTTGTCAAGAATATTACCGAAGCAATTACCCAGCCAGGTCTGGTCAACCTCGACTTCGCCGATCTAAGGGCCGTGATGGAGCGGGGAGGGATAAGTGCTATAGGTATAGGTGAGAGCGACGGTGAAGATCGTATTGTCAAGGCAGTCAGTCAGGCTCTGTCAGTTCCCCTGCTGGATATCTCTGACATTTCAGCAACTTATGGTGTATTGATCCATATCGTGGGTGGTGAAGACATGACACTGGAAGAGGTTGCAGCTGCGGGCGAGCTTATAATGGATAGAATACCTGATACCAGGCGAATTTCGTGGGGCGCGAAGGTTGACAGTTCTCTTACTGGCAGAGTGCGCATCATGGCGGTTCTTACAGGGATCAATAGCCTCTCATTGAGTAACCAACATCGGGCTGAAGCGCCGAGGCATTCCGGCGCGGGTGCATGAGGTTCTCTCGCCTGCAGGTTTTATATTCATGCATGTATTACATAATTTGGCATATTGTATGATGTCATTCAAATGCTCTTTCGATCACTCGCGGCAATTCTGCAAAACTACTAATTTCAAAACCGGCAGGAAAATAACCATCCTCCCGGATAAACCTGATAGTCTTAATACCCATTTCGGATGCGGCAAGAAGGTTTTTTGCCCTGTCATCAATAAAAACACAGTTTGATGGGGATGATTGAATTCTCTCCAATAGTATATTATAAATTCTTTTATCAGGTTTGCGATAACCTACTTCACCACTTATAATAATGATTTTGAATAAGCTATTTAAATCGAATTTGGCGCGTAAGTAAGCAGACCATTCTTTCACATCATTGGATAGCATTGCCAGATAATAGTTTTTCACCAGTGTTCTTGCAGTCTCTATAAAGTCAGGATCTATTGTCAAATATGCATCGAGATACTCTCTTTCGATTTCCGGGTACTCGCTGCGAAAGCCCAGCTCTTTCCAAAAGTCAAATGATGAAATCTCACCCAGACTTGCTCTCAAATACATTTCATTGATTTTTTCTGCAGAGATCGTATCATTCCTTTTTTGGATAAATGGCACGAGTAAATCATTTGTAATGTCACCAACTTCGAAAATAACACCCATTACATCAAAGATAATCCATTTGCTATTTCTTTTTACCGCAACTGTAGCAATATCCTTTATGCACACAAATAGTGCCTCCGCATTCAGAACAGGCCCATTTTACTTTTTCATTTTTAATAAATTCTCGTATGCCCGATTTTTTGATATCTTCAAGGTTTTCTATCGTACTCATATTATATCTACTACGATATCTTTTATCCAGATGTTTTAGGTTATCGCAAGGAAAATTCTTGCATCCAGAACAATATTTTGCTTTGCTTGTTTTGAAAGTTACGCAATTTTTGATTTTGCATCTTACACGAGTAACAGGTTTATTTAAGTCGGGCCCTCTGCAACCTGGACATTTATTTTTCTCCCGCAGATATGCCATGCAAACACTACAATTTATCCCGCATGGCGCAATGAGTGAAAAATTATTTGAGGATTCCATAACTTTTATTTGAAGCCCAGAACATCTTGATAAAATACAACTGTTTTCCCGGTGTCCCCAACCGCAAAATTTGGTGTAAGTTTGTTTAATTTCATAGTTCTTACCTCCTTGTAAATTTACTCCATTGGATGTTTCTTGAAGAATTCCCAGATCATATCGTTGGCTGAAAGATCCTGGCTTAACGGACCAACCGAATCTTTCCATGCATTGCATATTATTCCATCTGGATTTGTCTTGCATGCTTCGACGCCGTATGTTTTCTGCCCTGCCCAGTTATGACCCAGTCCATCTACCGTGCATAAAGTCACATCGGCGTTTTGCTGGCAGCCTTCGTATGTTACACAAATCGCTCCTTTGTTCTGGAAAGTCACGTTAGTTTTGCCGGAGCAGCCGTTCCTTGTTTTCCAGCCATCAATATAGCCCGGAATAGATATGCATTCCCAACTGTTATACTGGACAGGTACACCGATCTTTCTCCAGAAATCAGCCATACACCCGCCGCACACGCCTCCGTCATAAAGGCTGCACGGATCAGCTTTTCCCTGGATATGCAAAACCGGAACAGGTCTTTTGGGGTGGCAATTATGAAAAGTCCCCTGTGAGCCGCTTGGCGCGATCGCCGCTATCTTGTCCGGCAATTCGCATGCCAGCCGGTAAACCATTTGCGCGCCGTTTGACATGCCGGTCGCATATACTCTTTTTTCATCGATATTAAAATCAGCTTTTAACTTATCGATCATGGCGTCTATGAACCCCACATCGTCAACATTGTCTTGCAGGGCAGTGCCGCAGCACCTTCCCGCATTCCAGGCCGCAAATGTTTTGCCAAGGACTTTCTTCCCGGTTCCTTCAGGGTAAACCACAATAAAACCTTCCCTGTCGGATTTCAAATTCAACCCGAAATACCCGGGACTGCTCCTGGCATTCCCGCCCCCGCCATGAAGAGCAATAACTAATGGCGTACTGGAATTTTTGTCATATTCTGGAGGAACGTGCACAACATAGAACCTTTCAAGCCCATCATGTCCAAGTGTAAAATCATAATCTCCTGAGCCGTATGCAGATAGATTATTATTTAATGGCTTTTGTGGATGATTTTTTATTATGCTGATAGCTCCAAAAAACATGGCTGCTGAGAAAATCACACCTATCCAGAATAATATTTTTTTTAGGTTCATATTATAAATCAGTGGACATCCTACCTGAATAACTATTACTTACACGAATATATATTTCTGCGGTATTACAGCTTTTATGCCCCAACAGTTCTTGAATATATCGAGGGTCTATACAACGTCTAAAAATGAAAAACGATCTACGTCTTCTTCTGCAAATTCATCTCTTTAACACGTTTTAACAGTTTCTCAAGCACTTCTTCATCACCCGGATGTTTTGATTCGATCATTTTCCTGAGCCTGAGTGAGACCCCGTCCATCCTGTAAGCAGTACCTCCGGCTTCAATACCGCAGATAGCCGTAGGTATGACCACATTAGCTATCTCAGTAGTCGGATTCCAGTGGGGGTCTATCTGGATGACCGGGATTTTTGCAAGATGGCGCACTGAACTTGCAGGGAAATGCGCGGCTGCATCAGCGGCAATAATCATGGCAGCGTCCACTTCTTCCCTGTAAAGTACATCATTGGCTGATGTCTCACCCGGATTATAATAAGGTGCATCCCGCGAGAAATCAACTGATGTGGCAAAACCTGTCTCCCAGGTGCAAACCTGGTTGAACCCGGTCACGTTATAATGGCCACGCATAGGCATGAGCACGAATTTCGTAAACGAGTTCAATTCCGTGACCAGAGAGATAGCATTATCAATATTCTTATATCTCGATTTGCTCTGTGTGAGTCCCATGCCAAAAAACATCACGCCGAACTTAGCAGACTTCAGTGTATCTATAATTTTTATGAGTTGTTCTTTGTTAACATTGCCCACTTTCTCAGGTACGACATCTGTATGGCCTGAAAGTATCGCCCTGAGCGCGGAAATCATAAGGTAATCGCTTCCCTGCTGCACTTCCACAAATTCATCTGCTACGCCGGAAGTATGGGTTTTTCGTACATCGACGGCAATGACCTTGCGCCCCCTCCTTCCAGTCCCTGTGAAAAATCCCCTGGCAAAACTTGAATAACGGCTCATATGCCTTGGATGGGCATGTACTGGATTGCAACCCCAGAAAACGATAACATCCGAGCGGTTCTTTATCTGTCCGAGCGTGGCGCTTGGCATGCCTTTCTCGTGAATTGCAAGCCCTGTGGGGCCATGGCACACAGATGAAGTATTATCAATGATCGCGCCGAGTTCTTCAGCCAGGAGAATTCCTTTTTCATGCACTTCGCATGACGCCGAAGCCCAGCCGTAAAGAAGCGGCCTCTTTGACACGGCAAGTATCTTTGCGGCTTCATCGATAGCCTCGTCGTAAGATACTTCCCTGAAATCTTCATTCTTACCAGCCCGGATCAAAGGTTCTTTTATCGTGCGATGCGTCCCTATATTTTTCGCACCGAGCCTGCATTGCCCTAATATTTTTGCTGAGCCAAGGATGCAGGCATGTTTTGCTTCAATTATCCTGTTATCCTCAACTACGACCGTGATATCATCGCATAAACAGCCGCAAAAAGGGCACAGGGCATCTGTTATAATGGTTTTCATTGAATTAACCGGTGACTTTCAATTCATCCAGCAGTTTCCTTATTCCGGTTACGGGCTTCCCATGCTCATCCGCAATAACCTGTTTCGCGGGCGGATATCCGGGATAATCAGCTATCCTCTGCGATATTCTTTCCTGGTAGGTGGACACAAATTCATTCTGGTAGAACACGCCTATCGGTATCCTGTCTCCCCACTCATAGGCTTTGGCCAGTGCGGCCAGCGTCTTTGGAATTGTCTCATCGGGATTATGCACTATTCCGTCGTAACCGGTTTCCTCAAGCCTGTACAGCCTCGGTACAGGTTTTCCCGTAGCAGGATCTATTCGGTCTTCGCCGTTATACCATTCCTTTGTATTAATATCATTATAAGTAGGACACCACTGTTGGACTACCACCAGGGCCATTCCCTTATGTTTGATAGCCTTTTTTATTGTTTCTTTAAGGTGCACCACATCATAACAATAGCTCCTGGCTATGAACGTATAGCCCGTTACCAGTGCCAGGGTTACAGGATTAATCCCTTCGTTAATGTTGGGTTTTGGAAGAGCTTTTGTCTTTACGCCAAGCTTTAGTGTGGGCGATGCCTGCCCTTTTGTCAGGCCATAGACACCATTATCATGGATTATATAGGTCATATCCATGTTCCTCCTCCCTGTGTTGACAAAATGGGCTGCGCCTATCCCGAGACCGTCCCCATCACCCCCGTGTACTATCACTTCAAGTTCCGGATTTGCCAGTTTTGCTCCGGTGGCGAAAGGAAGCACCCTTCCGTGCAGAGTATGAATACCATATGCATTCACAAAGTGCGGAGTTTTCCCGTGACACCCAATGCCTGAGAATATGGCCACACGGGAAGGCTGCAATTCCAGGTCGGCAAGTGCCATCTGCAACGATGCCAGTATGCCAAAATTCCCGCATCCCGGGCACCAGTCATTGAATACATGAGTCCTGTAATCAGCCAGTTTAAGAGCCACCGGTCAACACCTGCCTTGTCTGGGCCTTATCCTGCGTGATAAGAAGGAGAGCCTTATATATCTCGTCTGCTGACATGGGTCTTCCGTTCCATTTCAGGATAAAATAATCCATCGGGATGCCAGTTTTTTCCCTGATTATGCCAGCGAGTTGCCCTGAATAGTTTCCCTCGATAGCGATCTTTTTTGCAGCCTTATTAAGGACTTTTTCAATATAGTCCTTCGGCAAAGGATGCGGTATACGCACCTGCAGGAAATTTATTTTTTGCCCATCCTTGCGCAGCATATCCATGGCCTCAAGTATTGCACCCTTGGGAGAGCCCCAGCTAACGACGGTTACAGATGCATCCTCATCCCCGAAGAAATTGACCCGTTCCTCAACAGGGATTTCGCGGTCCGCAGTCTCAAGTTTTTTCATACGCTTCGCGACCATGCGGGTGCGCATCATGGGCTCCTCTGTTATATGCCCTGATTCGTTGTGCTCATCACCTGTGTACCAGAATATCGCACCGGGCGTTCCAATAGGGAGGCGGGGAGAAATGCCGGAATCTGTGAATTCAAACCTCTGGTATGTTTTGCCGGAAATATCAGCTGCAGTGAGTAATTGGCCCCGGTCTATTCTCACACGACCGGGATCAAACATTTTATAACTCTTGTTGCTGTTGGCCAGTGCCTTATCTATGAGATGGATAACGGGTGTCTGGTAATGTTCTGCATAATTGAAAGCACGGGCTGCGTCATAGAAGCACTCTTCAATGTCGCCGGAGCACAGGACAATCCGGGGGAACTCGCCGTGGGAGGCATGAATTGCAAATCTCAGATCATCCTGGCCATGACGCGTCGGCAGTCCTGTAGATGGTGCGCCGCGCTGGTAATAATTAATGACTACCGGAACTTCATTGATGCCTGCCCAGCCCAGGCCTTCGGCCATTAGTGAGAAACCGGGTCCTGAAGTGCTTGTGGCAGATCTTACACCAGTGAGTGCGGCGCCTGTAGCCATGGTGATCGCAGCTATCTCATCTTCGGTCTGCATGACGATTATGGCTCCAGCCGGCATATTTCCTTCAGGCTCGAAAACCTGTTTCTCTTCAAGGTATTCGCTTTCATCAGCCGCAGGAGTGATGGGGTAATACGTCTGGATGCGGCATCCCCCGGCAAGCTTGCCAAGCGCCACAGCCTGTGTTCCCTGGAGGAATATTCTCTCTTCATTGGTCTCTACTGATTTAAGATCGAAGCCAGCATCTTTAAAATTTTTTCTTGCGTAGTCATATGCTTTATTCAGCGCAAGAAGGTTCATTGAAATGATCTTCGGCTTTTTTCCGAATATCATATTAATGGCCTTATCGACATATTTTTGTTCGTAGTTCACGATGCCAAAAGAGACGCCCAGAGTAAGTACGTTGATCATCCTTGTAATCTTGCTGAGCTGTTCTTCCCCTATCTCTTTACCTATTTCTTTCAGCAACTCAAGATAGGGCACGGCATATATCCGCACGTTGCTCTTTTTGACTTCGGACAGGAGGTCCCCGACTGTCTCTGGATGTATTCCTTTTTCATCCAGAGTCTTATTGAACTCTTCGAAAAAAGGGGAAGGGAGGGATGGGATACCGGATATTTTTGTTCCAAGCACCTCTGTATCGCATATTATTCCTCCGCCCGGCGCTACTTCCCATGCGTGTCTCACAACGCTTTCAGCATCAAAAGTGCACAGGAGGTTTACACGATCGACGATCGCCCCTATTTCTTTTGGAGAGACCCGTATCTGGAAGTAACTGTGCATCCCTTTGATATTAGATGAATATTCCCGTTTTCCATAGACATGAAGCCCCCCGTAGCAGCATGCGCGCGCAAAGATATTAGCGCTTGTGTCCACGCCGCTTCCCTGGGGTCCGCCGGCCATCCAGATAAAGTCATCTCCCATAATTTTTTATTGGTTCGGGAAGCTAAGTAGTTTATGGTCTTATATCTTATGGCGCTTAAAGACCCATCTCTTTCCAGATCCCGTCCACGCGCGCTTTAACCCCGTTATCCATCTTTAAGGCGTCAGGCCATTCCCTCAGGAAGCCCTCATCTTTTCCTTTCCTTGTGGCATCTATACCCATCTTTGACCCAAGATTTGTAAGGGGCGAAGCATGGTCAAGGGTATCAGTCGGCGTTTTATCGACCAGGGTGACATCCCTTACCGGGTCCATGCGCGTAGTTGTTGCCCACAGCACTTCCTTCATGTCCTGGACATTCACATCGTCATCAAGCACGATTATCGTCTTTGCGAACATCATCTGTCCCATTCCCCACAGTGCGAACATTACCTTCCTTGCATGGCCAGGGTAGCGTTTTTTTATGGATACGATGCAAAGGTTATGAAAAACAGCTTCAACCGGAAGGTTGATGTCCACGATCTCGGGCAATTGCGCTTTCATAAGCGGAAGAAATATCCTTTCCGTGGCTTTGCCAAGATATGCGTCTTCCATAGGAGGTATTCCAACCACTGTGGCATGATAGACAGGGTTTTTGCGATGTGTGATGCAGGTTATATGGAACACAGGGAACTCATCTGCAAGAGAGTAATATCCTGTATGGTCCCCGAACGGCCCTTCAACGCGCCGTTCCTTTGCATCCACATATCCTTCAAGGATTATCTCGGCATGGGCAGGAACATAAAGATCAACGGTTTCGCATTTTACAAGCTCGACATTCTTTTTCCGAAGGAACCCCGCGAACATCATCTCGTCGATGTTATCAGGCAGGGGCGCCGTAGCTGAATAAACAATAGAAGGGTCTGCGCCTATCGCGACAGCGACTTCTATTTTCCCGGCAGCATCCGCATAATCCCTTGCACCATGTTTATGGATGTGCCAGTGCATTCCCGTGGTCTTGCCGTCATAGACCTGCATCCTGTACATACCCACATTCTGTTTCCCGCTTGAGGGATTTTTGGTGAATACCAGCGGGAGGGTAATAAAGCGGCCCCCGTCCCCCGGCCAGCATTTCAGCACAGGGAATTCGTCAAGTGAAAAACCGTCTTTGAGAACTGTTTCCTTGCATGTCCCCGAATTTACATATTTGGGGGCAAAAGATGTAAGTTCGCTGATTTGGGGAAGCATCTTAATCCCCTCCCAGATGCCGGATGGCGCTTCAAGCTGCAGGAGTTTCTGTATCCGCGCGCCTATTTCATCAAGGTTATCGACACCAAGGGCCAGGCACATGCGTTCCATTGTCCCGAAAGCGTTTGCAAAAACCGGTATCTTATGGCCCCTGACGTTTTCAAATAACAACGCATGACCGTTTTTTTTTACTGCCCTGTCCAGTATTTCCGTTATCTCAAGCTCGGCGCTGACTTCTGTTCTTATGCGCCTGAGCAGGCCTTTTTTTTCAAGGACTTCGATGAATTCGCGTAGATCTTTATAAGCCACTATACGACCTCAGAAACACTGCTCTCAGCTTCAATGGATTTAATCTTTAGCATTGAATTTGCTTTCCCCAGGCAGGCCCTGTGGATATACCCCAATTGCTTTTTCTTCCAGTTCTTGGATTCGTTACTCATGCCTTCTGAGGGTTCGTATATTATAAGCATGTTTTTAGCGTCCTCGGGGAACATCAGTTTCACGAAATCATCGCATATCAGGCATTTTTTCCATCGGGTGTATTTTCGTTCTGTCATGGAGGTTAATGCGTTACGGAAATATATAAGTATGATGTTACAGTATAGAGTCAAGATTTAATTTTATCCAGAATTTTTTTGATAATAAACTAAGAATTTCAGACATATATAAATAATCACACATGAGCACAGTGACCATACTGTAGATTTGGAGTCAAACGTTGCGGCGCCACGGAAACCACAGCAAAGCTGCATGGGTATAGTTATCAAAAATAAAATCATAATCAATATAAAACAATAATTACTGAAAAGTATTTACCCTTATACTTCCAGAAAGAAAGTGACAGGGGCAGTTATGACAGTGGTATATCAGGCGCAATTTCAAGAACACGCCATTACAAGGATAATGCCAGACGGCACTCAGGATACAGGTACTGTTGACCAGACGGAAATCCAGAAGCTAGAGGAGATGTGCAGGAATTATAGCTGGAACGAATCACCCGATTTATCACTTGATATCGGGAAAAGACTTTTCACTATTCTCAACGGCGACAGGCAGGTGTTAATACGAGCGCTTACCGAGGCAGATGAGAAAGGCGAACATCTCCAGGTGATTATAAAAGGCGAAGGTCCTATCAACCTGCCTTTTGAGCTTCTCTATTACAACGATTTCCTTGTTCCTTCAAAGATGCATCTTATACGAATGGTTTCAGAGAGGGGCATCAAAAAGATACTTACGCCTGAGGATCGTCCACTGAAGGTACTGCTGATGGCATGCTCTCCGCAGAACGTTTCCCCGGTGCTTGAATTTGAGAAAGAAGAAGATACGATACTTGAGGTCACGAAAGATTTACCCATAGAAATAGATGTCGAAGATACAGGCTCGCTTGAAGGACTTGGGGAACGACTTGCAACGACAAAATATGATATTGTTCATATCACAGGCCATGCAGATATTAATGAAAAGGGTGTACCATTTTTCCTGATGGAGAATGAAGAAGGTATGCGCCACGATGTTGTACCTTCGATGCTCTGGGAAAAACTCGATCTTAACATGCCAAGGCTGGTTTTCCTTTCGGGCTGCAGGACAGGGCAGGCCCCTGAGCACGCTGCAGCTATGTCTTTTGCACAGTATCTTGTCGCCGGCCGCGTTCCTTCAGTTCTTGGCTGGGGTCTGCCTGTTACAGATGTTAGTGCACGCGCTGCCGCAGTTAAGTTCTACCACGAATTCAGCAGGGGAGAGAATATACTGGAGACGCTGCGCAGGACTCGAAAAGAGCTTCTTGACCACTACCAGTGGGACTGGTCTATACTTCGTTTATTCTCTGACGGAACTTCTCCTGATGTAGCACTGGTCAGGAGAGAGCTGAAAAAAAGGCTAAAGCCAGGTGAGCTTCAGTACACGTACCTTGAGAGCAGCCAGGTAAAGGTTTTAACAAAAGGGTTCATCGGCAGGAGAAGGCAGATACAGCAAGGACTTCGATGCCTGAAAAAGGACAGGGAAAAGATTGGTTTGCTTCTTCACGGCACCGGAGGATTGGGAAAGAGCTGTCTTGCGGGTAAGTTATGCGAACGGTTCAAAGACCATGCTTTGATAATCGTTCATGGCGAACTGAATGCGTACAAGTTTGGCGAGGCTTTGAAAGATAGTTTCTTCAGAGGCAACGATAATGATGGATTAAAGGCACTCGAAATAAAAGAGGAAATGCCTGATAAGATCAGAAGGCTGTGCTCTTCGATTTTCCAGCAAAGGAATTATCTCATCATACTTGATGATTTCGAGAAGAACCTTGCTGGGATTGACAAAGGAAATCCTGAGGTTTGCGCTGATGCTGTCCCGATTCTGGAAGCACTCCTTCGATTTTTACCCTACAGCGGCAAGATGACACAGATTATCATAACCAGCCGCTATACGTTTCCTCTCACCCTTGGAGGAAAAGACATTGTACGGGAAAAGCTTGAATCTATCGGCCTCACAAGCTTCAGAGAAGCTGATGAAAGAAAAAAGGTCTCCGAACTTTTAAATATTGCAGGTTATCCCGATCCTGAGATGAGGCAGCAGTTGATTAAAGCAGGGCTTGGAAATCCAAGGTTGATGGAATACCTGGATACACTGATCGGAGAGGTGAAAGGTCTTGATATTACTTTACTTCTCTCAAGGATCAGAGATGAGCAAGACGAATTTGTTCAGGATCTCATTTTAAGGCAGATTCTTGAGGCTCAGCCAGAAGATTTCCAGACCTTTTTGAGACGATGCGCAGTTTATGGATTGCCAGTTCTAAAAGAAGGGATTGGATCACTATGCGGCGATCTGAAAGATTGGGATTCTCTTGTAGAAAAAGCTGTCAAGCTGAGTTTAATGGAAAAGGATAGCATACGTAAAGACCACATGTACTGGGTAACGCCGCTTTTAAGAGAGAATCTCTTTAAAGAGCTTGAAGAGAGCGAAAAAAAGAAAAGTCATGAGGCTGCGGTAGCATATTATCAGAATATTCTCTCCAAAAGTTATGAGCCAATATCAAGTGCAGAATTGATTGAGCATGCTCTTTATGGCGGGCTTCTTGATATTGCTATTGAAGAGAGCGGACACAGATTCCTGCCTTATTTGCGTAATTCGCTTGCTTATAATGAAGCCTTAGAATATGGGGAACATGTCCACTCTCACATCTCGGAAATAAAGAGAAATGATAAATTTTCTGATTTCATGTTTGAATTAGGCTGGATTCATGAGAAGATGGGAAATGCTAAACAGGCAATAGAATATTACGAGCAAGCTATTTCAATTGATAAGGAAGTGTATGGAGAAAGACATCCTAAGGTGGCTATTATACTCAACAATATCGGCGTGGCATGGCATGCTCTGGGAGATTCAAAAAAAGCGATTTCATATTGCGAACAGGCTCTTTCAATTGATAAAGAAGTGTATGGAGAAAGACATCCTAATGTGGCTATAGACCTCAGCAATATCGGTGAGGCATGGCGTGTTCTTGGAGATTCAAAAAAAGCGATTTCATATTACGAACAGGCTATTTCAATTGATAAAAAAGTGTATGGAGAGAGACATCCTGATGTGGCTATAGACCTTAGCAATATAGGCTCGGTATGGCATGCTCTGGGAGATGCGAAAAAAGCAAAAGAGTATTTCCACCAGGCTTATGATATATTCAGAGAATCCTATGGGGATGAACATCCATCCACAAGAACTGCTAAAGGGTGGCTGGATAGCCTCAAATAAACCATATAATTAAATCTCCACTTTCACTCCATCACTTCTTTTCTCAACAGCAGGTACGCCGTCCCCAGCCCCGCTATCCCGTATGCAAGAAGCGGCATCAGATATCCCGAAAGCACGTCCAATCCTTCCTGGTATATCAGCACTGAGCCGAGCGCCTTAATTCCCATCGTTATCGGGAGGGCATTGCCCAGGCTGATCATCAACTGTGGCATGGTCTCGAATGGGAAAAAGACCCCGGACAAAAAGAGCATGGGGATGCTCAGTACAAGCGTCAGGAGCATTGCGGTATTCTCGGATTCCGCAAACGTCGCAAGCGCCATCCCGATGCCGATAAAGGCTGCGGAATAAACAAGGATGACAAGGAATAACTGGGGAAGCTGGTCCACAGGGATCACGATCCTGTAGAACACGAAGGCGACGATCACCATTATAATCCCCTGGAGCATCGCGATAAGGATGAGCGCCGCTGTCTTTTCAAGTATGAATCCCCGAAGTGAGAGGGGCGTCATCAATGTCCTTATCAGCGTCTTCTTTGCCCGCTCCTGGACTATGGTTATGGAGGCAAGGAGGAACGATATGAACATCAGGACAATGGAGATTATCCCTGGCATCAGGAAATCAAGGTTTGACCTGTCCTTGAATACCGAGTCACGCTCAAGTTTGACAGGGGCGGCTATGAAACCCGGCGACTTTGCGATCACCTCGCCCAGCACGTTCTTTGTACTGTCAATGTCTGAAACAAGGCTCACCGTGCTGTTTGAAGTTTCATTGGCGAGGTCATCCATCTGGATAGATACTGCTGCGGACTGGTTCTTGACATTTCCAAGGGAATTGATGGCAGTCTCTATATTAGTTATGTTCCCGTGGATTTTTGATATCTCAAGCACGTAATTGATTATTGATCCCTGCATAGTTTCAAGTCTTTCATCCGTTTTCTCCAGTTTTTCATGCAATTCAGAACTTTTTTGTGCAATATTTGAAAGACTGTTATGCAGTGACCTTATCCGTGCCGTCCTATCAAGCAGCAGGGCTCTTGAATCCTGAACCTGCGTGATGGTGTTTGAAAGGGATATGCACTGGGGCGTTGAGGGACCTGTGCATGTGGCGTTGTATGTTCCCTGCAAATCCGTCTGGATATCAAGCAAAGCGGCATCGGTCGAATCGATATTATCTATCACGAATTTAAGGTCGTCCCTCAGGGCCGAAGAATCATTATATATTGAACTCACATTTTTATCAAGCTCCCTGATATCATTGCGCGTGGCATTGATCTCGATCGCGCTTCGTCCCAGGTCGGTTTTCATCAGGTCAAGCGTGTTTTTCATCACACTTATTGAATCATTGAGGTCTGCCACATTTATTTCATCCATCGAGGCAAGCACATTCCGCGTATCCCTGTTGAGCGAACCGATACTTCCATTGACTTGCAGGACGCCCTTTTTCAACGGGCCAAGTTCAGATTCCATCTCCTCCAGGCTTTTCCAGAGCTTTGTGATGAAGCCTAAGGTGATCTCGTAGGATATCTTTTCGGTGGTTGTCAGGAACACCGTGGATATGACAGGCGCTATCTGGATCTTTGAATTATCAAGGTACAACTGCATTGCCTGTGTCTCATTTTCAGGTATGAAGATACCGGCGCTGTATTTTCCTTTTTTAACGCCTTCCCTGATAACCGCCGGGTCTTTTGTGTTCTCATTAACGATTATGAACATTTTGCTTGCGTTCAGCTCTTCAACTATGTTCTTTCCCTGTCCTCCGCCGACGCCCAGTTTTACATCCTTGAGACCTTCACCAGGCGCCCCTGAGAAAACCGACCCGATCAATATCATTATTAGTATCGGTGCAATAAAGATCAGAAGCAGAGTCTTCCTGTGGCGGACATATACTTTCAGGTCTTTCCTGAGAACGGAGCCTGTCAATGCCACGCCTCCCCGGCTGCATGAATGAACACATCTTCAAGGCTTGGCCTTGTCGATTCAATGTTCTTTATTTTCTCACCCGATGATGCGAAAATCTCAAGAATTTGCGCAAAGGGCAACTCTTCCCTGAGAGTTATTTTTATCCCTTTCTCATCAATATCACAGGATATTACCGCCCCGAGCGATTCAATACTGCTTTTTACCACCTGGTAGTCCCCGGACATACTTGTTATCCGTATGATCCTTTCCCCGACCTTGTTTTTCAGTTCCTCGGATGTTCCCTCGATGACGATTTTTCCACGGTTCATTATCAGTATCCTGTCGCACAAAAGGTCGGCTTCTTCCATATAATGGGTTGTGATGAGGATAGTGGTCCCTTCTTTGTTCACTGCCCTTATTGTATCCCACAGGGCTTTCCTGGAAACGGGATCAAGCCCCACGCTTGGCTCATCGAGAATAAGGACTTCAGGTTTATGTATCAGGGCGCAGGCGATATTTAACCTGGTCTTCATGCCGCCCGAAAGGGTTCCTCCCATGCTGTTGCTCTTCTGGGACAGTTGCAGCATATCCAGTATCTTATGGCTTCTTTTCTTGATCTCGATCATAGGGACGCCGTATAACGAGCCGAAATACTCAAGGTTCTCGTTCACTGTAAGATCGTCATAGAAACTGTTCTCCTGAGGGACAATGCCTATTATCGAAAGCACTTCTTTTTTATCCGACACAACGTCAAGGCCGCAAATGAAGGCATGTCCTGACGATGGCCTTGACTGGCATGACAGCACTTTTATAAGAGTTGATTTACCCGCGCCGTTCGGCCCCAGGAGACCGAATATAGTCCCTTTTTCGATGCTCAGGGTTGCATTGTCTATGGCGACGAAATCCCCGTAACTTTTTGACACCGAACGTACTTCTATATTAGGCTCCATTGTCGAACCCTGATTTTTCCTGAACTGACTTTATATAACACTTACTATTTAAAACTTTTTTGTCGGATAGCTTTGCACCTAAAGTCTGTAAGTTGCACCTAAAGTCAGTCAAAAATGGTACTTTGGGTGCAAAGCTTTGTCGGATGATGATTTTTCAAATATACGAGCGTGCCGGCACCGTATTGAAGCAGATTCGCACCCAGCACGCATCCACTATATAGATTGTCTGTATTTGTCTTTAGGGAGATAAAAACCCGGTTGCCGCGAGAATCCCATTGTTTGAAAGGAGGAGAGTGCATGGCGCAAAGCGCCGAAGTGAGTTCAAAAAATGTTTTTCGATCCTTCAGACAATAATCGGGCGACAGTTTTCCATTGCAAGGATGATCAAGTGAAACTTTTAAGAATGGAAAAGCAATCCTAAACGGATATGACCCCATACAATATGCCAAATTATGTAATACACGAGCCTGAACCAATACATTGTGATAAAATCATAGCGCTTAAAAATTGTTAATTGGGATAAAATAATTAAAAACACATGTATGAATGTAAAACCTGCAAACCATAAGGGATATTGTCCTGATAAAAGAGGTATAGTCTGATAAATCGGCTCCAACAACGAGGCAGCGAAAATACTAATCCATATTATCATATTATGGTTTATTTTCTTTGAAAGTGAAGTCAAAATGATCAAGATTAGCGTAAGGGGCAATACTTGAAAAAGGATTTCAGCAAAAAGATCGATAGCCGGGTAAAACAACAGAGATTCAGGAAACAAAATATTCATATCAGCAGGATATAAACGCGTGTTAAAATCAACCAGGATAATGATTAACCCAAATAGTGCTGCAAGTCCGGAAGAGTAAAACAGCCCTTTTAGATTCCCCTTTTTATAAATTGCGAACCAACCTTTGGAAAGGAGAAAAGATAAAATAATAAAACCCAAAATGATAATAAATAAAGAGGCTATTAGAGGATTTATTCCGCCAATAAATCGCTGAAAAATAAGATTGTTAGAAAAATAAGCTATTCCTGTCAGTCCTACAACTACAATGGATAAGCCAATATATACCAGATATTGCAGCCTTTCGTTAGAGATTAATTCTTTAATTTTTGTCATAATTGCCTCCTTAAAACGTTAAAAGCTACAAATATTTTTTGAATGCTGAAAGAATGCGACCTTCTCTTCAAGTGTACCATACAGTCCATTGATTTTGCGATTTAATCTTTCGATAAAAGGTATTCCTGCCATTGTTCCTTAATTGCCTTCATCAATCCCGGATAAACAATATGGCGGCGGAATGGTTCGATCAATTTTAGATATACTTTCCCATAAATGCCTCTTGGAATTACATAAATAGCCAGTGTTGCCGTGTAATGATTATTATTTTTCTTAATCCAGCCAACATGTAATAGACCATGTACCGTATCGTTAGAAAGTTCATGCAAACTCTCATTATCAAATAGATAAACAGGGCGAAATTCCAGATCAGTATTGTTGTCTTTTAAAACTTTTCCTGCTTTACTTTTTTCAAGATCTTCACTGTTTAACCGGCTCTTAACTGTCGTTTCCTGGCAGCCGGGAATCGGTAAAGTATTAATGTTCCTGTCGAGAGGAAAAATTTTGTCTATCCAAAATCGCAGGGTAAAAAGAATACTGACTAATGTTGTTTTTGCCTGTATTTTATTAAATGTTTCTAATGCTATTCCATAAAAAGACTGGAAATTCTCTGTTTTGGAGTTAGTCGCAACGATCGGGATTTCCCAAACATCCCATAAGATAAAATCTTTCGCGATTTTATTTACTTTCCATGAACGCTCAAAATGGGTTTCTTTATTTATCATCATACTGGTCTAATTAATTATAGATTTTTTTCTTTATATTGATTTCAGTAAAAACCCTGCTCCCGATTTTCTGGCCATAGGCTCAAAAACAACAGGTTCATGACCTTGCATGAGCATAATAATAATTCTAATAGAAAGATATTTATGAAATAATAACATTGTACTATGTTACCATGACATCAAAACGTACATCTGAAATAGGATATATGACACTGATAGCAGGTCTGCTCGATATCCTTGAAGAAGTTAACGGGGTTGAAGTTACTGAAGAGATCATGTTAACCAACGGCAAAAGGCGGGGAGAGCACATAGGAGAAAAACTCGGGGCAAACAAAGATCCACAAACCGCTATTAAGGATTTCCTTGAATATATCAGGCCCTACTATGAAATAGAGGCACATAACGGGTGTGTCAATGAGAATGGATATACTACAGACATCAAAATAAAAAACTGCCTGATAAAAAGCCTGTGCAAGAATAGAGGATTACCTATAAAAAACCCGCTTTGCAGGAGTACGCACGGTTTGATCGAAGGAGCGCTATCCCATATGTCGGGTATGCAGGCCGACCTGGTCAATGTAGTCGCTGACTGGGACACCTGCCAGGGCAATGTGGAATTTAAACAAAAACGTGTCCGTATCCTTTAATATAAAATTGCCGCCAGTTACTCTATACGTTAGGTTCTATAATTCTCATTTCACAAACGTTTGTTTTCTTCCCGGCCCGATGGAAATGTACCCTATGCCAACCCCTATTAATTTCTCAAGCATTTCAACGTATAACCTTGCATTTTCAGGGAGGGCGGAAAAACTTCCGGTGCCGGAAATGTCCTCATGCCACCCCGGTAATTCGATATAAACAGGTTTACATCTTGCGATTTCATCTGAAAGTTCAGGCGGGTAATCAAGACGTTTTCCTTCAAGCTCATAGCCCAGGCACAGCTTCAGGGTATCAAGCCCTGTCAGGACATCGAGCTTGGTGAGAGCCATGCTGGTGTAGCCATTAAGGTTGATGGATTTTGAAGCAAGAGGTACATCGAACCAGCCGCATCTTCTCGGCCTTCCAGTGGTCGTGCCGAACTCTCCCCCTTTTTCCCTCAGGTGCTCGCCGATCTCGTTTTTCTGCTCCGTGGGAAGCGGTCCTTCACCAACCCTGGTAATATAGGCTTTTATGACCCCAATAACATTGTTCACTTTTGTTGGCCCGACGCCGAGTGAGGCGCAGGCTGAACCGGCGACCGTGCTTGAAGATGTTACGAATTTTTGCGTGCCGTGGATTATATCAAGATGCGTTCCCTGCGCCCCTTCGGCAAGCACCTTTTTTCCCTGCTTTAAAGCAAGATTTATCTCTCTTGAAACATCGGTGATATAAGTTTTTAATTTCCTGCCTGCGCTTATATAATCATCAATCTCCGACCTTACGATCTCCGGGTCTCCGCCCAGTTCTTTTATCGCAGCTTCTTTTTGCGGGGCTATCTCATCAAGCCGTTTCAGGAACCGGTTTTTATCTGCAATATCGGCCATCTGTATCTCGTCCCTTCCCACTTTATCTACGTATGCATAACCAATCCCCCTGCTTGTAGTCCCGATTTTCACGGCACGTTTTGATTCCCGTAACCGGTCAAGCGCAACGTGATACGGCATGATTATACTTGTCTTTGCATCTATACCGAGCTTTGCGGGCGGCACATCAACCCCGTTTTCAGAAAGCATGGCAAGTTCTCCCATCAGTATCCCGGGGTTCATGACAGTGCCAGGACCTATGAGGAGGCGGGCATCAAAAAGCACTCCTGACGGGACAAGATGCAGCTTGTAGGTCTTTCCTTCCGCAACTACTGTATGTCCTGCATTGTCCCCGCCCTGGAAGCGTGCGACGATGTCGTATTGTGAAGCCATCATATCCACTATCTTGCCTTTTCCTTCATCTCCGAACTGAGCGCCTGTTATTATTGTGAACATGTTACATCAAAGGCGTATTCTGGCGTGAAATATGATAAGTTTACCTGAATGATTCTATAAAGAGTATCACTTTACGATAAGTTGCGAAGTTAAATTTATACTGGAGGATAGGAGGGCAGCAAGATGGTAGGAGTGACGGGTTGGTGGTTTTTTGGGGAAAAAAAGCTCGTCATGCTGCCTTCCTCCATCCTTTACTTTATTCTATAGAAGGATAAATTATATAGCCCATTATCAAAATTTGATAACAAAACTATATTTTTGGGACAGGAAACTTTATTTATTATTCATTTCATCGCCTGGATGTGCAAGCCTTTTCCATAACCTGATGATTTTATCAGCAGGTTCTTCCTTTTTAAAGTCCACGGAGAGTACCCCATTATGAATACGTACCGAAGCTTCACGGATTGCACATCGATAATATTTCTCCTCATTACCTGAAAGATTGATAATAGTTTTAACGTGTTGTATAAGACCTGTACTCTCCAGGAGCTTAAGTTTTCTATATACGGTTGCAGGAGGGATGCCAAGCTCCTCGCTCAATTGGGTTGCCGAACATTCCTTTATTGATGTAAGAGACAATATCGTACGTGAATACCTGTTCGCCAGCTGATCAAAGATAATCTCTTCATCACCGGGATTTGGGTTCATTTTATTTAGCTTTTCTTAATTGCTATTATCAATGCAATTAATCCGATTATATCAAAAATATTTGCAAGTAATTTGTCCATTCGCACATCATCAACATAATAAATGGTTGAGAAAAGATTTCCTATTGTTATTAGAGCGAAACCCGTGGTTAAATAAAGCATATTCGATGTTTTTGTTTTCAAAAATGCCTGCAATGCAATGGTCGTCAATATCAAACCTAAAAAAAAACGAGTTGCACTTATCAGGTTATCGATTAAGTTATGGATCATGTTAATAATAATTATTGATTCACATATAATAATTTCTATGATTATCAACTTTTGAAAACGCCTGATATCATTTATTATCTGAAAATACCATCAAGGTATCTTTCACTTCAAAGGTCTTTTCCTGCCTTTTGCAATTATGAGATAGATGATAAGGATTGCACCTATGACTGATACCGTTCCATCAAATGGGGCTCCTTTAACCTGCCTGACTTCGATTATTCCTTTTTGGCCAAGGATCTCAACAGTATAGTTGCCAGCCGGCAGCGTAACTTTATACGTGAAATCAACCTCTTTTACCTCATGTGGGGCGAGAGTGATAGACTGGTTGGCCACCTCGCTGCTGTTTATTATGAGCACCACGGGGAGAGTGCCAGCTTTCGTACCTGTATTGGTGATATTTGACCGGACAATAATGTTCTGGCCTGTATAAACCACATCGGGTGTAATATTAATATCGAGAGCTTTGAATTCCGTGAACGGCATTATGACATCAATATCCATTGCAGCAGCGGTGTACCCGTTCTTTGAGGCCATTATAGTATGTGTGCCGCTTGTTTCCGGCGTATAGTTCAGGAACCCATCGCTTCCAGTTGTACCTATGGTAGTATTATCGTAGCTTACATTTGCATCGCTAACACCTGTGTTGTTGTAGGTGACCTGTATGGTCATGGTCTCAAATTGATTGGCCTTTGGCGGTGCATTTATGCTCAGTTTATTTCCAATGTATCCCTCTACTTCTATACTTTTAGTCGCCTTCTCGTAACCCAGCTTGGTGGCAGTTATGTTATACATGCCTTTCAATGTTTTCGGCAACGTGTAGTTAAGAATTCCATTGCTGTCTGTCTGCCCTCCAAGAGATATTGCTGCCCCCATAACAGCATCGCCCCCGGCAGTAACCTTTATCATGATCACATCTCCGGCTGTGGCTTTAATGGGTGCATCTATGACAAGCTGATTTGCCGTCATCTCAGGGCTTACCTGCACGAACGGGTAGAACCTGAGGTCCGCGGAATCCGCCACCTTGAATTTGATATTGCCCATCAGGTCTATCGTGCTTCCGCGTGAAAATCCAATAGAACTTGGATTATCCATTTCGATCCCGGTTGAGCCGATGCTGCCGACTTCCATCAATCCATAACTATCCCCACCCTTCACGGATGTGACCAAAGAAGATATCTGGAAAACCCCTTTTGTGAAAGCTGCATTCATTTCCGTTCCCCTGAAGACGGAATCAAAGTGAAGAGCTATGATGGGCAGATCGCTCACGCTTCCAACCTTTGTTGAGTATACGTAAGTATCGCCCCCGGCAACAACATTATTATCAACCTCGACCCCATCCTTTAATAAGGAAATCCATACCTGGCCCGGGCCTGCGCCGACATCGACAGCTTTGATATTGATCACATATCCCTCTTGTAAGGTCATTGTCCCGCCCTCGGAAACTACACGTTTATCTGAGTCGTCAAGAAGCACCTTCTGCAACTGGCCGCTCCCAATGGGGCTTATTTCTTTTTTTCCTGAAATAATGCTGTTTGCAGAATAACCTGCAAAATACTTTTCTGCCATGAAACCTATGACCTTATACGAACCAAAAGCCGGATAATCAAAGTCGATTTCTTGGGGAGATGTGGAATATACCAATCCGCCGGCAGGTATTGAAGAACTGGTGACCCGGGCATTGAGATTTTCTGTTCCGATACCCTTATCCAAATCATAATAAAATCCTGCACTTGTCCCCCCTCCGACATTGAGGCCAAAGTTCAGGGGCGTCCATTCGCTGGTTACTGGGTAAATAGTCCCTCTTGCTTCATAAGTACCTGTCCTGTCCGCAGATAATGCAAACCGCAGGACACTGCTGTTGTCTGCGACGATGATTTTCAAATTGCCCATCAGATCCACTGTGGTGCCGGGTGAAAGGTCGATGGAGTTCCTGTTATCCATCGTGATCTGGTCTTTACTGGCATCTGTGATCTCCATCACTCCGTACTTATCGCCGCTGTTTATCGTGGTATAAGAATCCGAAATCTGGAATACTCCTTTTATAAATGCAGCGTTCACATCTCCCCCCCGGAATATGGAATCAAACCGCACGGCAATAATGGGAAGGTCGCTTACACCTCCTACCTGTTTTGAGTACACATAGGTATCGCCAGCCGCAACCACCCCATTGTCGACCTCGGCTCCATCCTTTAACAGGGTGATCCATATCTGCCTCGGGCCGCCACCTATATCGATTGCACTGACTTTCAACACGTACCCCTCATTTAATGTGAAAGATCCGCCTTCGGAAACAACGCGTTTGTCTGAGTCGTCAAGGAGCACCCTGAGCAGCAGGCCGTTTCCGATGGTGCTTTTTTCTTTATTCTCTGCAAAATTGCTGTTTAGAGTATAGCCTGCGAAGTACTTGTCTGCCATGAAGCCTATTACCTGATACTTCCCAAAATCCGAATAATCAAAGCTCACCTCGATAGGGGAAGTTGCATAACTTATATCGCCTTGCGCGATTGTTCTTTTGATGTTGTTGATCGTAAGTTCTTCTGTACTCAGGTTATTGTCCAGGTCGTAATAGAATCCTGCAAAGCTGTATGAATTCCATGTGTAAGATTCATTGCTCATGTTCTTGCTCTGGTCCCAAATCCTGTTCCCGGACAGGGATACGGCAGCGTCCGTACCCTCAGCAAGAAATAAAGCTGTAATTATCGTTATTCCGGCGATGATTCGTAAGATGCGCATAGTGCAGGTATGATTCAGGAACATTTGGTATCACCTATTGAATAATTCCACTCCTGGAAATCCTTATCATATGTTATTTCTACATGGACTATAAAAAACTTATCATTGCCATCTCATCATTGCTACCTTAACCACCCACGCCTGTAAAAAGCATATGCTGTAAGGAGCATCATAGATAGTTCAAGGAAAAATATTTCAGAGAGCCTGACTTGATACGGACTGTCTATCAGGTTCTCTCCGAAGAGCCCGCTTATGATCGATGGAATGAGACCGAGGCTTGTGATCACTGCGAGTATCCTCATCACCCTGCTTAACCCGACCGATACTGTATTTATACGAAGATCAATCAATGAAATCAAATTGTTCCTGATGGTGTCGGCTGTCTCAGAAAGGTAAACCGATTCATCGTAGAGAATACCAAAGAGGGAAGGATACTCATCTTTCATGCCCGGCAATATTTTCCTTGTTCTTATGGTTCCCACCAGCTGTTTAAAATGCAGGAGGTTGCTGTGGATTTTCTGTATCTCTTTCTTAAAGAAGAATGATCTTTCAAGGAATGGATGCATCTGGCCCACCGGAAGTTCTTCAAGTGCCGTTATATTTTGCTCCATCGACCGCACGATCTCTTCATAATCATTGATTTTTCTGCTGAAAATCGAGTATAAAATTCTTGCGAAGAAATCCTCATCCTTCACCTCCAGGCCGTCACTTATCAGATCAAATAGCTCGCTTTTTTCACTGGAAATGGTGACAATGTAGTTATTGGCCCATGTGATAAGTATATTATTTCTCAGGATACTGACATCTCTAATATCAGCACCATCTGATTGCAGTTTTAAGTCCCGGATGAAGATTGTGATGAGGTTCTTGAAGAAGTCGATCTTGGGGTAGGATTCCTTGATGATTTTGCTTTCCAGTACGACCTTTGGGATTTTGAGGATATCGCAGACAAAATCAATATCCGGTTCCGAAACCTCCTGCAGATCAATCCAGGTATGCCCGGGAGCAGCAATATAGCCAGCGATATCTTCCTTTGCTGTACCTTTAATGATCCTGCCATCCATGAGGATGTTGATTTTCATCCGTGAGACAGGCGGCGTGATCTTCTTTGCCGGTCTTAACGGGACCGCTCTTTTGACAGTCCTTCCGGCCACTGCAAATGTCCTGGAAATCCTTAATAACCGGAGCAGTGGAGATGTCCTTCCGATTCCCCCCAGTGGAGTCCACGGGATGAAATCCGTAACAGCAAGGATAACGATCAGCAGGTCAATAACGTGCCACGGGTCTGTAGCGTATGCCTTCCTGGAATCTGCTACGTACAGCTTTAAGAAGTACTCAAGAATGAACATCAAAAGAATGGCGGATCTCACAACTTTAATAAAGGCCAGCATGAACTGCGAGAATGTAAAAAAGAACGGCAAAAAAATAGCCGGGATCAGTATCAATGCAAGCACTATCATCAGTTGATCGGTGAATATTTGATATACATGTTCCCTTAACTTCAAACGAAGCCCTTTGGATTCCATATAATTGGATTATATTTCTTATAAGAAATAATCTTATGTAAAATTCATCAATATATCACAACAAGAGATTATCCTTACTCAAACCAAAAAATAAAAATTCATGAACCGTTAAAAAGCTAAACAAAGTTTTGAAAACGTTAAAAAATTAAAAAAACATTCGTTATCGTTAAATTAGTTAAACAAGATTTCTGTTTTGGTGATAATAATGAAGGATGTGACTTTAATAAAATTTTCAGGGTGCTGGTGTTACCTTGGAAGGAATTAAATCAATATTTGGATATTTTAGTTTCATAGTAGTCCTGATCGTACTTCTTGTGATTGTTTGGATTGCTGGCAGAAGAGAACAGGTTCAACATATTAAGCGTGTTAATAAAGTACCTATCAGGATTCATGTCAATGGTATAAGGGGAAAGTCCACTGTCACAAGACTTATAGGTGGCGCTCTTCGAGAATCAGGTTTGAAGACCATGACAAAGACAACGGGCAAAGGGGCAAGGATCATAGAACCGGACGGAAATGAGAAACCTATAGCCAGAAAGGGAAAACCGAACATAAGGGAGCAGATAGACATAATGAAGATTGCCGTTCATGAAGAAATTCATGCTCTCGTTATTGAATGCATGGCGGTCCATCCCGAACTTCAGAGGGTAGCAGAACGTAAGATGATACAATCTACCATAGGTGTAATTACAAACGTACGCACTGACCATCTGGATGTTATGGGTCCGACCCTTGAGGATGTTGCCAGAAGTCTCTGTAATACGATACCCAGAAATGGGATACTAGTCACTGCAGAGGACAAGTATCTGTATATAATGGAAGAACATGCAAAGAAAGTTGGGGCCCGGATAATAAAGGCAAATCCGGAAGAGATAAATGATGAATTAATAACATCTTTTTCTTATCTGAATTTCAAAGAGAATGTAGCAATTGCACTTGAGATATCCCGCCTCCTGGGAATACCCGATGATATAGCAATAGAGGGTATGCTTAAAGCAAACCCTGACCCGGGTGTAATGAAGATCTATCGCCCGACACTGAATGGAAGCGACTTCATGTTTGTAAATGCATTTGGTGTTAATGATAAGGACAGCACGGTAACCGTATACAGGGAACTTATGAATAGGGGATACTTTGATAAACGATCTATTGTTGGAGTTTTCCATGCAAGAGGGGACAGGGTGACGAGAACCGTAGAATTTGGCGATGCCATGGTATCTGAGATGGATTTCGAAAAAATCATAATTTGTGGGAAAATGACCAATCTTTTTGTAATTGAGGCTATTAAAGCGTTGTATTGTAAGGAGAATATAATTAACCTTGGTGAATGTACTGCATTTGATACCTTAAATAAGATGGCTGAAATCTCAAAAGAAATGCCAACAGTGTTCTTCGGATGCGGAAATATGATTGGAGAAATCCCGGGAAAATTGCTCGAAGTCTTATCAGGCAGTGAAGGTTAATGTTAAACTTTGAATATCAGTCAATACGAATTGCAATTGTTCTGGGAATCGTCATAAGTATGCTGTGGTATGAAAAAAAGAATTTTTCTTCAGGTGGAGTAATAGTACCCGGCCTGATGGCGCTTTTCGTGTTAGACAGGCCTCTGATAGTTGTGTATACTTTGTTAATAGCCTTTGCAACGCTTTTCATAGTCAAGCAGACTTCAAACCATGTAATACTTTTCGGGAGAAGAAGATTCTCCGTTATTATGCTGGTTAATTTTGGCCTGGCATGGGGTGCAGATATGATCACAAATTTTGCACTGACTTCAACCGTAGACTTTCAAGTTATAGGATTCGTCATACCAGGTCTCATAGCAAATGAGATGGAAAGGCAGGGAATATTCAATACACTGTATACACTAATTATCATCACTGTGCTAACTCTTTTATCGGTCCTTCTAGTCATTGGGAAGTGGAAGCCGGTGTGAAAAGTAACATGTATATAGTCCCTTCTATGAAGAGTTAAAAATGTGAAGACAATAAATGAGAGGGCTTTGATCATACAATTATGGACTTTACATGCAGGGATACTGCTGATATTAGCGATTCTATTTTTTTCTTCTATAGATGCACAGCCAGTTCTGGCTCAAGGATTAATTCAAGAAGAAAATGGCACCCTGGCTGATCTTGTAACGTCTTTTAATACCAAAATCATTCCTGAAGATAGCGAGATGTATATTCCTCCCAATGAAACAAATCTCAACCAGATGCGTCAGCTTGTCTCTCTGGTCATGACTTCGATCAGCGACAATGATAATGCAAAGCTCTCCAAGTCCGTATCCGAGGCATCGCGTTTGGGGTATGATATTATCAAACTCACAGATGGAAAAACAGAATACTATGCTATTTTAGAAACTGGCGGTCAGAACAGGGGATGGGGTCTATATATTTTCCGCGCTGGCAGTGGAAATAGAGATCTTGTCATAGAGGTACCTCATCCTGTAGATGATCTCCGTACTGATAGCATAGGTATTATTGCATTCACCAGGTCTAAAGCTAAGGCTTTCCTGATGTCAGGAACTCGCAGGCGGGCCAACCGGGACATGTCCTCAGACGTAGCACATTCGACCAGGAGCATCTTCCAGGCTGTTCACGAAACAGTCACCGGGGATTCCACCACTATCATTCAGATTCATGGCTTTACATTGATAAATGAACCAGGGTACCCGCAGATAGTTCTCAGTCGGGGTAATGGAGTTGCCACCTCGCCAGTTCGTAAACTTTCATCTATTTTTAAAGATAGGGATTTTACGACAGGGATAGCTAATGAGGGAAATTTAAAAGAACTGGAGGCAGCTACCAATACCCAGGGCAAGTATGCGAACAGTATAGGTGCAGTCTTTATTCATCTGGAACTGGAAAGCTCAATCAGAGAGCATCCCGTTGAGTACAAGAAAGTTGTTTCAGCAATAAGTGAATTTGCCTCCAGATATGTAAAAGAGGAAGAAGTGGAGAGACCTTCAGATAAGTTGAAGCAGAATCTATGGTACTTTATGACTGCGGCACTCGTAACGGTTGGTGTGTTCATAATGATATTATTGTACAGGCGCCATTAACACAACTATCACTGTACCCTGATTGAATTTTTCCAGCAATATTCTCACGCCATTGTAATAATTATTGTCGATATGGACTTAAGTACCGGTATAGAAAAGGCGGGCGGGCCTGTAGAAATAAGTGCAAGCTATCCCGGAAACGGGAACGGGAGTGTTAACGGGATCATTAACTTCACAAGTCACAGGCAGCTCCAGCGCCCGGCTCTGCTACTATCCAATGACAGGATATACATAGCTTTTGGGTCATGGGGATGCCATACCATCCCATGGCTGGTTGATGGCATATGATGCTGGCACGCTGAATCAGATCGCTGTTTACGTTACAACCCCGGACGATGTGCCAGGTGTACATCAAATGCCGGGATTGGGAAGTATCTGGCAGGCAGGAGCAGGGCCGGCGGCTGATAGTTCAGGCAATATTTACTTCATTACCGGCAATGGCGATTTTAATGGCTATTCCAATCCCATGCCAACTGATCTGGGTGACAGCATCATCAAACTCAAGCCCGACCTGAAATTAGCAGATTGGTTCTCTCCTCACAATAATAGCGAGCTTAATAATAACGATCTGGATTTTGGCTCCGGGGGGGCATTACTGATACCTGGAACCGACCTGCTGGTAGGTGGCGGAAAGGAAGCAAAGCTCTTCCTGATAAACAGAAATAACCTGGGCCACTTCAACCCCGACAATGACAATCAGATAGTCCAGCCTCCTTTCTCTGTCATTTCCGGATCTGATTCCCAGGGCGACCACGATCTGATGGGAGGGCCGGTTTTCTGGAACGGCCCTAACGGTTCTCTGGTCTACGTATCACCCATGAATGCTCATACCAAGGCTTATCGATTCGCTGAAGGAGTTTTTCAGCCTACCGCACCGATTTCTGAAAGTAACGCTACCTTTGAGTGGGGCGGATGGATGTCAATATCGGCTAATAGTAACATTTCAGGAAGAGGGATATTATGGGTATCTGAGCCGAACGTGCTTCACGCCTTCGACGCCTCGGATCTGCAAAATGAACTATGGAACAGTGATATGAATCCGGGCCGCGACAGTCTCGGCAATGCGGCGAAGTTCTGCCCGCCAACTATCGCCAATGGCAAGGTTTACATGGCCACCTTTTCTGGGAATCTGGCAGTATATAGCCCATTGTCATAAAAATTGAGCTGATTTTTAATTCTTAATAACATTTTTTGAGTTAATTGGATTCCTTCCGATAACCATAAGATTAATAAAGTATATTAATCATATTATTATGATTATAATTAGCATATGGAAATGTACCACATATTAGTCGAATATGTGTGGGAATGCCTGTTCTGGAATCAAAAAACGTAAATTACGTGAATATGATAAAGTGGCTTAAAATAAAACTGGATAGCTGGCCATATAGAGACAGTATAACATTCTCAAGAATCGGGAAGGGCATCGTACTTGCCTTTCTTGTCCCCCTGCTAGTCTGGACTCTCTCAGTGCCTTTAACCAATCTCAATACATCTGACACGAATGATACCGCAAACCTTACAACGGTCACCAACCAGACGGAAACGGCGGGTGTAGTTCCAAACATGACCGGGACGGACACAGAAACCGCTACGCTGGAAAATGAAAAAAAATATACCATTGAAATAAGCGGCTCACAATCAGATATCTCTATTGCGGAAAACGCCAGCATCCATGCCCTGAAACTTGAAAAAAAGCCCGATGCAGCAAAAAACCCGCATTTTCAGCCTCTTTCGTACCTTGAGATCTTTTCAGACAACCTTACGTATTCATCCATCACTATTCGCATACCGAATGAATGGGGGCGAAGCGACCTCGTAATATACCACTATGCAGGGGAATACTGGCAGCCCCTCCCGACGACCATGAACGGAAGTTATATTGAAGCTGTGACTTATTCCCTCTCTGTATTTGCAGTCGGCGCCCCAGGGGGCATAAATATACGCCTTTTTGCTGATAATCCCGTACACACCAATGATACGGTGACCATCTCCGGGGCGGCATATTATGACAATTCCACAGCGGCAGCAGGCAGCAATATAGAGATAGCCCCATCCTGGGCAGGCTCTTATAATTTGATCGCAGACGCAGAGGGGAACTTCATCAAAATACTCACAGGCCCGGCACAATCCGGAAATCACACGATATGGGTGAATGCAACATCCGGGAGCTTAAACGGCAGCAATGCCACATACATTCAGGTCACAAACACCACTTTATACAGGACAGAAGCCAGCGCCGCTATCGCAGGTTCAACAACACCAGGTGTGTTCACGAACATAGGTTTTCAGTTTCCGGCCGATGCCGTGCCTTCATACTCCGGCATCTCCCTCATTCCGGGTTCGACAACGGGCATGGAGGTTAAAATAAACAACATCACTGTGTACAATGCCACGACTGCCAGCGCTAACCTTAACATCACAGGTTATCTCACATCCGGTAACGATATAAACATCACAACCGGGAGCGCCGTCTCCATAACATATATTCTCAACTCCACGTTCAATATCACAAAAACCGCTTCAATATCCGATAACTACAGTTCCGACCTTACGGTTACAAATGATATGGACTATAACTGGAACAATTCCAGTATTACATACCAGTTGCCCGAAGGAGCATACAACGTTACGGCCTGGGAGAACAGCACGAATATCACGGCCGGCAGCATCATATCGGGAAACGTCCTTCGTATTAATAACAGCAGGATCGGGACAATATATAACCACTCGACCAGGCATTTTTCCATTAATTACAGCCTCATGCAACTGGCCCTTAACCTTACGGCCAGCAGCGAAGAAGCAGAAAAAGGAGAGAACTTCTATATCACGCCGGGTGTATATCTGAACGGCTCTCAGGTCGATACCGGCGTGAGGGTGAGGATATACCGCGATTCTGCGCTTGTATATGATGGAAATGTCAGCAGCATAACACCTTTTGCTTTCTCAAATAATACTGCCGGGGCATATAATATCACGGCTGAAGCATCGGCAAATGTGGACGGCGTACAGAGAACAGGTTCGGTTTATTCCTACCTGCATATAAAAGACCTGCTGCTCTACATATCCGCCGACCCGGCTTTATCCTGGCGGCAGATGAACATCGCAGGAAGGGCTCATTATACGAACGGTACAGGCCATGCGGGTCGTGTTAACTTAAGCGTGGGGGGCGAATATTATAACACCACTTCCAATTCCACAGGTTATTTCAGTTATTCCATACCCGGGAGGGGCAGGGGAACATACACTGTATCTGCAAATACTTCGGCTGGCAATTACAGCGTATCTGCAAATTCAACATTCGATGTAATGGACAACTACTTTTATGTTATAAAAGGCGACCTGCCGGCAGTAAGCGGCGATGCGACCCTTTCACCTGGTTCAACCCTCTGGATAAATAATACCAACATCACCCGCGCGATCATGAACATGCGGGGGAAGACAACTGCCAATGTAACATATAACCCGTTCCCGTATCCCATAAATTACAAACTCATCCCTGCAAGTTATGGTTCAAATATTAGCGGCACATTCACCCTGCCGTTATATCCTTACGAGCACATTGATATAACCGGCGCTTTTTTAAACACCTCGGCTGAGATCAAAGATCCCGCCATCACCGCCGATATGGCTTTTAACCTGACGATAGACGGCAGGCAGATCAACAGCTCGATCATACCTCACGGTGAGGAATCTTATACCCAGGGCGATTCGCTTACAGGTTATATCCCAGACATCCTTAACCCCGGCAGTGCCCAGACCATAAGGATATACAACAAGAATGTAGCCAGCTCACAGCAGTATTATTTCTCAGAGGATCTTATCGTAAGTTATACGGGGCATGTATCAACGCCGCGCCACCTGTACGTTAAAACGAACAACAACCTCACCTTTGCCAGGGTCGGGAATTTCACAAGCGCAACAGTGGATATTACGGGTTTTCGCGCGGCAGCCAATCCTGTCCGAATAAACAATAGCAGGACTTCCATAACAGGATATGAAATGATCCTGCAAAAGAGGTACACCGGATACATTACCCACAATGTGAGCGAAGATACGGCACGCTACAATGTCACGGATACGGCAGTTTTTACCCCTGAATCCAGTATGAGTTCTGTTACAGTAATTATACCCTTCATTGAATATGCAAGGGATGTATCGGTCAGCGTTAACGGCGTTGACATGACAGGAAGCGCATCGATTGGTGAGAATATGGAACTTGTCCTGCCCGGGATTAACGCTACAGAGATCATCAACATCACATACTGGGCGCCCATTCTTGATATTTCACCTTCTGTTAACAATACCCAGTTCAACCGGGGGGACACCGTAAAAATAAGCGCAAGTATTGGCGGCGGCATCACCGATGCCACGGTCTATGCCAATATCACAAAGGCCGGCATACCTGTGGCGAACATGACCCTCAACCATACTTCAGGCGGCATATATATTTCAGACTATACGCTTTCGTCCGGCGCAGCTCTCGGATTGTATAACGTCACAGTATGGGGATACAATGCCACGACGGCAAAGGATAGCGAGAACATATCGTTCCGTGTAAGGGGCCTGAACATAACTGTAAATGCAAGCGGACCGTACATTGTCGATAACAATTCCTCTATAACAGGATACGTAAGGGACCTTGAGAACAACAGCAACATAAGCGGCGCCCCTGTGAATATCACGATCAGCAACAGCACGTATAATTATACGGCAGCCACGACCACCAATTCCACGGGCTACTATAACCTTTCCAGGCTTGTGGATGCGGCGGGCGATTATAACATCACAGTGAACGCTTCTGATGCTAACATAATCGGGAGCTTGAACACCACTTATAGGGTGAAATATAACGTCACGCTGGGAGTCCTGCTGGCATCGTATAATAAGAACAGTTCCGTTCCAGTCAGTATCACGGTATATGATCGCGGGCTTTCCCCTGTATCAGGTGCGGTCGTCAATTCCACAGTAAAGGTCAACAGCACATATTACTACTACAACGGAACGACAGACGGGAATGGGCAGTACAATATCATCCACAGCAGCACAGGCACGCTTGGAACCTATAATATTACTGTCAATGTCTCAAGAAGCGGTGTTACAGGAAATGCAACAGGAAGCTTCAGGATAAGTAACCTTACGGTCACGGCCAATGTTTCAGCAGAATACCAGCCAGGCACAATGGTCGTGATAAACGGCACAGTTTATGATGATGAAACCGGCGGAAAGGCCAGCGGCGCAACGGTCAATGTCACTCTTAACAACGGCAGCACCGCAGCAGTGAACAGCACCACGACATCATCGGGAAACTATACTGTCTCTTTTGCGAACTTATACGGCGGCATCTATACGGCTTATGTGGATGTCACATACAATACGCTCATCGGAAGTGCGGCGCCTGTTTTTCATATTCACTATAATACAAGCACAAATGTGAGCAAGAGCATATATGCCCTCAACGAGGCCGTATTGCTTAATGTAACCGTACTTGACCTGAATTACACCCCTGCAAATGCGAATGTGTCGATCAACATAACAAAACCTGATGCAGGAATTGAGAACCTGAGCGGAAGCACCACGAATGGCTATTTCAATACCACTTTTTCGAACACATCTCTTGAAGGGGATTACATAATTGCCGTGTACGCACGGAACGCCACAACGCTTGCGCATGCCAATGCCGCAAACCGGAGTTTCAGGGCATCCGGGTTCGTTGTGAATGCAAGCCTTGACAGGAGCCCGGTTTCATACAAACCCGGTGAAACAGTGAACATTTCGGGGCTGCTGAGGGACACACTGGAGGCCGCAAGGACAGCCGATGTTATTATCAGGATAAATAGCTCAGCGGCAAGTGAAATAACAAATACAACCCTTGCGGGCAGGAACGGAAGCTACCTGTGGAACCACACGCTTTCGAACGATTCTGTTGCAGGATGGTATATCGTAATTGTGAATGCCACAACTCTTGAAGGGACTGTCAACAGTACAACAGCACGGTTTGAAGTGCAATTGAACCTTGCAATGAACACCCTGCTCCAGTATAATCCGGGAGATGCGGCCAATGTTACTGTTCTTGTAAGGAATGGTACAGTGCCGGAGGATGCTGCCGTGAATGTGACAGTACAGAAATTCGACATCTGGAACGAGTTTGCGGGCACGTATTTTGATGAAAGCAAAATGAACTATTCTGCGCCTGACAATAATACAGGCTATTACCTCAACTACACCCAGAACGATGAACTGCTCTTTTACACAACCAACCTCACAATAAATAATACATGGGCAGGAAAAGCCGTGCAGCTCAATACTATCTCATTACCTTCCCATTTCATCCTTGAATACGAGGTATCTGCAAACGGTACATCAAGCTATCTTCTTGCAAGACCGACGATAGGAAATGCCACGAAGAATGCTTCTCTTGATTTCCTCAATTATTCGGATAACTCACAGGACGGGTATTTTGTATATATGAACGGTGTTCAGCGGTATTCAAAACAGGAGACCGCAGATGGGCGAAAAATCCGTTTTTCCATAGAATACGATGTCGGAACGCTGCGATTCTACAGGAGCGGGGAACAGTTCTACCAGGGAAATTTCACGCTGCCTGCAGGATCTTTTATAAAATTGAACGGCTATGCAAAAAATGCAAGTATCGGAGGAAGCGCGTATATCAGATTCGATAACGTTACCCTGTACAACCTCAGTTCCCCGGTACTGGCCCAGGGCGCTGCCAGCGGTTCAGGGGGAAATTATACCTTCAACTTTACAGCGGACCCCACCGGAATGTACCGCGTGAACGCCACATCGGGAAACAGCAGCGCATATACGACTTTTAAGGTACGGACACTTGATATCACCTCAACCTTCTTTGGCCCGTATAATTTCAATGAGTCTGCGCTCTCATCCAATACCGTTGTGCCTCTAATAATTTACGGAACTGTGAAGGATAATGAGACAAGATCCAATATCACGGGCGCGCAGGTCAATATCACAATCCTGCAAAGCGGAAATCCTTACACGTTCAACATTACATCAACCAGTTCAGGAAGCTATGTTCTCAATTTTACCGGGAGCTTTAACAGTACGGCTTACGGTATATTCAATGCGAGCGTGGGTGTGAATGACAGCGGCGTACTTTCGGTGCATAATACTTCATTTATAGCATATACGATCAACCAGTCATGGTTCGACCCGTAGAGGGATTACAGGGTCCCCATCCTGCTTTTTAACAACAATTCGCAAGAGAATTCAGGCACTGTGACCTTTAATCTTGCCCTGCCTGGAGGGTATTCCGCAACTACGGCTGCGCTGTACGACATAGATGGAAATCCAAAAGCATCAAGCATATTTGACATGGGTGGTTATGTGAATGTCACCTTTATCAAGACCCTTTCACCATACGAGGGAAAAGTATATTATCTCTATTTTGAGCGTCCGCTTACATCCGGCCCGTACACAGCTTCAATGAGTTCCCTCCAGGCGCCGTACAGCGTGGCTAACGGGACGGTTGAAGGATACGCGATCACCTTCACCCAGGATAAGAATATGTATTCAGCAGGCGAGACGCTCGTCCTTACAACGAAGCTCCGGAATGTCACAGGGGATTCTATTATCGACAATGTAACTACCGTGATATATTATCCTAACGGAACAGCGGCTCAGGTGAATCTTACACAGGCGAACGCAACAGGCGAAGCCCTGGCAAATTATACTATCCCGGCAATAAAAGGCAGGTTCACCGCTGTCACAAATGCCACGGTAAACGGGCTCATGAGGATGGAAAACACGAGCTTCAACGTGGGAGACCTTGCTGTGAATATCAGTATTGACAAAACGATATACAATACGCTTGAGAACGTAAGCATAAACGTAAATGTCACAGAGAACGGGAATACAACGGCCTCTGACCTGACCCTGAGGATTTATGATCCAAGCAGCATCAAGGTATTTGAACAAACAAGAAATACGACCGCGCCTGTAAATTTTATCTTCACTCTCCCAACCTCGCCTCTTGGCAACTACACCATAACGGCAGGCGCAAGCACTGGGGAGAATGCAGGTTACAATACCACGATATTTGAACTTGACCAGTTCGATATCAATACTGCCACTGATAGGGCAGTTTACACCGCTTCAGGGACTACCACAGCCAGCGGCATTACGACCTACAGGGGTGCAGGTGCGAATGCGAGCGTGAACATCATTGTAAAAAAGAACCTTGCATTCAACCCGTCCTTTGAAACCGACCTTGATAATAACAGCCTGCCTGATGGATGGAGAGGCGCGGGGGATGGAATAAAAACGCAGGATACGGTTCCAAGGACAGGAAGTTACAGCGCCAGGATACTGAAGTTTCCTGCAAATGCTACGGAAGGAGAATGGAACTATTCCAGCCTGTATGTAATTTCACCCGGTACAGGTTATACGTTCAGTGTATGGGCAAAGACAGATAACAGCACAGGCGGAAACCTGCGACTCTGGGTCGAGTGGTACAACGGGACAGGCAGTATTTCCACAGCGATCAACACCCAAAGAACTATCTGGGAGCAAAACGGCTGGGTATCATTACAGGGCAGCGCTTCATCGCCTGCTAATGCCGATAACGTAAAGATACACCTGGTCTCCGATACTGTGGGGAATGTATGGTTCGACGATCTGAACATCGAGCCAGAAAATAATTCACCTGTTTATACAGCAAATATAACCTCGAACACCTCATACAGCGCCACCTTTTCTCTCACAAACGCAAGCTCATACATCTTGTACGCGAACGGCAGCTACGTCGCCAATGGAACCCTTGGAAGGAGCAACACCACGGTATTCTCGGTACGCAGGCTTGATGTTAATACAAGCGCAGGAGGACCATTCGAATCCGGCGCGGGTAATGTAACGATCACAGGTTATGCGACGGATAACCGCACAGGAATGGCAATACCAAATGCCACTGTGTATTTCAATATCACATATCCCAACAGCACTTTGATCAACTACACCAACACAACAAACGTGCAGGGGTATTATAACCACACGATAAGAACACCGCAACCGGGCGGCACATACCGTGTGAATATCAGCGTGAAGGATTACCAGGATGTAACCGGGACAGCAAATGTCACTTTCAGGGTACGGCTTAATTTAAGCGTGCAGACCAACAGGACGCAGTACAACCCGAATGAAACAGCGCAGATCACAGTAAATGTGAGCGATAGTACCACAGGGATCAGTGGCGGGGTGGTTAATATAACCGTGTCCGCCCCGTCGAACGTTACAAGGAATTTTAGCACCCTGTACGGAAATGTAACCGACAGGGGAAGCGGCATTTATTCGGCAAATTATTCCGATACGACCGCCGCCGGCATTTACACAGTCAATGCATCGGCTTCAAATGGTACGGATAACGGCAATGCATCCGCTTCTTTCAGGGTGAGAAGGCTCAACGTAACGATACAGGATATATCTGCAAAAGTGGGGGAATCAAGATCAATATTCGCACGGGTCGAGGATGAGACCAATGCCACTACGATAGCTAATGCCGCGGTAAATATGACCATATCCAACTTAACATCCATCGTGAACCAGATAAATACAACAAGCCTGAATCAATCGGGTTATAATATATTATCACAGGCATTTACCGACCAGGCAGGAAAGTATAATGTGACTATCAATGCCACAGACACAGACGGCATAAGAGGGAACGCGCTCCTTCCATATACCGTTAACCTGAGCGTTAACCTGACGCTTTCCCAGACAGCCTACAACCCTGGAGAGAACATAACTGCCGTAATAGCAGTGCGGGAAAATATTTCAACTTCCGGCTCCCTGTACGGCGCCGCGGTCGTGGCTACCCTGACCCGCTACGACGGAACGATCATCTCAAGTAACACGACTGCGACAAACACCAATGGTGAAGCTGTCGTGAACTTCACGGCACCGGATGATTATTCCTCCTATTTTGTCAATGTCACGTCCTCAAAGAACGGGATTGATGGGACAGCCTCACACCTGTTTGCGACTTCAAACCTTCGTATCTGGACAGATAAGGGCGAAGTGCTGATAGGCGGCTCTGCATGGGCATCAAACTCCGCGCCCGAAGAATACCGCAACATCACGCTCAAGGTAGCAGTGCTTGACAGCGCCGGGCTTCGAAGGACCGGGCAAAGTCTCACGGCGCTGGTATATTATCCCAACGGCACTCTCTACGGTACTTATCCCCTCAGCGAGAGCGATAAGACATATTCCACTTCAGTACTGTTCCCGGGCAAAAGCATTCCTGAAGGCAATTACTCATTCCAGATTGCAGAATATCCCGGCACCGGGGAAAATTTCAGTGTGATGATATGGGGTTGCGCGCGGTGCCACAGGCCGAACAGCATTACCATGCATTATAATCTGCACGATGATACAAGTATCGCCCCATCAGATTTTAGCATAAACCATACCCATAAGAGCATCAGCAATACATGCGACTGGCATAATTATGGAGGCGACGCAAGCTGCAGCGGATGCCACAGGAACGAGACCGGAAGCACGGGAGGCCCCACGAAATGCAAGACATGCCACAACAGCGCCGACCATCCGAACGAGGGTTATCTGAACGACACGTATGGCGCAGACATCCATGCGAATATCAATACCAAACCAGGCGGTTCGTGGTATGGCAAGGAAACGGCATGCCAGTCATGCCACGGGAACATCACCGACCCACCAAGAGTGCCGCAATGTACCCTGTGCCACCCTTCATCATCGGGCTCCGGGATGCAGGGCGTTCCCGGGAATTTAAGCGGCAGCAATACCACGCTTGAGAATTTCGAGGACGTATCTGATGTCACGGCCACAAGCGGCTACAGGTTCAGCACGGTTTCGATAAGCACGAGCACCACAAATAAAAGCGGCAGTTTCTCAGGACAGGTGGATTATTCTCTTGGTGCAGGTTTCGGCAGGGTGTATATCGACAGGAAGAACCTTGACCTCACGAATGCCACCAGCATAAGCCTCTGGGTATACGGGGATAACTCCAATACTACGCTGTATCTTGCTATCAACAACACGAGATCCACAAAAGTAAACTGGCACCAGTCATCACCCATGCAGGTAAACTGGACAGGATGGCGAAAAATCTCAGTCCCGATAAAAGAACTCAGCCAGCATGATCTACTATATATAAGCTTTTCGGATACTGTCAGGATCAAGCTTGAAACTGAAAGCGAATCAGGCTCAAGCGGCACTATTCTCATCGATGACATGAAAAAAGAGCAAATTGGAAGCCACACCCAGTACAAAGAGATCGAATGCGGATTATGCCACGGGGGAAGGCACAATCTGGAGCGTCCGCCGAATTGCGAAACCTGCCACCAGACAGAAGGGCACGGCTGGCCAGAGCGGGATAAATACCCGCAGGCGAATGCCACATGCATGAACTGCCACCAGAGCGACGTGTCCGGGAACAGCCTGAATATCTCAGGTCTGATCAAACATGCGGATGTACTTGCGGATTTTGAAAATAACAGCATTTTTGCTGCCAACCTCACAAGCTTCGGCCAGTCCCATATATATTACGCCGGCCCCAATAATGATAGCGGAAATCACAGCGCAGTGTTGAACTATACGGGTCTTACGGATTATCTTGGGAACAGCCTCAATGCAACAAATGCCAGCAGGTACAAAGGCATCACGGTCATGGTGAATTCTTCAATCGATGCGAATACTCAACTGGTACTTGGAGTTTACACCACTGCATGGTATAATTATACTGTACCCCTGGACTGGAACGGCTGGAGGGAGATAAGGGTATTGTTCCATAACAGCACCGTGAACGAGTCAGCCTCTTTTAATGCCACAGGTACGGTGAGCAGTCTCTGGATCGGGGTTTATGGCAGCGGCAGCACAGGAAGTGTGTACTTTGATAACCTGCGGCTGGCTGTGGATGATAATTACCACCAGTACGAGGCCTGGCCTTGCACCGACTGCCACATCCAGGTCGGGAACATCCCCGGAATCACGGATATAACCTCCCCGATCAGGGAGTGTTCTTATTGTCATAACAGAAGTGAGCCTCATGCCAAGGATTTCAATAAAAACTGCATGTACTGCCACTTTGACTCAGGGCATGGCGAGGTGGACTCAAGCTTCACGGATTATGAGAAAGCCTCAACATGCTTAAAGTGCCACACCATGCCGCACAATTTCAGTTCGATCCATCTCACTACTTCAGACTGCAACAACTGCCACCAGCAGCGTATACACGGCCAGAATGCGCAGAGCGTGGCATACAATGCAAGCCAGCACCTTGACTGCGAACGCTGCCACGGTAAGACATCAACAGGCGCCCTGCCGCTTGAAAGAGGAAGCCCCGCATCCATATTCCTGCGGTTCTCTTATACTTATAATAACGAATCCCAGTGCATATTCTGCCACGAGGACAGTATTAACGCCTACATGCTCCACACCAACCAGACTGTGAACACATCGAACCTGACTCTTGTGGAAGGGATCCGAAACAACACCATATGCAGTACATGCCACGGTTCAAAATCAGTGTCAAACGCCCTTGACAGGGATGAACTGACAACCAACGATTCAAGGGCTGAACCGCACCCGATCCAGATAGCAGGACACGGCAACGTCTCATGTTACAAGTGCCACGGGCATCGCCCGGAGACCCTCATCCTGACAGTTGGCTCAAACTGCGTCGGATGCCATCAGGATGCGGAAAAACTTGTGGAGCTGATACCCGGAAAACTGAACGATTCAGACCTCACAAGTGTGACAAATCCGGGAGCGTCGCAGCTTATCGTACATCCCCCGCAAACCACGGGGCACGGCAACACATCATGCAATAACTGCCACGGTCACTCAAATTCGAACCTTACCTTCGTAGGGTCTACAGCAGTTTCATGTACCAACTGTCACCAGAACACAAGTTCCACAATTTCACTCCTTGATTACAGGCAGCCCAACTCAACAAGAAGTAGCGTGACAAACCCGGGCGGGAACCCGCTGTATGTAATTCCGCCCCAGGTACAGGGACACGGGAATGCCAGTTGCAGGGAGTGCCATGACCATGCGCCTTCCACTTTCAGCAGCTATAACTTTGTGGCGGGAAGCAGTTGCGAATCGTGCCACCAGAATACCACAAGGAACGTCTCGCTCATAGAGAACTCAGTTCCCTCTTCGGGCCACACTGTGGTACTGGACAATACCACCTCTTCATGGATCGTGCGCGCGCCGCAGGTCGCAGGGCACGGGCGTACGGCCTGCTCAGAATGCCATACCCACAGCGCTGAGAGCCTCGTGTTCTACGGGCAAAATGACAGGGACTGTGTGCTGTGCCATTATAATGCAAGCGCAAAGAGCTACAGGTTGCAGGACGGTAGTTCCGCGCAGCCCACACAGATCATTCCACATAAAGACCTGAATTGTACGGAGTGCCACGGCCACACGCCTGCCGGCATGACGCGTGTACTTGATTGCAGCATCTGCCACCAGAATACCACGAAGGCGCAGTCTCTTACAGATACCTACGGGGCAGGATTGAATATCACATCACCACAGGGCCAAATCTTAGCAGTACAGGTTCCAGGCCTTTATCACAGCAACAGCCCGGTTGCGGGAGGAAAATGGAACAAGACAGCAGCGTACTGGACTAACAGTACCGCAGCGTGCCAGTATTGTCATGAAATATCCCGCAACTACAGCATGCACGACCCTCTTGGCCGGGCATCAACTCTTGCAGGCAGTAATACCAGGAACTCAAGTATTTCGGGCCAGTACTGGTGCGCTTCATGCCATTACCAGGGATATTCCTCAGGAGGCGTCACCTATAACGATATGGTCAGGGTATTTTCTGAAGCTTCTCTCCCGATACCCCCTGAAATAACCTTAAATTCAAGTTATGGCAGCTATACCACCTCTAATGACGGGACGAAATACTACAACCATGACCTGTCTGATTATTCCGATGTGGGCTGCGCCGGGTGTCACGGTACATCCAATACCACAAAAGACTTTTTGCATTACGTTACAGTAGGCGTCGGGGGATCGAATTGCCTTGACTGTCACGATAATGCTACAAGCAAACCCGTGGCCTTCAGTGCATATGGAATGTCCGCGCATAAGAACCTCAACTGCGTGGACTGCCATACGCCGCGGCAGGTAAAGAATGGTATTATTGTCGGGTCAGAGTCGCGCGTTTATAATTTCAGTGTACCCAATAATTCAAGGTGGCTTAATGAAACACTGGACTGGAACGGCAGCAGCATACTTAACCTGACCCTGTATGCGCCTAATCTTACAGCTTATTATGGCCAGGTAAATGTCCCGATGCCCCAGGCCGGGAACTGGATAGCTATTCTAAGGAGTGCCGGGGATGATGCAAGGTACAGCTTTTCGGTCAATGTTAGCTGGACGCATCCTGGCAGTTCACCCAAGGCGTGTGAAAACTGCCACGTCAGCGATTTTGGTACTGCGCCCATTGTGTTCAAACACATACCCGGTGTGAGCAGCGTACCAACCAATGCTTCCTGTGTATCATGCCATGCCAGGGGGGCGCAGGCCGCACGCACATCGGCACTGGCGGCTTCCCATTACCTTTCAGTATCGCCGATGGATACCAGGGACTGCGTCGGCTGCCACATAAATGCAAGCCAGGGCTTTGGCACGCCGCCTGACCCGAGGAACCATACCCGCTACACTCCTGTTAATATGACCCTCGTGTCAGGCAACACATGGGAACTTGCAGATAATTACTCGCTCGCATTAATAGAAGCGACCAGGGAAGGCGCAATATTCGAATTTGAAAAGGATGGGGAGATGCTGAAGCGCGAACTGGTGGCCGGCGGTGATGTGTTCAGGTATGAAGTCAGCGGGGTAGGGACAGAAAATATAAGCGTGGTAGACCTGACAGTAAAAAGATTATTTACTGCGAATAACCTGTCGGCAGTTGAGCTGTCGGGAAATGTGCTCGCCACGCGTATCCACAGGGAGAAGGATAACAATTCGTGTTATGCCTGCCATGACAGCGAGTACAGGGCGAACAGGCCGGACGGGATGGATTATTATGTTCTCGATAAAACTACTGAAAATGTTACTCTTGCCCTGATGCCTGCCAACTTCTCAGCGCTTGACACAAGGATGCTCAGTGTCGGGGAAGAATGGGATATCGGTGAGGGCTACAGCCTGCGCGTTGCCGATGCAGGGACTACGAGGGGCAACGCACAGCTTCAGGTTTTCAGGAACGGGACCCTGATAGAGGATATAATAATTAACGAGGGAAATTACATTACACATGAAGAGTGGGTGTTCGGGCGCAAGATCAATGTATTCAGTGCAAAGCTTGAAAGGATATTTGTCGGGACAAAACCTGCCGTCAGTGGTTTGAGGCTGGCTGAATACAATTTGGCGAATAGCACTGTTATTGTATTAAGTGATGTGAGGCTTATTGCAGGAGAACAGCAGACCCGCAATGCCACAACACAGATATTGCAGGAGGGTGTACAATTAAAATACCTCTCACTTGATGATCGCATAACCATAGGAAAAGAACCTACCGGTTTCCATGTTTACACCCTTACGCAGGGCGGGTATTCTTCTGACTGCATCAGTTGCCATACCGGAAGCGGGGTCGCACCTGTCAAGATCGACCCTGTCGCCTTCAGGAATGGGGTACATGCAGGTCTTAACCGTAATGCGACCTATACGGGTTTCATCACGGATGACGTGAACAAGGCATGCTGGGCGTGCCACGGCAACGGGAGTGAACCTTCGGAGCATCCAGTGTCCTACCCAGGCAATGATACGCCGAAAACCTGTATAAGCTGTCACGGATACTTCCAGTTTGGCGCAAAACAGGTTTATTCACACTATCCCGGCGCAGGGATATCAACCGGCGCATCCTGCAACGTCTGCCATTCCAACACCCTTGTAAATAAAACCGTCAGTTATACATCACATTATTCAACACGGAAGGGACTGTTAAATACTTCGGACTGCGGCGGATGCCATGCCAATGCAACAAACGCATCCAAATGGGGAAATGCACCCCTTGTTCTGAAACATAATTCCAGCAACAACTGCACGCTCTGTCATGCAGGTTACAGGATCGCCACGTTCCATGATAAGGGGTTAACCATAACAAGAAGATGTGAAGATTGCCACGTCAACAGGGAAAAAGCTGAAAAATTCAACCTGAGCGTCATCCGCACACACTACCCGGACGCACCTGAAAGCATGGCAAACACTCTTAAACAAAGCAACTATACATGCAGGGACTGCCACAACGCAACGAACAATACGCTGCATTCATCCCTTATTGTAAGGGAATACCAGAACATGAGCATGGGCAACTGTTTCCAGTGCCACAGCGAGGAAGGGAATTTTCCGCATAAAGCCGGCGTCCAGATAGGAGCGCTGCGCCACGGGCTTGGTATCAAGGTATTATCGGGCTGTGAAACATGCCACGCTATTGAAGGAGTGAGTAAATTCCATACCCCAAGCCTTGTGGGAAAGCAATATTTCAGCAGTGCTGGCAATTACAGGGTCGAATGTACCACGTGCCATGAAGAACACGAAGGGCGAAAGTACCAGCCGTATGAGAATATCCAGTGCGTGGACTGCCATTCTGAATACGGTGCGGCACATTACGGTAATGCCCAGATAACACTTGTAAAGGAGAGCGGGGCGTGCCTGCGCTGCCACAATGAAGAGGCAGAAACATTCCACAACCTGACGCGCATAGTCGGGAATGTCACTGACGCTGCTTATGAACCATGCCGCACCTGCCATGATGACCTTGAAGCACTGAAGGATGCACAGAACGCTTCCTCAATGATCCTGCGCGGCAACATGTTCAACACATCTTCGATCTCAAATAGCTCATTCAGGACATGCACTTCATGTCATAATGCCTCGGGTGAGGGCAGGTTCCATTACAGCTCATACCCCAGGGGCACAGTCCAGAACCCGGGCTGGAATAACTGGACAGCGGGACTCATCACTGGATGCAAGGACTGCCATACATACCAGGGTGGAGAGCGGCCTTTTAATGCCACAAACATGGGCATGGAGGGAACTTCCCCGGCCGGGACTGCACACGGGTTTGCGCCAAACTGTACCCTGTGCCACGGCGGCGCTGACCCTGTAGGTTTCCACAGCCTCGCTGCCTCGGGGTTCATACCAAGGCTTGGAGTAACACTTAAGCCTGAGAGTGTGTCGGCAGGAGAGAAGAGCATGATCCAGGCGACAGTTGTTCTTGCACCTCTTATGAAAGTGACAAGGGCCGAGTACTTTATCGATAAGATGGGCGATGATGGGCAGGGTTATATGCTGGAATACGTTGTGGGCAACTCAAGCACTTCCGCTTCACTGCTCGGGGCAGTGATGAATACTTCTGATCTATCATTTGGAACGCATCTTGTCTTCGTTCATGTGAAAGAGTCTTCAGGCAAGTGGAGCAAACCAGAGATAGCCGTGCTCACTGTGACAAAACCGCGGGGACTGGAGTACGCGGAGATCTTCTTAAAAGATATTGTACCTGCGCTTATTCTTATAGGATTCATTTTCTTTATATGGAAGTGGTACAGGTGAGCGCGGGAAACCTGTTATTATACCTGAGCACCCTGTCATGCTGTTCTGCCGCTGTATTCCTGATAAAAGGCAAAATAAAGCCCGGGATCATGTTCACAAGGCTTTCTGCGGCTTTTGTGACCCTTGCAGTGATGTTACTGGCGTATAGTTTTGTTTCGCTTGATTACAGCCTGTTTTACGTGTGGCAGCATGCCAATGAACAGATGCCGATCCTCTACCGGCTTGCAGCCATAATGGTGGGGCAGGAGGGCACATATCTTGTGTGGGCATGGCTTTCTCTCATTGTTGTGCTTGTTCACACAGAGCGGCATAAAATATCAGAGCGCCCCCTCCTGACCAATGTGTATGCGCTTATTGGCTGCGCTTTCCTGCTTGTTTTAACTGTTGGAATGTCGCCTTTTAAGTCGATATTCACTGTGGAAGGCGCTTCCCTTCCTGTTTCAGGTAACGGTTTGGATCCCGCGCTCCTGGACCTGCTTATGCCCCTGCATATTTTTTCAGTATTTGCGGCATATGCTTTCACTATCATTCCCGCGGCGGCATCCCTTGCATACCTGACACACGGGGAGATGCCAAGTGTACGGAATTATCTGCGTTTTTCATGGCTGTTCCTCAGCATAGGTATGATCACAGGAGGCATCTGGGCGAACCGCCTGCTCGGATGGAGCGGTTTCTGGCAGTGGGATCCTGTCCAATCATCAATACTGGCTACATGGCTTTTGCTGACCGCCGCGCTGCATGCGATCGTTCGTTTTGCAATAGGGGAATATAAGAAATGGTTCCCGCTTTTGTGCATCAATACGTTCCTTTTGACAATATACACAACTTTTGTGGCAAGAAGCGGCATTTATAGTTCCATACACAGCTTTCCCGGAACGCCTTCCTGGTGGCTTCTTATTGTTTTCATGGCTGCTGTGATCGTTATTTCACTGGTTCTTGGTATCAGGTATGACGCACCTGAAACCCTCAGGTCAGGCGGTATCCGTGCAGCCTTTGCGCCGCATAATACTTTTTATTTCACTGTAGCGCTATTGCTTGTGATGGCGTTCATTGCTCTCTGGGGGCCGACCGCGTACATTCTACTTTTTTATACAGGCCAGAAAATCGTCATGTTCCCGGAATATTATAATGTGCTGTTCTATCCGTTCATTTTGGGGTTATCTTACCTTTTGGGTGCATGCATGCTGTACGGCAGGGTAAAGAACCGCACCCTCGCCGGTGTAGGTGTTATTTATTTTGCGGCCACGTTTTTCCTCAGTATTGCTGTGCCAGATAGCGCGCATGCCGTGGCCGCGCCGGGTCCTTACGCCGGGTTCCTTGAAAAAATACTGGGCTCGTTCTCCGTGACATCCTACCTGCCTGCCTTCTTCTTTGTCACGGGTACGGTACTTTTCAAGATGATAAGGGATTCCAGGATAAAGAACAGGGTAGTGAGCCTTCATCTTACAGGCGTGAACCTGCTTCACCTGGGGATCGTTTTCATAATCCTTGGCGCTATATTTAGCACTTCTTTTGAAACCAGCCAGAACTTCAGCTATGCTTTCAACGAGAAAGGGGTTTATAAAGAGAAAGGGGAAATTGGTTTGCAGTATCTTGATTTCAGGCTTGAAAAGGAAGGGGTGGACTGGCTCCAGGTAGTGGATTTTGAAGTTTTTTATGGTGAAAAGATGAATATGTCCGCCGTGTACAGGAAGAGCCGCCAGTTCGGGTTCATCTCCAACGCGGCAGTGCATCATGGTATATTCTCTGATATCAAGGTGGATTTTGAAGGGTTGCTGCCGCACCAGCTCCAGCAGGGAAAAATCGGGCTGAACGTTAAAAAGCAGCCCCTTGCAAGCCTTATGTGGCTTGGAAGCGCAATGCTTATTTCCGGGATATTATTAACGATCATCGCAAGCCTGTTGAGCAGGAGGCAGAAGGAAACTAAGTAACCCTTATAAACCCCCCTAACAAAAGCTCAAATCCCAAACGATTTCATATCTGCTGAAAAGCTATGTTTTTATTCTTTCACCCTCCCCGCCACTTCCTCCACCGTCAGCAACTCCTGCTTCCCTGTCTTCATATCCTTGAGCGCAACTTTTCCTGCATCAAGCTCGTTCTTCCCCACTATCACCACATGGCTTGCACCTATCGTGTTGGCATAGGATATCTGGTCTTTGAATTTCCTTCCCATCACGTCGATATATGTAACTACATGCTCCCTCAGCCTTTTTGCGATAACGATGGCCTCCTTTCGTGTATCCTCGAACGAGACAACCACGACGCTCTTATGGCCCGCAGGCGTTACTTCGCATATCTCCATTATCCTGTCAAACCCGATAGCATAACCGGTGGAGGGCGTATCTTCGCCCCCGAACAACTGCGCGAGGCGGTACGAACCTCCCCCGCATACCTGGTTCTGCGCACCCAGGCCCTCGCAGTATATCTCAAAGACCATGCCTGTATAATAATCAAGACCCCTCGCTATCCCGAGATCGACCTGGTATTCAAGGCCGTAAACATCAAGGAGCGAAAGCAGGGCTTCGAATTGTGATATAGCATCGATCTCCCCGACCAGGTCCCGTGCCTCATGCACCGCATTTATGCCCCTTAGCCCTATCAGGCGGAACAACTTCCCCCGCATATCATCCGGCGCATCTATCTCATCAAGGAAGTCCTCAAGCCCTTTATCATCCTTTTTATCCACAAGGCGCATTATCTTGCTCTGATGCTCAGGCAGGATGTCCTTCAGGAGGGAACGCACGATCCCCAGATGCCCCACATGCAAGTCTCCTGTAACACCCGCGCTTTTTAGCATCTCTACAGACAGTGCGATGACCTCAGCTTCTGCTTCGGGGCGGGCGCTTCCTATTATCTCAACGCCGAACTGGAAAAACTCCCTGAACCGCCCTTTCTGCGGACGCTCGTACCTGAAACAATTGTCAAAATAAAAGAATTTCATGGGTTTGGGCGACTTCTGGAGTTCTTCAACATACATCCTTACCACCGGCGCTGTGAGTTCCGGACGCAACGCGATCTCGCGGTCTCCCTTGTCCTTGAAATTATATATCTCACCAAGGATCCCTTCGCCCGACTTCAGCGTGAAAAGCTCTATATGCTCAAAGGTCGGGGTCTTTATTTCCCCGTAGCCCCAGTGCACCGCGACCTCGCGCAACCTGTTCTCTACATGTCTTCTTTTTGCCATCTCCGGTGGGAGAAAATCACGCGTGCCTCGTGGTCTTGGGATTTCCATAGATGATCCTCACGCCCCGTTTACAGCGTATTCGTTAATAAACCCTTATGTTTCCCGGCCTGTAAATTCAAGAATGTTATGATAATTATGATGTATTTGGGAAATGTTTTTAAACAAATAATACAATAAATATACCTGTGATTTAATGAAAAAAATTCTTCCTATTTTAGTATTAATCGTATTAGTCATCTCCTCAGGCTGTGTCGGTCCATCTGAAACAACAACTGTTCCGCTAAAGTTCGAACTTGCAAATCCTAACCTTGTTGGGAAAATCGTGGATATGAAACTTGACAGGGATTACATCATAGCCGGGGAAAAAGTTACGGCAAATCTTTTCGTGGCAAATACAGGTACTGAAAAGATAACCAAAGAAACCGTTGAAATAAGAGCTAAACTGAAGACACTCGATGATTTCCTTGCAAATCTTTATATACAGACCATGAGCGAAGAGAAGAAAACAAGGACTATAGAAGTCAATTTTGATGAGGAAATCCTGCCGGGCACTGTTAAGACAATCAGCGCTGATTTCAATACAGTCAAGGAAATGCAGGGAAGAAGCCTTGCAGGGAAATATGATATTACGATCATTTTATCAGTCAACGGGCAAAAAGTTGACGCAAAGGTTATCGGGATAACACTCAAATCAGGTACGCCAAGGGAAATTACCCCAACTCCGACTCCTGTGCCCACGCCAACTCCAACGCCAGTTCCTTCACCGACGCCGGAAATCACGGAAACACCCGAGCCTTCACCGACACCTACGCCTGAACCTGTTGTTGTAGCTACGCCGACCGGGAAGAGTATTTATGCAAGAGTGATGGCTAATAAGTTCACAGAGCCGAGTAAACAAATATATGCTGGCGATGCGATAATGTGGGACAATTTAGATGAAGACGTTTACACTATTGCTGAGATGGACAATAAGATTGCAAACATAACCCTCAGATCAGGTGGAAAGACATCATATACCTTTAACACAACAGGGACTTACAAATTCGGTTTATATTATCGCTTGATGAGGGACGACCCGAGTACCCAGACCATTAACGTAAAGGTCAATACAACCCAGTGAGCCGGCACTGGCTCACAAACTTTTTTATCGTTGGAACGCGAATGAGCGGTGGTGAGATTATGATATATAAAACCCTCTTAATAGTCATTGTAATACTTCTAAGTCTTGGAATTGCGAATGCGGCCACGCTCAACGTCGGGAAAGGCCAAACATACACGACTATCCAGTCGGCCATAGATGCGTCAAATACCGGCGATGAGATCTCTGTAGGGGAAGGCACTTACAGCGAAAACCTGATTATAAAAAAGAACGGGATCTCGATAATTGGAAAGAACAAAGAAAAGACCGTTATCGATGGCAAGAAAATCGGCAGTGTGATCAGGATAGACCAGACTAACAATGTGAAAATAAGCGGATTTACTATCCAGAACAGCGGGGGAAGCGGTAAAGAGGATGCTGGAATAACAATATATTCTGCGAAAAACAACATGGTCGCAAATACGATTTTCCTGGATAATATCGCCGGGATTTCGATATATTCGGGAAGCAGCGATAATATTATTTCAGGAAATGATATAAGATCAAGTGCTAATAATGGCATATTCATATTCTCATCCAGCGATAATAAAATCTACAATAATAATATCCAGGGCAATAAATTCGGGATCTATGCTGATTCTGCCCGCAAGAACAATATTTATTCGAACAATTTCATGGACAATAAAAACCAGGCTTTTGATAACAGCGGCTTGAATTCCTGGGATGACGGCAAATCAGGTAATTACTGGAGCGATTCCAAAGGAAGCGCTGTATATACCATCCCCGGAGAAGGAAAAGCAAAAGATAATTATCCGCTATCAGGGGCTGTCACATTAAAATCTGAAACGATCCCCGCTCCGGCCGGGCAGGATTCCGCTCAAAAAGACGCAGCGAAACCCTCTCCCGGATTTGCGGGCGTTGTTGTCCTGGCATTGTTCATTATGGCAGGAGTATTAAGAAACAGGAAAAAGTGATTTCTTATTTTCCGCCGCATAACATAATTTGCCAGGATATGATTTAATAACAGGTCATGACATCTAAGCCTAAAAATCAGGTAGATTCGAGGTAAGATGCCAAAAAGACCCGATATCAAAAAAGTCCTTCTGATAGGCTCAGGCCCCATAATGATAGGCCAGGCGGCGGAGTTTGATTTTTCAGGCAGCCAGGCATGCCGCTCACTTCGTGAAGAAGGAATAAAAGTCGTTCTTGTCAACAGCAACCCTGCGACCATAATGACGGACACGGATATGGCCGATTCCATATATATTGAGCCGCTTGAGCCCGATATCGTGGAAAAGATAATAGAACGCGAGAGGCCGGACGGCATTATCGCTGGACTGGGAGGCCAGACCGGGCTTAATATCACATCCGAACTTGCGGAGATGGGTGTATTTGACAAATTCGGGGTGGAACTTCTGGGCACACCGCTCCAGGCCATAATGGATTCGGAAGACCGCGATCTGTTCAAAAAAAAGATGATAAGCATCGGGGAAAAAGTCCCGCGCTCAAAGGCCGTGAATAACCTGGAAGATGCAGAGGAGCTGATAAAAGAACTCGGGCTTCCGCTTATAATCCGTCCTGCATACACCCTCGGCGGCGCAGGCGGGGGCATCGCCCGCACAAGGGATGAACTGCTTGCGATAACCGGGCGCGGGCTTGAACTCTCAAGGATCCACCAGGTGCTCATAGAGGAAAGCATCATCGGATGGAAGGAATTTGAATATGAGGTGATGCGTGACAAAAATGACACATGTATCGTGATATGCAATATGGAGAATATCGACCCGATGGGCATACATACCGGCGAGTCCATTGTGGTGACGCCTTCCCAGACGCTGTCCGATTCAGACCACCAGAAGCTTCGCAGTGCATCGATCAAGATAATCAGGGCTCTTGGGATCGAAGGGGGATGCAATATCCAGTTTGCAGTGCGCGATGACGAGGTCAGGATAGTCGAGGTGAACCCCAGGGTTTCGCGTTCTTCGGCCCTTGCCTCAAAGGCCACAGGTTACCCGATAGCCCGCGTCACAGCAAAGATCGCAATAGGCATGACGCTTGATGAGATCACAAACGATATCACAAAGAAAACTCCCGCTTCTTTTGAACCAGCGATAGATTATACCGTTGTCAAGATCCCGCGCTGGCCTTTTGACAAATTCGTCACAGCAGATAAACATCTTACCACTGCTATGAAAAGCACAGGGGAAGTGATGGCCTTCGGGCGCACTATCGAAGAGGCGCTCCAGAAAGCCATCCGTTCGCTTGAAGTGGATATGTATTTCGGGTTCAGGGAATGGACAAATGATGAAATTCTGGATATTCTGCATAATCCCACACATGAACGCCTGTTCGTCATCTACCATGCATTAAGGAATGGCAGGACGGTCGAAGGGATTTCAAGGATAACGAATATTGACCCGTTCTTCATCAGGAAGATACTGAATATCATAAATATGGAAGATATAATAAAACAGGAGCTATCTGTTGATAACCTAAAGAAAGCCAAACGCATGGGATTAAGCGACGAGCGGATAGCGTTTTTGTGCACAAGGACACGTGAAGAAATAAACGACATGCGAAGGAAGAACGGGATAATCCCGACCTATAAGATGGTGGATACATGCGCAGCTGAATTCGCAGCCGCCACGCCGTATTATTATACCACGTACGAGGACCAGTGCGAAGCCGCCCCGGGAGATAAGAAGAAAGTTCTTATTATCGGCTCAGGCCCGATCCGTATCGGACAAGGTATTGAGTTTGATTACTGCACCGTCCATGCGGTCACCGCCCTGCGGGATGAAGGAATTGAGACGCACATAATCAACAACAACCCTGAGACGGTCTCAACAGACTACGATACCTCGGACAAGCTGTTCTTTGAGCCGCTGACGCTTGAAGATGTCATGAATGTGATAGACAGGGAACGCCCTTATGGCGTGATGGTCCAGTTCGGGGGGCAGACCTCAGTGAACCTTGCCATCCCGCTCAAGAAGGAACTTGACCGGAGGGCTGACCTAAACACTATTATCCTTGGGACCACGCCTGACGACATGGATATTGCCGAGGACAGGGGACGCTTCAATGCCATGATGAAGAAACTGGGTATATTGCAGCCCGAGGCAGGATGCGCAACAAATTACAAGGAAGCTTTCAACGAAGCAAAAAGGATCGGGTACCCCGTGCTTGTCCGCCCTTCGTATGTGCTTGGCGGGCGGGCAATGGAGATAGTTTACGACGAGCGCGACCTTGAAAGATACCTCAAGGAGGCCGTAAAAGTTT
>CABMIH010000086.1 GCA_902386205.1 uncultured archaeon | reverse complement strand
GTCTTATGGGCTTCACACCTTTTCATTACTGAAAACGCATGCCATAATGAGGTCACTCCGAATGGAGGGAGAGGCATTTCTGCAATTTATGATGCAACTTCTTGTCGCACGTAACAAGTTACAATAGCCCTGCATCGAGGCAGAGGGCTTGATGAGTGCGTCGAGGAGGCGGCGCGGATTGAGAATATATAAAAGGCTTAGAGATCAGTCATCATTTACTAAATCGATTATATATATAAGCTAATAGAAATATGATTTTACAAACGTTTCGCATTATAATATGACAGAGAGGCAAAATAATGAAACTGATTTTAATTAAGGTTCCGGAATGGGTGGATGAAGAACTCGTAATGCTTCAAATGGAGAGAATACTGGCTCTTGAAGGCAAAAAAAGAGAATTGATAGAAGAAACCTTGAAAAAATTGGACATCGGTGAGGAGGATTTAAAGGAACTTGAGAAAATAAGAGGAGAGGTATGGAAAAAAGAGAAGAGAAAATTAAGATTGGGTTCGTAAAAGATACGAATATTCTTATTTCCGCCTTAATCCCAAAAAATTCAAAATTATGACAGAAAATAGCACAATCGACGAATTCCTCCAAAAACTCGCGCCCTGCATCGAGCGCGGAGAGCTTGATGAGTGCGTCGAGGAGGCGGCGCGGCTGGCGGCGGAATTGGGCGTGTGGGCGGAGGATTTGATTGTGCTATATTCGCAAATCGGATGGCAGAGAATTCCTATTTTTGGAGTTGCCGTACCATGACCCCCCTCCCCATCCTCGACAACCACATGCATCTCAACCCCAGCGGCAGATGCCTCGAAGCCGTCCGCGAATTCGCGCGCGCCGGGGGAACGCACATTGTCCTTGTCTCGCTTCCCCCATGGTCGCTGGGCATCGAGATAAGCGCACCCGAAGATTACAGGAAGGTCTTTGACAGGGTTTTGAAAATCGCGCGCATGGCAGAGGAAGCTGAGAAAGTAAAGGTATTCGTGGTGCTCGGGGTGCATCCTGCCGAACTGAATAAATTTTACGGGAGATTCGGCCTCGCGCGCGCCGTGGAGATAATGAAAGGCGGGCTTGAAGTGGCGCGCGAATATGTGGATAACGGCAGGGCAATCGGATTAAAATCCGGGCGACCCCATTATGAAGTGGAACCAAAATTATGGGACGCCTCAAACGACATAATGCGCCACAGCTTTGGGCTTGCGAAGGATTCGGCGTGCGCAGTCCAGTTGCATACCGAAAGCGCAACAGAGGGGACGCTTGAAGAGATCGGAAAGATGGCAAGGGATGCAGGATTATCTCCTGAAAAAGTTGTAAAACATTTTTCGCCGCCGATGGTGAAAGCCTGTGAAAAGGCAGGTATTTTCCCAAGCGTCTTGGCAGGTGAAGATGCGATACAGAAAGCCCTCGCTGAAGGCACACGCTTCATGATGGAAACAGATTACATCGACGACCTGAAAAGGCCGGGCTCAGTGCTTGGGCCAAAGACAGTCCCGAAAAGGACAAAACAACTTATTCCAGAATGGGGCGAGGATGTATTCTGGAAGATACATAAAGAGAATCCTGAAAAAGTCTACGGTGTGGAGATAAATATATAGCAGGTTTAATGAAAAGAAATAAGCGCCGGGGCAGGCCCGGGCGCAGCCATCAGATTATTTGATCTGGCTTTCGGCAAAATCGCCAACTACCGGCAGTTTATATTTCTCCTTATTGTATGCTTTATACATCAATAGCAGCCATAGGATAAATCCCAGCAAACCAATGAGGGGCGCTATCAGCCATCCGATAAATGGTATAAACCCGAGTACAATTAAAACCACGAACAGGACTATAAACGTGGCAGTTGATTGCATTGCGTGGAACCTTACGAATTTATTCTCTTTTTCCAGTATCAAAAACAATATTCCGGTTAGAAAACCCAGGACATAGCACAGCAGCCCTTCTATATTTTCATCTATACCTAAAGCCGTAGTATTCTTTTTTTCTTCCATGAAGCCACCTCGATTAATTACCTTTCAATTACATATCTGTCATAGTTTAAAAATTTATTTAACCTAATCGCTAAATTTATAGCTATCCTCAAAGAATTAAAATCCCTTTATGCGGGATTATCTCACAATCGACGACATTAGAACAAAAGGAAAAACAGTATTATGCAGGCTTGATCTTAACTCGCCCATGGACCCAAAAGGCATAATCCTGGATGACAGCAGGTTTAGGAGCCATATCACTACCCTGAAAGAACTTGAAGAATCCAAAATCGTTATCATGTCCCACCAGAGCCGCCCGGGTAAAAGCGATTTTACAACAATGGAACCCCATTCAAGACTATTATCAAAACTAATGCGAAGAAACATAGACTATATCGATGATATATTCGGCTCCAATGCACTGGAATCCATAATGAGAATGAACGCCGGCGAGATAATCCTGCTTGAAAACAGCCGTTTCTATTCCGAAGAATCCCTTGAGAGAAAACCGGAAGAGCATGCGAAAACCCATATGGTAAAGCGTCTTACTACGGTTTGCGATATTTTCATGAACGACGCTTTCTCGGTTTCCCACAGGTCACATCTTTCAGTCACAGGCTTTACACATGTACTGCCAAGCATCGCGGGAAGAGTAATGGAAAAAGAGATCGACTCCCTGAACAGGGGACTTTCATGCAGTGAACGCCCGTGCGTATATGTGCTCGGAGGAGCGAAAGTGGACGATTCCATCAAAGTGACGAAAAACGTACTTGAAAGAGGGTGCGCCGATAAAGTACTGGTCACGGGGGTCGTCGCAAATGTATTCCTTGCGGCCTCAGGTGTTAATATCGGAAGCTCGAACATTAATTTTATCGAAAAACAGGGTTATTCGGACCAGATCGGCCTTGCAAGCGACTTACTTTCGCGATTCAGGGATAACATCTGGCTGCCTGTCGATGTTGCATTGAATAAGGATGATGAACGTGTTGAAGAAAAGGTCAGCAAACTTAACTCAGATTCACCCATCCACGATATCGGCATCGAGACGATGGTCAAATTCTCAAGGGAAATCAGCAGCGCAAAAACAGTAGTGATGAACGGGCCGGCAGGGGTATTTGAAAAAGAGGCCTTTGCTCTGGGGACGAATGAACTCATCAGGGCTGGAGCCCAGGCCGGATTCTCGGTTATCGGGGGCGGGCATATTGCTGCGGCGGCAGAAAAATTCGGGATTTCCAGTAAATTTTCCCATGTCAGCACAGGCGGAGGCGCCTGCATCGATTATTTAGCAGGTGAAAAATTGCCTGGGATCGAGGCGCTAAAAGATGCAGCCCGCAAATTCAGGAAAAAATAGCTTATCAGGTTTTGATTTTACCGCCAACATGAAAAGGCTGGTGGAAGATATTGTTAAGACCCATCCTGATTTTAGCCATATTGCACTTAATAAAATCTTTATTGCGATATCACCTTCAAACCACAGGAGGGATGGCGTTGTTGCAAAACTTCGGCCATTGCGATTCGAAGGAGGCTCAAGGACAAGGGTCTGCCGCGGGACTGAATATATCTTCCCTGAAGTCCTAATTAATGGGAACAATATCCTGTATGTCGTTTATTTTCATTTACCACGTTTTCTTAATCACGGGGATCACAAGAACAAGCTGGCAACGGTATTGCATGAATTGTATCATATTTCCCCTTTATTTAACGGTGACGTCAGGCGCTTTCCGGGCAAGAACTATGCACACGGCAATTCCAGGAAGAGTTACGATAAGCTGATATCAGTCTGTACCGATGAATATATCAAATCTACGACCAGGCCCGAATTAAGCGTTTTTTTGAAATACGGATATTCGGGGCTGAAACGTAAATATGGTGCAATATACGGCGATATTATCCGTATCCCGCGTTCAAAACCCGCACGGTGATCATGCAATATCTTTGGTGGTATCGATCTGGACTCCGTCGCCGACCCTGAACTTGATCATTTCAGACGTCGGGACCCTGCCTCTTATTTTTGGTATTGACAGTTTGTTAGAGATCTTATCCGAATTCTTTTCAAGTTCTACATCAAATATCACATCGCACGATTTTAAGATCTCATTTTCAAGGGTCTTTTCATGCGTATCCTTGAGGCCGTATAAAAAAGTAACACAGTTGAGATTTTTTGTTAATTCATAAATTACATTGATGAGCCTTTTTAATATTCCGGGATTGACATTGAGGTTCAGGTAAAAAGAAAATGAGTCAAAGATCAGGTTTAAATCCTTTACTTCGTCAGCCATTATCTTTTTCAGGTTATATTCCGTGAACTCCACTATCTTGGCATCCACGAACTCATTTCCTACATTATCCACCATTTCCCCATGAGGTGTTATATAATATTCACTATATACATCTATGAAAGTAATACCCTCTGATTTAAAACCGAAATTCTTGATGTCGCGAAGTACATACGCAGGACGTCTCTCATTTGAGAAGTAATAGGTTTTGCGGGCCTGCGTAAATTGGTATAAGAAGACTTCAGCCATGGATTTTGCATCCGCATATATATAAACGACCGAACCTGAAGGCAAACCCCCGCCCAGGGTACGGTCAAGAATAGCTATACCTGTGGTGCGGTTAAGCTGTTGTTGAAGTTCTGCCGATACATTGGCAGGGGGAATTTCATTAACTGATGATGGTTTTGCCGGAACCTGTACCTGTGGGGCGGGAGCAATTCCACTTACTGAAGATGGTTTTGGCAGTACCTGCGCCAGTGGGGCGGGAGCAATTCCATTAACAGATGGTTTTTCTGCGATAAACTGCGTTACTGGCGTCTGCTTTACGCCTGCCTTTTTTACGCCGGGCATTTTTCATCCTCAATTTTTTCTTTCTTAAATAATGTTATTTTTCAACCTTATAAGGTTAGCCATAATGCTCATAATATCGATGATGATTATTTCAGAAAAGCAGGAAATTGTATTTATTATCTTTACTATTTCATATTTTTTAATTTTTTCAAACAAATTTCCATGCCATGCATGGCGGTCTTGCTATCAGGATTTAAATTCAGAGCAGAATTATAACACTTCATAGCATCCCTAAAATCCCCTTTTTTATAAAGCGCGCTTCCTTTATTACTTAATGCGACAGAATCATTTGAATCGATCTCAAGTGCCGTATCATAGCATTTGATGGCTTCAGCAAGCTTCCCGGTCTTTGCCAAGACCAGCCCTTTATTGTTCCAGGCAGTATTATTCCCTGGAAATATCTTTAAAGACCTGTTATATGATTCAATAGCATCCTCAAGCTTTCCCTTTGAGAACAATGCATTCCCTTTAATCAGATGTTCCTCTGCTTTTTTTATGGATTGTACTGATCCCGGTTCCCTGGTAATTGGTTCTGCCGTTGAGGGTATTGTCTTTTCCGTCTCCACCGGATTGATCACCTCTGTGGTCTGTACCGTAACGGGTTCTGGTTTTACGGTATCCTGCACAGGCAGGGGTATTACTGTAATCGCAGGCTTATTTTCCTCTTCTCCTGGTACTGATATGGTCTTTTCCATTTCGACAGGATTGATTGTCCCTGAAACCAGTTCCGTAACGGATTCATATATCGCAGCATCTGGCACTGGAGGCACTGCTCCAGTAACTGGTATTCCAGTCTCATCCCCCGGCATCGAGGCAGCTATTTTCTGTAAATCGACTTTATCCCCGGTTTCCTTCATTCTTGCAAGGGCACACCCTTTATTGCTCCAGATTTTCTCGATCTTCGGATTTATTTCAAGCGCTTTATCATATGATTCAATGGCTTCTTTGAAACGATTGAGCCTTACGAATGCTAATCCCTTGTTATTCCATACTGTCTCATCCTTTGGATTTATTTCGATCGATTTATCATACGTTTTAAGGGCTTCTTCAAAATTCCCGCTCTCAAACAGCACATCACCCTTGCTGCCCCATGCACCCGCATCAGCAGGATGTGTCTCGATAAGTTTATCAAAACATTGTATCGCTTCCGGATATTTCCCAATATGAGAAAGTGCGATGCCTTTATTATATAATACTTCAAAATCGCCAGGAACGATCTCAAGGGCTTTATCATAACACTGGATGGCTTCAGCATGGCGTTCGGTTCTTGCCAGCGCAAGTCCCTTATTGTTCCATATTTCCACCGAGCCCGGCTTTATCGCAAGAGCCTTGTCATAGCACTGGACTGCTTCGGCATACATACCGCTCTCGACCAGGTCATTACCCTTATTACTCCACATGGAGGCATCAGAATTGCCCGCCTTATCAGGATTTTCATTTGCAGGCCCGCCTGGCATATCCGGTTTTTTCACCTCGCTGCCGGGATTCGACTTCTTTTTATTGAGAATTTTATCATAAAATCCCATATCTATATCTTTTATTAAATTACGGCTATTTATCCTTTTTTATGCTTATCATCAGTTAAAAAAGATGTTAAAAAAAATAAATAAGGAAATTATTTGCGCCTTTTCCTCTGAAAAAGGAACATAAAGCCTATTACTGATATTACAGGCAGTGTTATCACCGGGAATTCTGGAATAACAACATTTGGCTCAGCCGGGGCATCAGTACATATATCATCGATCAGGAAAAAGTTTCCTGTATCATGGATATTGATATACGAAATATCGGGTGAACCGACACTCACAGTCAGCCTGGTCATCCATCCCGTATCCACGTTTGGATTGGCAACCGCGCTGTCAAGTATATCGCCATTTGCATTTAGGGCCTCCAGAGTAAGCCCTGACTCCGTACTTGTCAATATACTGAGATAAGACGCAGTACCATAGGTAAAGTCAATTCGTCCTGCCGATTGAGACGCTCCCAGCCATGTCCATTTATAGCCGTCGCTTGTGAATATTCCATAAGGCCATTTGCCATTATAATTTCCGGTTGAAAAGTCACCTATTATCCAGTCATTTCCATTTGTTGTAGTGAACTGTAATCCTGGTATTGTACTTCCTATAACATCGCCGTCATTTCCGTTTTCAAAACCCATAAACCTGTAATTGCAGGGATTTACCGTTACTCCTTCCTCAACAGTTCCTGCACTTGCTGTTTGTATGAAGGTCGAATATATCACCCAGCTTAAAACCACAAGGCTCTTGAGCAAACGGATGTATTTACTATCTTTAATATTCATATCGCCTCCCATTTTTATTTCTATTGTAAAGTGCTGTAACACCCAGCTATTTTACCAACACTTTATTTTGATTTACACTTTCTTCTACATAAATATATCGTTATTACAATTATGATTATGATTGTAGAAAATTTCAGGATTTCTTCCCTATCAGCGAAATAAAAAAAAGTTTTTTAATTTATGGTTCAGGTCACACTGTTTTTCGTTTTTCTTTCTGCTACTGGTATATAAAGTTCTCTGATATCTTCTGGTATTTCTCCATCTCCTTCTTGGAATACGGTTTTACTTTAGTCATTGCATCCCTGAAATGATGGTAGCCCACTTTCAAATCGTTGATCAAGGCATTATCCGTGGATTTTCCCGAATTTATATATTCTCTTATGGCAAGCATGATAGCCTCATTGCATATCGATGCTATGTCAGCACCCGTGAAACCATCTGTGTCCTCAGCCAGCTTGTTCAGGTCAACATCATCCTGGAGAAGTGTTTTTGCCGTGTGTATCCTGAATATCTCATACCTTGCTTTCTCATCAGGGGGAGACACAAAGACAAGGCGGTCGATCCTGCCTGGGCGAAGCAATGCCGGATCGAGTATATCAGGCCTGTTTGTCGCTGTAATTATGGTGACGTTGTGCAATTCCTCAAGGCCGTCTATTTCAGATAGTATCTGGCTTACCACTCTCTCTGTGACATGGGAATCCGACCCGGTCCCGCGCGCCGGTGCTATGGAATCAATCTCGTCAAAGAAAATTATGCAGGGTGCAGCCTGTTTCGCTTTTCTGAAGGTCTCGCGAACCGCTTTCTCGCTTTCCCCGACCCATTTGCTCAGGAACTCAGGCCCTTTCACACTTATGAAATTCGCTTCGCTCTCGGTGGCAACAGCTTTTGCAAGCATGGTCTTGCCAGTCCCCGGAGGGCCGTAAAGGAGGATACCTTTGGGCGGCCTGGCGTTTAAATGTTTAAAAAGCGCAGGATACTTCATGGGCCATTCTACGGCCTCTTTCAATTCCTGTTTTGCGTCCTCAAGTCCTCCGATCTCGCTCCAGTGGGTATTGGGCGATTCGATGAAGACTTCACGAAGTGCAGAGGGTGTCATCTCGCGCAGGGCGTTGTTAAAGTCATCGCCTGTTACTGTCATCTTGTTCAATATCTCGGCTGGTATGCTCTGCACATCAAGATCAAGCTCAGGCAGGACGCGCCTGATGGAGCACATGGCTGCCTCCCGCGCAAGCGCGGCAAGATCAGCACCCACAAAACCGTGCGTCAGGTCGGCTAATTTTTCAAGGCTCACGTTCTCGGTAACGGGCATTCCCCTCGTGTGTATTTGCATTATTTCAAGACGCGCCTTCCTGTCAGGTACCCCGATCTCGATCTCGCGGTCAAACCTGCCGGGGCGGCGAAGTGCAGGATCAATGGCGTTGGGCCGGTTTGTCGCACCTATGACGACTACTTTGCCCCTTGCTTTGAGACCGTCCATCACTGCAAGCAACTGGGCCACAACGCGGCGTTCAACTTCGCCTGTGACTTCCTCCCTTTTCGGGGCAATGCTATCTATCTCGTCTATCAGTATGATGCTTGGGGCATTCTCCTCGGCCTGTTTGAAAATCTCCCGCAGCCTTTCCTCGGATTCACCGTAGAATTTGCTCATGATCTCAGGACCGCTCAGGGTCAGGAAATTAGCATTTGTTTCAGAAGCAAGAGCTTTTGCAAGGAGAGTCTTGCCTGTGCCGGGAGGGCCGTGAAGCAGAACGCCTTTCGGGGCTTCCACTCCGAGCCGTTCGAAAATCTCAGGGTGGCGCAGCGGCAGTTCTATCATCTCTCTCACTTTTCTTACTTCGTCTCCCAGGCCGCCTATGTCTTCATAAGATACCCTGGGGATTGTCGGCATTTCCTTTGCCGGTTTCTCGCTTATCTCGATCTGTGTGCCGTCGCGGATTATGACCGAGTCAATAATAGGCTTTATGGATATGACCACAAGGTCAACCCGCCTGCCCATGATATTTAATTCAACGACATCGCCGCGGGTAATTACCCGCCCTTCAAGATTATGGGCAAGATAAGCCTCCCCTCCCTGGATCTTCAAAGGCTGTGTTGGGGCGAAAAGGATTTTTTCAGCAGGGGCGGTCTGTATTTTATGAATATGTACCCTGTCGTCAATACTGGAACCTGCATTTCGTCTCACCGTTCCGTCGATGCGGATCAAACCCGAATTCCTGTCCTCGGGATAACCCGGCCATATCAGGGCCGCCGTCTTTTTTGTGCCTTCAATACCTATAACGTCGCCTGTTTGCAGCCCCAGTTCATAAGCGACTTCAGGGTCTATCCTTGCGATGCCTCTTCCGGCATCGTAGGATTTCGCTTCACCGACTTTCAGTGTAACGGTTTTATCTTTTTTTTCTATTGGCATATTTATTATTTTTTAAATAATTTATTCGATTTTTATTCGATCGTTATTGTTTTTCCTTTTGGTTTCAAGGGTTCTTTTAACTTGAAAGTGACTTCAAGCACCCCATTATTGTATTTTGCTTTCGCGCTGTCAGGATCAACGGGACATGCGGTCTTCAGTTTCTTGCTGTATTTGCGTTCACCGTCAGCGTTTATGGTTACTTCGTCCTCAGTTGCATTGACCTGGATCTCCTCTTTCTGGATCCCCGGCATCTCGGCAGTTATCCTGAGTTCATTATTCTCTTCGTCCATTATCGAACTCGTAAAGGGTTCTCTCACGCCAGTGCCTGCATCCATCGGCGTAACATTACCGAAGCGTTCAATATGCGGGATGCCGTCTGGCCCGACCTGCAGGCTGAATCCATAAACAAGCGGCTCCTTGCCCGTAGATTGTATCACGCGGTTCATTAATTCATTCATTTCTTCAAACTGCCTCTCAAATTCATCAAAAAAACCCTTCTCGGGTCTTCTCCATCCTTTGAACATATTTTTCTAACCTCCGTATATTTTTATACTATGCTGTATTTATTTATATCTCTTCTTATCAATTCTTTTTTTTCCAGTCTTTCAAGATATCCTTCAAGCACATATTCGGGTATTTCAAGCTGCATGGATAGTTCCCTCATATTCGAGGGGCCTTTTAGCAGGTTATAGAGTATTTCGGCCTCCACATTGTCCTGGGCAATTTCCTCTATCGCGTCCATTCCAGACCCCATTGCCCTTGCGATGCCGGCCTGGATGTCCTGGTATTCCTGCATCACCTGCCGCCGCCTTTCCATAAGCTCATGTATCTCCCCGCAAAGGGATTTCAGGCCGGCTATTGCAGATGCTTCAGTCCCCGGTCTTTGTGACCCCTCAGATACTGTAAAAGCCGTGGTCTCTACTTCAAAGGAGTAGGGCGACACAAACACTTCCAATCGCAGGTTGTCCGTAATGTGGAAATATTTGCGCCGCTGGTTATCTACGCTGGCTTCGATCAGACCTGATTGCTCAAGGAGCAGGAGATGTCCGAGTATCGCTTTGGCGCCTACATCCAGCCGTTCTGCTATCTCGCTCATATAGCAGGGCCGGCTTGCCAGAAGCTGGAGGATCTTCCTCCTGTTCCCGTTTCCGAGTATGTCTAACAATTGTGCTGATTCCATGTCTGTGCTTCACCCCGAGTTAGTGACTTGAGGTTACTAACTTTAAGTTAGTGTTGATGATATATAAAGATTACTACAAAATATTTATATAATAAATTTTAAAATAACATTTTAATAAATTGGTTAGTTTTTCAGCTATTATGGTTTTCACCTTTTACGGGTTATAAGAAGCGCATGCTGGTCTGTTTATATATATATTAAGATGGTGCAGCAGGCTTTTCAGGTTCTGCAATGAACCCTGTAGATTCCAGGTAAAACATTGTGAATATATACTGCCCTGCCACGTAACTGGCTACTAATACAAAAGGATATGTCACAAGGACCATGATGGCAATCGAATAGACTAGGGTAACAATGAAATAAATAAAGAAATCGATAGTGTAAGCCTTGATATTGCCAAAAACAAGTGAATATATGTATGGAATATTAAGGGCCTTTCTGACGGAGCCTGTCCTGACAAAGTGCGCGCCCGCTATATGAAATACGAAGAACAGGGGATATAATAAGAATAAATATAAAAACCCCATCAATATGGTGATACCTTCAGCCAGGGGACGGAAAACAGCAGCTATCAATAAATAAGTGGTCATCACCGCCAATATGAGAAACAATACTGGAACTATGGTATATACAAGACTAATAACCTCATATTTTATGCCGTCAATAAAAATCCTGACAATATCTTTTATCTCTGGTGCTTTTGTGTTATTCCCTGCTACGATGCTCCTTGATACGCTCACCATATATCCATTGAAGAATGTAAACAGAAGTACCAGCGTGGTAACAAAGAAGATAGAGTATAATATTATCAGGGAAAAAATCCCATCGCTCGCAGTGCCTGTCAGCACATCTTTACTGAAAAAAATTGACGGTATGAACAAAGAAATCAATACTATGAAAAACAACATTCCCAGCATAAACAAAGGCTTGAAGTTCAACGGATATTTTAACGCCTTTTCAATTTCGACTGCCATGATCTAAACCTCTCTATGTTAAAAATTTTTATATTTTTTTACCATCAACAATAGTCATGCTTCCCCATGTCTTCGGGTCGTACATATCCGCAGAAGGGGGCCAGATACCACTTGCCCCATTTCTATCGTTTAATATGGAAAATCCGACCTGCGTTGGATATGTATCAATATAAATATCAAATTCATCCCCTGATTTCATGGGTATCTGCCATTCCAGTTTCCATGAACCATCTGTATAGCTGCTCTTCAGATTCCCATTTTGTACTTCACTAACAGTATATCCAGAATCATAGTGGGCATCACGGAAACTATCCGGGCCGTACTTATAATGCCCCTGGTAATAATTGTCAGCGAGCCCGCTGGTTAGTGTGAAGTCCTGGGTACTGCCGTCCTGCTCGAAATACAGAGCCATCATATCTTCCCATTCAGGAGGGCCTTCCCATTCCATCAGGATATAGATATTCTCAAAATCGTGCTTTGTAGTAATATTATAATTTTTTCCCCTCGCTATTGTATAGATTTTCTCGCCCTCATACCAAGCGTCCCTCGTGTCAACGATGCCGTCTATCTGAGGGGTCGAACCGGCATAGACGGTCGTATTATATATTTCATAATTCCGGATATCAGTGCTGTATTTTCCATAGCTCTGGGTATTATAAGGAGCGGGAGAATAACTGTAGTTGATCGGCTGGGTAAACATAAAAAATAGCACCAGGACCATTAACAGAATAAATACAATCATAGTGTAAATGAAGAGTTGTATCAATACTGCCGCAAATGCCCTGAGCCTTGTTATTCCTGAAGTTACCGACAGCCCGATCACTTCGATGTAATATATGTAAAGTAAACAGACGAAAAGAGCCATCATCAAAGGGAGGGATACTAACATGACAGCCATGTTCTTAAAAGAAATTGCCAGGAACGTACCAAATCCGAATATCCATGCAAAATTTAATGGTGAGAACGAGTAGCACACGACCTTGAATGTATCGTTGAATTTTGCTTTCCCGCCAACGATCAGGACTGCAAGATGCATAAGGCCAATGTATAAACACGTTTGTATGATTGAAAAGATGATGAGAAGAAAAGATAGTACTGCTGTCAGGAAAAAACCTGCTGAGGAAAATAGACTAATGCTTTCAGGGTAAACGAAAAATCCCAAAAAAATTCCAATATTGTAAATAATACCGGATACGAGCATGTATGCAAGGGGCTTGAGATACCCTCTGCCTTCTCCGCTCATTCCCTGGAAGAATTCAGCAGGAGTTTTGATGCTTGCAAGTGTTATCCTTGCATATTCCTTTGGATAACTTTTTAAGTCCATATAATCAACTTCATTATATAATTAAGTTTAAGTTATATAAAATTAATGATAATAATTATATTAGAGACTTATACTCCTGGAATTCTGAAAAAATTTTATGAAGCTGTCCTTGATTCGGATTTGAGTGAAATCCAATAACCGAAAAGCTCATTCCGCTTCTTTCGTTGAGAGACTCAAAGACCGTCCTTTAGCACAGCAGTTTATCGACGGCAACCGAATCTTTCACCCAGGCCCCTTTTATCCCGTAATCCTTTCGCAGCCTCAAAGGTACGCAGCAGCAGGGACAGCAGTTGCATATCGCATAAAAATCGTTCTGGCATTTCAGGAGGGATTGGATAAGCCCGTGCTTTTTGCATTCATCTATTATATCAAGGGCTTCTTCCCTGCTAATTTCCGTGTACTCATCTTTTCTCACTTCTGTAAAAACATCAAAACCGACCCCGAAAACTATATCGACCCTGACAGGGTTGTCGCAGTTCCGAAAGACCTTCCTGCATTTGCAGTCCCCCACAGCGATGCTTGTAGCAGCGCTTATGATCTTCTTTGCTTCTTCATGCGTTAAAATAAATGCAGCGTGCTGGGTGATGGCATAATGGTCAATCAAAGAGATCAGGTACTTCCCGATGAACGGGAGCTTTGTGAACTTAGCACCGAACATGTAGAACCTGACCGCAAGCTCCTGGTGAATGCTATAAAACCTGAGTGCATGGTGCATATTTCCGCCTCTCTAACCCGGGAATCTCACCGGCGAAAAACCAATTTTTTCATCAAAAACCCTTTCTGCCGGAATATCCATCTCCACTATGAAAACCTCAACTACCATGAAAGCTTCAGCCTCTTTCCTGATACATCCCATGACGATCCCTTTACTATTGCCTGCCGCCCCGTGAAGATGTATTTTGGGAGCGCCGTTTTCCCAGAATATGTTGCCCACGCCGATTATCTCCCGTGCATCATTGAATGTTGACCACACTATCTCAGGCGGGACTGATTTTTCTTTCGGGCCAATTACTAAACGCGCACTGCCCACAGCCCCGAGCATCACGAAAAAAGCTGATCTTATATTTTCTTTGCTGGCCAGGCCCGACAGTTCGGCGAGCAAATCTTCAGAGTGGTCTATTCTTGCGACGAATAAACGTCCAATCGAACCTTTGCGATAATCCATGCACTGAGTATATCATGTCTAATTTTAATACTTTTGATGAACAAAACTCATATCTTATATACCATAAACAACATGAGAGCGCTGGATGATTATGTACGCCGACAGGATAAATTCATTACCCCCTTATTTATTTGCGGCCATCGACAAAGCGAAGGCTGAGATCGCCAGGAAGGGCGTCGATGTTATCAACCTGAGCATTGGCGACCCGGATTTGCCTACACCATCCCATATCGTGGAAGCCATGAAAGAATCTGTCAAAAATCCAGAAAGACATCGCTATCCTTCCTACGAGGGACTACTGTCTTTCAGGACAGCGGCAGCAACGTGGTATAAAAAGATCATGAACGTTGACCTAAATCCCGAAGATGAGGTTCTAACGCTAATAGGTTCAAAGGAAGGCATAGCACATATACCGCTTGCGTTCCTGAATCCGGGTGACATCTCTCTTGTTCCTGACCCGGCATACCCAGTGTATAACATCGGGTCGATACTTGCGGATGGCAAACCTTTCAAAATGCCATTGCTTGAGGATAACGATTTCCTCCCTGATCTTGATGCCATCCCGGCCGGTATCGCTAAAAAAGCAAGGCTCATGTTCCTCAATTATCCGAATAATCCGACATCAGCAACGGCTTCCCTTAAATTTTTTGATGAAGTAGTGGATTTTGCAAATGATAATGAAATCCTTGTAATCCATGATAATCCCTATTCTGAAATGGCTTACGATGGTTACAAAGCACCCAGTTTCCTTAATGTAAGCGGCGCAAAAGAAGTTGGTATAGAGATGCACTCACTGTCCAAAACATATAATATGACAGGGTGGAGGATCGGTTTTGCCGTAGGGAACCGTGACATTCTTGCGGGTCTTGGCAAGGTAAAAACAAATGTGGACTCGGGCGCGTTTGAAGCCGTCCAGGAGGCGGGCATCACGGCCCTCACAGGCCCCCAGGATTGTGTCCGTGAAATGAACCGGGTATATAAGGAGAGACGTGACGTACTGCTGGCGGGCTTAAACGAACTCGGGCTCCGGGTAAAACCTCCAAGGGCTACATTCTATGTATGGGTGCGCGTTAAAGGCAAATCCTTCGATTTCACCAGGATGCTGCTTGAAAAAGCAGGAATAGTCGCGACGCCCGGTATTGGATTTGGTGAATACGGCGAAGGATACATAAGGTTTGCATTGACACAAACCGTTGACAGGATCAATGAGGCAGTTGATAGGATGCGAAAACTGGATATCTGAATGAGAATTGCTGGATACAAATTAGAAAAGTCTATTTATGATAAGTTAAATTATGCTGAGATTATGCATTTCAATATGAACTTTTTTTCTTCAGGCAATGGGAGTAAGTAATGGATATCGAACAACTTCTGGCCGAGCGGGCAAGGCTTGTGGATTCAGAATTGCCGGATCTGCTTCATGGCATAAGGCCCCCTGAACTTGCGGCTGCTGTAGCCTATGCCATGGGTTCAAGGGGAAAACGCATACGCCCCGCGCTTGTTACACTGTCATGCGAAGCCGTTGGCGGCAGCGCCAGTGAAGCGAGTTTTGCTGCAGCCTCCATAGAATTGATACATTCATCGTCCCTTGTGCTTGATGACGTCATAGATAAATCCGAAATAAGACGCGGAAGATCCACGATCCATAAAATGTGGGGAACCGATATGGCTCTCCTTACAGTCCAGATCCTTGCCGCCCTTTCGCTCAAGGTCGCAACAAAGGACCCGAGGATAATATACGCAATAGCGGATTCGCTGTTCTACATGGGTGAAGGGGAAGCCATGGAACTTGTAGATTATGCAAAGGATAAGAACAGTTATCTTGAACTTGCATTCAGGAAAACGGGCTCACTCTTCGGTTCAGCAGCCGAGGTCGGTTCGATGGTAGGCGGGGGAAATGAGGAACAGAACAGGAACCTCCTTGAATTTGGCAATCACGTCGGTATAGCCTTCCAGGTACGTGATGATATCCTGGATTGCATTTCAAATGAAGAAGACCTCGGTAAACCTGTGAGGAACGACCTCTTTATGGGAAGGCCTTCTATCGTATTGCTTGATGCCATGAGTTCAGGTATCTCCATCGACAGGATGATGAAATGCAACAATGGAGAACTCATGCATCTTGTTGCCGATTCAATAGATTACGCGCAGGAAGTTGCTAAAGACGAGCTTGACATTGCAAAAGGCCACCTTGATGAATTTGATGAAAGCCCTGCAAAAAGAACGCTCATTGAACTGGGCGAATATATTATTAGCCGCAGCAAGTAGGGGTATTATTGTTCTACTGGCGTGTATTTGTACGGGGTTTTTGATTGTATCGACGCACAAAAAATGCAAAGATATAAGTAACGATTAAACATGGTGAAGTGAAAATGATAAAGATGGCCGATTATTCAAGAAATAGCCTGATGCAATTCATTAATACGAAACCAAAAGATATAGAGATATGCGATGTCACCCTGAGGGATGGAGAGCAGACGCCAGGCGTGGTATTCACAAAAGAAGAGAAGATAGCGATAGCGGAAAAGCTTGACAGCATCGGTGTCGAAGTGATCGAAGCAGGGTTCCCCGTTGTTTCATCAACAGAAGAATCCATCGTGAGGGAAATAGCCCATCTGGGGCTTAATGCAAGGATATGCTGTCTTTCCCGCGCAGTGGCAAAAGACCTTGATGTTGCTTTACGCTGCGATGTGGATTTTGTCAGTATCTTTATAGCAACATCAGATCTGCATCTCAAGTACAAATACCACAAGACGTTTGAAGAGGCGCAATCATGTGCTCTTGACGTTCTTGATTATGCAAAAGACCACGGTCTCACTGTAAGGTTCGCAGCCGAGGATGCGACCCGTACCGATATAAATACCCTGAAATCGATATTCAAAGCTGCGGAAGACCACGGCGCGGATTACGTAAGCATTGCAGATACAGTGGGTATATTGAATCCCGGCACTGCATTCTATCTTGTCAGCGAGATAAAGAAAACCATAAAAACAAAAGTATGCATCCACTGCCATAACGACCTTGGCATGGCTGTTGCGAACACCATGAGTGCAGCCGAGGCAGGGGCTTTCCAGCTTCATACCACTGTCAACGGCATCGGGGAGAGATGCGGGAATGCCGCTCTTGAGGAACTGCTTGTTGGACTGCGCGTCCAGTATGTCATCGAAAGATACGATGTCAGCAGGCTTACGGAACTGTCTGGCCTGGTGGAGCAATATTCTGGACTTCCTATCCCGAGGACTAAGCCCATAGTGGGAGCAAATGCCTTTGCGCATGAATCAGGCATACATGTTGCAGCAGTCCTTGAAGAACCCATGACCTATGAACTATTCGCTCCCGAAATGGTGGGGGGGAAACGGGAAATAATCATAGGCAAGCATACTGGCAGCAAGGCGTTGAAGGGCGTAGTGCAGAAGATGGGGTATAATCTGTCGCGCGAACAGATGTGTTCACTTCTTGACAGGGTCAAAAAATGCAGCGAAGCCAAGAAAAAGGTCACATGCGACAGGCTGGGCGAGTTCATAAAAGAGCTTGAGTGAGCAGTAAGCCATTAAAAGTATTGTAGATACGATTTTGCGATATGCAACTGCTGCTGTGTGCCTTTGCGGCTCCGGAAGGATTATGGGATAAACTCTCTTATGTTTCGAGGCACACGTCAACAACCTCGGGCTGAAGGAGGCTGACCGACAATTATTATCAAAAACAGATCATTCTGGCAATATTTGCAGAATTATTCAGTTAATCTAAAAAAGAACGAATAATATTTTCCAAATTAGCACTTTATACCGCTAAATTCATTCAT
>CABMIH010000085.1 GCA_902386205.1 uncultured archaeon | reverse complement strand
TACTATTTGTTTCCTGAGTAATTATTCCAATTGATCTCATTCGCGCCTGTTTTTCAGGTTGAGGAAGGTTATTTTTGTTTCCTTTCGCCTTTCGAGAGCATGATAACGAGCGCGTGCGGCAGTCACTACGGTATACCCCGTACAAATGTAACGAGGCCTGTAGCTATCGTTTTCTTTATTTCTCTCTAATATTCATACCTATCCTGCTCACGAATATACTTTTCCACAACATCCCTGCCCCCCAGACCCAAGGAAAAAGCCAGGCGCCCAGAGATGATCTCCACACAGGTCTCACAAATTATACCCTCGCATATCATCGCCACATCGCCAATAAGCATCTTGCCCCTGTATTTCGGGGCGAACCCCATATTTCCGTCAGCAGCGACACCGTATGCCTGTCATGACGCAGTCTTTCCTGTTCATATTACTACCATGTCTTTCACAGGTTCCCTTGCCCAGGAATATAGAGTCAGCAAAAAGAATATAACAAAGGTTACACAAATGTAACCGGGAAATGAAAGTCTACGAGCTATTTGCGGAACTGTCTTCTGAAAACAGGCTTGCTATACTACAAATCCTGGATGAAAAGCCGATGACTTTCACGAGTCTTATCAAAGAAATTGACATGAACTCGGCAGAAGCAGCAAGACAACTATCAAGATTAACAGAAAGCCAGTTAATCGAGAAAAAAGGGGACGGAAGATATTATAATACACTATTCGGAAAGCTGGTTATATCCAGTATATCAGATCTGAACTTCATATCCGAGAAATCAGGATACTTCCTGAATCATGACACTGCACAGATCCCGCTCGATCTCCTTGGACAAATAGGCGCCCTTTCTACAGGAGAGATAGTAACAGGTGTATATAATATTTTAAATACCCATGAAAAATTGGGCGATGGTATAAAGAGCTACATGTGGTACATGTCGGATGATTTTCCCAGGCATCATCTGCCCTATATCGAAAAGAAATTGGAGGAGGGATTGGAAATAAGAGTAATACTTCCAGAAGACAAATGCTCCGCCTCGTTACTCAGCGAAAAAAACAGGAAAAAGATAGAGACTAAAGTATTGGACGAGATTAAAATATCAGTAATCGTAAGCGATAGTTTTTCAATGCTCGAACTACCCGGACCTGATGGGAAGATCGATCAAAATACTGCCATCTTTGGCTATGACGACCGATTCAGAGAATGGTGCAAAAAGCTATTCCAGTACTACTGGGAAGCAAAATGTTATCCTTGTTACTGAAACTGTGCAGAATTCACAGGCGTTAAAGTGGTTCTTGACTGGCCGTTCTCCATCCAATCATATTGGATCGTTATATTTACATCAGTTTTTGGCATGGTCTTCTCTCTTGTATATTCTGAATCAAATTCCATTACTGATCCTTTGTCCGGAGGCAGGTCTCCACCTATTGGAATATTTTTCCTGACAACTTTATTATTCGCGGTATCTGTAAATATTATTGCGGCAGCCAAATTTTTGGCAACCAGGTTTCCATCATTCCAGAACGTTCCATGCACCTTTATGGTTTCCATCTCCGTATTATTTTCTGCCGCCCCCTGCGAAATACCGACTTCGCTAACAATATGTACATATTTACTTTTCTGCAGTGGGGCAATCCAGGCCAATACAATTATTGCAGAAACTATCAATGCAATAAGAATCAATTTCTTTCCTGCTATATTTTTCATATTTGTTGACCCTGATTCTATCTTAGCCATTTAACTTCAGGCTACGTTCTTTTGGGCATTACGGTTTCACCTCGAGGATATCCGAATATCAACGGAGCAACCGCTTTATAGCCTGGAGGCGCCCCAAGCTCTTTCAATATCTTTTCATCCATAAGCGCTGGCATCACAAGCCCTATCCAGCAGCTTCCGATACCTCTGGAATGCGCTGCAAGCATCATGTTCTGCGCGGCCATCGCACAGTCCCAATCGGCAGTCACTGATCTTTTATTTCCAAGGATTATTATAAGCGAAGGTGCATTGTGGAACAAGTTATTGCCATTTGTTTTTAAAAAAGAAATGAAACCGGGTGCTTTTTTGGGATCATTTACGATCTGTTCGGCAAGGGGGATCATCGCCTTTTTGCCGTTTTCAGAGAGCTTTCTTATCACTTCTTTTTTCTGTATCACTAAAAAGCTCCAGGGCTGCATATTCATACCCGATGGGGCGTATCTTGCGCAGTCTATCAGAAATTTTATATCCTCATCCGATACGGGATCTTCCTTATAATCCCGTACGCTTCGCCTTGTTTTGATAATTTCAATTATGTCTTTCAAAATTATTCACCCGTTTTTAACTTCAATTAATCCCGGCTATTCTATTTTCTTCCCTGCACCCTGATGCTGATGACAGACTTCCCGATTTCTTTAATTTCATCTATCGGAACTTCGAATTTCTCAATAATTGCCTTCCCAACCGGGTCATTAGACAAAAACTCAACCGGGAAACTCGTTTCTTCAAGCACCTGTATATCTCTGAAGCCTGCATTCTTTATTGTTTTCAGGTATTCATCCTTCTTTGTTGCACCGGCAACGCAGCCGATATAAGCTTCAATAGAATCCCTTATGGATTCTGGAAGTTCCTTTAACAGCACGATATCTGATATCATCAGCCTGCCACCCGGCTTCAGCACCCTGAATGCTTCTTTAAAGACCTTGCTTTTATCGGGTGCGAGGTTGATGACGCAGTTTGAAATGACAACATCGACGGAATTATCAGCCGCCGGTAGATTCTCGATCTCCCCGAGCCTGAACTCCACGTTTGAATAATTCCCTTTCCTTGCATTTTCCCTGGCCCTGTCCAGCATCTCAGGTGTCATATCAATGCCTATGACTTTCCCAACTTTTCCAACTTTATTGGCTGCAAGGAAGCAGTCAAACCCGGCGCCTGAACCAAGATCAAGTACTGTTTCCCCTTCTTTTAACGAGGCAAGAGCTATTGGGTTCCCGCAGCCCAGACCGAGATTCGCACCTGTAGGTACTGAGTTTAGCTCATCATCGCCATATCCTATTCTTTTGCTGATTTCCTCTTCAATACTGGCACTTTTGCAGCATGAAACTGCGGGAGCGCAGCAGGAGCCTTCTTCCCTGGCGATACTTCCATATTTTTCCCGTACTACTTTTTTGATTTCCTTTTGTTTCATTTTGATACCTCCTTTTATTTCTCTATTATATCCTTCATCACAGGGCCAAGCATACCCTTTACAATCTCTGCCAGCTTCTCGACCTTGATCAAAGAGATACAGATTACTTCGCCGTCCTTTTCCCAGCTTACGACAGCCAGCTTATCACCTGAATGAATTTTTGCTTTTTCTCTTATCTCTTTGGGAAGCACCATCTGTCCCCTTTCATCTACAGTTATTACGGATTCGACCTTGCAGCAGCCCATCTCTGAAGGGGCACAGCAGGATTTGCTTTCATCTTTCTTTGCCATTTTATCACCTTGAATTATCAATAGGTATTCTGAATATTTAAATCTTTCTGATAAGTCAGAATTTACTGAAAATTCCTCACGAAAAATCCGGGACTTTAAGAACCATAAAAAAGAGGGGCTGTAAGACCAGAATCACCTCGCCTATCACCTCCATTTTAAGGCTCCTTCAACCAATTGTCTGGCCACTGTTTCAGTTTCCCGGTCTCCGCTTACTGCATCAATTGTTGCAGATGCGGCGGGAGACCATTGACCATTACATGGGCTATGATTCCTAGGACCAGAATTATGACCAGTATTGCGGTAATCGTGATAATCGATTTCATGTTAATGTTTTTCATTTTGTGTCACCTCCTTTCATATTCACCCGTAAGCCAAAACCTGCTGCACAGGCAATCGGGCTTGGCGCCATGCAGGGTAAGCACTTGCGAAAGTGCCAATGAATATAACAAGTACAAGCCATGCCACTACCGCAAACGGCGGGAAGACATGCTCAAGATCGGTGCGGATAAAGATGTTCCCGGCAAAGTTTCCGATTATCACGCTCAGCGGCCGTGAAATAACGATGGCAGCAAGCCAGCTCAGGACACTTATAACGATCCCCTCGACTACAACGATCTGCAGCACATCATCTGTTGAAGCGCCTATCGCTCGCATTATACCGAATTCGCGTGCGCGTTCCATCACGTTTATACCCATTGTGGAAGCCAGCGCCAATCCACCGACAGCAGCGACTAATGCCGCCATTGCCAGAAGGAACATCTGGATGACAATCAGGTGATCTTTCAACACCTGCAATCTTTCGGTACTCGGACTGACAGAAATACGAAGCAACCCGGCGTCATCAAACTGGTTTTCAAGCTGCTGGGTCATTGCCTTCAACGCAGCGTCACTGTGCTTGTCAGTCTTGATACGGATGTCCGCGGTCTTATCTTCCATACCTGTAATGCGGGCCAGATAGTCAATATTGACATATGCGGAAGCTGCAATATTCTGCCCGCGCCTGCGTGCGCCCAATTCACGGACGGCGCCGACCACAGTCCATTCCATTTCCTTATTCCCGGTCTTGAACATGATCCGGTCCCCGACTTTGATGCCCTCTGCCTCCAGCAGTTCATGGTTGACGACCAGCGCGTTCGTATCGTCCAATTGCAACCAGCGCCCTTCAATAACGGGGAAGGAGATCATATCGGTTTCAGGCGGTACGCCGGTGAAAGTAAAAATGATAGTAGGGTCATCGGTATCATCGGATTTTTTGCGTATCGCTACAGTTTGTACCCAGCTCTCCACACTTGACACACCCGGCACGGCACGAACCGTTTTTTCTACATAATCCGTGGGGTAGGGCTGGCTGAACTTCACCTCAATGTCATCGTGGCGGGCAGCCATTGCTATATCGATAGTGTTTGTCCACGACGCTCCGACATTTATAGCGCTCATGAACGTTGCACCTCCAACTGCCAGGATGCCGATCGTCAGCAGCATGCGTGACCTCTGCCTGAAAGCATTACGCAACGAAAGCAACAGAGGACGACTGATGCCGCGTATGCCGGACACAAACGCGTCAATACGGTTTGTACCGAACTGGTTTTTGTTAATGCCGTAATCGCTAATAGCCTGCTGGACTGTGATCCGGCTGCCCCTGTACACCGGAAAGGCGGCAGCCAGAAGCGGCACAGACAGCCCAACGAAAATCTGGACAGCGTACACCCAGTGCGGGATGTAGTCGCTGGTGATGTTGAAATTCAAGACCTTTGCAGTAAATGCAGCGAATCCCCTGCCAGCCCATATACCGGCGGGAATACCAATAACCAGTCCTGCAACGCCAAGCAGCAGCACCGTTCCGAAATAAAGTCCGGCGATCTGGTAAGTCCTTGCCCCGATGACCTTCATTACACCAATTTGTCTTATCTGCTGGGTGAGCAAAGCAGAGATAGTACTTGTGACAAGTACGCTGCTAAGGATAAGAGCGAGGATGCCGAACGCCTCCAATAAGAACAACAGCGAATCCATCTGGCCGGCCTGCGGATGTTTTCCGGCATTTGGAATTTCCACAAGTGAAACATTGTATCCGCGATCCTCCAGATCATCTTTTACCTGCAAAGCTATGTCATTGACATTTGTATTTTCAGCCGCAACTATAGTCAGCTCATTCAAGGTGTGCGCCTCGCCGAGCCAGGAAAGGGTATTGAGGGTTATGTAGCCGTAAGCGATATTATCTACCCAGCCTGGAGACTGGCCAGCATCATGGACAATCCCGCTCACGCGCAGGTCGTGATCCTGCCCGTTATTCTGGGTCTGTATCACTACAATGTCACCGATCCGCCTGTTGATCAGCGGCAGCGCCGAACGTTCGATGAGTATTTCCCGGTCAGCGGGCGGCCATTCACCCCGCTCAAGCGTAAACGTAGATATGCGCAAATCGTTGAAGTCATCGATCACAAATAGTAAGAGCCTGCGCCAATCATCCGGCCCGATAAGGATGCGGGCCATGACAACACGCCGTGCCTGTGCATCTGAAACCCCGTTTTGTTTTTCTACATACTCAGCCAGCTTCTCATCGGCATTGTCCGTGTAAAGGATCGCCGAGGCGGGATTTGTGGCAAGGAAATTCGTGTTTATTTCCTGGGTCAGGATAGCATAGCCGGCCAGGACCGAGCCGACACCGAAAACCCCGATAGCAATAGCCAGTGCTGCCAGCAGGGTGCGTGACCTGTTAAGCCACATATCACGCAGCACTTTGCTCCAGCGTACGCTGATCACGGTGTATCACTTCCGTTCACGACCCTTCCGTCCGCTAATTTGACCACGCTTGAAACCCACGGCGTTATGTCGCGTTCATGAGTCACCATAACGATGGTTTTGCCCGATGCTGCAAGGTCTTTAAAAAGCAGCAAAATTGCCTCTGCGGTGCGTGAATCGAGATTACCAGTCGGCTCATCAGCAAGCAACAATGCAGGGTCGTTTGCCAGCGCCCTCGCGATAGCGGCACGCTGCTGCTGGCCGCCTGAAAGCAGTGCGGGCAGTTTATCAGCCTGCTCACTGATACCCACCTGTTCCAGAAGGCCACGCGCCCGCCCCAAACGCTCGCATGCCGGGATAGCATTGCTAAAATCCATGGGCAGCATCACATTCTCAAGAATGGTCAGCGTGGGTAGAAGCTGGAAGAACTGGAACACGATACCGACGTTGCGCCCGCGCCATTTTGCAAGCTGGTCCTGGTCAAGGGTATGGACGGGGGTATCGCCGATCCATATTTCCCCGGATGTCGGGCTGTCAATACCACCAAGCATATTGAGCAGGGTAGATTTCCCGCTGCCTGATTTACCGATTATGGCAACGAATTCACCGGGCATCACCCGCAGATCAACTTCCCGAAGGGCATGGAATGTGCCTCCTGCAACTTCATGGGTCTTTGTGACCTTGTTCAATCTGATTAGATGCATGATTTAATCACCTCTTTTTTGTGACATTCTTTAATCAACAAAAGAAAAATGGACTCGACAATGCTTAAATAAAATCTGGCACGAATATGGAGTAAGATAACAGGCATGTAACAAAGGTTACACAAATGTAACCGGGAGACATTATGAAAGTCTATGAGCTTTTCACGGAACTGTCCTCAGAAAAAAGGCTTGCCATACTCCGGGCCCTTGATGAAAAACCGATGACATTCACCGGTTTGATCAAAAAAGTTGATATGAATTCGACAGAAGCAACAAGACAACTATCCAGATTGGCAGAAGCACGGCTTATCGAGAAAAAGGGGGATGGAAATTATTATAATACACTCTTCGGAAAACTTGTCATATCCAGCATACAAGACCTGAATTTCATATCTGAGAAATCAGGATACTTCCTGGAACATGATACTTCGTATATCCCTCCCCATCTTCTAAGTCAAATAGATGCTCTATCTAAAGGTGAGATAGTAACTGGTGTCTATAATATTTTAAACACACAGGAAAAATTAAGCGAAGGTTTAAAAGGCTATTTCTGGAACATGTCGGATGATTTTCCCAGGCACCACCTGCCCAATGTCGAAAAGGTTCTGGAACAGGGAATGGAGATCAGAGTAATATTTCCGAAAAACCTGTTTCCAACTTTTAAGCTTAGCGGAAAAAACATGGAAAGAATACAGTTCAGGGCATTGGACGAGGTCAAATTATCCGTTATGACGACAAACAGGTTTTCCATGCTCGAACTGCCAGGACCGGATGGAAAGATCGATCAGAATACTGCTATGTTCGGGTATGATGAAAGGTTTCGAGGGTGGTGCGAAAACCTCTTCAATTACTATTGGGAGGCAAAACGAGGTTAATTGAGATTTATCGAAATTGCGGAGTGGATGAAGCTTAAAAGCATGGCTTGCAGCATCAATACTGGCAAAGCCTTATTAGGTAAGAAAGTAAGAAAGTAGTATCATGGCAACAGAAGTCGAGTTCACAAGAATGTCCACAAAAGGTCAAATAGTGATTCCTAAAAAACTCCGCGAAGGATTTGAAGAAGGAACACCATTTGCAGTAATCCGGGACAGGGATACGATCCTTCTCAAACAAATAAAACTCCCTGGTATTAAGGAATTTGAATTTCTTGCAGAAAAAGGAAAAAAGATAGCAAGAGAACGAGGGATAAAAGAAACAGACGTTGATAAAATCGTTCATAAACACCGCAAAGTACAGGATTAAAAAATGGTAAAGGTAGTTGCTGATACCAATATTTACATTTCAGCTTTGTTCTGGCGGGGGAATCCATACAAGTTCATCCACCTATGCTTTGAGGGAAAAGCCAAATTAGTGATATCAAGTCAAATTATCAATGAGCTTGAAAGAATACTTTTGACTGATGGGAAGTTTGAACTGCCGCGAGAAGATGTGGCTTTATACTCAGAAATAATATTAAGTCACGCTGAACTTGTCTCTCCTGCCATCACTTTGAATGTCATTATTAAGGATCCTGCCGATGACAGGATATTGGAGTGCGCTGTTGAAGGTGATGTAGATTATCTGGTTTCAGGTAACAAACATCTTCTTGATGTTAAGGAATTCCGGGGGATAAAAATCGTGACTGCAAAGCAGATACTTGAAATCCTTGGAGTTTGATATACCAATGAATCAAAAATCAGGACATGCTACTATTTTGGCGCGGCAGCCGACTTTATTGCCTCATTACCATTAATTTTCCCGGATATTGCAAAACTGATATTCAGATTGGATAGTATCAACGCTGACAATGGTTATTTATATGTTTCCAGGATTGGGGCTTCACTGATGCTTGGCTGGACATTGTTGCTTGTATGGGGTAGTTTTAAGCAATAGAACGAAAAGCGATTTTACTTTTGACAGTTTTTCCGCGCGTTTATATTTTTTTATTTGCTTCACGCATTACTTTCATGGCGATCGATACTGTTTTAATTTTGTCAAGTATTCCACCCGAAAAACTCGCGCTGGCCATTGTCCTGTAATCCTCAGCAGACATGACCGGCGCTGCGATTTTATCTGTTGTCTCCTTGCTTATGCATCCCTCAACCAATTCAGCGCCCGCCTTTTTGATGAGATCATATTTTCTGTCGAATAACTTCGGCGCATTTGCAATCCCGGATGCGGAGATAAGTATTTCTCCTGACCATGTCCAGCCCAATTCATCACTTATTTTGCGAAAATATTGCCTGAGAAGATCGAAATTTTCTATCTCAGGAAATCCGCATGAAGAGATCAATACGGTTTTTGGATGGCTGTCAAATCTCTTTGGATGCTCCGTATATCCTCTGCTTGATCTAACCTGGGCGGGTTCAAGAAGAATGAAAAACCGGTCAATGATATTTTTCACAGTTGCCGGGAAACTGAAAATATAAAGAGGCGCCGCCAGAAGAAAATAATCTGCCTGTTTATAAACTTCAAGGATTTCCTGGAAATCATCTTTGCGCGCGCAGACTCCGGGATTTTTCTTTCCCCAGCACGACCAGCAACTCGTGCAGGGCTCGATTTTCATCTTATGCGGGTAGAACTTTTTCACTTCAACATTATCTCCCATTCCTTCTATGCATAGATCAAGCATTTTCTCGGTGAACGACGGTTTTCTCAATGAACCTGAAATTGCCAGGACTGTTTTTTTGTTCATGTTCATCAACCTTATTTTAGTTCATATTATCTAAATTTTTTTCCTCCGGTAAAGATAATAAGTGACCGAAACAATGATCAGAACGGCAACGATCATTGGCGCCATTATGCCATTCTCATTAGGTTTGCGCACATTAAGGCCCATTGATTCAGTGACGGTTCGCACTCCGAGATCATCTTCATACTCTATCGCAGCAGAAAATGGAATATTGCCTTCTTTTGTTGTGTAAAATGTAAAAACTCCGGGTTCATCATCATCGGGTTTGATCTTACCAAGGAATGCAGTTCTTGTTCCTTCAAACGCATCAAGGCTGACTTTCACAGATTTCGCTTCTCCAGTTCCTGAATTCTCAATGCGCATATTCACAGTGACAAGGTCACCTTTTACCGGATTTTGCGGTTCGATTTTTAAATATGAAACCGCAAGTTCTGCCTTACCAAGAACCCGGATGCCTGCGAGGCTTTTCGAACTTATGTTCCTGCCGTTCTCATCCTTATAATCCATTTTAATGGGGATCGAGTAGGATGAAATTTCGGTCTTGTCTTTAACCTGGATAGTGTAGTTCAATTGAATGGATTCGCCGGGATCGAGTCTCTTTATAGCCTTTGTATCGGCATCCATCGATACAAAAGGCAGGCTGCTGGTTGCGGCACTTACCTGTACTTCCCGTGCCGTACCGGTTCCGGCATTTGAGACTGAAAACGTAAGATCAAATTTATCCTTCGGGCTTATGCGCAGAGGATTTATTGTGATATCGGAAATCACAAGTTGCGGCATTCCCCGTACCATCACCTTGAAGGTTTTGTTGGTTTCACGCTGTTGTTCATCACTTAACCAGTGCGCCCTGAATTCAATTTCGTATGTGCCGGAAGCTGCGACGGGATCAACATGAAGCTGATAGGTTTCAACGACAGCGCCATATTTGATAATCCCGCCCTCATATATAATGCGGTCATTTTCATTTTTAAGTTTAATAGGTGAGTCGGGAAGGATCTCAAGCCTTACGTTTCTTATATCGCAACATTCATTTTCAAGCCTGAACGACATCGTTAAATCCTGACCCGGTTCAACAGGCTGGGGCGAGATCTGATCCAGTGCGATTTCAAGTTCAGCATTAGCGGGAGCAATCATGGATATGAGCGCAAATACTGCAACTATAGTTAAAATTGGCTGTTTGTTCATTTATTTTCACCAAAAGAAAAATGCATTTGATGACGCTTAAATAAAATCAGGCACGAATGTAGAGTCAGGCAACAGGCATGTAACTAAGGTTACACAAATGTAACCTAGGAAATGATGAAAGTGTCACGACATATTCAAAAACCGGCAATAAAAAATAACATAAAGAAGTTTTTCACTGCCCTATCTTATCCGGAGAGGCTTCATATTTTGACGGGCATTTTGTCAGGGGCTTCTTATAAGCCTCGAACAGGCTATTGTTGAATTGTCCTGTCACTATCACCTGGATATTCGTATATTCAGGAGGTATATCGATTTTTTCGCCGGTGTATATAACATCGATCGTTTCGATGCCGTCCGTCATTTTGAATGTCAGGGTATGACTGAGTTGATCATATTTGTCCGTGCCTGCAACAAGAGTGCCATTGACAACGATTATTTTTCCTGTCAGGTTTTCCTTTGCAGCCACGGCATCGCTTACCTCATACTGGTTTGCGACAACCCCGCTTGTAAGCACAAGGTATCCCAGTAGCACAACAACTATAGAAACTCCCAATATCAAACGCTGTTTTTTATTCATTTGTATCCTTACGAACTATATTAGGTTCCCTATCCATAAACTTTTCTTCCATAGCATTATCAATCCTGCCACGGATAAAAGGGGGCTATGGAATTAATAGTTATTATATTCATCGCATTCTTTATTGCTGTTATTTTCTCAATGCTTGGTCTTGGGGGGGCTATTATATATACCCCGCTTTTCTTCTGGATGGGCATTCCCCTCCTCACCGCAATCCCGATGGCGCTCCTTTTGAACACCATAACCACAGCCTCGGCCTCAATGACATACCTGAAACAACAGTTCGTCGATACGAAGATTGCTTACCCGATTATTTTTTCAGCCATCCCGGGAGCGCTTCTTATTGGCCCCTATCTTGCCAGGATTGTGGATACCCAGCTTATAATCCTGTTGCTTTCTACAATACTCTTATTTGCCAGCGCAAGGATACTTTTTTTCAACAGCATCGGCTTCACATTAAGGACAGACGGGATGAAAAAGACGATTTTTTGCGCGGGTATGGGTTTTTTGATCGGGATCCTTTCATCAATGGCCGGTGTAGGAGGCGGCACTTTTATCGTACCGCTCCTTCTGGTCATAGGGTTTGAGATCAAAAAAGCAACAGCGACCTCCTCATTCATCATAACATTCATAGCATTGGCCGGGTTTATCGGGCATCTGTTTGTGGGGCAGCAGCAGATGGATATGAGCATTTTATTTTTTACAGGGGCAGCCGTCTTCACAGGCGCCCAGGCGGGTTCAAGAATGGTATTCAAACGCCTGTCTCCAGGTGCCATAAACCGGCTGTTTGCGTTCGTGTTACTGATAATCGCCGGTGAATTGTTATACGGCGTAATCTAAGATTTATTCCAGTTTTTTCAATTCCTTAAAATCAATAATAGTGGAGATAGGAAATGTATCTACCTGAATACCGCTCTCTTCCACTGCCGCCATGGCGTTCACTCCGGCATACACTGCAATACCGACTTTTCCGTTATCAACAGGAGCGTTAAATACCGGACTCCCCGGTTCCCCGATCCCTGCAATTCCTCCGATCCCGGATTGCATCACGGATTCAAGAATAATGCGGGCTTCGGAAAGTGCGGATGCCGGGATCTCACGGAGATTGGCAAGGAGTTTTCCCGAACCTTTATCCACAGCATCCAGAACCCGGGTCATCTTCTTGGATATGAAAATCCGCATCGGATCAACAGTCGTGCCGTTGTAAACAATAATATCCTCAAAACTCACGGGTTTCCTGTCCTTCACTTCCAGTATGCCGCCGTATTTGGTATTTACAGGGATTCCGCTTTTCATTAAAATCCCATCGATCGTTATACTGCACATGGTGGCCAATCCGATTTTTCCTTCCGGGATCCTGATATCCGAAGTAATAGTGCCTTCCTCTATCAGTTTTATATACGGGCTGACAGGGTAATCGCTATATACTACATGCCTGACAATATCCATTGTCCTTTCGATATCGTTCTTATCAATTATTGACGTGTTGATAATAACATTCCCCTGTCCGGTCCTGAGGTCAAAAGTCGTGTCATAAATGAGTTTTTCAATCCTGGAGATTATAAAACCCAGGCGGTCTCCTACCAGTGCGTTGTTCAATTCATTTATCCCCCGCTCTGTTATGACCCTGCCGTCATACCCCTGGCGCTGGGTGAGACCCCGCTCATCAAGAATACGGAGGTGGTAGCGGACACCCCGTTCTCCGATGGGGTATCCGCGTTCATTCATCCTGTCGGCTATCAACCTCGCTCCTATTGGATCATGGTTCTCATAGAGTATCCTCAGTATCTCTATGAGTTTTCTCTGCACCATTGAGTCGATAGTTGTTGCAGGCATTTTACCTTCAGATAGTATTCAGGTAGCGGTTGATTTCCCAATCATGGACGCTGATCCTGTATGCATCCCATTCCGCTCTTCCAAGCCTCATGAAATCGCTATACACATGCTCTCCAAGCGCATCCTGTACAATGGAATCGGTCTCAAGGTGATCCAGCGCGTCTTTGAGGCTGCCAGGAAGGGATTCTATTCCCAGGTTCTTTCGCTCTTCGTCATTCAGGTGGAATAAGTTAAGCGTCGTGGGCTCTCCCGGGTCTATCTGGTTCTCTACACCATCAAGCCCTGCCATTAAAATGACCGCAAATGCAAGATACGGGTTGCATGACGGGTCGGGGCTTCGAAGCTCGACTCTCGTACTCATACCACGGGCCGCCGGAATGCGGATCAAAGACGAGCGGTTCGCACCTGACCAGGCCACATATACAGGCGCCTCGTATCCCGGTACGATTCTCTTGTAACTGTTCACGATCGGGTTCGCAATTGCCGTAAATGATTTTACGTGCTTCTTCAGTCCTCCAACGAAATAACGCAGCGTATCGCTGACTTCCATATCCTTTGTCTCATCATAGAACGCGTTCTTGTTTCCCTTGAACAGGGAAATGTTAGTATGCATGCCCGACCCGTTTATACCAAAAACAGGCTTTGGCATGAATGAGGCATGAAGATGATCCCTGAGAGCTATGGTCTTTGTGACGAACTTGAACGTGATGACGTTATCAGCGGTCGTTAACGCATCGGCGTACTTGAAATCTATTTCATGCTGGCCCGCCGAAACCTCATGGTGCGAGGCTTCGATATTGAACCCCATGTTCTCAAGGGCAAGGACGATGTTCTGGCGTATCTCTTCCGCGCGGTCAATGGGCGGGAAATCAAAATAACCGCCGAAGTCGTGCGGTTTGTTCGTGGCTTCCCCGTCTTTTTTCTCAAACAGGAAAAATTCGATCTCCGGGCCTGTATTCATCACGAAACCTCGTGAGGCGGCCTCCTCGATCGCCCTCTTTAAAACATATCGCGGGTCCCCCTCGAATGGCTTGCCGTTTGGCTTATAAACGTCGCAGATCATCCTTGCAGCCTTGCCGCCGCTCACGTCCCATGGCAGGATCCTGTAAGTATTGATATCAGGTTTCAGCACCATATCGGACTCTTCAATCCTGACAAAACCTTCAATCGAAGAACCATCAAAAGAAATACCTGAAGTCAATGCTTTTTCTGCCTGTGATACAGGAATGCCTACATTCTTTACCATCCCCTGTATATCGACAAATTGGAGTCTCAGAAATCGTACCTGGTTTTCCTCTATTGAGGATAGTACATCTTCATTTGTTTTGATCATTTTCATCACTTATGCATTTTAAACTTTAATTACTATTTGTAGTTATAAACCATTCGGGGGGCCGACCGCATGACCGGCTTTATTTTTGTTTCTTTAATTGTTTCCAGAAGTTTTTCTGATTTATATGTCGTCATTATCTTTCTCCTGTAATGTTTATGGTCTCATCATATCCTCATTCAACTCGTTTACAATGTATTCTCATCTTAGACAACTCAAATCAAAGGAAGATTGATAAGACCGACTGTAGGTTTCCGTTTATCTACTTAAATACTTTGCTGTGAGTTATTCAACTTCTGGGTAACTGGAAGGGATGGGATTTGACCTTTAAAGATATCCTGGAATAGGACAGGGACGGTTTCTTCCTCATGGTCGAAGGCTCCCAGGTTGACTGGGCTAACCGCGACAATAATTTGGAGTACAGATTGGTGAAACACCCTGGCTTTTGATGAAGATGTCCAGGTGGTTCTGGATTGGACTAACGCAAGTCCGGAGAGAAAAGAACATACCCGTTTGTCATTGTTGCAGACCATAAGACACGCGGTTTTGCCATAAATGGACCTGACAGACTTCTCAAAGCTGGCGAGTCTGTAGAACCCGACCGGATAAGTGGTGAGCACATGGGTGTAGATACTGTTATCTGGAGCCAGGGCCCGGGCAGCAAAGCGTTAGGCGGGGCTGTTGACAATACAGACCTTTAGGTGTAATGGCAGAAGCTATCGAAAAATAAAATACGTTGAAATATCAACCGCTTGAGGGCTTTTCCCGGCGGCATTTTTAATCAGGCGGGGGTATCTATAAAGTATAGAAAAGCAGTTAGATTAAAAATTAATCTTAATGTACAGAAAACCTCTGGGGTTTCAATCACCGCAAAGTCGGTATGAACTGGAAGTGGAAATCCGTCAAATCCGTGTTCAACGCCACAGCATGCGGTTATATTTGCTAGAGATTTAAATAAAAAAGAGGACTATGGATGCTTTGAGCTATATTTTAATCGGGATCCTGCAGGGGATACTTGAATGGCTTCCTGTTTCAAGCAAGGGTATGGAAGCTCTTATCATGGTCAAATTCTTCAACAAAACCCTTTCTGAAGCCCTTGTGATTGCATTATGGATGCACATCGGCACTTTGCTGGCCGCTATGGTTTATTATAAAATAGAAATCCTTGAGATCGTAAAAAATCTTAATAATTACATTAAAAACCCGGCAGAAGATACAGAGGCAAACAGGTTAACGAGTTTTGTTATAATTACAACATTCCTGACCGGTCTTATCGGGACTCCACTTTTACTATTCGGTCTGGATAAATTTAATTTTGCAGGCAATGCAGCAATGCTGTTAATAGCATTTTTCCTGGTATTGACAGGAGTATTCCAGTGGACTGCTAAAAAAAAGAAAAACACGGAAAAAGATATGAATTTAAAGGATTCGGTTTTTCTGGGGATCGCCCAGGGGTTTACGGCTATCCCGGGATTGAGCAGGTCAGGGACAACAGTTTCAACATTGATGTTCAGGGGCTATTCAGCCGGAGAGGCTTTAAGGGTCAGCTTTCTTGTTAGCATTCCTGCCGTTCTTGGGGTGGAAGTCCTGCTCGGATTACTGAAAACCAGTACATTTGATATTTTATTTATTCCCGGAATAATGGCTTCGTTCATTTTTGGCCTGGTGACAATAAAATCCCTTGTAAAAGTTGCAGAGAAGATTAATTTTCCTATGAAAAACTCATATCACCCGTAAAACGTGGGGGCTATATGCACCCCCTGACATCCCTCTTTTTAATAATATATCCGGCATTGGCAAGCACATTAATCATATCCTGCTCAGTCATT
>CABMIH010000084.1 GCA_902386205.1 uncultured archaeon | reverse complement strand
TTTCAATTTATATTCTGGCGTCAGCACAATTCCTGACTCTGGACGAATGTCCAGACACCATATTCCTGCCGGATTATTCCTCAAATTTTGGGGTACGGGGTCGCAACCCCGGCGCCGCAGGATGAAATAATTAAAGAAAAAAAGAAGATAAAGACTGGAAAGTCAAACTCTAATTTATCTTTTCCTTCGTGTCTTTTTACTTAGTCATCACGATTTCTATTATGGAAATATTGGACTCTCCTCTTTCAGAGACCATTTTTTCAGTAGCGATTTTTATATCTTTTACCTTTGAATCTGTCATGAACCTGTTCCTTGTAACTTCTGCTACATCCACGGCCCTTGAGATTGCACGCCCTCTTGCTTTGATAGTGACTTCGTTTGCTCCATTGTTAAATTGTGTGACAACTGCGAGAACATAGTTCATCACAGGTTTGTTCCCGATATATACCACGTTATCCTCTGTCATGCTTATTCCTTCTGATTATAGGATGAAGAATTACAATCCTCCTACATATAATTAACTAAGCTGGCATTATTTGGAATCATGAATGAAAAAAATGGTCAACTTCATATATCCGCATGACGAAAAGGGCATGAATGATAGAAATTGAAATAAAAGCAAGAGTGGAAGACCCAAAGATCACAGAAAGGGCAATTATCAAACTGGGAGCTGCGCCAACTGGAATTGAGAACCAGGTGGATACATATTATAATGCAAAATTTCATGATTTTAAGAATACGGACGAAGCATTAAGGATCAGGGCCCAGGATACAGAATATTTCCTGACATATAAAGGACCCAGGATGGATTCGATCTCTAAAACAAGAACAGAATTTGAAGTAAAAATTGCTGATATGGTAAATATGGGAAACATATTATCTTCTCTCGGTTTTTATCCTGTTGCATCAATAGTCAAAAAAAGGAAAAAATATGCGTTTGGTGATTTGATTATCGCTCTTGATGATGTACGGGATCTTGGCAACTTCATAGAGATAGAGATTCCAGCAAAAAATCCAAACAATTATGAAGAAAAACTGGAGACTATCTTTGATTTTATGGATAAACTGGGTATAAGCAGGTCTTTGACGGTTCGTGAATCATACCTTGAATTGCTCCTAAAGGAAAACAGGGTAAATGATCGTTCGCCTTTAATAGAATAAATATATATACTGTGATTATCTTTTCTGCGTCTATGAGCGTATTTGACCTGCTGAATCCCGGAATCCGGGAGGCCCTGGCAAAACAGGGGTTTGTTGCCCCGACAGAGCCGCAGGTAAGAACAATACCATTTATACTTGCTCACGAGCATGTATTGCTCATCGCACCGACAGGTTCGGGTAAAACAGAATCGGCAGTGCTTCCTGTTTTTAACGCCGTCATGCAAAAAAAAGCAGAGGACAGGCGCGGGATATCAGTCCTCTACATAACCCCATTGCGTGCACTGAACAGGGATATGCTTTCACGCCTTGAATGGTGGGGCCGCGAACTTGATATAACAGTGGCCGTGCGTCACGGGGATACAACCGCTTACGAGCGGCAGAAGCAATCCCTGAAACCCCCGGATTTTCTTGTCACGACTCCCGAGACGCTCCAGATAATGTTGACCGGGAAAAGGCTCAGGCATAACCTTCGTACCATTACTCATGTTATTATCGATGAAGTCCATGAGCTTGCCTCTTCAAAAAGAGGGGCGCAGCTCTCTATAGGACTTGAGCGGCTTGTTGAAGTATGCGGGGAATATCAGAGGATAGGCCTCTCAGCAACAGTGGGAAGGCCTGATGAGATAGCAAGATTCCTTGCAGGGACGGACAGGACTGCACGTGTGATAGAAGTATCCCTCCTGAAGCAGCTTGAATTCAATGTGGTATGCCCGAAACCAACGCATGAAGATGATCTTTCATCAAGAAAACTTATGTGCACGCCCCAGATGGCTTCCCACTTGCGTGTGATCTCAGATATCGTTGGAAAACATAAATCCACCCTCATTTTCGTGAATACGCGGGAATCCGCTGAAATGCTGGGTTCAAGGTTCAAGATGCTTGATATCCCTATCGGAGTACATCACGGGTCGCTATCGCGGGAAACGCGTATAGAAGCCGAGGATAATTTTAAAAAAGGTGTTCTTACCGGGCTTCTGTGTACCTCCTCAATGGAGCTTGGTATCGATATAGGGGATATCGACCATGTGGTACAGTATATGTCGCCCAGGCAGGTCACACGTCTTATACAGAGGGTGGGCCGGGCCGGGCACAGGCTGGGCGAAGCGTCAAGTGGTACGATAATCACGGCAGGGCCGGATGATGCGGCTGAATCTTGCGTGATCACAAGAAAGGCAAAGGCGGGAGAGATAGAAACTATCGGTATCCATGAGAACAGCACGGATACGCTTGCAAACCAGGTGTGCGGGATGGCGCTGGATTTCGGGGAGATCACCCTCGAAAAAATCCATTCGATCGTCAAAAGAGCTTATCCATACCGTGATCTTAAGATCGAACTCCTGAAAGCTGTTTCCAGGCAACTGGAAGACAGCAGGATAATCTGGCAGATGGATGGGAAAATTGTAAGAAAAAGAAAAACGCTGCAATATTTTTTCGAAAATCTCTCCATGATCCCTGATGAAAAGCGCTTTGAGATATTCGATATAGTTAGCGGGCGGACGGTTGGGGGGCTCGATGAGATATTCGTGGCGGATTTTGCGCGGCCGGGCGCAGTTTTCATTACGAAAGGGGAGATGTGGCGCATTATCGAGATAATTACTGAAAAAAGCAGAATAAAGGTTGAACCTGTAAGCGATCCCGGGGGTGAAGTCCCGAACTGGATTGGAGAGGAAATACCTGTGCCCTACGAGGTGGCGCAGGAAGTGGGAACTATACGAAAAAGGATCGCAAATCTGCTCACTGAAGACAAGAGTGAGGAAAAGATTATCGAGGCTTACAAAAGTGAGTACCCGGCTGATAACCAGGCCGTAAATGAGATACTGGAGCTTGTCAGGAAGCAGAGAAAAGCCGGCCTTGCTGTCCCATCTGAGGAAACTGTAGTGGTAGAACAGGAGGGGACTTCGATAGTTATCAATATCTGCGGGGGGCACAGGGTGAACGAGACCCTGGGACGGGTGCTGACATCCCTGCTTGCCGCAAGATTCGGTTCAAGCGTGGCGATGGAAATTGACCCATACAGGATAAAGCTTGAGCTTCCAAGGATGCTTAACGCCGAGAAGATAAAGGAACTGATACTTACCACAAGTCCAGACCACATAGAACCCGTCATAGAGATGACACTGAAGAACACCATGCTGCTTAAATGGAAGATGGTGCATGTGGCACGAAAATTCGGCGCTCTCAGCCGTGATGTTGATTACGAGCGGATAAGTATGAAGAAACTGCTTGAGGTTTTTGAACATACGCCCATGTACGATGAGGCAGTGCGGGAGATATTCCACGACAAGCTCGATATTGTTCGCGCCATGGAGGTCCTGGGGGATATACAGGGCGGGAAATTAAAACTGATCGTCCAGCCCTCAAGCCCGATAGGTGAGGCGGGTTTCATGGGCGGAAGGGAACTGATGGCGCCTGAGAGGGCCGACAGCTCCATAATAATGGCGCTAAAGAGCAGGATAATGGACGACCATGTGATACTTTTCTGCCTGAACTGCAAGAAATGGAAATCCAGCAAGACAGTAAAGAGCGTTCCAGAGCGCCCCGAATGCCCCCTGTGCGGAAGCAGGCTGGTCGCGGCTCTCAAGCCCTGGGAGGATGAGGAGATAAAGATCGTAAAAAAGCCTGAGAAAGAGAAAACTGAAGAGGATAAGAAGAGGACAGCGCGGGTTTACAGGAATGCTAACCTTGTGCTCTCGCAGGGGAAGACGGCAGCGATAGCGCTGGCGTCACGCGGCATTGGGCCGGAGACTGCTTCCCGGGTGATAAGGAAGATGAGGGAGGATGAGGAGGAGTTCTACAGGGATATTCTTATCGCGGAGAGGAATTATGCGAAGACGAAGAGGTTCTGGGAGTAGATATCACTGAGTTGAAATATTTTAATAATAACCACGGCCTAAGTCTTAATCCATCTATTAAACTTGGTTTTAATTTTGTCATAATTTATTACTTTTTAACTGCTCAAAGTCTTGTCGCTAACAGCATATAATTCTTTTGTTCTTGGGGTTAAACCAAAACATCCTAACTGCCCTATATCCACCTTCATAACATCTCATTAAATTCTTCCACAGAAACACCAGCCTGCTTCAGGATTTTCCTCAGAGTACCTTTCTTTAATGGATAATGAAGCGGTACAGCGAATACCCGAAAGCCTTTCCTGAGAACAACATGATCTCCCTTCCCCTTTCTTACCTCAAACCCCAATTTTACAAGCACTTTAACAGCGGCTTTTCCAGAAACTACAGGCAGCTTCTCAGGCACTTATTTCCACCGCAGAGATTTCGGCGCCTTTTCCAAGTGCCTTTGCTTCTTCATGGATCACTTCCAGAACTAGTTCTATTGCTTCTTTTACATTCCTTAGGGCTTCTTCTTTTGTTTCACCCTGGCTAATGGCGCCCGGTATTTCAAGGCACTGAGCAGAGTACCCACCTTCTTCCTCTTTTTCAAGTATAATTGTGTATTTCATTGTTCTGAATATATGTTTAAGAGATAAAATGCTTTCTGGTATGACAGAGCCATGTTAGCTTCCAAAAAAATGGCTGATCTTGCGGAGGGCGCTCGCGGCTTGGAGATGCGGTTTTTATCTGGCGCGGGTTTTTGATGCGGCGTGGTTGCCAGGGGGGCATATCAATGCCGAGGGAACTTGTGTTTGAAATCGCATTTTTTCCTGATAACACCAAAGCTTATTAACATATAGGTATATATAGGAACATATATGACAGCCACCACAACGATATGCCTTGACCCAAAAGTCAAAGAAAAGCTGGCATCTCTAAAAAGACACTCTCGTGAATCATATGGTTCTGTTATAGAGAGGCTGGCGAACCTTGCGATAGATGAAAAACCACTCAGCGATGAGGCGATACATGGAATAGAAGAAGCGCTTCTTGACATCAAACATGGACGCCTGCATTCTGAAGACGATATCATGAAAGAATTTGACCTGAAATGAGCTATAAGGTCGAATATACCTCAAAAGCAAGAAAAGATCTCAAAAATCTCTCCTTAGATATTGCACAGAACATAATCCTATCAATAAATGGTATCAAAGTTGAACCCTATTCTTATGTTAAGAAGATCAAAGGGACGAAAAATCATCCTCTCTATACTCACCGTGTTGGTGAATACAGGGCGATACTGGATATTGAAGATGACCGTTTGTTGATCATAGTGATAGAAGCGGGACATAGACGCAAAATATACAGAAAATATTGAGATTATTGGTATCGCAACGCAAAAACATTTATTCGATTCGGAAGATCCTGCTCATCTCCACTGTCGCAATGATCGGGATACCAATGATCGGGTGGATTTATATATGGGTACAATTTTCATGTACAAAACAAATACAGGCCTGAGAAGAGTATTGTGACATTTAACAAACATTTCTATTTTTTCTTGTTTGCATCCTCGTCTTTGTTTAATTCTTTTTGCACCGCCCCTAAAATGTATTCTCACTATCCCTTCTTCGATCGCGGCCTTAATTGGCTCATAGTACGCTATATTGAAATAAGTAAAATCAGTTTTCGTTAGATTTTCATAATTGAAACCAACAATAAAGAGGTCAAAGATTTTAGCATGTTTTAGTATTAAAGAGAATCCAACTATATCGTTATTTTTCCTGGCAATAAATAACAATACCTTGTCTTTCATATATTCATTAAGCTTTTCATAAAATAAAGTATTAAATATACTAACTCTATTATTATATTTCCAAAACAAATTTGAATGAAATTTGGATAATATGTGTGAAATTGCCCCAAAATCTTTTTCTTGTTCGATAATTATTCCGCTTTCTTTATGATTATTTATTTCCCTTCGAATATTTTTTTTAACTTTTTTTTCCAAACTTGCCACATAATCGTCGAAATTCGACCACTGTATATCCAGATTCGATGATTGTATGGAACGAATTTTGGAATAACCAATATTTTCAAGATTATTTATCAATAAATTATCATCCTCAGATACCCAGGAAAATGAGCTAAATATAATTTTTTCTTTTTTGCAGATGTCATCAATCTTTTTTGTAATCAAATTTAGAATTATTGTGTCGTTGTATTTTTTTTTTAGCAGAATGCTGCTATGGTAAGAACAAGGAGAATAACAAACCAGCGGAGGAGTAAAGAAAAATCCTAAGCGATTTCCTACTCTCCTCAAAATTTTTATAAACTTAAGATTATCTTCAACTGTTGAATATTGAGCATTGTATTCAATGAAGCACGGTGCAAAAGCGATCAGATCATCTTCTTCATATACTGCGATATATCTGGGTATGACTTTCAAAGGTTTGGATATTTCAAGAGTTTTGAACCACTCATATGTAAAAAAACCATCGTAGCTAAGTGAATTAATTTTTTCTTTTTCAACTTCATTAATAGTATCAATGACAACAACATTAAAAAAATTTTTGTTATCCATTCTGTATCACCGATCTTCTTCAATTTCGTCTCTTATCAAAGATAGGTTTTTGTTTTTAATTTTATAAATATTGCGCTTAATAAGGCCACTAATATATAGAATAGAATTTACTACAGCCGGAAATGGATCATCTGCAGACATAACAAAATAATTTAAGTTAGGCTCGTAAAACCGGATAAAATCCAAAAAAACTCTTGAAGGATAGAGATTTCTTGAAGACATAGCAGCTCTGTTCCTAAAAACATAAGAGAAATATTTTAATTCCTTAGGAAATAAATAACGACATTTAACTCCTGTTTTATAGTTAAAATCTGGTTCAATATCCCCATCCATTGCAAGACGATAAAGCAAGTAAGGATAGTCAACTCCTGCGGCTATAGCCAGGCACAATGAACCATAAAACCTTGGATTTATTTCAAGGAATTTTGGTTTTTGGTCTCTATCATCCAGGATAAAGTCAAGTCCTGCAATACCATACCATTTCATCGCTTTTAATAGTTCAAGTGTATTATCGAATATTTCTTGTTGTCTTGTACTTATGCAGTAAATCTGAGTACCTCCAGTGGGTGGCAATTCCCTGAGTCCCTGTTGAATGCATATACGCCTGGGCTGGCTATTCGAATTGAACAACGCGGAAGATGAATAGGGTTTGCCCTTTATGAATTCCTGAATGAGAGAAGGGCCATATTGCTTTACAGTCCTGGCATAAACATCTTCAAGTTCTTCAAGTGAGTTTGCATAACTTATTCCTCTCGCTCCAGATCCAATATTTGGCTTGATCACTGCTGGAAATCCAATTTCTATGGCAAGTTCTTTCATATTCGATGGATCGATATCTTCAAAAAAAAAAGTCTTCGGGCAAGGAATTCCAAGCTTCATTGCAAATTTTAATGTTTTCGATTTATCTCTGGTTATTTCAATACTGTCCGTACTGGCAATCGGAATCTTTGTATAGGGAGAAAATTTATTTCTATATTTTGAGATAGTAAAAATTAAATCGGAACCCCCAGGTAGCAACACATCGAATTTCTCATTTTTTACAATTTGTACAAGATCATCTAAATAAATGTCTTTTTCTTGTGTAATAGAAGTCACAAACTTATGTTTGCAATATCTGGAATAAAAGGTGATTGAGTGTTTATCTGGTGATACTGCAGTTACTTCAATCCCTTTCTGTCCTAATGATCTGGTTGCAGCAAGGCTAATATGTGTTGCATTTGTAATCAAAACTTTTCCACTTTTTTTCATGAATGCACCTTTTATTGAAATTTTATAATAAATAAAATATTTTTTTACAACTTATTATAATATTTTTAATAATACTTTCTATATATATAATTGAATTTGCCACGGCAGGCATGGGATCATCTGCAGACATAACAAAATAATTTAAGTTCGGCTCATAAAACCGGATCAAGTCCAAAAAAACTCTTGAGGGATGGAAATTTCTTGAAAGACCGGAGGAACCATTCCTCAAAATTGAAATGAAATATTTAAATTCCTTTGGAAATAAATAACGACATTTAACTCCTAATTTATAATTAAAGTCCGGTTCAATATCCCCATCCATCGCAAGACGATAAAGAAGGTACGGATAGTCAACTCCCGCCGCTATAGGCAGGCTAATAGATCCATAAAGACGCGGATTAATATCAAGAAGCTTGGTGCTTTTATCTTTATCATCTACGATAAATTCCAATTCGGCAATCCCATACCATTTCAAAGCCTTTAAGAATTCAAAAGTATAATCTAATACTTGGGATTGTTTTACGCTGCGAACATATATTTGACTACCACCAGTGAATGGTAATTGTTTCAAACATTGTTGAACACATCCACGCCTGGGAACGCCATCCTGATTGAATAAAGCAGTACCTGAATACTTTTTACCCTGAATAAATTCCTGGATATGACAGGGACCATATTTTTTGATCGTTTTCTCATAAATATCTTCCATTTCTTTTAATGAATTCGCATAGCTTATCCCTCTTGCCCCAGTTCCAATATTTGGCTTTATCACTGCTGGAAATCCTATTTCTTCTGCAATTTCTTTCATATTCAAGGGATAGATATCTTCAGAAAAAAAAGTCTTTGGACATGGAATTCCAAGCTTCATTGCAAATTTTATTGTTTTTGATTTATCTTCAACTATTTCCATACTTTTTTTATTAGCAATTGGAATCTTTATGTAAGGAGATAATTTATCTCTATTTTTTGAAACAGGATAAATCGAATCGTTGCCAACAGGCAGCAACATATCGAATTTCTCATTTTTTACAATTCGTACCAGATCTTCTATATAACCTTCTTTTTCCGGTGTAAAGGAAGTCATAATTTTATGTTTACAATATCTGGAATAAAATGTGGTTGACCGCCTATATGGTGATATGACAGTAACTTCAATCCCTTTCTTTCCTAATGATCTTGTCGCTGCAAGGCTAAGGTGACTTGCATTTGTAACCAAAACCTTTTTTGTTTCTTGCATAAATGTACCATTCAATATATTACTTTTTAAGATTTAATTGTATATATATTTATATATTTACAGCATTAAACGATACTTTTAAAAAATTCTCTGATGAACATGAATTGACCCGTTGATTAGTAATTTTTTTATTCTCAAAATAGAATAAAATTCCTTCTCTCTTTTGTTTCCATATGGCAATTGATAAAAGTGAATTAAAATTATTTATTGGGATATCATGTATCCTAATTTCTATGAAACCTTTCCCTTTATTAATATTTATAATTTTATCATAACATCGATTGGTTGCTTGAAAGTAAATCCGATTTCCTTTATTTAATTTTATATCAATTTCTACGTCATTCAAATCAATTTTGGATTCGTAATCCAATTTCACGGTCAATGTATCTCCGGGATTCAAATCTCGCTCTGGCAAAAATTCTATACTGGAAACATGGAATTCATCAGTTGAATTTATGACTTTTTCAATGTCAGTTGCAGCAGATCCTGCAACATTAAAAGAAGTATTGTATTGCTCAATTGCTTTTGAAACTTCCCCCTGAAATTCAATTCTTCCTTTATTGAACAGGATAGCCCTGTCAGGATATGCGGATTTTAACTTATACATATTATGTGTAACAAGTATGATCGAGGCCCCATTCTTTTTTAATTCACCTATTTTGTCAAAACATTTAGCCTGAAATCCGATATCACCCACTGCCAGAAGTTCATCAATTAACAGGATTTCGGGATTGGAATGGACTACTATTGAAAATCCCAGTCTCACATACATGCCTGAACTGTAATTTCGTGTAGGTGAATCAAGAAAATCTTCGATTTCCGCAAATTTGACAATTTCATCAAATTTTTTATCTATCTCTTTTTTTTTCATCCCCAAAATTGCTCCATTCACATAGATATTCTCCCGCCCGGTCAGCAAATTATGGAATCCTGCCCCAACATCGATAAGCGCCCCTACTTTTTCTCTTATTTCTATCTCACCTATGTCCGGCAAATAAATTCCGTTGAGCATTTTCAACATCGTGCTTTTCCCGGAACCATTTCTCCCTATAAGACCTAATATCTCACCTTTTTTTAATTCAAAAGATACATTATCGACAGACCAGAATTCTTCTGGTCGAAGATTTCCGGAATTCACATTAAAGCCGATTATATTTCTACTGATATCATAAAAACCATATTTCATCAGGCTCTTGATATTACGGCTGAATTTCTTTGAGACTCCACTGACTTTTATTACAACGTCGTCCATTTTCATACCCTCTCTGCCATTCTCGGTTCTGAAATATGGAATGCGCGCCAGCCGCCAAAGAAAATGATCATTGAAAAGACTGCGGCATATATGAATTCATTGGGGTGATTGAGGCTCCCGTCTATAACCAGGTCACGCGCAGTTATAACAAGAATCCCTATCGGATTTATCCTGTTAAAAGTCGCTATTGGTTCGAAGGTTTGTGCAGGATACAGAACGGGGGTAACGAACATTAATAAAGTGGTTGCAACTGTAACAATATTAGTTGTGTCCCTGAATATGCCGTTTGAGATCGATAGTATGAAACCAAGGCCTAATGTCAATAAAATCAGGGGTAGAAGCGTTAACGGTAAAAATATTATTGTCCATGAAGGGATTATATGATATATTGCGAAAACTCCTGCTATCAGAAAGACCCTTATAGAAAAATCGAAGATTGTCTGGGCAAGGGAAGAAATAACGAGAGACTCCTTGGCAAAATTTATCTTGGTAATAAGGTTTCCGGCTCCTGAAAGACTTGTAGTACATGACGTGATTCCTGTTGCGAATAACTGCCATATGGTCAGACCCAGGAGAGCATATGCAGGATATGGTATACTTGTCTCACCAAGCTTGAAAACACCTGAATAATTAAGATATACAAAGGTTCCGACAGTGAATAGAGGCATTATAAATGTCCATACAATCCCTAGAATGGATTGTCGATAGCGTGCAGATATATCCCTTATAAATAATCTAAGGATCAGTTCCCTGCTGGAAGTTAATTCCGTGAACATTTCCTTCCAGATCGAAAATCCTAATCTGGCGTTACCGTTTGGCTGATATATTTTGATTTGTTTCTGGTAAGTTCTATTTAATAAATCATTCAAGTTTTTTTCTCCTCTATATAAATAATGCGATTTATATTATTCGTTTTTCTATTAAAGATTTCAATTAACTTATAATTTTCTATGATATTTGAGGATATTATTAATATTCATGCAAGATTACCATGAGGTATTCAATCAAGGGTGATATTATCTATTCATGCGCATAACATCAGTCTCTGCATATGTTTTCAAGATCCCACTGGCACGGCCATTCATAATCGCCTCCGGTACCATGAACAACTACAAAGGTGTACTTGTAAAAGTCTCTACCACCGGCACCCATGGCTGGGGCGAAGCGTCACCATCTAGAATATTCCCCGGCGAAAATGTGCGTTCTGTTGTTAGAACCATAAAACAGATGGCTACACGCCTCAGAGGCAGGACTCCAACTTTAGATCTCATCAAGACCATATCCGATCCCAGAAATCCATCAGCTACCGCATCCCTGGACATGGCTATCCATGACCTGGTTGGAAAGCTCGAAGGAAAATCGGTCCGGGACTTCTATACGCAAAATGATCGCCCGGGCATTTCCTCTATGGAGACATCAATGACTGTAAGCGTTGGGGATCTCAATACGACGCTCGGACAAGTTCAAGCACTCGTTGATAATGGTGCCACGACCCTGAAGATAAAGATCGGTACCAATCCCCCCCTTGATATAGAGAGGGTCAAAGCCATTCGAAACCTGTTCCCGAAGGTTAAGATCCGTCTCGACGCGAATCAGGGCTATACAGAAGACCAGGCAGTACACGTCTTAAAGGAACTGGAGCCTTTAGAGATCCAGTTCATCGAGCAACCCGTCAAACGGCAGAACCTGATCGCTATGGCCCATATCAGGAAAAAAGTGAAAATACCTATTATGGCCGATGAATCCCTAACTGATTTCCAATCCCTTGAGAATATAATTGAAAATGACGCTGCGGACATGATAAATATTAAGATCATGAAAGTAGGAGGTATCCGCGAAGCCCTGCATATAGCCCATAGGGCTCTCGATGCCGGAATAGAGATCATGGTTGGGTGCAGGATCGAGACCAGAGTGGGCATCACAGCTGGGACACATTTAGCTCTCGCCGAGAAAGGTATCCAGTACACGGACCTTGACGGGCATCTCGATTTAAAAGAGGATTTCATCACCGGAGGTGTTCTAACCCACCTTGGAAGGAACAGCATATCGACCAAGCCCGGCCTCGACCTTGACGTGAATGAAAAAGCCTTGAGCGATTATTCAACTGAGGATAATGATTTCTGGCGAAAGGTTTTATCCTCCTGGCCATTTTCAAACATTTATAAGTAAACACCCAACTGTGCTTTTTATATCTTCTTTAGCTTGCGGTATATAATGCCGTTCACAAAGTTCAACAGATTTACCAAAGCAGGCATGGGGTCATCAGGAGCCATAACGAAATAATTTATATTGGATTCATATAATTTAATAAAATCCAGTATGGCTCTTCCTGCGCCTGGATTTTTTGAATGATGATTATTTTTGTTCCTTAAAACTTCAAGTACATATTTAAATTCAGCAGGAAATATATAACGACATTTAATTCCCAATTCATAGTTATAGTTAAAATCGGGTTCGACATCACCCTCCGTTGCAAGGCGATAGAGCAGGTATGGATAGTCAACTCCAGCCGCTATTGGCAGGCACACAGAACTATAGAGGCGGGGATTTATTTCAAGTAGCTTTGGGCGCTGGTCTCTGTCATCCAGAATAAAGTCCAATTCCGCAATCCCATACCATTTCAGCGCTTTCAATAGTTCAATCGTGCATTCTAATATTTCCGGTTGTCTTGTGCTTATAGTGTAAATCTGTGTTCCCCCGGTGGGCGGGGACTCTCTAAGTCCCTGCTGAATGCATATACGCCTGGGCTGGCCATTCGAATTGAACAACGCAGAAGATGAATATGTTTTACCCTTTATGAATTCCTGGATGATAGAGGGGCCATATTGCTTTACAGTCCTGGCATAAACATCTTCAAATTCTTCAAGTGAGTTTGCATACCTGACACCAATTGCACCGAACCCATGATTCGGCTTTATAACTACCGGAAAGCCTATTTTTTTAATAATTTGCTTCATGTTTGACATTTCTATGTCTTCAGGAAAAAAAGTCCTCGGGCAAGGGATGCCAGACTTCAATGCAAATTTATCGTTTCCGATTTATCCTCGGTTATTTCGATACTCTCCTTTTCTGCAATGGGAATATTGGTATAAGGCATAAGTTTGTTTCTGTATCTCGAAATCAAATATAGGGTATCCCAGCCGGCGGGCAGTAGAATATCAAAACTATCTTTCTTAACGATTTCTGCCAACTCTTCTATGAACCTCTCCTGTCGCGCAGGGGATGAAGTAATAACCCTGTGCCTGCAATACCTGGAATAGAAAGACAAAGCCCGTTTCTCACAGGAAGTAACAAGTAACATCAAGTTTATTTTTTCCTAATGACCTAACAGCAGCAAGACAAACATGATTTTCAGCATTTGTCACCAGGGCAGTTTTTTTTAAAGTTGGCATTTATTAATAACCTTTTAGTAAACCCATTAATTTTAGAAATTCTTAATTTACTATAATTGCAGAATATAAATATGTTTCTAAATATGTTTCCTTATGCTTAATATTATAATTATGATTGACTTTCACATTAAAAAGGAGTCAGAAAATGAAATATTTTCTAGTATTTTAAATTCTTTTCTAGCTTATTAACTGAGTTAGACACTATCTAAGAAGCGGTATAGCGAACACCCGAAAGCCTTTCCTGAGAACAACATGATCTCCCATCCCTTTTTTATCTCAAACCCCAATTTCATAAACACTTTAACAGCCGCTTTTCCAGAAACTACAGGCAGCTTCTCAGGCACTTATTTCCGCCGCAGAGACTTCGTCGCCTTTTCCAAGTGCCTTTGCTTCTTCATGGATCACTTCCAGAACAAGTTCTATTGCTTCTTTTACATTCCTTAGAGCTTTTTCTTTTGTTTCACCCTGGCTAATGGCGCTCGGCAGTTCAAGACACTGAGCGGAGTAGCCCCCCTTCTTCCCATTTTATTTCATTGTCTAAATATATATTTATGAGATAAAATGCTTTCAGGTATGGAAAGGTTAATTAAGAAGTTTCCAGGTGATAAAGAACCTGTATGAACAGCGATTGCATCTTCTGCAGGATAATCAAGGGTGATTCACCTGCGAGGTTTGTTTATAACGACGATGATCTGGTAGCATTCCACAATATAAGACCTCATGCACCGGTCCACGTGCTGATAGTCCCTGTGGAGCACATCGAAAGCGTCAACACGCTTGAAGAACGCCACGGCGCCGTCATCTCAAAGATGATGCTGAAGGCAAAGGAAATAGCTGAGGAACTGGGTATAAAAGACAGCGGTTACAAGCTTGTAATAAACGTGGGAAGCGGCGCAGGGCAGGTAATATTCCACCTGCATATCCACCTCATTGGAGGATGGAGCAAGGTATGAGAAACTATTATTTTTTCAACAATTCCAGAACTTCCTGTTCTGTCAGGTCGTGCCATTCCTGATATGCATCGGCCACAGCAAATATCGTTGTTTCACGAACGTTGAGGCAGAAGATTTCATCGACATATGGGCTCACAAGATCGAGGGCATTTTTTGAAGCTGTTGGAACGGCAACCATAATTCTTGCAGAAGAGCGCTTTTTTATGGAGCTTATGGCCGCCAGCATTGTATAACCCGAAGCGAGTCCATCATCTACTATTATCACTGTTATTCCTTTCAGTTCAGGAAACGGTCTTTTACCTCTGAACCGTTCCATTCTCCTTTCAAGCTCATTTTTTACATCATCGATCACTCTATTTACTTCCTCGCTGCCCAGTTGAAGCTGTTTTACAAGTCTCTCATTGAGCATGACCTCTCCATCCCAGCTTACAGAGCCGAAACCTGCTTCAGTGTTGCAGGGTATAGGTAGCTTCCTGACTATTGTCAGATCAAAGGGAAGCCCGAGTTCTTTTGCGATGATTTTTCCAACAGGTACTCCGCCTGAAGGTATTGCAAGCACCATTGATGAAGATTCAACATAAGGTTCCAGTTTCCGGGCAAGAAGCTCTCCGGCATGAGCTCTGTCCCTGAAGACGTAATTCTTATTTCTCAATACCTTCTCTTCGATTATCTCTGCCATAAGGCCCCCACATATATTCTGTACTTCAAGCTCTTATCTTTTCTCTTATAAATCTCCGGCAAATTTGAGCTTTTTCCACAAAAGATCAACTTTCAGGCATTAACTATATATGTATTCGATCACTATCTTTTGAATACAAATACTTATGGGCTCCACAATAACCACCCGCGTGCCGGACGACATTGATAAGAAAATAAAGAATATCTCCCTGATAGAGCACCTTGACAAATCAACCGTAGTGCGCCGGCTCCTGAGCAAGGCAGTGCAGGATTGGCAGATAGACCATGCTCTGGAGCAGTATAAAGACGGCAAGATAACCATCGGAAGAGCAGCTCAGATAGCTGGTATGCCTCTTCGCGAGATGATAGCCATTGCAGCAAAGAAAGGCATTCCCTTCCAGTACAGCCTCGATGACCTGAAAGAGGACTTTCAGGCAGCAGAGAGCCTATGATTGTCGGCAACTCGACTGTACTTATCTACCTTGCAAAGATAGGGAAGCTCAACCTTTTAAAGAGATTATTTAAAAAGATCCTGATACCCGGCGAAGTATTCAACGAGATCGTCATAAGAGGAAAGGAACAGCAGCACTTCGATGCTTTAATAGTAGAAAAATCCGTGGAAGAGGGCTGGATCGAAGTAAAAGATATAACAGCAAATGAAGAACTCGAAAGTTTCGGGATTGACCCTGGCGAGGAGCAGGCAATATCCCTTGCTAAATCACTTGGTGTACCGGTTCTCTTGGACCAGACGCATGCGAGGATCGCAGCCAGGGCGCTCGGGTTAGAACCCAGGGGAACGATATTTGTTCTTGCTGTGGCGCTTCGGAAAAAGTTTCTTACGTATGAGGAATACCTGGACCTGCTGGAAGCGCTGGTGAAAGCGGGGTTCAGGATGAGCGATGATGTGTATCTGGAGGCTGTAAGGCTGGGGAGGAAATGTAGATAAATGCTCTTGCAGGAGATGATTGCGGCGATGGCCATGCTTCGAGGGGATAGAACAAAAATTGCAGATCATATTTCACAATTCTCCTTAAAATCGTAGATTAGAATCGATAAATTTGCTTCCCGGCGCGCGCCGTCCCCCGCAGGGATTCGGCTACCCCTCGAACCTTTGGCGGCGTGCCGGGCGGGGGGCGCTCTCCCTTCGTCTTGGATCATATACAATAATTGACTATCATTATAGGATATCTTTTTTATAAAAGTGCTGTTTTTTAGTTCGTGGGGTCAAGGGGTAGAGAACCCTCCTGCTTTTCAAGCAGGGGATGAATCGTACCCCTTGAAATAGGCATGCGCTCATATCAAGCAACTACGCATCGGATTAATTTTCATCGTCAAGACGATGCGATACATAAACAGACATTATTTCATATGAACCCCAAACTGCAACGAACGCTCAGGGCTTCAGCCCTGAGTAGTTTACTGATATTAAAATCGTTATCTGTAGCTGGTAAACCTAAGATTCAACAAGGGTTACTTATCCAGCCTCCTTGTTTTCAGGTATTTTTCCTTCCTGCCGGATGTCCCCGGGTTTTAATTCAAACAACCGGAATATCCCGATCACTGCGATGGTTATTAACAATGCAGTAGCGGAACGAATGATGACAACAGGTACGCCAAAGACAGATGTCACAATAAGGCCGCCGAATATCGCATATAAAGCAAAACCGATCCCCGCAATACCGAATCTCAGGCCGGCCCTTCCCCCGACAATTGATTCCATCTTTTTTGAAAGGTCAAAAAAAGCATATGATGATACCAGGGCCCCGATAAATCCCAGGCTGTAGCGCTGTGCAAGGTCGATGGCATTATAGGCGTCTTTATAATAAATCTGGATATCCCTGTTTATGAACCCTAAAAAGATCAACATCCAGAAAAACATAAATAAAGCACCCAGGGCTATCCCGTGAAGCCACCTGCGTTCTTCGATCCCGGCAGAGACGATACTTAACCCGAAAGCAAGGAGGGCTGCAAAGGAGCTTGAGACCAGGATGAGCTTGATAAAATCAAACGCCCAGGCCGGTTGCCATTCAAGGAACCTGGGGATATCCGAATATTCGGCCAGGCCATGAAGGAGGCCGAATATCCCGAGATAAAGAAAATCCTTCATAAACTCTATATGGCTCACTTTTTCCCTCCACATCAGTATGGCCAGGAACATCACAATGAAACTCGTGCCGTATATTATATAAACAGCCAGCCTGAACTGGGGGTCGTTCAAGTCCACAATGGATCAATCTCCTTCATCAATATATTATATATGAAAATCACTATTTAAGTTTATCTCATCATCATTATTATAAATCTGCGTTTTTGCCGGCAATCTGCCAACAGAAATGATATTAGGAGCTTGGAGGAATATTTGGAATAGATGCCGGTATTAAGTATAATTGCATGCGATATGCTTGAAGACGAACTCGCATACGTGCTCTCGAAGGATAGCGAGCTTGAGCAGTTGATACTTGTAGAGAAAATGGAATGTTTTGGGCTACAGAGAAAGCTAAAATCCCTGGGATGCCTTCCCGCACTGATTCCACTGGACAGAGTCCAGGAAATCCTGAAAGATGAGAAAAACCAGTCCTTTCCGGCAATCCTGAAACCGGTCTTTGGCCTTCACTTCATTGAAAAGATTCGCAGCAGGCATAAAACAAAAGTAACGGTAGTAGCCAACATGCTTAAGATGGGATTGCATATCGACGTTAAAATGCTAAAGGCGGAAGTGTACAGCAATATCAGGGAAATGTCCCGTTTTTCAGACAGGATTCTTATTTTCTACGGCACATGCGGGCATTCACTTGTAAACATTGAAAAAGATTTTGAAGGTCTCGAATGCCAGCTTTACTTCCTGAAAGATGATAAAGGAGAAATCGTAGAAGATTGCATCAGCGTTGCTCTTGGCGGGAACGATGCCTATGCTGAGGCGATGGCAAACAACGAGGGTACATTTTACCTTACCCCGATGTGGGCTTCAGGAAGGATTGAGTTTCCGAAGGAAAATATCTCAGAGATCTCCGAGCTTGGTAAAATATATATGAAAAGGTACGGGAGAGTTGCGAAGATCAATACCGGGCTTTCGTACGAGCCGGACTTCGACGAAAATGTCAGGGATTTCGCGCGATCTTTTAATTTGAAGATCGTAGAAATCGAAGGCAGTAAAAAGATAGCGGAGCAAAGTTACAAGGGCGCAAAGAAGTTTTCATGATAAGAAGAATCTTATTATGGGCCCGCTGAGATTCGAACTCAGGATCCCCGCCGTGTAAAGGCGATGTCATAGCCGACTAGACCACGGGCCCTCACGGGGCTACAATGTCAGTCGGGGTATATAGTTTTTTTCAGTGGGAACCGCCGTAAAGAATAAATACCATAATGCAATTGTGGAAGGCATTCGTCACGATTGATTATGAAAAAGTAATATATAAAATTTTCTCGGTGAAAATAAATGATAGAAATACGGATACATGGTCGCGGCGGACAGGGTTCTGTAACTGCTGCCGAGCTTCTGGCGGTGGCTGCTTTTGAAGACGGGAAATACAGCCAGGCTTTTCCTGCATTCGGCGTGGAAAGAAGAGGAGCCCCTGTAACAGCATTCGTGCGCCTTGACGACAAACCGATACGCCTGCGGAGCCAGATATATGAACCTGACTACGTTATAGTGCAGGACGCTACACTCGTTGACGTAGTGGATGTGGCGCGCGGGGCCAAACCAGAAGGGATCATTCTTATCAACACTGAAAAAAACGCCGACAATTTCAAACTCGAAACAAAAGCACGAGTAAAGACCCTTGATGCAACAAAATTAGCTATGGACTTTGTTGGAAAACCCATAGTCAATACTACCCTCATAGGGGCCTTCGCCGGGGTTTCAGGCCTGATAAATCCGGAATCTATAAAAAGCGCAGTAATGGAGCGTTTTCCCGGGAAAGTGGGTGAAAATAACGCAAAAGCTATCCAGGCTGCTTATGACCTCATGGAGGCAGAGCGATGAAATTAGTGATCAAGACAACTGCAAAACCCGAAGGTACAAGAGTAAATAAAACCGGGACATGGCGTTCGTTCATGCCGGTATTCGACCACAAGCTCTGCAGTAAATGCGGGATATGCGCGATTTATTGCCCTGAAGGAATTATCTTTAAATTAGAGAACGGTTATTTTGAGCCTGACTATGATTACTGTAAAGGATGCGGCATTTGCGCCAATGAGTGCCCAAAAAAAGCGATTCTAATGGTACTGGAAGGAAAATGAGACGAAGAATGGTTGTAGTAGAAGGTTCATACGCTGTAGCGCATTCGGTAAAGGTATGCAAACCACATGTTGTATCGGCATACCCGATAACTCCGCAGACACACATCGTGGAAGACCTGTCCCAGTTTGTTGCAGACAATGAAATGAGTTGCGAGTATTTGAATGTGGAATCCGAGTTCTCTGCCATATCGGCACTTATAGGGGCAAGCGCGGCAGGGGCACGCACGTATTCCTCAACGACCTCGCAAGGGCTTGCGCTGATGCATGAAGCGTTATTCAACGCTTCAGGTATGAGACTTCCTGTGGTCATGACAGTGGTGAACCGTGCACTCAGTGCACCCATCAATATCTGGAACGACCAGCAGGATTCGATTTCCCAGCGTGACACGGGCTGGATACAGTTGTACGCAGAAGATGTCCAGGAGTCTGCTGACATGACCCCGCAGCTTTACAAGATAGCAGAGGATGAAGAGATTTTGTTGCCCGCCATGTCATGTATGGACGGTTTCATCCTTTCGCATGTTTATGAACCTGTGATTTTACTTGAGCAGAGCCTGACCGATGAATTCCTGTCCCCCTTTTCTCCAGAATTTGTACTTGACCCTGAAAACCCGATGTCATTCGGGGCTTTTGCAGATCCGAGCACATACACGGAGTTCCGGTACAAACAGGAGAAGGCCATGGGAGCGGCACTGGCAAAGATCGAGGAAGTGGCAAATGAGTTCAACGAAGTTTATGGAAGATATTACGGCGGATTGATCGACAGCTATCTGCTTGACGATGCCGAGATAGTTATAATGGCAATGGGTTCGGTGATAGGCACTATTAAGGATACGATTGACATGCTTCGAAAAGAAGGGGGATCAATAGGCCTTCTTAAGATCAGGTCTTTCAGGCCTTTCCCGGTTGAAGCTGTAAGATCCGCATTGAAAAACGCAAAGATTGTCATAACTCTTGATAAAAACATTTCCATAGGCAAGAACGAAGGTGCTCTTTGCACAGAAGTAAAAGCCTGTCTTTATAATACCAATCTGCGGATCCCGGTCATTGGTTTCATGCTTGGCCACGGGGGACGCGATATTCCAATAAGTACGATCGTGAAGATCATCAATAAGGCAAAATTGGTGGAAAAAGGGATATTTGTGGAGAGCGAATTCGCAGATTTGAGGGAGGAACTGATATGAGCTTACTTGCCCCGGGTCACAGGGGATGCGCTGGATGTTGTGACGCACTTGCAGGGAAGTTCGTGCTTGATGCTGTGGGTAAGGACTGTATCGTAGTAAGCCCCACAGGATGCCTTGAGGTCTTTACTACCCCATATCCCGAATCTGCCTGGGGAGTGCCCTGGATACACTCGCTTTTCGAGAATGCGGCGGCAGTGGCTTCAGGCGTTGAAGCTGCGTATAAGGCCCTGGGAAAGAAGAACAAAGCCAAAATCGTAGCGATTGGAGGGGACGGCGCTACCCTTGACATAGGCCTTCAGGCCATTTCAGGTGCTTTTGAAAGGGGACACGATTTCACTTATATCTGCGTGGATAACGAGGCATACATGAATACAGGT
>CABMIH010000083.1 GCA_902386205.1 uncultured archaeon | reverse complement strand
TTTCACATTCGGAATCCATGAACAAAACAATACGTTGCGCCTGCTTCAGGTTTGCATTCTTGCTTCGACCATGACCGGAAATGTAGGCCCGAAATCAACAAAATGTTTTTGTCGCTCACAATAAATAAAGGGTATAACCCATAACCAGTGATGATATCCAAAAATGAGAATGGTACAAAACCATTATGCACAGATATAATATCAAGAAATATATATTAGATTTACTAATCCGAAATCTTTATTAACACAGTTTTAATCCCTTCTCTCCTATTCGGTGATCTCTACTACACACAGTAGCCCGTGCCCGCATCCTAATGCAGGCCCGATGGACAGTTCTATATTTCGCAGGATAACAGCAATCTGCGGTCCCATTATACTCGCCCAGAAATCCACAGCAGGGAACCGGTGTGCGTTCCTGTAAAGCCATGTGAGGAACTTCAGCTCGCTTGATATATCCTGTGGCGTTGTCTCAATCAAGCTTGATACCATACTGTCGTTTCCATGAAGCAATGCTTCAATAAGGCGTATGATGCAGTTCCATTTATCTTTATAATCACATAACCGTGTCCATACTTCGGGCTGAACTTTTTCAAGTTCCGCGCACCAGTCAAGGTTAATGAGAAGGTGCTCGATTTCTTCTCTATGTTCATGATCAAACAGGTGGTTGACCTGATACCGATAATTCAATCGCGGAGCGCCGAAGAGACCTGTTTCCATATGCCTGCCCAAGAAAATAGAGCGGTCAGCAGATTGAACTGCCTGTATACACGTCTCCATCTTCTTTGACGCGGCATCGAGCGTCTGGATTAGCATAGCAGGAGTCCAGAAACATACGTCATACCATTGGATTGGCTCTTTGTCGCGCAATTCAGGCGGGGTAAGATATGCCATGTTGTAGGGAAGCATCGTTCTATTCTCATTCCAGTACTTCGGCCATTCAAGAGAATATTTCCCGATTAAATCAAAAACTATGATGGCCCCGGGTTCGCCATGACTTAGTATCTCTTCAACAAGCATCTGGAGCTTATAGGGTGTCAGATGCGAAAGAGATGAGTAAGACGAAAAGTAAATGTCAAACGGCTGCTCATTCATGAGTGGAAAACCTTTATTCAGGTCTGCCTGTTCGAACCGGACATTTTTATGATTCTCATAGTTTTTCCTGCCCTGCTGAACCATGGAACCGCTGATATCAACCCCTGTATAAGATATCTGGTCTGGAGACAAGATAAAACACTGCTTACCTGAACTGAGAGGTTGGCTGATAGGGATATGGGTAAGCAACTCAAAACCTTCCCCGCTTCCGCAGCCGAGATCAACTACGCGGATATTATCGCGTTTGGTAAGGAGTTTTTCAATAGAGCCACGGACTATCAGTTTGATTGCAATGTCTTCCCAGTATTTCCTGACAAAATCCTTTTTCCCTGTGAGACCGCTGCTTTCAAGCCCATAAAAACCCTGAAGTGCTGCAATATCGAAGAACTCAGCGGGTTTAATTTTACACTTGTCTTCTCCCATGCACTGGAGGTACCGGGTCATTTGATATAACCTTTTCCATAGCGAGCATCAAATTTAATATACATCATAATTCAATGATTGGTGGTTTACGTATGAAAATATGGAACAGGCTTTTGATTATAGCCATCCTGTGTATAGTTATCTTACAACCGGCATCTGCTTATATTAATATAGATGCAGCCGACAATGCAGATACCTACGTCCATACAGGGCAAAATACAATCAATTACGGCAGTGATGATACATTAGGGGTTTACGGCAGCGGCTCAAGAATGAATACCATTATGAGCTGGACACTCCCGAAAAGTAATGAAAGTATTAAAGAAGTTGCCCTCACCCTGTACTGCCAGAAATGGGATGATTTCCCGATAGCACCGGTAGAATTGCATGTTCTTAAGGAGCCTTTTGAGGAATCCGGTGCCACATGGAGCAAGAACAAACACTCAACATACTGGACTGACACCGGTGCCGGAATACCAACATCAACTAATTCTACTGTTGTGGATTCTGTCCCTGTTAGACAGGAAGGATACTATACCTGGGTATTAAGAGGGGATGATGCGAACAATAGCTTAAACTCCCTGAAATGGGGAGATACAATCAATTTCACTCTTACCCTGCCAGAAGAAACCGGGTTTAAAGGCATCCAGTGTTATTCAAAAGAGTGGGATTATATTAAACCGTATCTGGCTGTAACCGATGAGGCTCCGAAAATACCACTTATAATAAACGTAACTGCAATTAAGATAAGAAAGACCAGTGCACTTATCAATACTTTAACCGATATGCCGACGACCAACATCCTGGTGAATTATGGTACAAACAGCTCTGATCTTGATTTATGGAGCCATGCTGATAGTCTATCGGGTTCTTCATATAATCTGTTAGAACGGCTATCTCCAAATACAACCTATTATTACAAAGTGTACGCTTCTAATTATATTGATAATAACTATAAAGATAGCTCTCCTATTCTCAGTTTCACAACAGCTTCAGATGACTCGCCTATCCCGTTAGTTACGTTCGTTTTTGATGACGGTTGGGAGAGCACATTCGTGAATGCAAGCCCGGTCTTAAATGATTCTATGTTCCCGGGGGTAAGCGCAATAATTACAGATATGCCAGGTAATGGCCCTGCTTATATGAACTGGACCCAGATACAGGAGCTCCAGAATATTTATGGCTGGGAAATAACGAGTCACACTAAATCCCATGCAGACATGCCAAGCCTCAATAAGTCTCAGATGGAATCTGAACTGGGCGGTTCGAAAACCGCCCTTGAAAATAAGGGTCTGGATGTCCATAATTTTATTTCACCGGGAGGAGGGTATAATTATCTCACAGAAGCATACGTAATGAGATATTACGACTCTGACAGAATAGTATCAGACGGCCCGATAACTCCGCCTTACAATGAATTTCCTCTTTATGCCGAAATTATTGAAAACACTACAACCCTATCTGAGGCAGAAGGATGGGTTGATTCCGCTGTTAATAATAATTCCTGGTTGATACTGGTTCTGCATAAAATAGTTGATAATGATCCTATGGCTATGGAATGGACCAAAAGCGATCTTGCCAGCCTGAGCCGGTATATAGAGTCGAAAGGCATATTAAGGGTGGTTACGATCCGTGAAGCGCAGACCACATCATTCGATCATAAAGGAGTTTATGCTGATAAAGCTAAAAAAAGCATAACCAATACAATATACCCGGATGGATCCGCCTATTACAGTAAAACACCAACAGGTCATCCGAGAATCAATGCAACTATTCTTCCATCATCAGATCATGTTGTCATCAATATAGCCAAATGGAACACCACAGGTGATTATGAAATTCTGTTAGATGAATCATCTAAGAATGCTTCAAATGAAGTTCGGTATACACTCGGTGACAGGCAGGCTGATATGAATTATTCAGTGAAAATATACTGGAATAATGGAACTTTGTTTAAGGATTTTTACATAAATTCAAATGCATCGGGATATCTGTCTTTCAGCACAACAGGTTTCGTGGTACCACGACACATAGTAATCCGGCCTGTGATTTCAGAACCACCTCACCAGGATACGGTTAATACTGCCACGAATATTTTTGAAGCTTTTAGCGAATTGCAGGCTACATATAAAACCATAGTTATTATCGCTGCTATGATCATCATTGGGTGTATTGCCTGCATCTTACGAGGGTTGTTTGATAATTCTAATAAATGAACATAATGTCGTATCCTGTGTTTGAGCCGGTCATTGTCAGTTGCTCTCCATCTTCATTTACAGAGATGTCTTATTTTTGTTTTCTTTGAAAACTGTGGAAAAACTATGGGAAAACTGTAAAAAACTATAGGAAATTACATATTACTTTGAATTTAATTTGAAATGTGAGGAGATTATGAAATGAGCGAAAGAAGATCGATAAGGAATTGGCATGGTAAAAGAATAATGATTTTCGTCTGTGTAATGGTTATTCTGATTTTGATCCTGGCTACGGTGAATAATGCGTCTGCTGGTCACGGAAATAAACATCGTGTAAAACCTGCACCTACACCTGTTCTCACTCCTACACCTGCACCAATTCCCACTTCCACAACAACACCTGCTGATGATACTATAAGGGTATACAGGTCTGCTACAGGTCAAATTGATGTCTTAAATATAGAAAAGGAATATCTGCCATATGTGGTGGCGGCAGAAAATGACATCGCACCGTTTGAATCTATGAAGGCTCAGGCTGTTGCCTCAAGAACATACGCCTATTATAAGAAAGAGCATCCAAGTGGAACAAACTTTGATGTTTATGATGACAGCAGAGACCAGAATTATAAACCATGGCTTGTTCTCACAGACAATTTGATGAATTCGGTTTCACAAACAAATGGAATAGTTATTAAATGGGGAGACGTTATAATTTGCAGTTTTTATGTTAGCGGCGACGGTGATTTTGCCAAATATGTAACCTACAATGAAGGTAAAAGCGGAGAGGATATAACACAAAGCTCTATCGGCTGGGTAACAAATCCGCCTTCATTAAATCCGTACAATAGAGGGGCCATGGGACAAATCCAGGCAAATGCGCTGGCGAACAACGGTTATACCTGGCAAAACATACTGAAGTACTTCTATGGGAATGATATAGTCCTGGACTCCAAAATATCAACAAGCGATACTATAAGAGTATATAGATCAGCTACCGGTCAAATTGATGTCTTAAATATAGAAACGGAATATTTGCCATATGTCGTAGCGGCAGAAAATGACATCGCACCGTTTGAATCTATGAAGGCTCAAGCTGTTGCTTCGAGAACATACGCCTATTACAGGAAGGAACACCCAAGCGGGGCGAACTTTGATATTTATGATGACAGCAGAGACCAGAATTATAAACCATGGCTTGTTCTCACAGATAATTTGAAAAATTCAGTTTCACAAACAAATGGAATAGTCATTAAATGGGGCGGCGTTATAATATGCAGTTTTTACATTAGCGGCTCTGGTGATACTGTCGCCTATGTTACCTACAATGAAGGTAAAAGCGGAGAGGATATAACACAAAGCTCTATCGGCTGGATAACAAATCCGCTTTCATTAAACCCATACAATAGAGGGGCTATGGGACAAATCCAGGCAAATGCATTAGCGAGCAACGGTTATACCTGGCAAAACATATTGAAATATTTTTATGGGACTGACATAATCATAGGATCTAAATAATATTCTAAGAACCCCGACAACAAAAAATAAGATGAATATGTTTCCCGGAAATCAAAAAAATACCACCATTAAACGTCATGGAAATGCCGGTAAGACAAAATATAGCTACAATCTTGGCCTCCCTGAAATCCGCCGCACGGTAGCGGAATATTTTAAAGTAAAAACTCAAACAAACACAAAAAATCGTCGATTTGTTTATAATCCTGGATTATTGTTACAACTCTCTTCATGCTCCACCGCAGAAAAGGAGGAATGATTGAGTGGAAATAATAGAAATTAAATGTGAAAATTGTGAAAAAAAGATTTATGTTAGAAAAGATTGTGCCAGAGAAAAGATGTTCTGTAGTCTCAGGTGCATGGATTCGTTTAATGAACTTCATCTGAATACGAGCAGTTAATTTCCCACGGCTTGAGATAACGTGTCATATCGCATTCTGGGAGCTTGTTGATAATTGCAGGTAGAAATAGAATCAGGAACCGTTTTACTTCATAGAAAAGTTCCATCCCTGGCTCAGATTTTTTTCCTTTGATGAACTCATCCCTAAATTAAGTTCACTCGGAAGTACAGTCCATGGAATAGCTATATAGGATGATACAACCTTTCAAATATTGGGAGTTATTATGAAAGTTAGTGAACTAATAAAAGAATTTGTTCCTTGCGAAATATGTGGGAATAAAGATTTGAACAATTTTTATTTCTATGTTATATTGGATAAGGGTCCCCAGGCATACGTAAGATGTTGCGAATGTGAAGAGGAATACTATTCCACAAGGGCCGGAAAAATCCTTGCACAGATAGGAGATTCAAGGAAGGCAAAAATAACCTTTAAGAATCGACCTCAAGAGACTGTGCATCCTCTTGTCAAAGTCTTGGCACGGATATAGGAACCGAGAATATAATCCCCTCCTTAGCACGTCTCAGAGCGACGGAGGCCGCCAGCCACCAAGAACTTTCTCGATGTGCTGCGCCACAGCAAGAGCCACGTCCTCCCGCCAGGGACGAGCCACGATCTGGACACCTATGGGCAATCCTTCCGGGGAAGTGCCGGCACGGACGACTGCAGCAGGCCAGCCCGTCAGGTTATAGGTCATCGTATAGCCAAAAGCTGGGAACTGTTCAAATGTGGTTCCATGATACATGGCAGGAGAAGCACAAATCGGACAAATGATCACATCATAGTTCTCTATGAAAGAGAGCATTGTACTGCGGAACATATCCCATTGCATCAGCAATCCACCGAACTCAGCAGACGATCTGGCTTTAGCGCGGCACTCTTCGATGATAGCTTTTGTCCAGGGATGCATTTCAGTTGTCCCGGCACCTTCTAACAGCTTTTCCAGCCCGTCTCCACCGTCTGCTTCAAAAAGGGCGTTAAATATTTCAAAAGAATGTTCAATACCATCGGGTATGTCTTCCGTAACGACCATACCGGCATCTGAAAGTACCTGTGCGGTTTTTTTCACCACCTCAGCTATCTCAGGCGTTGGCGGCATGATGCCATTATCTGTGTAGAAAGCGGCACGCAGATTATTGAGCTCGACTTCGCCAGGGTCGCCCAACGGCATAGGGACGATCGCAGGATCGCGCCAGTCCACACCTGAAATAATCGGAAGTGTCAGGACCAAATCTTCTACGAACCTGGCCATCGGCCCGGCCTGCCATAATGGAAATAAATGTCCAAATGGAGGCGGAAAGTGGCCTGTTAATGGAACCCGCCCAGCGGTCGGCTTGATGCCTGCTATGCCACAGAAGTGGGATGGCAAACGGATGCTTCCCCCCATATCATTGCCAAGACCCAACGGAGATCCCCCCGCAGCAATAATAGCCGCCTCACCCCCGCTGCTACCTCCAGGTGTACGCGAAAGATCGTAAGGATTCAAGGTGCGCCCATAGACCAGATTATCGCTCTCAAAGGCAAGACCAAACTCGGGGAGATTGGTTTTACCCAGTATGATCGCTCCTGCAGCGCGCATTCTGGCAACTATAGTGGCATCCCTGTCCGGAATAAACGATGAACGTCCTCTGGTTCCTGATGTGGAGATCATTCCTTTTACATCTACATTATCTTTGATCGTGACCGGGACTCCATGCAGCGGCCCTTTGAGGTCTCCCAGTGCAAGAGCCGCATCAGCTTTTTTAGCCTGGTTCCGCGCCTCATTGGCTTGCAGGTGTACGATCGCATTCAATTCAGGATTTATCTCTTCGATCCGCTGCAAGTATGCATTTACAACCTCCTCCGAAGAAACCTCTTTGGCACGAATGGCCTTCGCGAGCCTGGTCGCTGATGAGTAGATTATTTCGTCCATGACTTAACCCCTCTATGTATTGTGATTCTCATGGGTATAAATCTTCTTGCACCTTTCACTTCATCCATCGATACCCCTCGCAGCCACATTCGCTCAATCGCATGTTTGCATCTTCGTGATTTCAATCCCCTTCGAGTTTCTCAGACAGCAGTGTTCCTTTTACCTCAAATTGTTTCTTCCTGTCCTTAGCTCCTGAGAGTTCAAAAAAAGATACTGTTTTCCTGCCCGCTTTCCTGCGTCCGAACAGTATCTGGCCGCCTTTCTCAAGGAATTCCTTATAAACACCTTCGAACTGGTTTTTTTCTTCGTCATTCAGTTCAATGGTGGATACGCTGCCTGAAAGCTGGTTCAGTACCTTGAGCACATAGACCTTTCGCATACGCTTGAGTTCGCCTGTATCCACCATTCCGGGAGTGATATAGACGCTTTTGTTTAATTTAGGAGACCAGGCCACGGTCTCAGTTGTTATTTCGATGAATGCTATCGGCACATACTCGCCTGGTTCAGGCTTTGTAAAATGTTTGACAAGCCTTTTTTCAGTTTCGGGCAAAAAATCATTCCTTTATTTTCAATAGCGCGGCTTTTATCAACTCTTGCACTGTAGGTTCTTTCATTCCCTGCGATGCGGCCTCCACTGCTTCCTGCGCCCTTCTCTCCGGGAAGCCAAGTGCAGTAAGGGCGCTCACAGCATCATAATCAATGCTGTTCCTGGGGTATCCTTTATAGCTCTCCATTTTCTTTTTTATCTTGTCCCGCAGCTCCAGGATAAGCCGTTTAGCATTTTTTTGCCCTACCCCGGAAATACGGGTCAGGACTTTTTCATCTTCATGGATTATGGCGGCAACAAGTTCTTCAAGTCTTATCTGGGACATGATGTTCAAAGCGATCTGCGGCCCAATTCTTGTCACACTTATGAGGAGCTTGAACATCTCAAGCTCGTTCTCGCTGATAAATCCATACAGGGTAAGCGCATCTTCCCTTACATTGAGATACGTGAAAAGTTTTACTTTCCCTTTTTTATCCGCAAGTTCCTGCAATGTCGGCTTGCCCACATTTACATAATATCCGATACCCCCAACATCGATTACAACAAAACCTTCACCCTGATGCGCTATCTCGCCGCAGATATGTGATATCATAGCACCATCCAATTATTATTGTTAGATCGTTTCATAAGTGCCTTATACGGTTTGATATACTTTAACTTATTTAAAAGATTATCATAATCATTATGGTAATTATTATTTAAATGGATAAATATATAACTTATACGATTGTAGATAGGTTGGGGGAAGATGGGAGTGGCTTTACCTCCGAAACTTGAGATAAAAGGCTTATTTTTGCCAGTTTATATGGCATAACGCGATCGAAAGGCCATCGGCAGCGTCATCCGGCCTGGGAATGTCATCAAGTTTGAGCAGGTTCCGTATCATTTCCTGCATCTGCCTTTTATCAGCACGGCCCGAACCGGTTATTGCCTGCTTCACCTGGGCAGGTGTGTATTCAAATAAAGGAATGTGTTTTTGCTGGGCTGCAAGAAATATGACGCCTCTTGCTTCACTCACGCCCATTGCCGAAGTAACATTCCTTGTGAAAAACAGTTTTTCTACCGCAATATTGTCGGGCGCATACTTTTCAAGCAGATCATTTATTTCGGTGTATACCTCCAGCAGGCGCTGCGGGGTTTTCTTATCTCCTGAAGTCCGGATGCAGCCGTAGCTTAAAGGAATGATGCTGTTTTCATCAGTCCTTATTACACCAAAGCCGACAGTTGCAAGTCCGGGATCGATCCCTATAACAATCATAGTAATAAAATATCCTGACAAGGGTTTAATATTTATGGCCGCAATTTTGAATAAGCTTTAATATACACTTAACCATTACGTGAACCGATTAAGATGAATATTATTTTACTTGGGCCCCCGGGCGCTGGAAAAGGTACCCAGGCCAAAAAAATCGCAGAGTATTGCTCGATACCCCACATATCAACAGGCGATATACTGCGTGAGAACATCAATAATAACACGAGCCTCGGGGCGAAAGCAAAATCGTATATGTCAAGAGGTGAGCTTGTACCTGATGAGCTTTTGATAACCATCATAAAGGACAGGTTATCGAGAAAAGATTGTTCAGGCGGGTTCCTCCTGGACGGCTATCCGAGGACCATACCCCAGGCGGATGCGCTACAGATGATCCTTACGGAATCCAATAAGAAACTTGATATTGTGCTGAATATCGACGTAGAGGACGAAGAATTGATAAAAAGATTGTCAGGACGCAGGATGTGCGCTTGCGGCGCAAGCTATCACGTGCTATTCAATCCTCCGGCAGAAGATGAGACCTGCGACCGATGTAAAGGGAAATTGTACCAGAGGGACGATGATAAGGCCGAGGCAATAAAAAACAGGCTGATCGTTTATAAGAAACAAACCCAACCCCTGATAGAATATTATAACAAGAAAGGTATTCTGCAAGAAATTGATGGTGGAAAGGATATTAAAGCAATTTTTGAAGATATTAAGAAAGTATTGGAGAAGTATGATTAAGAAAACGTTAAATAAAATAGCACTTGGCCTGGGAATATTCCTTATTCTGGGCGTCATGTTTATTCAGGGTTTTGTGGGCAGTATAGGACAAATTATGGATTCCCTGTTCAAACCTTTGATCGACATATTTCCACTGCATATTATAATTTTCATCCTTGCTACGATTACAGGCCTGTATGCTTCTCTTATCCAGAAATACACAATGGACTGGGGATTGATGAGGCGTGTCCAGGAACGGACGAAAAGCATGCAAAAAGAATTCAGGGAAGCGCAGCTTGCCAACAATGCCCAGAAAATGAAAAAATTACAGGCCCAGCAAACGGAAATGATGGGCGACCAGATGGAACTGATGAAGCAGCAGTTCAAACCGATGCTCTATATAAGTATTATATCAATGCCGATTTTCTTCTGGATTTACCTGATAATCAGCCAGCAGCCTGATGCCACAATGATATTTCCTTTCTGGGGAGAACAGAAATTAACGGGTAAAGTTTTCTGGGAGATCCAATACTGGTTGTTCTGGTATTTCGTATGTTCTTACCCTATAAGCCAGATAACAAGAAAAGCATTGAATATAGGTGGTTTTAATTGATAATCACTATCAGTGGTCCACCAGGGAGCGGCAAGAGCACACTTTCCAGGTTACTGTCCACCAGGCTGGGACTTGAACTTGTCTCCATGGGGGATGTTTTCAGGAAATGCGCACAAGACCGATGCATGTCACTTGAAGAGTTCGGTTTGCTTGCAAAGTGCGAGGATGACATCGACAGGAAAATCGATGAAATGCAAAAAAAAATAGCCGATGAAAGGGATGACATCATTCTTGAGGGCAGGCTTTCGGGTTTTCTTGTGGATGCCGATCTTAAGGTATGGCTCAAAGCCCCAATCGAAGTAAGGGCTGAGCGTATTGCAAAGAGAGAATGTAAACCTATATCTTCAGCCATGGCAGAAACATTGGAAAGGGAACAATGCGAAAGGGTGAGATATCAAAGTTTTTATTACATCGATATAAGGGACCTGTCTATATACGACCTTGTAATAGATTCCAGCAAATGGAATCCTGAAGAAATCGGCGAAATTGTACTTAAAGCGGTTGGATTTCTGGTATGAACCTGTTACCTTCTGAGAAAAAAAGAGAAACACTGGTTAAATCAGAGGATTCAACCGATGAACGTTTCGGTAAAAGGCCGGGTGAGCGCCCCATTAAAGAATACATTGAAAAAGGGGTGATAAATCTGGATAAACCTGCTGGCCCCACAAGCCATGAAGTGACATCATGGGTAATAAAAATTTTGGGACTTGAAAAAGCAGGCCATAGCGGCACTCTTGATCCGAACGTGACCGGACTTCTCCCAATTATGCTCGGCGACGCCACAAAAGCCGTGGATGCGCTTCTGACTGCCGGGAAGGAGTATGTGTGTCTTATGAAGCTTCATTCCGAAGTCCCCGAAAAGGAGATCAGGCAGGTTTTTCGCGAATTTACAGGTCCGATATTCCAGAAGCCTTCTCTCAAGTCCGCAGTAAAGCGGGAAACGAGGATAAGGAACATCTATTATCTTGAATTTCTTGAAATGGATGGCGAGAACATCCTGTTTGTGGTGGGATGCGAGGCTGGTACTTATATAAGGAAGCTATGCCACGATATGGGAATGTTCATGGGTACGGGGGCGCATATGCAGGAACTCAGGCGTACAAAATCCGGGCCATTTCGTGAAAATGAGACCCTAGTGACACTTTTTGATATCAAGGATGCGTATATCGAGTGGGAAGAGAATAAGAATGAAGAGTTCCTGCGAAAGGTCATACATCCTATGGAATTCGCTCTTTCACACCTGCCCAAGATAGTTATAAGGGATAATGCCGTGGATGCTATCTGTCACGGTGCAAGCCTTGCGGCCCCCGGTGCGCTCACAGTAGAGAGTGGTATTGAAAAAGGAGACGCGGTGGCGATCTTTACGCTGAAGGGAGAAGCTGTTTCTTTTGGCATTGCACAGATGAAATCCCCGGATATATTAAAAGCGGCCACGGGAATTGTTGCTTCCACGGAGCGGGTGTTTTTAGAGCCCGGGACATACCCGAAAGGATGGAAAGCAAAAGCATAAGAACCCTTTGGTATATTCAGAGGTGTGAAAGCCGAGGTAGTCTAGCGGCCTAAGGCGCAAGCCTGGAAAGCTTGTGGGGCTCACGCCCCTCGGGAGTTCAAGTCTCCCCCTCGGCGCTTTGATCTCTAAAAGGGCAGTTCCAAAAAAAGCAGAAAGTTGTTTTATATATGCTCCTGATTCCTACAAAAGAATTAAATGTTATGTGATATCAGTAAGATATTACGGATAGGACGTGTTTCAAATGGCCATCAATAGAACAGGACTAAAATATTTAATCATTGCATTGTCGCTGACGTTATACCTTTCTGTCAATGTCGTAGCAGCAGACGGTTTAGTTGTAACGGGTGCTCCTACCACGACGTTTACACTTACTGTAAATGCGGCAGGAGGCGCTGATTACAACAAGATACAGGATGCAATAAACAATGCAGGGGACGGTTATACGATACTGGTAAGCGGCGGTGTGACTTATACGCTTACATATTACGAGAACGTGAATGTGAACAAGTCAGTCAAACTAAAAGGGATTGATAATGGCAAAGGAATGCCTGTGGTGAATGCAAGCAAAAAAGGAAGCACAGTCACACTGAACGCCAGTAATTCCACAATTGAAGGCTTCACGATTGTGAGCTCGGGAAGTCTGTCCGGTAATGCCGGGATTCGTGTCAATTCTAAAAACAACACAATCAGGAATAATACGGTAATGAAAAACAATTATGGCATATACATGGCTGTTCCAGGCAATAATTCTATATATAATAATTATTTCAACAATACATACAACTTCAAAACTAATGGATCCAACAAATGGAATTCAACAAAGACGGTGGGAAAAAATATCAATGGAGGCCCCTTTGTAGGGGGGAATTTCTGGGCAAATCCCACCGGCACAGGTTACAGCCAAAAATGTGCTGATTATAACAAAGATGGCATATGTGATATTTCCTATACACTTGCTACCAATAACAAAGATTACCTGCCGCTTGCCGTCAATGATACGGTGCCACCTGCCGGTATCACAGGACTTTCCAATGTGAGCTATAATTCATACTATATTAAATGGAACTGGACCGATCCGAAGGATACAGATTTTTCAAGGGTGATGATATATCTTGATGGAAAATTCAAGATTAATGTATCAAAAGGCATAAAGACCTATAATGCCACGGGACTTTTAGCTAATACCCAGCATACCATTGCAACAAGAACTGTGGATATTTACGGCAACGTCAATACTACCTGGATGAACAATACAGCAAGGACAGCAGCCGATTCCATACCCCCTGCAAATGTTTCAGGCTTGAAAAATGTAAGCTATGCTAAAGTTTATATCAAATGGACATGGGTAGATCCACCGGATAAGGATTTCTCAAAAGTCATGGTTTATCTTGATGGAATATTCAAGAAAAATGTATCCAAGGGTATAAAGAACTATAATGCAACAGGGCTTTTGGCCGGTACCCAGCATACTATTGCAACAAGAACAGTTGACGTGAATGGAAATCTCAATATGACATGGACAAATCATACTGCAAGGACCGCACCCTGATTGCCATCGGACTTGGCGGTCACTTCCTACCACAAACTACATAAGTATGGAAACCCAAATTGAAATTGGATAGAATAGGAAGTATGAAAAATGACGATCAATGAGCTAATGCTGATAGTATTCCTGATAAACCTGCCTTTCGGGTATATCAGAAGTAACTCCACGAAGTTCTCAAAAAAATGGATAATGGCCATACATATCCCCGTACCATTTGTTTTTTTACTGAGGATGGTATCCGGCCTTAACTGGACTGTCATACCGCTGCTTGTATTATCGGATATTGCCGGGCAATTTGCAGGCGGAAAGCTAAAAAAGCTGGATTTATAGGTAGCAAAGCAGAAAATTTCCTTATTTGAGGGGATTTTAATTTTTTTGCCTGTCGATTTTTTCATTTTTCGAAGTTTAACCGATCACCCATGGAAATGGCGCCATAACTTCAAATCAAATTGAAGTTAAAGATAAGCTTATTTATATACACATCTAAGTATCGAAATAACAAACTGGTGATATTATGAATAAGAAAATCTTTATTGTGTTTATATTGATGGTCATTGGTGCCGTTGTTTTCAGCGGATGCGCTTACACGGATGATAAAAAGCCAATTAACGAAAGCAAAGACATAAAAATCCCGGATGTAACAATACCCGAATCAGAGTCAACGCAGGGAATAAAAAAATTCTCGTCTGTCCAGGAAATACGGGAGTTCCTCAAAGCCAGCGCTGCAAGTTCAGGCAGATATGATGTTGTTATGGATAGCAGGTATATGATAGGCGGTGCCCAGGCGCCGATGCCGGTAATGGTGACTCCGGCAGTGTCCTCCAAAGGAGGGATGGCGGAGACAACTTCAGTCCAGTATTCAGGAGCGGGGGGAACATCTGATTACTCAAAAACGAACATCCAGGTGGAAGGCGTGGATGAGGCGGATTTTGTAAAGAATGACGGCAAGTACATCTATGTCCTTTCACAGGACAAACTCGTGATCATCGATGCTTATCCTGCTGAAAAATCAAATATACTTTCCAGGATCGAAATAGAGGGCAGGCCAAAAGACATGTTCGTTGATGGCGACAGGCTCCTTGTTTTCACGGAAGACAACAACCAGGTTTATGTATATCAGGAATACGATTACCGGCCTTTCCCAAGATATACGCCGAGAACCAATGCGCTGGTGTACGACATCACAGACAGGAAAAAGCCGCAGCAGGTGGCAAATTACAGCATCAATGGTAATTATTTCAGGTCAAGGATGATAGGCGATTATGTTTACTTCATCGTAAAGGACAATGTCAATTTTTACGATAACGTGATAGATGTGCCCGCGATAAAGCAGGGCTCACAAAAGATCCTGACGCCGGATGTGTATTATTTTGATAATCCTGAGCAAAACTATGTGTTCCATACCATCGCGTCCATCAACATAAAATCCGACAGGGACATAAATGCGAAGTCATTCATGATGGGCTACTCTGACAACTTATATGTCTCAGGGAACAACATTTACATCACCTACAGGAAGAACCTGCCCTGGCGGTATTATGAAATAGACCGCGAGGAGCGGTTCTACAATGTCATTGTGCCGCTGCTTCCTGAGGATGCACAGAAAAAGATTAACGACATCAAAAACAGCAGCCTGAACTCATACGAAAAATGGGATAAAATCTCATCCGTACTTGAGGATACCTACAACAGCATGGATGAAAAAGAAAAGCTGGAATATATAAAGAATGCAGCAAAGGCTGTTGAAGAATACGAGATGAAACTGGCCCAGGAAAGGGAAAAGACCGTAATCCAGAAGATAGGGATCGAAAAGGGAAATATAGAATACAGGGCAAAAGGCGAAGTACAGGGGAGCCTTCTGAACCAGTTCTCAATGGACGAATCAGGTGATTATTTCAGGGTCGCCACGACAACACAGTTCTGGACAACAAAGGGTTCTGTGCAGTACAACAATGTTTACATAATGGATAAAGACCTGGGCATTACAGGAACCCTGGAGAAGATCGCTCCTGATGAAAGGATATACTCAACAAGATTTATCGGGCACAGGCTTTACATGGTGACATTCAAGAGGATAGACCCGCTGTTCGTTATCGACCTGTCAGATCCGAAAAAACCGGAGATACTGGGCAAGCTCAAGATACCCGGATTTTCCGATTACCTTCACCCGTATGATGAAAATCACATAATCGGCGTAGGAAAGGAAACGGGCGATACCGGATGGGGCGGAGTATCCATAAAAGGGGTTAAGCTTTCCCTGTTCGATGTATCAGATGTTGAGAACCCAAAGCAGATAGATACATACGAAATAGGCACAGCAGGCACCGATTCCGAGGCGCTGAGGGACCATAAGGCATTCCTGTTTGACAAAGCGAAGAACCTGCTCGTTATCCCTGTCCGGGAAATCACGGAAACCGGGCAGTATGACAGCAGATACGGCTACTACAGGCAAAAAGTATGGCAGGGCGCCTATGTTTTCGGTGTCACTCCCAAGGACGGGTTCAAGCTAAAAGGGAAAATCTCCCACCTCGATGATTACGAGGACCAGCAGTTTTACTGGAATTCACCGGCTGCTGTCCGCAGGTCACTGTACATGGGTGATGTGCTTTACACTATCTCTGCAAAGAAGATCCTGATGAACGGTCTTAAGGATCTCACGAAGATAAATGAGGTCGGGCTTCCTTTTGAGATAGACAAATACTATGAATATGGGTGGAATTAGTTTTTTTCAAGCCCATTTTTCTTTTTTAAACCTTAACTTCACCCAAGTCAGAATATTTAAAATTTTACCGACACAGATATATACTAATAATCTTATATCGGATACATTAGTTAATGTCAAATACCGATACATCCCTGATCCAGGAAGATATTCTTCTGCGCATCAAAGAGAAGACCAAAAGGCTCAACTCCATGCGTCCTCTCCCGAAAGATGCAATGAAAAGGTTCCGTGAAGACCTGCGTTTACAGCATACCTATCATTCAAACGCGATAGGAGGGAATACCCTGACGCTTCCTGAGACCAGGCTCGTTATTGAGGAGGGCATAACGACAGGCGGTAAAACACTGCGTGAGCATCTTGAGGCGATAAATAGCGTCAGGGCATATGACCTGATAGAGGATATTGCAGGAAAGAAGAAAGAAATTGACCATGATACTATCCGGCAAGTCCATGAAACTGTGATGGAAGGCATTCTTGAAGATGCTGGTGAATACCGGACTGAAAACGTGAAGATAACAGGTGCGACGCCCCCTGACTGGTCACAAGTCATCAGGTTGATGGATAAACTGATCAAAGAAATCTCATGGAGCAATATGCATCCTGTTGGAACTTCTGCTTTCCTGCATCATGGATTTGTGAATTTCCACCCATTCGTTGATGGCAACGGCAGGGTAGCGCGTTTGCTTACGAACCTGTATTTGATTGTCCGGGGTTATCCGCCTATAATCCTTAAAAAAGGGGACAAAATGAGATATTTCAGATCCCTTAAGGCGGCAGATGCGGGTAATCCTGCGCCTTTTGCCAATTTCATTGCAAAGGCAGTTGATGAAAGCCTGTCATTGCACCTGTCCGCTTTCGGGGGAGATGATGAATTGCTGCCGCTCAAAGAACTTGCCAGGGAAACCCCGTATTCCCAGGAGTACCTGAGCCTGCGGGCAAGACAGGGGTTCCTGGATTCTGTAAAGATGGGAAGAGTGTGGTATTCATCAAAACGCGCGGTGGGGGATTATGTGTCAGGGCATGGGAAAAAATAACGCGGATTAAATCAATAAATTAATGCAAGCATCCTTCATAGTGGCGGTCATGGAGAATACGGCGACCAGGGATTTAAAAAAATCCGGTGTTACACTTAAGCAATATTTGATAGGGAGAAGGGATACCGATGTCAACACCGGCACTTTGAACGTAGGACGTTATCTGGCGCTGGACATGTCCATGGGTTCGCAGGTTTACATGGATGCCCTGAGACCTCACGTTGTACTTATCTGTGGAAAACGCGGTTACGGCAAATCCTACACAATGGGTACGCTGGTAGAAGAACTTGCATCGCTTGCACCTGAAGTAAAAACCAATATTGCAGCGCTTGTTGTTGATACAATGGGAATATTCTGGACGATGCGACACGGGAATAAAAAAGAAAACGCTCTTCTATCAAGATGGGGGCTGTCACCTGAAGGATTTGACATTGATGTCTATGTTCCCTCAGGCAATGTAAGGCATTATAATGAAATGCACATAGATGTAAAACCGATTTCCATTTCGGCGGCAGAACTTTCAGGCCATGATTGGTGTTCGTTATTTGGTGTGGATTTTTTAAGCTCTCTTGGGATCCTGTTGATTAAAACCATAACCGACATGAAGGAAAATCATGGAACTTATTCCCTGGAGAAAATCACGGACGCCATCAGGAAAAACGAAGAAGAAGAAAAAGCCATCAGGAACTCAGCGCTGAACTATTTTCAGGCAGCAGGGTCCTGGGGGATATTTGAGGAAAAGGGAATTAATATCAATGACATAATACGGGGTGGCGCGGTGAGCATACTTGATCTTAGCTCGCTTGATAACCAGAATATCAGGGCGATCGTGGTCAAAATCCTGAGTAAAAAAATATATGATGGGCGAATAAAAGCCCGCCGGTCCTATGAACGAATAGATATGGGGGACAGTTCTCTCGAAAAAGGCATTCCTATGGTATGGATGTTCATAGACGAAGCACAGATATTCCTGCCCCGGGAAGGCGAGAATCCTGCAACAAGCGTGCTTGTAAATGAATGGCTGAGGCAGGGGCGCCAGCCTGGCCTTTCGATTATTCTTGCTACCCAAAGACCCGCAGCGCTTCATACCGATGTGTTATCGCAGAGCGATATTATCATCTGCCACCGCCTGACCGCACAGGATGATATAAGTGCGCTGGAATCGATACGGCCAACATATATGCGTGAGAGTATAGGAGATTCTTTAAAAAAGATGGGCATGGAAAAAGGAGTGGCATTTATTATAGATGATATCTCCGAGGCGGCTCATGTGGTAAGGATGCGCCCGAGGAAAAGCTGGCATGGCGGGACAGAGCCCAGTGCATTGGCTGGAAGATGATAGTCGCTCATTCCATCTTCATGTAACTGTAATATCCGCTTGTTCTTATTATTTCTCCGTTTTTCCAGTTGAAAAAACCGCTGTGGTTCCTGACAGGGTCAACTACTAATGCAACAAGCCATTCCTGGTTAAAGAAGTTCTTATGGATAAATAGATCATCACCTGAAAGAAAAATACCAAAATTCGGGTGCGTATGGTACCATCCCACGATCATTTCGTCCCGGTAATCATTATCCATTGTCCTGAATACTTCCTCCCATGTCTGGTGCGTGAATGTCACGCTTGAGCCGCTCTGGTTAGTATGCCGGGCAGGTATGCTTGTAATTATATTTATATATTTTTCTCCATCATATTCATTCAATTCTCCCACAAGCATCCCGCCAAGCTCCCTGTTCGTATCCTCCAGGGCATGTTTTTTGATCCTGGTTATTGTTTCAATACTTATATATATAGTAAGATTCTCATCCGGTATTTCCCCGTGTTCATGAACATGATACCCGGTTTCCTCGCATGGAGGTTTTTTGGTTTTTATTGACGTGATACTTTTTTCTTCAATAATGATCTCAAAACCCGCGCCTTTCCCGGAATGATTCATAAAATTTTTTATTTTTGAAAGGGGTCCGTTCCTTTTTTTATCCTTCATATTCCAGAGCCTCATGCAGGCTGAATTTCCCGACATAGATGGCCGCCCCGATAACAACTCCGTTTGCCCCGGTTCCTTTGATCAAAGCTACATCAGAAAGCGTGGTGATGCCACCTGATGCGATCACAGGAATGCCCAGAGCCTCTGCAAGTTCCCTTGTGGGTGCAGGATTTACTCCCTTTAGCAGTCCTTCAGTATTGATATCAGTGAAAAGAATGCTTCCGGCCCCTAATCCCTCGAATTTTTTCCCGAGTTCAATAGCCGTAAATCCGGATTGCTTTGCCCATCCGTGCGTGGTTACCATGCCATTTTTCGAGTCGAGGGCGACCATGATCCTCTGACTTCCAAACTCGCTTGCAAGCTCTTTCACAAGATGTGGATCATTTATAGCGGCAGTTCCAAGGATAACACGGTCCACACCGATGTTCAGAAGTTCCTGGGCGTCTTTTTTAGCCCTTATACCGCCGCCTACCTGCGTTTCCACATCATAATTTTTTACTATGGATTCGATTATGGAGCGGTTCAGTCGTTTTCCATCTATCGCCCCATCAAGGTCGATCAGGTGCAGGATGCCTGCCCCCTCTTTTACCCAGCGCGAGGCGATGCCGAGCGGGTCGTCAAGTGAGACGCGCTCAGTGCCGGGGATACCCTGGACTAACGATACGCATTTCTGGTTTTTCAGGTCGATGGCAGGGATTACTTTGAACATCTTTTAATTATCTCTGGATTTCTGTTCCATAAGTGTTCATCCAATGAATAAATCTTATTACCCATCCGGCCAATTCAGCCTCTCATGAAGCAAAAACATGCGCAGAACATGGCACAGGAACTAAAGCCCTCCTCAAACGTCTGGAAATTCGGAAATGACATCGATACAGATGCCATAATCCCGGGCAAGTATCTCACAATAAACAAACCTGAAGAACTTGCCAGGCATGCCTTTGAAGGTGTGCGCCCGGAATTCTCCCCTGGTGTTAAGGAAGGGGATATCATCGTGGCGGGTTTTAATTTCGGATGCGGATCATCACGCGAGCATGCGCCCCTTGCCCTCAAAGGCGCAAAGGTGAAATGCATCATCGCGAAATCCTTTGCACGCATTTTCTTCAGGAATGCCATAAATATCGGCCTTCCTCTCCTTGAGTGCCCGGATACCGATAAGATCGAGGAAGGTGACCATATAGAAGTTGATTTTGTATCAGGGATCATAAACAATGCTACAAAGAACCAGGCATATAATGCGACCCCACTGCCCGATTTCGTGCGCGGCATCGTTGATGCCGGCGGCCTTATAGGCTATGCAAGAAAAATGGTACAGTAAAAAAATTAAAAAAATTCAGTAATATGCTTTTGTATATTACTGTCTTGTTTCGTATCTCTTAAGGATGCTTATAACCTGGTTAAGCAGGTTCTTTGATTCAGAAAGATGCTTTGCGCCAATATCTGCTGCCTTGTCAAGATTTGAATCCAGTACAAGCAGGTTTTCCTGAAGCAGGTATATCAGGTACATCATGACGCACCAGTACACTGCAAGTGCAAGGAAGCCTGTTATGCCCATAATGAGCAACTGGTTATAGATCATTGCGGTGGATTGGCCAAGCGGCTGCAATATATTTATTGCATCCATGAAATTATACAATATTATTACTCCAAATATCAACGGTACTATCGTCGCCAAGATTAGACTTTGTTTACTCAGTTTCATTCAGTATCCTCCGGGAGCTAAATTCCCGAATATCATTTTACGCTATATATCTATTTAAGTATATCTTCCACTCATTAAAATTTGGAAATATGCAAACTGGAATGGCATTGAAATAAGGTCATGGAATGCACAGTCACTTCTTGCTGCAAAACCCGACAAACGATTTCGCAAAACCAGTATAAGAAGCGGCATGCAGGTGCGCATATGCGGCCATTGTATTACCAACGAGAATCCCGTCGAGTTCGCCCTTTATTCCGGTTCCGCGCTCAAGCCTGATAGCAAATTCGGTATCCTCAGGGATGTCAATGATCTCGGAATGGTGGAATTCATGACCTATGAAACTTGCTCCCGTCTTTCCTATCACATTGTCTTTCACAAAACTTCCGACATTGTAACTAACGACCCTTTTGTGCCCCATCAAGGTTCTCCCCGGGATCGCCCCGACCATTTCAAATGTACCGCCCTGCATCTCTGCCATGTGGTATTGTCCAGTTCCTGATAAATCCGTCGTGATCTCATGCGTCAGGTACATAAGCCCGCCGCATTCCGCATAGATCGGCATGCCTTCTGACGAAGCATGTTTTATGGCTTCACGCATTGCGCTATTTTCTTCAAGTTCTCTTGCGAACAATTCGGGGTAGCCGCCGCCGATATACAACCCGTTAACATCAGGCAGTGACCTGTCGTTGACAGGGCTGAAATAAGAAAGTTCTGCGCCCGCAAGTTCAAGCAATTCGAGATTGTCCCGGTAATAGAAATTAAATGCCTCGTCAAGGGCAACGCCGATTTTTGCAATGTTTTCCTGTTCCCCGGCTTTAAAGATATTCTCTTCGGGTTTTTCCAGTTGTTTTGCATCTCTGGCGAGGGATATTAACCTCCCAATATCTATCCCTTCTCTGGTTATGGTCTTTATCCTCCCCATGTTCGCATCAAAATCAGCATGCCTGCGCCGTCCCTCCATTGCAGGGATCAAACCGAGATGTCTCATTGAGATCTTCATGGATTCATTGCGCGGGATTTCACCGATAACAGGAGTGCCTGTGTAAGTCTCAATAGCAGTCCTTGCTTTTTCACCATGGCGTCCGCTTCCGATGTTATTCAATATCACACCAACGATATTCACATCAGGGTCAAAAGATTTGTACCCTGAAACAAGGGCCGCAGTGCTTCGCGTGATACTCCTGGCATTGATAACAAGTATGACAGGGCATTCCAATATCTTTGCGATCTGCGCCGTGCTTCCAGTATCGCTTGTAGCTTCAAGCCCCTCAAAAAGACCGCGCACGCCCTCGATGATCGCGATATCGGCACCTTCTACTGCATGGGAAAATACTTCTTTGACGGCAGTATCTTTCATCAGGTAACCGTCAAGGTTGCGCGAGTACCTTCCGGTTACTTCTGTATGGTAGCTGGGGTCGATGAAATCCAGTCCGACCTTGAAGGGTTGTACCTTATATCCCATCTCCCGCATCAAGGACATAATGCCGATGGAGATTGTCGTTTTCCCGGCAGAAGAACGGTCTCCTGCAATAAGAATGCGGGGGATTTCCAATGTGTCTGTCATATTCTGCAATTTCCCAATATTACGCAATAATGGCCATGTTAATGCTAACTTCAAACCTTAGTTGGGCAAAGCCCTATATAGCCTTATTTCCACCTCCTCACCCCTTTCCCTGAATCCTCAGCACAAAACTCCACCCAATTTAGGGAATATTGAGTATATATTGCGCAGCACAAGTCGAAATCAAGGATTTTTCATATTAAGCAAATATGTTAGCAGTTTCAATCCTTGTTTTAATGGATGCGCCTCTTGAATACGTGCAGTAAGAAATCTTTTCATCGCCTTGCCAAAAGTTTCAATCCTTGTTTT
>CABMIH010000082.1 GCA_902386205.1 uncultured archaeon | reverse complement strand
GCTTATTCAAAATTAATAAATAGAATGCTTTCAGGGCATACAAACAGCATTGCCTCTATATTACCGCAGAGACGCCCGGGGGGAGAGGTGGGGGGGGGGGGGGCATGGGGGGGTCTATTCAAAAGACATGAAGGAAAAATCTTATATTATACTAATTCAAATTAGTACTAATTATGATTAGTAAATTTATAGACCGCCAGACAGAGATGTCCTTACTTGAAGAAGAATGGAATAAACCGGGTGGAAGGCTAATAATACTGTATGGAAGAAGGAGAATAGGGAAGACAAGACTGCTGGCAGAATTCATATCAGGAAAGAAAGGGATATTTTACATCGCAGAAGATACCTCGCCCCATATACAGATAAATGGACTGAAGGAAAAGATCGCAGAATTCACTGGCGACAGCCTTCTTAGAAACCTGGAAATAAAGGATTGGGACCAGCTTTTTGGTTATCTTGCAAAGAATTCCCCGCAGGAGCGGTTCTACCTTCTGATAGATGAATTCTCATATCTTGTGAAAAGCGATAAAAGGATACTCAGTGTGCTGCAAAAGTACTGGGATACCTCTTTTGCAACCTCGAATGTCTGCCTCTTGCTCTCTGGTTCGATGCTTGGGCTCATGAGCGAAATGGTGCTATCCTATGTTTCCCCTCTTTACGGCAGGCGCAGCAGGGATATGCTCTTAGAAGGACTTTTTTTTAAAAATGCCAGAGAGTTTCTCAACATGCCTTCCCAGGAAGCACTTGAACTATACATGTCTATAGGAGGGGTGCCTGAGTATCTGAACAAGGCTTCAGAGTATAAAAACTTCAAAGATTTTATTGAGAAAGAGTTTTTCAGCAAGTACGGTTATTTCTACAGGGAACCGTACTTTATAATCTCCCAGGAATTTAAAGAACTCAAGACCTATTTTTCCATCCTCAACTCTATAGCTTACGGCAATACGAGACCAACTGAAATAGCCAACTTCACAGGAATCGGTGCAAGGGAAATATATCCGTATCTTGAGAATCTTCTCCGCCTCGGATTCATAGAAAGACAGGTTTCTGTGATCGGAAACCCCAAAAAAGGATTGTACCTGATAAAGGATCATGTTTTTGACTTCTGGTTCAATTTCGTATTCAAATACAGAGAAGAAATTGAAAGAGGCATTTTCAGTCCTGAAAACGAGTCTTTAGCGAGCTTCTTCGGGAAAAAATTCGAGGCATTTGTCCTGAAGGAGTTTATTTTCGGCCTGCTGCCATCTTATCAAAAAATAGGAAAGTGGTGGCATAAAGAGGAGGAAATTGACATAGTTGCGCTGAATGAAGAAAGCAAAGAAATTGCTTTTTTTGAATGTAAATGGAGTACATTAAGAAGGAAAGAGACTGAGAAGATCTTATCTGAATTAAAGCGTAAAGCTGCGCTGGTGAAATGGCAGGATCCAGAGCGTAAAGAGCGTTACGGTATTATTGCCAGAACTATTGAAGGGAAAGAAGCTTTCAGGGAAAAAGGATACCTTGCTTTTGACCTTGAAGATCTTCTATCGGGATTATGAAGTTCATATTTTAAGCCTTTAAGAGAATCAATACCCGCATCCGGTCTGCTCACAGGCGCGCCCATGAGAACGGAGGATAAGCCCGCTCGGAGAGCGGCGCTTCCGGGAACGTGCGCTCAGTTACCGCCGGAGAGCGGCGCCGTCCAGGTTGATGCTGTGGATGCTGCTGCTCGGGGGATGAAACGGTCACAGCAGGCTCAAGCAGTCTCTCTTATGATGCTACTTCAGACTTGTACATTTATGTCTGGAAGACTGATAAGACCTGGAGCAATACCTGTCGCCAGTTAAACTTGAAACTTATAGATGGAACAATTCACGTAGCAAATTTCAAGTTCATATAGCAGGTGTGTACTCTCTGGGGAGAGAATCTCCCCGACCTTTTCCTTCTCAAGAAAATTGCTGACTTTTTAAAAAAACGAATTTTCGCGTGACCCCAGAAAAACAAAAGACTGTGTATAATCTCCAAGTTTTACGCAGAAACCGCAGCAAGTACCTGCGCTTCCATCTATGTTTTAGTTGCGAAAGTATTATCAAAGATAAAAGTCATAATTTATTTGGGGGCATATAATTATCGAAAAAAGAGGAAATAATGGGTAAAATCAAGATTCCCGAGCCAGCGGACATTCCTGCCGCGGCTGATATTGTGGTCATTGGTGGGGGCATTGTAGGTTGTGCTACAGCATTCTGGGCATCTCAGGCCGGCCTGGCCACTGTTTTGTTGGAAAAGCGCGAAGCACTCTGTATTCTTACCACGCCGGCTTCGGCCGAAGCGGTACGCTGCCAGTTTGATGAGCGGGAGAACGTAGAGATGATGAAGGCCAGTTTAGACATTTTTGAGCACTTTGACGAAATAATTGGTATTCCTGGTTATAATATCGACTTCCATCAGCAGGGTTACCTTTTCATAACCTCGAACGATAACGGACCCCAGACGTTGCAGGACCGTGTCCGCCGACAGCACACATGGAGTTTGCCCGACGTTGAATACCTGGATGGTGAAGAGGCCCGCCACCGCTTTCCATACTTGGCACCAATAGTTACTGCAGCCACCTTTCGCCAGCGCGACGGCTGGCTCTCTACTCAAAAAGTAACCTACGGATTTGCTAAAGGAAGCACCGCCCGTATCTTCCTGAAAACTGAGGCTACTGGCTTTATCATTGACAAGCTGGGGATTTCAGGCGTCCAGACCAATCGGGGGCCGATTCACACCCGATTCGTGGTCATCGCCGCCGGCCCCTTCTCTGGCAAGCTCGCTGAATTGGCCGGGGTAAAACTTCCCTTAACCATTGAACGGCGGCAGAAAGCAATCATCCGCTCACCACTGGTTCCGCAAAACGCACCTATGACGATTGACCTGGACACAGGGGCCTATTGGCATCCCGAGCCTGGCGGGGGAATCCTGGGCTGGGCTGAAGCAGTAGAGGAAAAGCCATCTGAACCCCTGGATTTCGTCCCGACCGATATGGAATATCCTACTCTTGCCATTAAAGGATGCTCTCGTCTCTCCCAATTCTGGAAAAAGATCACTGAAACATTCAAACGTGAGGATGTCGTTGCTTCAGCTGGCCAATACACCATCACCCCAGACGCCAAACCAATCTTGAGCCCACTTATCGAAGTGCCGGGGCTCTTTTTCAACGGAGGATACAGCGGCCATGGCATTATGGGGGCCCCAGAAGGCAGCCGTCGCATCGTTGAAATGATCATGGGACGCCTACAAGCAGAGGACAATCCCTTCCGCAGGGAACGTTTTGTAGATATGGGCGTAAAGAAAGAGCGTTTGATGATCTGAAAATATGAAGATGCTCTGTACGAAGTGCGGATGTAGTTACCGGGCAATATAAAAAAAGCAACTGATTATGTGAGGGGGTGAGGATCTCGTAAAACTGCGTATAACTTAGTTGCATCCTACACGAGCATAGCTCGCCCACTCTATGCGAAAAGATGTTTCTTAGCGGCCAGGGGTGGGAGTCCGCCTCCGTTATTGCATATTCTGTTCCGCCGTTATTCTGATGAAATCCCCTTCCAAGCCTTCATCTCTAAAAAAGAAATTCGACGGCCCCCATCGACCGCCCAAACCTATTCTTACACCCTCGATATCCCGAAAGATTTCATAAGGACATCCGGATTTATCCTGCCGCTTGTAAAGCTCCTAGCGCTTTTCAGCTCATTAATCGTTATCTCGGCAGGGGCAAAAACACCGGCATCGACCTTGAAGAAATTAAATCCAGCCTCCTTGAAAGTTGTATCGAAGGGCTTGCCGTATGAGGAGGAAGAAGTCCCGGAAGGTACCTTTGTTATCAGTTCCTTTACCTTCTCCGCATCGTACGTTATAGTATGTTTTCCCGCAGTATATGATGCAGCGTTGGTTGAGCCACTCTTTTTAATGGCTCAGATTCTATCATGGCTTACTTTGGATTTTTAAGCTATTTTATCAGATTTACTTTGGCTCAAGTAAGCAGGTTTCCAGGCGTTCATAAATGATAGTGTCAAAAAAACCTATCTGCCGTACTTCCCCATCAGTTCTCCCTTTGCCAGTATATGCCCTTTCATTGCTTTTTCCACTTCGGACCTTGAAGCTCCCGGCGGCAGGTCAAGTTTTGCATCAAGAGCGTATATCCTGAAATAATACCTGTGGGGCTTCCCGGGCGGAGGACATGGCCCGCCGTACCCGACTGTGCCTTTGCCAAAATCCGTACTGCCATGACGGCTGCCGTCGCCCAGGGTCTCTTTTCCCGGTATCGCTTTTGGCAGTTTTTGCGCCTCAGCCGGGATATTATAGAGCACCCAGTGGACGAACGTTCCCCGCGGAGCGTCGGGGTCATCCATGATCAAAGTTATACTCTTCGTGCCCTGCGGTATCCCGCTCCATGACAGCACCGGTGAGACATCTTTGCCGTCGCATGTATATTCGGCAGGGATCATATCCCCGTCCCTGAACGCTTCGGCTGAAATTGAAATATTCTGCATTGTATTCACCTCCGTTACATTTGCTTCCGTATCATCTTTGACTGCGGTGCATCCTGAGATGGCCGCAATGAGAAAAACAAAGATGAAAGGATAGATTTTCATTCAGGCTCCCAATTGTATTTCTGTTGCAGGCTATAGTTATAGTTTTCCGGGTCGCGCCTCTTAAGCTGCACACGGATCAACTTGCTTTTTCCTTAGAACGGCTCATTATAATTCCATCGCCTCAGCGCACTTGAACCCCGCCACGATCGACCCGTTCATACTCCTCTCAGGGTAATTCGCTTCCGAGAACATCCCTGCAAGATACAGCCCCTTGACCTTGGTTTTATAAGGAAGGATTTTTTTTCCATATCCGGTTTCATATACGGGCGCAGTATCCATATCTCTTCGCAGGCGCCACCATTTCACCTTTTCCCGGAATCCGGGAAAGAGCTTTTCAAGACCGCCCAGGTACAGTTCGATGACATCTTCCTCACCCGACTTAAATAGCACACTGCCGGGATCCTGAAAATATGAGGTCACATACATCAGGTGTTCCCCATAATCAGATACAGGGATAAAATTCGTGTGCTCTATCACAGCGCCAAAAGGCACATCTCCTTTGATATTAAGCCAGTAAACGTCCTCCATGACCTTTTCCTTCAATCCGAAGAGGGCGCAGGCTGTCCCCTGGTAACTGATATTCATGTCCAGCCCCAAAAGCTGCACGTCTATTATTTTCTTGAGGACATGGGGGGAAACTGTTGAAATAATCCTGTCGCATTTAATGATTTTCCCATCCACAATGAGACCACGGACGGAACCGTCAGCAACTTCTATATGTGATGCATTGCCCTGAATTACATACCCCCCCTTATTCCTGACATTATCTGTCATTTTCTCGATGAGCGCATTAAAACCCCCGCGCATGTATCCCAGCTTCTCGCCCTTCGCGCCCCTGTTAGAACGTATCCGGACGCGTCCCAGCAGCCATGCTGCCGATACCCGCTCTTTATTTTCCCCGAACTTGCTTGAAAGGAGCGGAAGGAAGAAATTATTATAAACCGATTCCCCTGCCGTGTTGATTATCCATTTTTTTGCCGTGATATCGTCAAAAGGGGCAGTATCTTTTATGCTTTTTGCTTTCAGCACGAGCCATGTTAACCTGGCAACATCCATTAATGGCAGCGCTTTCAGGATTTCAAAGGGGGTATTCATCGGGTGGATATTTCCGCCAAAATAATATCCTGTCCCGCCCCTTAACCATTCAAGCCTGTTAAGAAGACCAAGTTCGTCAATGAGGGATATAAGTTCTTTATCGCCTGCGAAAATATGATGGTAATATTTTTCTATGTGATATGACCCGGTATTCGGGGCTTTTATGCTGTAACTTGATGCCATGCCCCCGACCTGAGGTTCTTTCTCGATAACCACAACTTCCTCCCCAGCAGGAAGCTTATATGCCGCAGCAAGCCCCGCAAGCCCACCACCTATTATTACAGTTTTCATGACGCACGGATATGGTCACCAGAGAATATAAAAAAGACGGTATGAAATTTTAAAAAAAATCAACTAGGCTCATGTGACACTTTTCCGTAACTTCCTTGATTTATTAAAGACCACTTCAAGAATTCCCTTCTCGTATGTGGCTTTCATGCCGGTCTTATTGACCTGGGCCGGAAGGTCTATGGTTTCCTTAAAGGCTTTTTCAGCATTGTTCGCTGCAATTTCAAGGGAAGTCCCTGTGCAGGCAAGTTTAATTGTTTCCTCATCTACGCCGGGGAGACCAATAACTACATGTACCTTCTTTTCAGTTTCAATTATGTCCACAGGTGTTTTTCCATTACCGGGGATGCCGGCATCCTCAGTATTGAAAAACATGAATGGGCACACATTTATTGAGATATCGATAAATAACGGCCTTTTTTCCGAAGAATCCATTTCATCAAGCATGCTGTTGAACGCTTCTTCCAGGCGTTTTAAGAAATCCTCAACTCCATTTCTTTTTTTCATATTTTTTCCGTTCAATTTTTGTTTTTATTGATGGCTTTTGAAAAATCCATCATGGTTTCGTATTCTTTTAAATCCCATGTAGTGGGTCTTACCATATTAAAGGCTTTCTCAAAATGCTCCGTTCTTATTTTTATACCTGACGATTCCCTCCTTACGTCTTCTCTTTCCATTCCCGGCCTTATGATGTCCCTGAGGGTAAGAATCGCGGCTTCGCGGCATAAAGCTTCGATATCGGCACCAACATACCCTTCTGTTCTTTTTGCAAGCTTTTCCACATCAATTTCAGTGGATAGCGGCATTCCCTTGAGATGGATGTTAAATATTATCTCCCTTTCTTTCAGGTTCGGGGGCCTGATATAAATAAGCCTGTCAAGCCTTCCTGGCCGAAGGAGAGCCGGGTCCACCATATCGGGGCGGTTCGTAGCTGCAACAACTACAACATTCTTAAGTTCTTCAAGCCCATCAAGCTCGGTAAGGATCTGGCTTACCACCCTTTCGGTTACGCCGGCATCAAAAGTCGTCCCCCGCGTCGGTACAATAGAATCAATCTCGTCAAAAAAGATTATTGAAGGCGATGCCTGGCGGGCTTTCCTGAATGTCTCTCTTACAATGCGCTCGGATTCGCCAACATATTTACTCAGGAGTTCAGGACCTTTGATACTGATGAAATTTGCCTCGCTCTCAGTTGCCACGGCCTTTGCAAGAAGAGTTTTTCCTGTTCCCGGTGGCCCGAAAAGCAGCACACCCCTGGGGGGCCGCGTGTTCACGGCTTCAAATGCCTCGGGATATTTAAGCGGCCATTCAACTGCCTCAAGGAGTTCCTGTTTAACAGATTCAAGCCCCCCTATGTCATCCCATCTCACCTGCGGCACTTCAACAAAGACCTCACGCAGGGCAGAAGGCTCGATATTCCTGAGGGCATCGTAGAAATCATCCCTGGTCACAACGAGTTTATCCATGATCTCGGGAGGGATTTCTTCTTCTATCTTGATCTTTGGCAGGATAAGGCGGATTGCATGCATGGCGGCTTCCTTGCAGAGGGATGAAATATCAGCTCCCACGAAGCCGTGCGTCAGGTCTGCGATCTCACGAAGTCCCTTATCTTCTCCCATATCATCTGAGACCGGCATTCCCCTTGTATGTACCTGAAGTATTTCAAGCCGGCCCAGCCTGTCGGGGATACCTATCTCTATCTCACGGTCAAATCTTCCACCGCGGCGAAGCGCCTGGTCTATCGCATTTGGCCTGTTCGTGGCTGCTATCACCATCACCTGTCCCCGTGTTTTAAGACCGTCCATGAGAGACAATAACTGTGCTACGACGCGTCTTTCAACTTCGCCTGTGACTTCTTCCCTTTTCGGGGCGATGCTATCGATCTCATCGATAAAAATGATGGTCGGGGCGGCTTTTTCTGCATCCTCAAAGATCGAGCGGAGATGTTTTTCACTTTCCCCGTAATATTTGCTCATTATCTCAGGGCCGCTTATTGAAACGAAATTCGCATCCGTTTCATTTGCTACGGCCTTTGCAATCATGGTCTTGCCTGTTCCCGGCGGGCCATGGAGAAGGACTCCTTTTGGCGGGTCAATACCGAGTTTCTGGAAAAGCTCGGGGTGGCGGAGGGGAAGCTCTATCATTTCCCTGATCAGGCCTATCTCACGCCGCAGGCCGCCGATATCTTCATAAGTGATGTGTGTGGGCTGGGCAAGCTCCTCGATAATTTCCTCTTTTGAGATTATGCTCGTATTGTTCGTCACTATTACAGGTCCGGGGGGCGACGTTGATATGACAATGTATGATAACGGGTTGCTCACGGTCTCGACCCTGATCCGCTGCCCTTTCATGAGGGGCCTTCCATCAAGGAGGCGCAAGAGGTACTGCGGTCCTCCCACAAGCCTCACAGGCTGCGTCGGGGCGAGCACTACTCTTGTTGCCGGAGTGGCGGAAGATTTCTGGACGTGTACTTCATCGTCAATTCCCACCCTGGCGTTTGTCCTGATATTCCCGTCTATCCGTATCAGTTCATGGCCTTCATCCTCAGGATACCCCGGCCACGCGATGGCGCACGCTTTATCCTTGCCGATAACAAGAATTATCTCGCCGCTTAAGATGCCAAGTTTTCCCATTAGTTCCCTGTCGATCCTTGCGATATCCTTGCCCACGTCTCTGTGATGCGCTTCTGCAACACGCAGCATTATTTTTTCATTCATGCTTATTCTTATTTATATTTTCCTTAGTACATAAAACATGGCATGAAGTATAAATATTTTAGAGAAACGTTCTTCAGTTCAGGTGGCTATTTCATTCGGAAAGTGTAACGCTTTCAACATAAATATTGGTATCTCCGGCGTATGGAAGATATTTATCGTTTTTCAATTCAACTTTTAATGTATGTGTCCCTGCAGGCAATATGACCTGCGGGAACTTTTTTGTTGCCAGGGACATACTGTCAATGGTCTTTTCACCAATTTTTACGCCGTCTATCTCAATACTGGCATCGGGCCACCATATGCCAAGAAGCGGGAGTGTAAAATAAGTTGCGTTTCCCAGGAAATAAATATCATATTCCATCTCTCTTTTCGTTGTAAACGTCCCTGTCATGTTTTCACTTTCATTATATATCCACCTGTCAAAATCCAGTATTATCGGGACCTGTTTAATCGTCAGATATGCTGACCCCGGATTTAATCCCGGAGAAGTCGCGGAGATCATTGCAGTCCCGGTCATTTCCGAAGTGATGCTGGCTATGGCCCTGCCTTTTACAGTCGTTAAGTTCGAGGCAGAAAGGTTCCCGATAGTTGCAGACAGGTTTATCCCGATCCCGTCACCGGCCGCATCCTGACCTTTCTTGTCTTTTAACTGGACTATTATACCTGCCTCAGTGACATTATCAGCGATGATCGATCCCGGTATGGCATACACCCACACGCTGTTTGGCAGGGCCTGCGGGTCATATGGATTTATGGAGGCGTTCAGCTCGTCTGTAAAATGCGCCAGCGTGTACCTTTTCTTCGAAACGGGGTCATAAACCATTTCAAAGGTTATTTCGTATTTCCCTTTGCCTGTAATTACGGCGCCATATTGTTTCCTGTTGGCATTGTTCAATACCCACCTGCCGTTTTCAAGAAGGCCTTCACGAAGTTCTATATATTCCTCAAGGGGTCTTCTTTCCTTGCCGCCGGCCGAAGATTGGTAAAAAATAACATTCCCCGAGCCTGTTACAAGACCATCTTTTGTGTTTGTTAAATTACCATCGTTATCAGGGTCAGGGTCGGCCCCGAATGCAAGATAGTCCACATCCGCGGGTATCATTATTTTGAAGGTTCGCATATTTCCGCCGGGTGAATCGGGGTCTATCAGGTTGCGGGCAGAGCCGTACTGCATCGTATTTAGCGAAGAGCTGATCTCACTGACCTGTTTTTCCATGATATCCGCAGTCATAGCGGGTTTAAGGTTCGAAAGTCCAAAAGCTGCGACTGCGACGATAGCGGCGGTTATTATGAGGTAAACTACCAATCTCATGGGGATTTCAAGGGTTCCGCTATCATCGTGTAAGAAAGACATGTTTTTTTCTTATAGTGAAGTGGGGTCTATAAATCATTCTAATTGATCAGACGATATGTATCACAAGCTGCGAATTAAAATTTTGCAAAAATCCTGCTAATTCCCCCAGGACGGCTATCGACAGAATGCTAATTTAAAATCTTTTTGAAATCTTGAATTTTATAGTTCTAATTCTTCTAATGTCTTACTGATCTTACTTTCCAGCTCCAGTATTCTCTGTTTAATTACTTCCGGCTTTTCATACTGGACTTCTTCGTATTCGATCTCTTTGTATTTAGAAATGCTCAAATCATAGTCATTATCCTTTATTTCCTTGAAGGGTACAAAGAAGCATTTTGCTTTTCTATCTTCAAATTTTTCTTTGCCCCTGTTATTGAATTTTTCAATAATGTCCGGAATGTCGCCTTTTCCATCTATGAAAGTCCTCTTATCGTCCAGACTATAACCATCGGAGTCCATACCATAGAACCAGACTTTTTCCGTTGGCTCTCCTTTTGTAAAAATAAGTACTCCTGCTGATACTCCTGCATAAGGCTTGAAAACTCCAGACGGCATCGAGATTACAGCATCCAATCTGCATTGTTCAAGTAATTTCTTCCTGATTTGCTTATGGGCATTTGAATTGCCGAATAACACCCCGTCAGGCACGATCACAGCACATCTTCCACCGCTGGTTAATATGTTATACATCAATTCCAGGAAAAGAATCTCGGTTTTCTTTGTTCTGATAGTGAATTTCCCGCTAATCTCTGATTCGTCTATGCTTCCTTTGAACGGAGGATTGGCTAACACGACATCATAATAATTTGCTTCATTGTACCTTGTCGAAAGCGTATTTATACTTTTGATGTTCGGATTGTTTATTCCGTGCATCATCAGGTTCATCAATGAAATTCTTGTCATTGTCTGATCAAAATCAAATCCGTAAAATGTGGTTTCTCTAAGAGCTTCCCATTGTTTCTCGTTCAGTTTGTCGCCTTTGAAATTGTACTCATTCCCCTGCTCATCCTTTTTGATGAATTCAGGAGATGTATTTGTCTTTAATATATGCTCATAGGCAGCCACTAAGAAGCCAGCAGTGCCGCAGGCAGGGTCGCAGATAATGTCCCCGATTTTTGGCGCGGTTAATTCAACCATCATTTTAATAATGTGTCTCGGTGTCCTGAACTGACCGTTCTTTCCTGCGGTTTTTAATTCAGAGAGAAGATATTCGTAGATATCGCCTTTGGTATCCCTGTTTTGCTCTTTTATGTGCATGCCGTTGATTATCCTTACTGCTTCAATGAGCAGCGAGGGGGTGGGTATTGTGAAAACAGCATCATTCATATATTGGGAATAAAGGGAATCTTCTCCGCCGAGTTCTCTTAAAAATGGGAAAACCTTATCCCGAACATGCAGTAAAATTTTATCTGCCGGAAGATTTGTCCAGTGCGACCATTTGCAGCCTTCTTTACCTTTAAAGAGCGATTCGTATTTTTCTCCTGATAATCGCGCGTTCTGCTCTCTTGCAATGTCCTCGTCTTCTAATCGCTTCATGAACAGGAGATATGACATTTGTTCAATCGCCTGAAGGGGATTTGAGATGCCTCCGCTCCAGAATTTATCCCAGAGCTGGTTTATTTTGGATTTTAGGTCTGAGTCTAACATTTTGATTTCCTTTAATGTATTCTTTTCTCAAATGACCGCAAGTAAACGCGAATCCGATGCATTAAATCTGCGTTCATCATTGCCGAAACCCTGCGGGTTCTCGACTCCGCGCACACGTATGCCCTGCGGGGCATATCGCGCAGCGATATCCACGTATGGCGGTGAGCCATACGTGTGTGCGACGTCAACTGGCGCAACGGTTGACGTGGACACGCCCGAAAGAGGCGTGACTCTGGGCGCTTTTATCTGCGGTTTGTTTTTCGTTTTGTACGGATTCATAAGATTCTTAATATTACCCCTATAAATCATAGAATTTTTTACTTTTTTACAAAATGTAGGGGTAAGTATTTATTCTGCCTCCAATTCGCCGTGAAATGCTCTCTGCATCAGGACATTGAAAAAGTGGTCTATTTGCTGCTTCGATTGTTCCTGATATTGGCGGATTTGTTCGACCTGATGGACGATGGATGCGAATTTATTTTGTAGTTCGATAGGAGGAATTGGAACCTCTAAATTTCGTATCATGGAAAGATTCAAATTTTTCTGCCTGACCCCTCGTTGCTGTCTCATATAATGTTTTCGAGCTACATGTATGACATAATACAAATAAAATATATTTGCAAACTCAAATTCAAGTTTGGAGAATACTATCGCCTGATTGCATGCACATTCAACCGTTGTTATGCTTGATTTTAAGGCTGCAGTATCGTACATGCCCAATAGTAAATTATTAGGTGAAATTAATTTCGCAGATGATTCTTTTATCGCATCTTGAGTTATTTTTTCTATGCTATCACATACAAATAAAGAATTCAATTCACCTGCTGTATACCATGGAATATACCCTTTAAAATAATCTCCATTAGATCTTGAAGGAGTACCTCCACTTTGCCAATTTCCTAGCTCCATCAATTTTTTATATTCCCACCCTTTCGGATTCTCCACCGGGTCTCCAAAAATCTCCAAAAACGTGCTCTTCAAAAACCTATCAGTCAGCCCATCAGCCTCTTTCCTCCACTCCCTGAGCGTTTCTGCTTTTTCAAGGACGGCAGCGATTTTCTTCTGGGTGGGGAGGGGGGGGAGGGGAATTTCATGATTTCTTAGAATTGTTAAGTTGATATTATCTTGGGTTGCATGACTCTTTTTTGATAAAATATTGTTTTTTTCCGATTGCAAACAATAGTAAAGGTATTTTGTCTCAATAAGTGAATTATTTGGTATTATTCCTGCAATCGCTTGATTTGTTGCTGCTGATATGTCTAAGATACCTACAGCGCCCAAAGTTGCAAAAATAGAGTAAACAATAGTTCCTTTCGGAAATATTTTAGCTGAAGAATCATCTAATCCTTTTTGAGTAATTTTTTCTTCAGCATAATTTATATAAGTGTTTTTTAAATCCGATATTTTTAGCCATGGGATAACTCCAACATTCCAGTATTCTTGAACATTCCTTCTTGGAGTTCCGCCCGCTAAGATATCTGTAATATCTGATAGTTTTACAAATTTCCATCCATCCGGCAACTTTTTCATATTCCTCCCCTCATAATCCCGTCCGTCACCGAATCATTTTTCATGATGCTACGAACTAATTTGCATTGAATATTCCGGCTTCTATCGCTCAATGAAACGGAAATTAACCGCAGATGAACGCAAATGAACGCAGATATTTTTCTGTATAATTTGCGGTTGTTTTGTTTTATTTGATTTCGTTTAATTATTTCCAAATCCTCTCACTATCCTTTTTATTTCCACCCTTGGTTTGCTGAAATTAATAAGCAGGCAGAGCTTTTTGCCTGCCTTCATCTGCGGTTCGTTATTTTTCAAGAACTTTGATAGCGTGCGCTGCTCATGAAGATTATCCATGTACTGCGCCTCTAAAGAAATTTTCGTCTATATAACAAAACGATTGTGGCGGAACAAAATCAGGATTTAAAATTCTTGGGTCGGCGGGGCTTTTGAAAACTTTTAATTCTCCAATTTTAATGGCAAAACCTTTTTTGTTGGCTCCAAAATAGTTAAAAAATTCTCTCTCATCATTGATTCCCGAAAAATCTTTGAATTGCGCCCATAGCACTTCTGGATGGTCTTCAATAATGTTTTCTATAACAAAAGCGCCGACGATTTTTTTCACAGGAGAAGAAGAATAAATATAGATCATTTCAAGCTCTTCTCTGCGTTTGAAAATCGATTTGCGGAATTCATATTTCTTATTTCCGTTCAGTATCTCTTCAACATATTTCGGTTTAATGGACAGTAAAACGTTCATCGATTCCACCTTTGTTTTTTATCTTGAGATATTTTTCATGGGATATTAGAGCCATAGACTGCGGAGCGAAAATATTCATCTCATTCAAATCCGAGAGTTTTAATGGATTCACTAAATGAAAATGCCATGTAAATAAAATAACCATAGTTGGCTTTTCTGCCATTTTTTCAATTTCATAAACAGAATATACTGTCCTCTTTCCAACATGCTTTATAATTTCATCTTTATCTTGCAGGGCAGGAAATACATTTTCAACAACTCCCAGAGAGGTTATTTCCTTTTTATCCACCGATCTATAAAATAACAGGATGTCCCCGGACGAAATTTTCGTATTCCTGGAATGACTGAGATATGCCTTTTTTATGGTATTGCCTTCAATAATAAATTCACCAAGATGCTCAGATAAGGTCGTTTGTCGATCTTTATATTCGGTAAAAAGCCTCTGGTGAAATTCTGGACGGATAGGAATTATGAATTTATTTATTCTTACCCCATCATAAAAAGTTGGATAGAACTTTTTGGAGATTTCTATCGGTGGCAAAGTTCTGATTTTTTCTTTATCTGCAAAAAGTTCTTTAATGAAAATATCTTCGCCTCGTCGGTTTTTCGCTGCACGATAAAAGCCATATTCAGTTATTAAGCCAACCAAAGAGTCGTCAGGCTTTGTAAAATGAGTTAAATATATCTCCGTGAGCTTGTTCTTAATGGAATATTCTAATGCAAGTTTTATAAATAGTTCTCCAATCTTATATCCCGTATGAGTAACTTTTAAGGTCGATATTTTGAGTCTCCTTTTAGCAGGAAAAGGCGGATTAGAGTCAATCGGTTCGTTTTCAAACTTATAAATCAATAAAGCCCCTATCGAACCATCTTCTTTTGAATAAACCCAGCATTTTCTCCCCTCTCTTGAAATTTTCTTAAACCATGTTTCAAACTCTCCATAATCTTCCTTTAATGATTCAAAAAAAGGATCATTCGTATCCAGTTTAAATACAGGCACTTCCTTAAGTGCTGGGGGATGAGCTACTTTTTCATCAAAAATATCTTTTCCAAAGATTTCCAATGCCTCATCAATATGCAGAACTCTGTCCTTGACTCCCAATCTATCGGACTTCTTTTGTATTCCTTTATCCTCTGTGATCAGGAAATCAACAGCGTCTTTATAAACTGAATACAATATCGAATTGTCAGCGTAATCATTGGGATTTGAGGGATATCCAACAAGATTTAAAAAATTAGTATCCGCGTCCATGTCAGGGGGTGACTCCAACCGTGGATAGGTATTAATTTTGGATAAAGCAACTTTCTTTCTATTCTCATTTAAGTCTCTTTTTAATTCTTCGACTGATTTGGGGTGAATAAGTATTTTTGCATCTATAACATTTAATATTTTTAATAATTTTTCTAAATTGCCCGGGAGGACATGGTCATTTTCTCTGTAAATGAAGATGTTCGTATCAATTAATATGCGCATTCTACCACCCCTCAGGCAGCGTTCGCTGCTCATGAGCATTCATCGACTGCTCCTCCTTTTGCGTTCTTCGCGCTCTTTGCGGTGCATGTTTTAATCCCACCTCAAAGTACGCAGAGGGCGCAAAGACGGGTTTTAAGGTGCGGATGAACAAGGATGCCATATTAGCAAATCTGCGTTCATCAATGCCGAAACCCTGTGGGTTCTCGACTCCGCGCACACCTATGCCCCGCAGGGCATAGGTGGACACGCCCTCCAGAGGCGTGACTCTGGGCGCTTTTATCTGCGGTTTGCTTTCCAATAGTCCCAGACAAGAATGGGCTTGATATTGATCAACGGATTCTAATTTTTCTATATCCTGCGGATGCAAAATCAGTAAACTCATCTTTCCCTCCTCAAAATCTCACCCGGCACAGGCACAGAATCCTTCTTCACCCTGCCGATGAACGACGCCCTCTCCTCCAACCCTCTATGAATTATATCCTGAAGCTCCTCCAGAAAATCCGGCGAAACGTTCTTCAAAACCTCAACATCTTCGCCATTATCCAGCGCAACCGACCAGGTGAACCTGTCACTTTCCTTGTCATAAGCGATCATATTCCTCCCTGCAACAGTATGCGGCACAGGCACTTCAAGCTCCCGCAAGATAAGCTCCCTTATCAGAGACGCAGGAGAAACGCCCTTCTTTTCGCAGAATGCCTTGAACAGGGTAATTTCGTTCATTGGCATCTTGGATGAGACTTACTTAAATTCCATAATCAGGTATAAAAAGGCAGATATCTATTTAAATCTTTTGTGTCAACCCATGTTGACATAAAAACGGCATTAGACAGGATTCATAGGAGAGCTCTAACCTGGAATCCCGTCCATCCTGTTATCCTGTCAAAATTATTAAACATCAGGATAGCTCATCCATAGATCCGCACGCTGCTTATCATATTCTTGATCCGGGAAAGTTCCGCGCGCGGCACATCGATAAGTACACGGTCATCCTGCAATTTGGCTTTCAAAATATTCAGGAGTGTTTCTTTTGCAGGCACATCAACTATATTTTTATCCTTATCAAGTCGCATCTCCCCCAGAATCAATAAGCCATGAGGAGTTTTTGCCAGGATTTTAACATTCCATGTACTCTGCCCTGCGTCATAATAAACATCACCGGCAGAAACTAATTCGCCAATGTTCTCGATGAGATATTCTTTTGCAGTTTCATATATTTCTTTGTGCATACTACTCCTTATCTAATTTGATCATCCAGCATTTTGTGGCATTCCATGCCATAAGAAATGCTTTAAGTTCACATTTCATATATTCTCCATTTGGTTCATCTGGATCGTGATATGTGACTTCATCCTCTTTAAAGCCAACTATTACTATGAAATGACCGAAACCACCTACACCGCCGTAAATGTAGCTTGGGTCGATCAGAACTATTACAGGTCTTCCTTCATTTATTTCTTGCTTGAGGTCTTCAATGTTTGCATTCTTGACCGATGATGCTTTAATGCCATATTTTTGAAAAGTTGCTGGTATTTGTGTTGATGTTGTGCCAAGCTCCGTTGTGCCACAGGCTTCCGTCACTTCTTTTTCTGTTTTTATGATTCCAAGATACGCAAGAGCCATTCTCAGGCAAGCGGGTCCGCATGTATACCAGCTTTCCTGCTTGAAGTAAGGAACTTTAATATTAAATGACATATATTTAAAATTTCTCCATATCAACACACCTTAATTGCATTGCATTTATCAATTATAGTTTTCAACTCGCCTATCTGGAAATAATCCGACGGATGCTCTTCAGAAAGTGGAGGCTTTGCCATATCAGGGAGTTCAATATATTTTCTGGTGGCAAATACTTTCTTCAAAAGCTCTAAGAATTCCAATTGTTTTGAGCTATAGTTGTTGTTCTTGATAATAAATTCTTCAAATCTCAATTCAATTAGTTCCGCTGGATTGTTATCCTGATCCAGACCTATAATTTCACGCAAGAACACCACGAAATCTTTTTTCTGGTACTTCTGGACGCTCTCAATAGTCATTTCAGGCCGGAGTTTCGCCAATTGTGCCTCCAACTGCTTTAATTCAGAGGAAGTAATACCTTCACCGCTTTTTATCTTATTCACAAACGGATTTTTCTCCAAAAACTCCTTCAGCCTGCTGTCCTCTTTTATTTCTTTCTCGTACTGTTCCCTGCTCAAGACCAAATCGGGCGCATCGATTTGGACGATTTTCCTTTTATCCGGCTCATAAAACTTCATTAACGGCGCCAGTTCGCGTATCATGAATTCAACATCATCAAATGTCAGGTCTTCCCAGAATTCATCCTGAAGAACTTTCATTATTTTATCTCTGTTGTTCCTGATATCGTTCAAATTGTCTTTTCGAAGAATGTTTCCCGCCATCTCCTGCACATATTGTCTGGTTTTTTCTATCTTATCGAGTTTCCGGTCTAAAACATAACCAAACAATTTCTCGGTATTCAGAATGAAGGAGGAAATGTTCGGGTTAGTCCCCTGGTTGAGAATCATCAGTGGAGAAATTTCCTTCTTTAATGCATCAACATATTTTTCAAGATCAAAGGAGTTCTTTTCAATTTCATATATAATGGGCAATTTCTCCCTTACAATAAAAGATTCCTTGTCAAGGGATTCGATAGGATCCATAATTTTACCAGAAACCATTTTCTTCTGTTTCTCATCAAGCTGTTTTTTCAGCAATTCAACCCGGTTTTCAAATATCCGGGCAATTACATCCATTTGAGGTTTCCGCACGTCTGAAACCTTGAACTCGTGATATTTAATATTTGAATGGCTTCCTATTTTAAAATCAAATATTTTGAAGTCCTTTTTATCCCTGCCCGGCAGCCATTCAGGATGTTTACATGCATCCAGGTTCCTCGTACCTCTTCCAACCATCTGCCAGAACCTGATATGGGAAAAAACAGGCTTGACAAAAACAAGATTGCAAACTTCCGGAATATCAACGCCTGTATCCAGCATTCCAACAGAAAGCGCAATCCTTGGCTCAGATTGCAGCTGGAACCGTAAGACCTCATCTTCAGCCCTGTCCATATTCGAAGTAATGACCTGTACATCATTGGAAAGATCAGGAAATAATTTGCCGAAAATATTTTTCATATGTTGCGCATGCCGCCTGCTCGCGCAGAAAAATATCGTTTTACAGGGCTTCCCTTCATCTGATTTGTAACAGAGATTCATAAATTCGCGAATAATAAGTTCGTTTGTTTTATCATCCATGAAAACTTTATCGAACTGAGCGCCAGTATATTCCACATAGTCCGGATTCTCTTCCTGTCTCCGGAGCTGGTCTTTCAGGGATTTTGTCAGTTCGCCTGCCTTAATACCTAAATATAATACTTTTGTTTCAATAATTTCTGCATTATATCGGACTAAAACCCCATCAGAGACAGCTTCATCATAAGAATATTCGACTGTTGGCTTGTTCTGCTCGCATTCAAATAAATCATAATTATTTTTTGTTTCATGCTCTCTCGGAGTAGCAGTAAGACCTATCTTGATTGCCTCGAAATATTGGTTAATCAGATTATTCTTATCATAAATTGACCTG
>CABMIH010000081.1 GCA_902386205.1 uncultured archaeon | reverse complement strand
TTAACGGGATCATGTCCCAAAAATTAAACAGCCTTCACTGCCCATATCAAGAGCAAATAAAAACAACAACAGTAATGAGATTTTTCATGCTTCATGCATGAGGCGAAGCCTCATGAGCGTTTGGTTAACATGTAGTGGAAAGATGCACTGCATGGAGTGCGTTCGTAGTCACTTTCAGAATCGATGTTTTATACAAGAAAGTAATATTTTTCATATGGAGTTAATGATGTCATGAAAGTCATAGCATTCAACGGGAGTGCCCGAAAACAAGGCAACACTACAATTCTTATAAAACATGTGTTCAGTGAATTGGAAAAGGAAGGTATTGAAACAGAATTGGTGGAGCTTGCGGGCAAGAAAATCAAGGGATGCACAGCCTGCTATAAGTGTTTTGATAACAAAGACAGGAAATGCGCTGTCAAGAATGATATCGTGAATGATTGTATTGAAAAGATGATCGAAGCTGATGGAATTATTCTTGGATCACCAACGTATTTCGCAGATATAACCCCAGAAATGAAAGCTTTAATAGATCGCTCTGGTTTTACGGCAATAGCCAATGGTTTCATGTTCAAAAGGAAAGTCGGAGCATCCGTGATTGCAGTACGCAGAGGAGGAGCAATTCATGCGTTTGACACTATCAACCATTTCTTCCATATTAACCAGATGATTGTCCCTGGTTCAAGTTATTGGAATGTGGGTATTGGAGGAGAAATTGGGGATGTTGATAATGATAAAGAAGGAATCCGAAATATGAAGAATCTCGGCGAGAATATGGCATGGCTGCTTAAGAAAATAAAGAGTAACTGAATGCCTTCTTATTTTTTTAGAAAAAATATTGAGGATAAAGGTTAAACGTGGCTGACAGTAATTTACTAACCCTTTCCTCAATTAAATGATTATTAATGATAGAATAAATACTTTTCTCTTCAAAGTTTTTCTGGGTTATTTAAGGCATTTCCTGGAAATAATACCTTTTCTTTATATTCCCAAGTTCTAATTTTTCATGCATGCCATATCCATCGGAGCATGCTTTTAGGGTAAGAGACACTGCAGATTTCAAACAGGATAGTTTTCGAAGGAAGAACACAAGATAGACTATATCGAATTTGAGTCCGCAAAATCAATCCATTCAAGCGTGTCGGTAGTGAAAGTAAATGATCTCATCGTGCCGTTCGTGAAAGATGGTACGGAAGCTTTTCAGCACCCGCATATGTCTATTGAATGCAATGCGCCACCCCCCGATTATTCCTCGGAAAATAATATAACTGCAAACCATGCGCGGTGCGAAAGTGTTCCTACTTTGTAAAAAAGTACGATAAAGTCGTGCATAGCGATTTTTTCATTGCTAAAAGTGTGGATTCCCTAATGTATGCGGCTGCCGGGAATCGAACCCGGGTTAGAGGCTTGGGAAGCCCCTGTCATAGCCGCTAGACCACAGCCGCACAAGTCTTATCGGGGCGAGATGGATGCCCTCTAGCGGCGCGACTCTGGCCGTTTCCGGACCACAGCCGCACATTAGGCTGTAGATATTTATTCAAGCAATATATGGTTTATGGTTCATTTCCAAAAAAGGAGATAAAATTACTCATCGGTTAAGAAAAACCATAATTAGTTGGAGTAGTAAAAACATAAATACTCGAATGCAAATATGTACAACTAACCGGAAGAAAAATGAATATCCAGATAAATAAAGGGACTTTAGAGAAAACTACTAAATGCAATAAAGATTTCTCCTGCCTGTCCGGGAAAATGAATGAACTATGCAAAGTTGAACTTAATGTTGAGGATAAAATCCATTTTGTGAACTGCGTGACAACCGAACCCTGTAATTATAAGATGCCATTTGGCTATTCTTTTGTTTGCCAGTGTCCAGTGAGGAAAGAACTCTTTAATCGTTATAAAATCTGATTATTGAAACAGAAAAAAAAGGAGGATTAATAGCCCCGTGGCCCTCCCATACCAAATATAAATGCTGCAATAAATGCTGCAAGAAGTATTGCCAATATGACTGCTATGATCGCGGGTATGACCACAACTGCAATAACTGCTCTTATTGTTGTGAGCTCTTGAAGCTTTTGTATCCCGATAATCTCAAGAATTAGGGACCATATTGATGCAATAAATCCTATGTACGGTATCCAGCCAAACAGTAACATTGGAGTTCCTCCGTACATTAAGGCTTTTAATGTTTGTGTAATTCCTTTTCTACCACCAACAATATATACGAAAATGTGAAGGATTGCCCCACCTATGAATGCTCCTATAATAAATATCACAAAAAGCATGACAAAGATTAATACTGCACTCATAATTCCCGCACCTGCGCCAAACATCATTCCCAGGTTTCCGAGGCCCATCATTGAACCAAACAGTGTAAAAGCGATTACGAATAACAAAGCTGAAATTGCAGAAAATATCAGTGCAATAATTGCATAATATTTTATTGCTTCATTCAGAGATTCGTCCTTACAAGCGTTAAATGTCTTTGAAGGCTCAAATAAAAATCCTTTGGCTTTTTCTATAAAATCCATTCAATACCACCGATAATAAGACCTATTTCATAATATATATATATTATGCATGGTAAACAGAAAACTCAGGTATATTGGATCTTAATTACCCCCACTTTTCTTAATCAAATCCCGCTTATCCCGTAAGATTCCAATATAACTTCGCCATTCAGGTGGCCGGTATGGTATGTCTTGCCTGTTTCGAGGTCGTTCACCGTTATCTCGGCAGGCGCAAATACATTTGCATCTATCTTGAAAAAGTCATATCCCGAATCCTTGAAAGTCCGATAGAACGGTTTGCCGTAATCCCTGGAGGTGGTGGAAGGGACCTGCTTGAATAGTGCCTCATCAAATCCTCTCACTGTCAGGAACACTGAACCGTAGTATATGACGCTATCGTTGGTGCTTCCCATTGCTTTCAGGTCATCCTTGACAACAGGTGCGATCGGGGCGCATCCTGAACCACTGACTATCCGGGTCGTGTCATATCCGAGTTCGTTCAGTTTGAAAATGGCAGTCTCCACAACGCGTCCTGAGACCTGCACAGAACCCACGATGCTCGCCGTTGGCGCGACAAGGGCGATCACGTTGGCAGGTTCCACATGGCTTGCTACCGCTATGTTTTCCATTACTTTCTCATCAGGGAGCTGATTTGATTCAAGCGCAATGACCGCATAATCGTAATCATCTTCGTATTTTATCCGCTCGTATGTTTTCTTGGGTTTAAGGGCAAGCGCCCTGGCCGGACCGGAACCCATCGCAAAGTACTTGTCAACACTTATCCGCCATCCCGCTTTCTGTGCGCCGAGGCAGGAGATGGCAGGGTGATCCGTGAAAATATCGACAAATGCAAGAGGTATGTCGTTTACTTTATGAACTGTTATCGAACTTGCGCCAAACCCACCCATGCAGATATCGGTGAACATCAGCCCCGCTTCGTATCCCCCTTCAACGTTAATCCCGCAGTCTACGACCTTTGAACCGTTGTCGAGTTCCATGGTTTTTACTTTCAGTTCCTCGGACCAATCCATCATTTCTTCTGCGATTTCCATCGCTTTTTCATTAACGCTTAACAAAATAATTCACCACGCAAAAATATAGTAGGCAAAACAGGCTTATAAGGTTTTTGGAAATATCCGGTTATTGCATCGTTAACCTTTAATCTGATGCATTCATTAATGTGCCAATATAAAATTAGTGCTGTCGAAGGAGCACGCCAATGATCCCCATATTCAAATACGGGGTCCGGAGTAAATGTTATGAAATATCCTCCAACTAACCTGATTAATGCGGTCGGTCTTGCGGATGCATGGTCGCAGGCAGTGAATTTTGTGATGAAATACGGCATGGAAATAAAGACCGAGTACGGTCCCATGTCAAAAGATATCTGTTCTGTTATTGAGATACGCGAGCCTTATACAGAACCCATGCTGCATCCCCAGTTCCCAACCAAAGAGATGCATGTAAAAGAGTATTTGAAGCAGTGGGAAAGGAATTATGACTGGAAGAAACAGGGTTTTGAGTATAATTACATGGACAGGCTCATCAATTATCCCTCCCGCAGCCAGGATATTGACCAGCTAAAAGCGATCAGGGACCTGCTCCCCCAGGGAGTGTCGCGAAGGCGCCAGGCGATAACATGGATACCAGAACGCGACCTTTTCGTGAAAGAAGACCAGCCCTGCCTTCAGAGACTCTGGGTCAGGCCGCTGGGGGAAGGGAATGCCGAGATGCACTGCATGTGGCGCTCGCGCGACCTTTTTGCAGCATGGAACAGCAATATGGTGGGCCTGCTTACGATGATAAAAAGGGAAGTGCTTGAACCCAATAACCTGAAACTTGTCAAGGTTGTGGATTTCTGCAATTCGATGCATATCTATGAGGCTGACTGGGAGGCCGCATCCAAAGTGAAGCAGCTTCCGAAAAGCCCGCAGATGATGAGATAGCAGCATTATGCCTGCCGTTTCAGATTATTTCCCCGCTGACACCTCCAGGGCTTCTCTACTTGCCGCCCAGCGCCTCGTTTCAGGAAGAGCAGTTGTCAAAGATGATTTCAATGAGCTTCGCCACATCGGCGGCGTGGACCAGGCATTCTCAGATGACAAGATAATTTCAGGTATTGTGGTTCTTGATCATGGTTCATTCAAAGTCGTTGAGTGCGTCCATTCGATCCGGCCCGTGAGCTTTCCTTACATCCCAACATTCCTCAGCTTTCGCGAAGGCCCCGTGATCGTGGACGCTTTTAAAGAACTAAAGACGCTTCCGGATATGCTTTTGGTCGACGGTGCAGGGATAAACCATCCCCGCGGAGCGGGTATCGCCACTCATATCGGCGTGGCGCTGGATGTGCCCACGATCGGGATAACAAAAAAGATCCTGTGCGGTGAAGGCAATGAGCCCACAGGGCTAGGTGAAACCAATCCCCTTGTATATGAAGGCCGAAAAGTCGGATGGCTGCTCAAGTCCTCAAAACGAAGCAGGGCGATAATAGTTGCACCCGGCCACAGGGTCTCACTTGACAGTTCACTTTCCATCGTAAGATCGTGCCTTCGCGGTCATAAGCTTCCCGAGCCTGTCAGGCTTGCGCACGAATACGTTACGGGGTTGAAGAGAAAATTATCCAGGCCTTCACTATCTTGACCAGATAATTTCGGGCTTGATTTTTTCAGGCATTGGTGTTTTGCCTTTCGGATATCCGAAGATCAACGGCGCGACAGCTTTATAACCTTCAGGCGCCCCGATTTCTTTTAACAATTTCTCATCCATAAGCGCGGGAAGGACGCCGCCTACCCAGCAGCTCCCGATACCCCTTGAGTGGGCCGCAAGCATCATATTCTGGGCAGCCATCGGGCAATCAAAATCAACAGTCGGCGCATTTTTATTTCCAAGAATTATTACAAGCACAGGGGCATTATAGAACATGTCCGTGCCTTTTGTTTTAAGAAAAACGAGGAAGTCCCTGGCCTTCTGGGAGGCGTTTTTCATCGGTTCAAGCATCGGGATCATGGATTTCTTGCCGCTTTCTGATATCTTTTTCAATACCTCTTTATTTTTTATGACAAGAAAGCTCCAGGGCTGCATGTTAAAACCCGAAGGGGCGTACCTTGCACAATCGATAAGAAATTCGATCTCTTCATCCGGGATCTGTTCGGTCTTGTATTCGCGTACGCTGCGCCTGTTTTTAATTACTTCGATAATATCGCTCAAAATAACTCACCCAATGTAATTGTTCATGGCTCCAATATATATTTTTCTCCCTGGAAGGTTTCCTATCTTACTTTCCTTGTTTATGCAGGCTTTCAAGGTCCTGTACGTGGCAGATATCACAGGTATGCCCTTTTGTGATGTGTATAGTGATCAGGTTCCCAAAGCTTGGTGATAAGGGGTCAGGGTAACCGTGGCAGGCATCACATACTGTTTCATGGTCTTGCAGTTTTTCAGGTATTTCCACTACAGCGCTGCTGCCGTGGCAGGTTTTACATGTCAGGCCGGGCTTTGAACTTTTTTTATGAAGGTCGTGCAGTTCAGCCCCGTGGCATGATGTACAATAGTTCCCTCCATTCATATGTTTTATAATGTTTTCAGGCTGTTTATGGCACAGGGTGCATTCTATTGTTTGTTCAGGTATAGCCTCAAACTCAGGAATCTGGATATTTTCCTGGGCAGTATCGTTTTTCGGGATAAAAGCATCCGTCGTTCCTGCCAGATATGCCAGGCTCACAATGAGTAACATTCCTGACAGCGCCATTGTTACTATATAATTTTTATCGTTCATCTGGTTATATTCAACATATTATATTTGTAACTATATTAACCTTAATGTCAGGCGGACATTAGCATTAGTTTCACCTTGCAGGCAATTGAGTATATATAACATGAAAAACCACGAAAGCCTATGAGTCTTCAAAAAAAAGCCCAACTGTGCGCAGAACATGTCAAAAAGCATGCGGCTGCACTCGTTGTTTCGCATATTGACGCCGATGGCCTGACATCGGCTGCAATCATTGGAAAAGCCCTTGAACGGGCAGGTGTCGATTACAAGACCCGTTTTGTCAAACAGTTGGACTCTGTAACGCTCAAAGATATTGCAGACCGCAACCCCGAACTTGTTATATTTACCGATCTTGGCAGCGGGATGCTTGATGCAATAAATTCGCTAAAAATCAACGCTGTAATTTCAGACCACCACCAGCCCCAGGGGAATTATGAATATCATCTTAACCCGCATCTTTTCGGGATCAACGGGGCCACAGAAATAAGCGGCTCAGGTATCACCTATTTTTTGGCACGGGCATTGGGGGACAACGGGGACCTTGCAGCACTTGCTGTGGTGGGGGCTGTCGGGGATTTGCAGCATGTAAAGCATGGACAACTGGTCGGGACTAACAGGTCGATACTGGAGGAAGGGGCAAAAAATAACGTCCTGCGTTATGAGAAAGACCTGCTTTTATTTGGCAGGCAGACGCGCCCGGTCTTCAAACTCCTCCAGTATTCCTCAGACCCATACCTTCCCGGAATTACGGGGAGTGAAGATGCAAGTATCGAATTCCTGAAGAAAATCGGGATACGCCAGCATGGAGAGAAATGGAGGAGATGGATCGATCTTGAAACCGGGGAAAAACAGGGGATCGTTTCAGCTCTTATGCAGCACTGTCTTTCATCCGGCCTGCAGGCAAGCAATGTCCAGAGGCTTGTGGGTGAAGTTTATACGTTATTGTGCGAGCGTGAAGGTATGGAAGTAAGAGACGCCTCAGAGTACTCCACGCTGCTTAATGCAACGGCGCGTTATGACCATGCTGACATAGGGCTTGCTGTATGCATGGGGGACCGCGGTAAAAGCTACGATGATGCATCCAGGCTGCTTGACGAACACAGGCGGAATCTCGTTGAAGGCCTCAATCTGATAAAGGAAAAAGGGATAATCCAGATGGAAAACATCCAGTACTTTGACTCAGGAAGCAAGATAAAAGAAACCATCGTGGGTATAGTGGCAGGCATGAGCGCTTCTTTTGTCAACAACAAAGATCTCCCTATAATCGCCTTTGCTGATGCCGACGGCGGGGTTAAGGTATCCTCACGGGGGAATTATAACCTCGTTAGAAAAGGATTGAACCTCGGACTGGCAATAAGCGAGGCTGCAAAAGAAGTTGGTGGCACTGGCGGCGGCCATGATATCGCCGCAGGAGCTTTCATACCGAGGGAATCAAAAGATGAATTTTTGATAATGCTGGATCGCAAGATCGGGGCTCAGGTAAGGAAGGTTGGGACCCAGTCTATAAAACCCTGAACCAGGTTATCTATGAACTTTTGTATGAAATCCTGTAAATCTTCCCTCCGTCATCATCGCTCACAAAAAGCGACCCGTCTTCCGCAACGATGATATCCACCGGCCTCCCGGTCACATTGCCTCCTGAAAGCCAGCCTGTTGCGAAATCATTTACTGTAAAGTCATTCATATCTATCCGGACGATCTTATAACCTGTGGGCTCCCTGCGGTTCCACGAACCGTGGAAAGCGACGAACAGGTTGCCCCTGTACTCTTCGGGGAAGCTGCCGCCATAATAAAAAGCAAGTCCCAGCGGTGCAGAGTGGGCCTGGAGGTCTATGAGACTTGGCATTTCAAAAGGTTCCATGCAGGGATTTCTTACATAAACGTTCTTGTCAAAATCAGTATCGTGGATGTTCTTACCATAGCATATCGGCCAGCCATAGTTATTTCCCTCTTCAATAACGTTGATCTCATCTGGAGGGAGGTCTTCACCAAGATTGTCGCGCCCGTTTTCAGTGGCGTACATTTTACCTGATAAGGGATGAAAGACAAAACCAACGGCATTCCTCAAACCTTTTGCATAGATACTGCAACCTGTCCCTTCAGGGTTACATTTCAAGATCGCTGCCCTTCTCTCATCCTGTTCGTTGCAGACATTGCATGAAGAGCCGATGCTTAGGTACAGGCTGTTGTTATGGATTTTTACTGTTCTTGTAAAATGACCGCCGACAGGCAGGTTATCTATAAGGACTTCTAAAGAACCAGCATCAGCGACAGGGCTGGTGTCTTTTGCCTTTACCCGTATTACCCTGTTCTCTTCTGCGATGTAAAACCAGCCGCTGGAATAATCTATCCCGTGTGGATTGTTCAGATTGTCGATAAATGTTACAACCTCATCTGCTTTTTTATCGCCGTTCCTGTCAGGTAGAGCGACAACCCGCCCCTGGTTCGGTATGGTAACAAATAGAACATTATCCTTAAGGAGCATCATCCGTGGCCCCGGGTTCGATACAGGGCTTCCTCCGAGCTCCCCTGAGAAAACGTCTATCCTGAACCCATCCGGCAGGTTGATCCCACTCACTTTGATCTCACCGGACGAATCGGGTTTTAAGGCTGGTCTGGATCCGAAAGATACAAGCAAAAAGACTGCTAATGCCATTACAAATACTATAATTGCCACCCATACGATTTTATTTTTTATGATTATCCTCCTCAGTTCAATTACGGCGGCAGGTAATATACCACCACAACTGTTACTGCGCCAATAAATACCGAGTATATTATTATCTGCCAGGCCTTCCTGCGATCAGCAGCGCGGAATTCTGCCTGTTCGACGGTATCTGTCTTACCAACTTCGGAACCGAAATTAAAGACTCCGACCATGCCGAAATAAGCACAAAAATGCATGCGCGCCTGAAGGAATCCGATCGCAGCCGCGGTGGCGGGAATAAAGATAATGAGACGCCAGATCCTAGTGACGTCATAGTATACAAACAGTGCGTATAGAATAATGGCGGCGATTAGCCCGATCCAGCCTGCCCGTTTTCTCCTTTCTATTTCACTTTTTCCTATATTGCATGCACCAGGAATGTATTGATCTTGCATATAAAATCGAAATTCTACATCTTTTCCATGATTTCCAGCGCTTCTTCAAGCGGCAACGCCGGGGCTATATGAGGCACTCCCAGATCCTTGAAGGGGTATGTCACTTTAAGGATCGCTTCTTCGCTTGGGGCGTCAAATATCGCTACAGATATGTGCCTGCCGATAAGGAGATATCTGCCTATCACTTTAACTTCATCAGGATATTTGAAATCTTTCCAGAGTTTAAGAAGTCTTGAAGTGTTAGCCGGCTCCCACTTGAACCATAATACACAAAGCATACACTAAACCTCCTGTATTAAGTATGTAACAAGGCGATATAAATACTTTGACATCCTCTGATATTTTTAGTAAAAAGAGGCAACAAGATGAATAACCCTATAGAAAGCGAAGATTTTGATTTTGATCAGGCAGGGGAAAACGCAAGAAAAATTGTGCTGCTTGGCGCGGCGCTTAAAGCAGGAATATTTGAAGCCATCTCAGAAGAAAAAGATATACCTGTCCTGAAACGTCTGATCAAAGCTGATGAACGTGCATTATACATCGTGCTTGAGGCCCTCTGTTCTTTGGGGTACGTAGATAAGAAAGCTGATAAATATATCATCTCAGATAAGGCGCGGCCCCTATTTCTGGAGCACGGAGAAGACTATATTGGCGGCTATCTCCCTCATCTCCTGAATATCCTTGAGGCATGGCTTGGGCTTCCTGAGATAATTAAAGGCGAAAAACAGGTGAGGAAAACACCGCAGGACGTATCCGCTTTTATGCATGCCATGGCATCCAAGCCGGATAAGTTCGTTGATGAAGTGGTAAGCAATTGTCTTAATAGAAAGAGGGATGCACGGAATGTGCTTGACCTGGGAGGAGGGCCGGGAAAATACGCCCGCGCTTTCATTAACAGAGGTCTTAAAGCAGTTCTCTACGACATGCCCGAAACAATAGATTATGTGAGCCTGGAATTTGGCCTGGGAAAAATGAAGAACCTGAGCCTTAAAAAAGGCGATTTCACAGAAGATGGATTTGAAAAGGATTTCAAAGGGGAATTATTTGATATTGTCTTCATGGGTAACATATGCCACATATATTCCGCGGATGAGAATGGGCTGTTAATAAAGCGTGCCAGGAATCTTTTAAAAAAAGGAGGGATGATCGCCATCGAAGACCTCGTGCGCGGAAGGAGCCCCAGGGCTGAGATGTTCGGCGTGAATATGCTGGCGCATACTGAGGGCGGAAATACCTGGAACGAGGCCGAATACAGGGAATGGCTTGAAAAAGCCGGTTTTGGAAACATCCGGGTGATAGACCTTTCAGAAAGGGAAAGCCAGCTTATCACTGCGTTCATGAGGTAACGTGAACAGGATAGCGCTCAAACTTGCCTATATGGGCACAGAATATTACGGGTTTCAGATACAGCCCGGCGTACCTACGATCGAAGGTAAAATCCTGAAAGCACTTCGGGAACTCGGCGCCGTCAAAAACACTGGGAAGGCAAGGTATGCCGCTGCCGGGAGGACTGACAGGGGAGTGCATGCGCTCGGGCAGGTGATAGCTTTTGATACTGAAAATCCCGATGCTTCGATGCCCCGTGCCCTTAACAGCAAACTTGAACATATATGGGCATATGCATGGGCAGATGTGGGTAGCGATTTTAATGCAAGAAAATCCGCCAGGGAGAGGGAGTACAGGTATATGTTGTGGGGTAAAGGACTTGATATTTCTAAAATTGAGGAGGCTTCGGCGATTCTTCAGGGCACGCACGATTTCAGGAATTTTGTCCAGGCGGAAAAAGACAGGTCAACACTTTGCGATGTAAAAAGAGTCTCTATCCAGGAACAGGGCGACTGGATCTATATTGATATCTCAGCGAACAGGTTCCTCTGGCACATGGTCAGGAAAATAGCGACTGCCCTGAAACTTATTGGTAAGGGGGAAAAAGATAAAGAATGGCTTAAGAAAATGCTTGATCTCTCTTTGGATGAAAGACTTGAGCCGCTGGATGCGCAGGGTTTGATATTGAAAGATGTGAAGTACGAAGGCATAAAATGGAATATTGACACATATGCCAGGGACAGGGCGCTTGAGGAGCTGCATGAGCTTTTTATGAAACATGAAATAGCTGCAAAAATGCTGCAAGAGATTGAAAACAGTATTTCATGGGCCCGCTGAGACTCGAACTCAGGACCTCCGCTGTGTGAGAGCGACGTCATAGCCGACTAGACCACGAGCCCTTCGGCCTTCTCATTGTACCTATTCCTCTTAAGAGTTTGCATTTGTCAAATTTCGCTATCACATTTTAAATAATGATATACGGCCTTTGAGATCGCTTCTTTGATGGAGGACTCACGTGTTTTTTTCTTCAATGCGATTACATCTTCCTCCGGGAGCACTGATTGGACATGTACAAATCTCATACTTTCCTCTACTTTTTATCAGGTTACCACAGTATTAAGTATGATTGGCACGCCTCTCACAACTCAATTTATATACATGATTTTAAGAAGTAATCCACCTTTGCATATTGTCACCGTTAACTTTAAGAATCAAGATTTAGAATTCAGGTATGGTGTACGGTGGCAAAGGTCTATTTTTGTTGAAATCCTATCCTATCCTTGCCACATTACACTAATTCAAGGATTGATTAAAACTCAATTTTTTAACAAAATCGCAATCTATATATCTTGATAGAAGGTAAGAATTAATGGTTTTATAGAGGAGCCAAAAAAAGTAACATTTTAATGGATAGGATAGGAAGTTTTGTCGGCTCCTCTCAATTCCAATGTTGGTTTTTACTACTTAAATGATTTTTCCAGTATTATACCCAAATTTCCCCAAAATATTTTTTGGATTGGGGGAGCCCATCCAATAAATCATAATATTAAACCCCTCACTCTAATTTATGACAACAGAGGAGGGGTGGGGTAGAACCCCACAGATATATCACCTTGCAGAGTATAAAAGGATAACTTTTGTTGGACCA
>CABMIH010000080.1 GCA_902386205.1 uncultured archaeon | reverse complement strand
TGTTTCAATCCCCTATAATGGGTCTTTCATTTTCTCACTCTTGTACAGGAATAGGTGATAAGCATCAACTAAAGTGTGTTTCAATCCCCTATAATGGGTCTTTCATTTTCTCACCCCGTGTCACTGGATGCGGGTTTATCGAAAAGCATTTTGCTGGCTCTATTTCCCAATCTAATCCACCATACACCTCTTTAAAATATATAACGATTTCGGAAAAATAATGTTTTGCGATTGCCTCGGTTTTTTTGCGAAAAAAGTCGCATTTTTCCATATTTATAAAAACCAATTCAGCCTCCGCATGCTGGCGATTGCCTGGGGGGGGTTTTCAGGGGTTTTGAGGGAATCGCCAGGATTTGGAGAGTTCAGATTATACTAATTCCAGAACTGGAAATCGGCTTTTCCCTTTAAGCGAACTCAGCCTCGGAAAGGCTTTGCTGGCAAGTCGATTTGTTTCACTTGATAATTCATCATATATCTCTTTAGTCATTGGCTCAAGTTGGTGTGCTAAAATAGAACTATTGCGTTTGCTCAGGTAATTTCGCAGGTTCTTATTCTCCCGGTATTCTCTCCCTGTTTCTTCACCCAGGCTTTCGAGTAACGAAAAAGCCCTTTCCTGACCGATTTTTATTGGTTCTTTTATTTCCCGGTACTCCTCCTGCCAGTCAGCAGGTAAATCTTTGATCTTTACTCCTGAAGTGTCAATGTTTTGCCGCGCCAGGAGCATCTGGGCCACTAACTCAACAGCCCGATAAAGACGGGCCACTGCATCATCATATTTTCCTTCTTCCGCCCTGCGCTCTGCATTGGTTAAAAGGTCTGCCAGAATTTCGTCTGAATATTTATCTTTTATGTCCTTGCTTTTAGCATATTTTTCTTGCTGTTTGGAAATTTTAAAGATTATCTCCTTGCTCCTGCTGGTATCAATTTTCCATCGGCTATCGGATTTTCCACGTAGATTTTGAAAATACGAAGCTGCCTTCAAGTGGTCAAACCTATCCCAGAAGGAAAAAGCAGAAACCAGTGTTTCAAGGAAGTAAAGCTCATCGCGAACCTCTTCTGCCATCGACTTTGTCCTGGCATCGGCGATAAGTTTCATGCATGCGTCAAACTGGAAAATATTGAAAAAATCCCTTATCATTCGCCGGCGCTGGTCGATGAAGAACTCATTAGGGGTCAGGATAATTATCCGTTCTGTCCCGGATATGACCCTCCCGTTAATATCGCGTTTGCCTCCCCCGACATAACTCAGGTTACCGCATTCAAAGCTTGCTCCTGCAAGGACGCATCCTGCCGACATGGCCTTGGTGCCGCTGGTAAAATCAATGCTAATATCCGCCGGGCTGTAACCTTCCTGGATCAAAGAACGGACAAGCTGTACAGTTGTCTTCCAACATCCTTCCACATCTTCGGGATTCTCAACAATAGAAGGAGGTTTGCATATCAATTTTTCCCCCAATACTGATTCTATTCTCTCAATTGAAGATTTGCTCTCCTCAGTGGCAATGAAAAAAAGTTTATCCGGATGACTGGCCTTGATAGATTTAGCAATGCCACTTTCCACACCTCGCCCTGTCCCGAGGGATACTATCATCACCTTTGCCATTGATGCCTCCTCTGATTATAAACACTCATACATCACTTTGGTATTATTTGATATTTTCCCAATCCAAAAACAGTTCCTTTGCCTATATGAAGATATTCGCCAAGCTTAATAAACGGCATGAATTCAGCCAACTCCCCTTCAAATGTTATTTCCCCGAGCAAACCGCCCATTTTCATCCTCGTCTCCTGCCTTTCTGAGTAGCGTTCCAATTCTTTCCACTTCAAATCAGAACTGACAATCTTGACCTTTTTTGCCCTTTCGATAAGCCCTTTCCAGTCCAGTTCCCACTTCTCACCGCAGTGAACTTCAGAAATCCAAGATAACCTTCTCAAAAGATTTCTCACTAATATTTCAAAATTGATTTCTTTTGCGACTCTGGCGAGTTTACTTTTATAATATATGTTTAACTCGCCATTTTCCGCCTGCGCAATGAGTTCATCAGTTCTAACGTTATCTATTTGTACGTTTACTCTGTTTTTTTTATCGTTAAGTCTTAACCAAAGACCATTTTTGTCAGTATATACTATTATGATATTACTATTTTCAATTTTCTCAATTTTTGCTATTTTTACCCAATCAATACAATACTTCTGTTTTAGAAATTCAATTAGTTTTACGCTATCATTTCCCGGGATTTGACCCCAGTTAAACAAATACCTTTTGTATTTTATCCTCAAACGTGTTTGAAATCTAAGTGTTATTTGATGGCAATCAACTTCATCCTGCATTATCAGATTCGAGTCCATGAATCGATTATCATCTTTGCAATGTGAACTGCTATCATATATCAACACCTCTCTATCCTCATTTAGGCTGAGAACTTTCTCAATTGAATATTTGCCAATATTTTTTCCGTATATGTTTAACTTATTTTTTTCCATCTTCGATATTAAATCATCTGTTCTACCGTCATCGATTTTTAGATTAACTTCTGTTTTTTCATTGTTAAGTTTTAGTGAAAGACAGTTTTTTTCGGTAGATATTTTAATAGTCTTCTCATCATTGGTTTTCTCAATCTTCGCAGTTTTTATCCAATCAATACCAAATTTCTGTATCAGAAATTCTATGAGCCTTCTTTTTTTGTTTCTTAGAATTTCATCCCAGCTAAACAAAAGTTTTTTTCCTATCCCTCTTCGCCCCAGCTCTCCAAAAGCGCTAATAAAATATGGTATGGGAATATAATCCACTGCTCTACCAATAAGGATGAAATCGAAATACAGACGATCATTTGTTCCAAAATATTCCTTTTCATCCAGCATTGGCTCAATAAAAAAAGGGTGCGGAAGGAACTCATCATTCTGCGATTCCGTTTTCCCATTTTCTCGAGGCGTGCCTGTCTCAAAAACATAGTAATAGGCGCATTTGTACCGCAAATCACATATTGTACAGTTTTCATCTCCATGGTGGCATAATGAGTGTTTAAGGACATGTCCAAATCCGCCCCGGAATGTGAAGCCTTTGTAGGTAGGGAGAATTATCTCTTTTTGTGGTTTTATGATAAATCGGTATTTCGATATCTTCATTGATACTTCCACTCCCTTATTCCAGCAGCCCGACTCTAATCACCGCTCAAAATTGAAATTCTGCTTGACTATCTTCAGGGCGCAGTAGTTCCCGCACATGGTGCATGCCTCGCTATCCTCAGGCGAGCGGCTGTCCCTCACGGATCTTGCATGTTCAGGGTCAATCGCCAGTTCGTACATCCTTTCCCACTTTAGATCGCGCCTTGCCCTTCCCATATCAAGGTCCCGCTGCCTGTCATTGTTCTTTACCATGTCGCCGATATGGGCAGCGATCCTTGCAGTTATCACACCCTGCCTTACATCCTCAACATTGGGGAGTGCAAGATGTTCAGCCGGGGTCACGTAGCAGATAAAATCCGCCCCGTAAGCGCTTGATAGTGAAGCGCCGATGGCTGCAACGATATGATCGTAACCCGGCGCGATATCCGTAACAAGCGGCCCGAGCATATAGAAAGGCTTCTCGCCGCTCAAGCGCTTCATGAGTTTAACGTTAGCATCTATCTCGTCTATCGGTATGTGACCCGGTCCTTCCACGATCGTCTGCACATCTGCTTCATGGGCTCTATCCGATAGTTCCGAGTTCATTATGAGTTCCTGTATCTGTGCCCTGTCAGTGGAGTCGTGTATCGCCCCCGCACGCATACCGTTACCCATGCTGAGCGTGACCTCATGTTCTTTCATTATCTCAAGCAGGTAATCGAACTCGCTGTAGAGGGGATTTTCTTTCCCGTTATGCAGCATCCAGGCCGTCATGAACGCCCCGCCACGGGAACAGAGGCCCCCGAACCGCCCCTGTTTTTTCAGGCGCTCCACTGTAACAAGGTTTATTCCGGTATGTATGGCCATGAAATTCGTACCCAGCTTTGCCTGTTCTGCCGTTATCCTGAAAAGCTCATCCTCCTTCATATCAACGGCGCTTCCGTATTTCCTGATGGCCTCTATAAATGCCTGGTACAGCGGCACGCTTCCTACAGAGAGCGTTGTGGCTCCTATCACTTTTTTCCTGATGTCATAAAAATCCCCGCCTGTTGAAAGCTCCATAAGCGTGTCCGCGCCTGTAGCTTCGGCCACTTTTGCCTTCTCTACTTCCATGTCGATATCCGTTATATCTGAAGAAGTCCCGATGGATGCATTCACTTTTGTGCGCAGGCCCTTTCCTATCCCGCAGGGCTTTGTTTTGCGGTACGGGCTTACAGGGATTACTATCCTCCCATTTGATATGCCGCGGCATATGATTTCCGGTTCTACGTTCTCATCAACAGCCACCTGTTTCATCTCTTCTGTCAGGCAGCCTTTTTTTGCTTCGGTGATCAGGCTCATAAATGTTACCGGGGCTTTGGAAGGATGCACTTATAGATAAAACATCCGTATTCACATGGATTTCACAACCTGGTTTATATACGGCACAATCAATCATTATTAATTTGAATCCAGATAAAAGAACCAAATTCCAAATAAAAATCGGGAAGTGAAATGACGGAAGAGTCACAGATACTTGTTGTTGAAGATGAAGCGCTTGTTGCTGAAGACATAAGAAGAACAATACACAACCTGGGGTACATTGTCCTGTCAACTGCTTCTTCGGGGAAGGAAGCTCTCAAAAAAGTCGATGAGCTGCGGCCCGACCTGGTTTTAATGGATATTGTATTACAGGGGGAAATGGACGGGATTGAAACTGCAAGAGAGATACGTTCCAGGTTCAACATCCCGGTCGTGTATCTTACTGCATATTCAGATGGAGAGATCCTGGAAAGGGCAAAATTAACAGAGCCTTTCGGATATATTATTAAACCATTCAAAGAACGGGAATTAAAGATCAACATTGTGATAGCTCTTTACAAACACAAAGTAGAGAGACAATTAAGAGAAAGCAAAGAATTTTATGAAAATGTATTAGAAGAGATCATTAACGGGGTATGGGCAACAGATAGGAATGACTTCGTCCGTTACGCAAACAAAGGCGCATTAAAGATTATGAGAAAGGACCTGGAGCAAATAGTAGGAATCCGGGTTTTAAAAGATTTTCCTGAACACTTCAAGCCATATTATTTGAAGGCCAAAAAATCAATGCAACCATTATATTATAAGGAGATTCCTTTTAATATAAAGGATGAACGTCAGATCTATCAATCTGGATGGTTGATTCCCCGCGTCAAAGATGGGGATTTTAACGGAATGATATGCACGATTGAAACCACCTCTGAACAGGTGAGCGAGCAAAAAACTGATTCAGTATAGACCGCTTTTTTGAATGGTCAGCTTGAGTTTGTCAGTAGGTATATGCTCATTACTGCAAGGACGATACCTGCTGCGATCCTTGTATTCATTACATCCTTTAAGAAAATCATGCCAAGGAACACCCCGACCACCACGTTCATGTTCACCACAGGCACGACCTTGGATAACGGCGCCTGCTTGAGCGCCATGAAGAAGAGTATTGTTGCAATGGCCGCAGCTATACCTCCAACAATCCCGTATTTGATATTATCTGAACTGATATCAAGGTCACTTTTTGAAATAAAATATGATCCGAGTATAATCTGGGCCACGAACTGGACTGAGATGAAAATCATGGACGCTACGAAAGGGTTACTGCCTGTCGAAGCTAATTTAATGAAGAACTGCATGATCCCGTACAGGATTACGCACGCGACGGCATAAATTATCCAATTCATAAGTATGTTCCTGTAAAACGGCGGGATGGATAAAGTTTCCTCATGTTTTTTCTCTTATGATCCTTTCGATCTCGTCAAAAGCAGGCGGTCTTATCTGGAAAACATCAACACCTTCCGGGAATTCCAGAGGTCTTCCATCTGTTATTATAAGAATCCCGCTTCCTTTTTCACCAAGAGTTTCCCTGATGGCTTTCGAAGCAGATTTACTCATCTCATCCTGGGTTTCCTGTATCTTTTTGACCAGGTAATTTCTCCATCCGTCAAAATCAGTATTTTTGCCAAAGAAATCTTCATGCAACTTTTTTATTTCAGGCAGGAAAGACTTGGAATATTCCTCAAAAAGCAGTTTTGACATCTCAAGATAATTCTCTTTTTCTATCCCCCTGAGTTTTGCGCCTTTGTCCAGAAGGCTCTTCATCAACCTGTAATGGTTGCTCTCTTTCCCGAATCTTTCAAAAAACTCTATGCCTGCTTTCTCATCTTCGTTCATCCCCTCGATATAGAGTATCTCAACGTTCCCGTAGGTTGTTACGAAATGGTCTATTTTTTCCCGGACTTCTCCCCAGAACCGCTCGATTTTTGCATTGTCGAGATTAAATCTCATGGCCAGTTCCTCAAACGGGAGTGTCGGCACGACGTAGAGTTTACGTTTTTCTTTGAAGTCCTTTGCTTCCGGTTTCTCTATTTTTCCAAGCTCCATGGTTATTTCCTTGTTATCATTAAATATAAGAATTTCCCTGATTGTGGTGAGTCTTAAAAATATATATCAGAAATATTTAATATGATTAACGACATAGCCCATCCGCGGGTTTTAATGTTAACTCATCATAATTTATTGGAGAGAAAGAGCACGGGAACAGGACCTGGTAACCTTTCGGTGATAATCCCGGCTTATAACGAAGAGGGGCGGGTTCTCAAGACCATAAAACAGGTCAGGAACCTTTTCAATGAGCTCGGGATAGAACATGAAATAATAGTTGTGGATGACGGTTCTACAGACGCAACTTTTAATGAAGCGACCTCTGAAAAATTTGACAACGTGAAAGTTGTGGGCTCAAAACGGAACAGGGGCAAAGGATATGCCATAAAATACGGCGTGAACTTTGCAACAAAGGACCTTGTTACTTTTCTCGATGCCGATATGGAGCTGGACCCGCGCCAGATAAGCATTTTACTTGAATACATGGAAAAGAACAGGGCGGATATCGTTGTAGGGAGCAAGAGGCATCCCCTCTCTACGATCGAGTATTATCCCATGCTTCGCAAATTCCTCAGCAAGATGTACAATATCGTATTAAGAGCGTTGCTCCAACTGGAAATCCGTGATACGCAGGCCGGATTTAAATTGATACGAAGGGAAGTCGCCCAAAAGATATTCCCGCTGATGCGTGTCAAGAGATATGCCTTTGATGTGGAGTTCCTGGCTTATGCCAGGCGATTCAATTTCAAAATAGTGGAGGCGCCTATTATTTTGAAATTCACAAGGAAAGGGTGGGGACGGATAGACCTGATGACGATAACCAATATTTTCTTGGATACTGTTGCAGTTGCGTGCCGTTTTGGCATCATGCAGTACTATTCAAGGATACTTCGCGATACAACTGTCATGATCACCGCTTTTGTGTCCGCGATCTATCTCTATAAACAGTTCATTAATCCTTACGTATTTCCCGGCATTGAGACACGGGGATTTATCGCTTTGTTTGCGTTTTGTTCCATAATAATTGTTTTGACCCTGCCTTACGAATCCCTTGCGAGGAAATTTGAGAAATAGCGATTAGTATCCAGTTCAAAAAAAAATATTTATAATTCCCGGAGGTTTAAAATTTACGGATAAAAACATAGAATCGCCTGAAATATCTGTCGTAATGCCTGTTTATAACGCAGGAGAGTATCTGGGGGAAGCGATCGAGAGTATTTTAGATCAGAGTTTTACGAATTATGAGTTCATAATTGTTGATGATTGTTCGACCGATAATAGTAAAGAAATTGCAGAAGAGTATTCAAAGAAGGATAAAAGGATCATAGTTCTTGGAAATGAGAAAAACCTTGGGATAGCTGAAACAAGGACAAAAGGCACGAAATATGCAAAAGGAAAATATATTGCAGTATCTGATGCGGATGATATTTCGATAAGAACAAGATTCAAGGAACAGCATGATTATTTAGAGAGGCATCGCGATTGCGGAGTTGTAGGCGGGTTCATAGAATTGTTTGACAGCGACACAGGCAAGGTCACAGGCGTGCGTAAATACTTTGAAGATGATGAAAGATTACGAAAAAGACTTTTCCTGTATTGCCCTGTTGCGCAACCTGTCAGCATGATCAGGAGAGATGTTTTTTACAATGTTGGATATTATGATCCCAGATATCCTCCGGCTGAGGACCTGGATATGTGGTTCAGGATCGGTACGAGATACCGGTTTGCCAATATCCAGAAGGTTTTGCTCAGATACAGGGTACATAAAAATTCAGCGACCATTTCAAAAATCCGCAAGATGGAGGCAAATACTCTGGAAATAAGGAAAAAATACTCAAGAGGATATGGTTATTCAATGACTTTATTTGATAAATTATATAACCTGGTCATCCGCATTACATCATTTGTACCATACAATATCAAGATCATGGTATTCAATTTTATAAGGGATGAATGAAATCCGGCAGGTAATATGAATATTGCGTATCATATGCCATCATTAGATAATATTTATGCCCAGAGAACAATATATCACGGCTATAAAAATGCGTTTGAAGATTCAGGGCATGATTTTTTTACTTTTACATCCGGAGATGACCTGGAAAAATTTTTGGAAAAAAATCAGATTCATATTTTTATTACATCAAGCCATTTTTACTACCAGAAATATCTAAATCTGGATATCTTAAGAAAATACAGGAAAAAAGGAATGATAGTGTTCACAAAAATAGATTTCTGGAAATCCCCGCTGTCCGGTTTGAGGATTAATGAATCAAAAGGCATGAAAGATGACGTAAGAACGGTCCAACAAATAAAAGATGGACTTCTCGGTGATGTTTTTTTTCATGCGGTCGAGCAGTCCGATGAAAGGATGGAAGGATTTGAAAAAGAGACCGGCTATAAATATTATACAATACCGCTTGCTGCTGATAAAACGATCATGAAAAATGAATTTTGGAAGGATTTTATTGCAGATATTTCCTATATAGGGACTTTTCTGCCCGAAAAAAGAAACTTTTTTAAGGAGTGTGTTTTCCCATTGAAAAACAAATATAATGTCAAATTGTATGGCCAGGATTGGACTGTTCGAGACAGGTTGATTGGATGGATCCAAAAATTCGGGCAATATTATAATATCTCATATTTGAGTTCGATCCAAAAACCAAAATTGCATCTCGGAGATGAAGCAAAAATATATTCATCATCTAAAATATGTATTAATGTCCATGAGGAATACCAAAAAAAATTTGGCGGGGATTGTAATGAAAGGACTTTCAAAATACCTCTCTGCGGCGGTTTTGAGATCACCGATGATGTGGCTTGCATCCGGAAATATTTCAAGGCCGGCAAAGAGATCATTATAGCAAAAGACATGGAAGACTGGTTTGAAAAAATAGATTTCTATATGAATGCCCCGGATGAAAGATCGGCTATCATTGAAGCAGGCCGGGAAAGGGTATTAAAAGACCATACTTATCATAATAGATCTGAACAAATACTCAGTATATATTCCGAAGTAAAGAAACATGGATAAAAATAAAATATTGCATGCAGCCATAGTAATAATATTTTTAGTACTATCATTTGTTATTAATAAGATCCCGGATGGAACGTTCATTGCAGGGGGCGATTTTTACCAGTTAATTGATATTAACGAGAATGTAAATAGAAATTTATTTACATGGTTCAACCAGGCAGGACAGGGGCAATATAATCCCCTTGTTGTTGTATATCCTTTTTATTTATTTCAGTATATTTTATATAACATTGGCTTTTCGTATTCAAATATCGCCAATACAATGATGTTCCTTTTTTTCATTGGCTCATTTTATAGTTTTTTTTTTGCCATAAAAATAATTAATGCAAATATTCCGGATTACATTAGACTACTGGGTTCAGCTATCTATGCTATTAACATATTCACGTTTACGATATTCACATATCCCTGGTGGATCACCCATCATTTTATAATATATATCTTTATACCGTTATTGTTCGCTTTTTTTGAAAAACTAGTAGTTCGTTGTTCAACAAGGGATATTTCTTATTTTATCATCCTGTTTTTAATTTCAACTATGGGATTTAATAATATTGCTTTTCTGGCGGCCCTGCTATTTCTTCAAATATTAATATTATTTTCATTTTTCGCAGCCAGGAAAATCCCCCTGAATCCACAGGCAGTAAAAAGGGCTTTTTTTGTTTTTATTCTGGAATTTGTTTTATCATTATATTTCCTTTTACCATATTTTGCTTCTCAGTTAGAATATGTTTCAAAGATATCTGAAGGAAATTCTATGGGGAATTTAGTGAACTGGCTGTCATATACATCGAATAATGTTTACAGCATATTCTCGTTCCAGATGCTCAAGGATAAATATCCTTCAGAGAATCTATATTTTAACCATGATATATCTATTGCGATATCGCTTGGATATATGATATTCTTGATGTTAGCGATATTATGCCAAAAAGAGAAACAACAAAAATATTGGCTGCATTATTCAATCTTTCTTGTTGTGCTTTTATTTTTATTAATGCGCGCAACGCCACCATTTGACAGATTTAACCTGTTCATATATACTTTGCCAGGGTTTAATCTATTCCGGTCTCCTGATAAATTATTTGTATTTTACCCTTTTTTTTATCTGGTTTTATTAAGTTTATTACTATATTACAGTAGTTTTTCAAAAAAAATAATCATAACTGTTTTGGTTATCAGCCTGGCTATACCTATTCCTTTTTACATTGGGGGCGTCCCGGAATATTTATCTCATGAAGATCAAAATGGGTACAAATTCACTGTCAAAATTCCTTCTGAATATTACACAATAAAAGAAATAATAAATAAGGACGACCGTCAACTTTCGATCATTTCTTTACCATATAGTGTGGTTAATTCATTAAATTGGGCTAATTATCCGAAATGGCATTTTGTTGGCAATGATGTTTTACATCTGTTATACAATAAATTTTACATCTCTGCGAATTCGTATGATCATCCTACACTGGAAACAAATTTATCGTATTATGAATATAATAAAGTCAATGTCATCGATGAAGATAAGTTCTTGAAGCAATTACAGAAATTCAGTTGAAAATATATTCTGTTGCATAAAGATATAAATACATATTATTTAGATAATTCTAAAGTAATATACACTACGATAAAAGAACTCGAAATGAAGAATATCCTAAAAAAATTGGATGAAAATGACTATTTTACATTATACGAATTAAATCAAAATTACCTGGTGCCGTTGATATGGTCTGATAAGAATTATCTTTATTTTCAAAAAAATAATCCCGTGAAATATAACCTGAATATTAACATTAAAGAAAAAACAAAAATAGAATTCCATCAGGCCTATAATTCCCAATGGAAACTCTACCTGGAACCCAATCCAGATAATTCATGGTGCAAGCCAATAGAATACTACAAAAATACCAGGACAACAGAATGTGAACACGCACAAAAAACATTTGATGCAGGCGATTTAACATATTTATTGGCAAAACCGGTTTTTGAAGACACGCATACAATGGTTGAAGGATATGCCAATAGCTGGACTATCGATCCTGAGTATATCAAAGCAAATTATCCAAAAGAATTCTATAAAGAAAGCAGGGATGGAAGTATTGAATTGGGGATGGTTTTATACTTCAAACCGCAGTCATATTTCTATATTGGACTTATAATCTCAGGATTAGCTTTTATCTGGTCAATGATTTATATAGTGCGGGACATGCGGAGAAGATGAAAAAATGAACTCACTCCTTAATTCCAGTGTAAAAAATAATCGGACCGATAAAGAGCCTGCTATTTACCGGCCCCCCTCCAGCTACCCGTTTTTAATTGCACTTATTCTGCTTGCAGGTACTGCCGTTATCCTGTTTACAGAGGATAAGAAGCTCGCTGAAGAGCTTGCGATATACGCTTATTATTTCCTGGCCGTTGGCGTGATTTTTCGATTTATTGAACAACATCTTCCAGAGCCTAAAGGCTTTTCAATCCCTGATAGAAGCCGTATGAACAAATGGCTCAATACCAAGGCATTGAAGGCAATGCCGGAAACTATATTTAAAATTATATTATGTATGTTACAGCTTATCCTGAAATTGATAAGCCTGTCCATTCGAAAGATGGTAGATGTGATCAAATGGCTGTATGTTATGATAACTCGATTGTACGGGGTCATGATAGAAGCAAAAAAATGGATGAGTGATAAACTCCAAAATCCACGTTGTAAAAGAACACGCCAGACAGGAACGAAATTTCAAAAAACCATTGCAATGATATCAGATACATCAAAAAATATAGCGATTTTTCTCTCTGTATTTTTATTGATATCCCTGGTTTATGGCATGGTTATCGACTGGCAGCCGGTCAGAAGATACCTCCCTAACCTGATCTTGGTCATTATTGGATTTCTGGCATTGTATATTTTTACACGAAGGAGTACAGGATGAAGCATCGGATGGATTCTATTTTGAAGTTTGATAAAAACATCTTTAAACACTATTTTTATTATTTTGCGTTCGCAGCCCTTGCCCTTGTGCTGGTAAAGGATTTCTTTTCTCCGGGTTACATTATGGCCCTTGATATGGTATTTGCACCCGGTGCTTTCCGCGCCACAGAAGCCTTTTATGGATTTAGCAATATATATTCCATCCTGCCTTTACTGGCAGTTCTCGATTTCCTCAATATTTTTTTTACGGTTGAGATCATTCAAAAATTGCTTTTTTTCCTTATTTTTTTTGTTTCAGGTGTCTGCGCATACAGGATGTGCCCGGATGAATGGGGCGCTGGAAGATATTTCGCGGGCTTTCTGTACGTGCTGAATCCTTTTATCTATGTGCGATTTTTGGCGGGCCACTGGCTGATCCTCCTGGCGTATGCAGCTACACCTTTTGTAATTAAAGGTCTCATGGATTTCTTTGAGGTTCCTTCAACAAAAAAGTCGGTATATGTAGCAATCCTTTTGACATTTGTATTTGCGCTTGAAACACATACTCCATTTCTTCTGTTTATTGTTTTTTGTGTCTTTTTAATTGTGAATTTGATAGATCCGGGAAAAAAAGACAGCAGGGAAATATTAAAATCCGTTGTTTTAATGGTTTTTTTTTTGCTTCTCCTTAATTTATACTGGCTCGTTCCGGGTTTTGCCGGGAATGGAGCTCCGCTTGGCGAGATCACAACTTCTGACCTTTATACTTTCACAACGACCCATGACGCCGGTTTCAACACGCTTTTCACTACAGCTTCCATGTACGGCTTCTGGCGCGGCGGCTACATCTATGCAAAAGACCTGCTCCCGTACTGGTACCTCCTTTTCATATTCATATTATTCCTCTCTGTACACGGCTTTGTTTCAAACTACAGGAACCCGAAGCATGGGATTTACGTCAGGGCCTTCGGTATAATCGCCGTGATTTCGGTCTTCCTCGCTTCAGGTATTTCAGGCCCTTTTGCAGGCATCTTTGAATTCCTCTTTAACAATATATTCTTCTTTAAGGGGTTCAGGGAGCCCCATAAATTCGTAGGGCTTCTTGTGCTGTCTTACGCATATCTTGGAGGGCTTGGTGTTTCAGAACTGGAAAAGGCTGCAAAGGCAAAAGGTAAAGGAGGCGACCCCTATAAAATAATCGGAGCCTGGCTCATAATTGCCCTTGCACTTTTAACTCCTTTCATATATTCTTTCACCATGTTCAACGGCTTCTGGGGACAGCTTAAACCCGGCGACTATCCGGAAGACTGGTATGAAGTGAATAATTACCTTAATGAGGATAAACAGGACTTCAAGGTGCTGTTCCTGCCGTGGCATCTCTATATGGATTTCAATTGGCTCCCCTCTCCCCAAAAGCGCATAGCTAATCCGGCGAACATTTTCTTTGGCAAGCCTGTGATACAGGGGGATAATATGGAGGCGGGGCCTATATACAGTTCATCCTCCAATCCCGTCTCAAGATACATCGAGTTCCTGCTCGGAAAAGGTGATAAAGTAGAAAACTTCGGTGAGCTTTTAGTGCCGCTCAATGTTAAGTACATTCTTCTCACTAAAGAAGTAGACTATAAAAAATATGATTTTCTTTATAACCAGGATGACCTGGAGGTGGTAAAGGATACTGAAAACCTGGTCGTTTTCAGGAACAGGAATCCGGTCTCCAGGTTCTACCAGGCCGATAACATTACATCCTATGAATTTGGGATCGGAAATGATACCAAAAATAGTGTCTCTGAATGGCAACTCCTTAATTATACGATTGACTCCCCTGTAAAATATACTATCGAGCAGCCGTCAAAACGCTATGTGATATTCTCAGACAAGTACGCAGATGACTGGAAACTGGACGGAAAGGCGCCTCTTTCGAACTTTGGCGTAACAAATGCATATGATACATCCGGGTTCAAAGGAAATATACTTTACAATCATAGGTTCAATATTTATTTAACAGGATATCTGATTTCAGTTATTGGTTTCATATTTTTAATCTACTTTTATTACAGTTTGAAAAATGCCTTATAGTTGCCTTTTTTCACAATACCATACCCCGATGAACAGCATTGCCATCAGGGCAGTAAGGATACGCACGACAGTCAATGAACTATCGTGGAACAGGGTGATCAAGGTAACTTCAAGGATAGAAATGACACCAAGAACATATAAAAACCTGTATTTTCGTGTGGCCATGTCATAAAAAACTATTACGTTAGCCATCGAGAAAAAGGCCAGGGCAATGGCAAAATATCCAATGACGTTAATTATTCCCAAGAATTCAGGGCCAAACAGCATAACCACGACAAATTCTGGTTTTAGTACGAACAACGCGATTACCGAAAGCGAAATGAAGCCCGTGTATATCAAAGTATTCCTGAGCAATGTCCTGCCGCTATTGTTTTTATTGTGAAGCGCTGTAGCTTTCGGGAACATCACAAGTGCAATTGGCCCAGTGGCGAATAATACGATTTTCCCAAGAAGTGCGGCTGCGGCATAATAACCCGCTTCCATATCGCTTAAAAAATGTTTCACAAGCAGCATGTCCGCATTCGGCAGGAAAGTAAGACCGATAGTCGCAAAGAGCACGGCCGTGGAGTATTTGATAAAATTAATATCGACTTTCTCTTCCCTGTTCCTTTTTAAAAAGCGCAGAGGTATTAAAGCGAGAAGCAGCGCTAAAAGTGAACCCATGAACAACGCCATTAATGCGCCGTTTACCCCAAAACCCAGGTAAACAAGAACAACCCCAAAGATCAGCTTAAAAAAAGTGCCTGCAACATTGTTAATTCCCATATGTACGAACATCTGCATGCCCTGCATGGCCCCGCTCAGGACCGGCCAGAGGAAAGAAATAAACAAGAGAATTGATAAAATAAAAAAATACATTCCTGAATTTATTTTAAGGAAATCCGCCAGGAATATACTTGAAACCATAAACAGGACAGATGTCATTGCAGCCAGCATGGCTAATAACCTGAATACGCGGTTCAGGAGATATTTTATCTTATCAAATTCAGGATTGTAATCAGAGACCAGTTTCGCTACTGATGTCTGTATCGTGGATGATGGCACTGACATTATGTAAAGCATGGCCACAAGCGAACTATAAATCCCATAATCAGATGGTCCGAGCATTCTCCCGACATATATCTGGAACAGGTAATTTAAAAATCCCGCAATAATTGATGCGGTAAAAAGAATAGTGCTGTGCTTCAGTAAATCATTACCCCTGAAAAGCTTTTTAAAAACCATAAGTTCATCCAGACGGTTCAGACAAGTATATATTTTCCTGAACTCCAGGCCCTCCAGGGGTTATGATATGCCAGTGTTTCATTATTACAATGCCATTTCATCCAACTTCACACCATCAACATGAACGGCGCCGGGGTATCGCCCCCCGGACGACTCTCTGATATATGGCCGGGCAGTCGCCTGGCGTCAGGAATTGTGTCCTCCGGGGTTTGGATATTAGAACTGCTATGCAAGGAACTGGCACACCTGATGCAAATAGTAAGACTTAAATAAGATTATTGTCTTACATATTTTCATGACAACTGTAACAGTTTCAAGTAAAGGGCAGATCGTAATCCCCAAAAAATTAAGGGAAATGCTGGGTTTAACAACGGGAAATAAGCTGAAGGTCTTTCAGGAAAACAAAAAGATAATCCTTGTAACTGAACCAGAAGTGAAGCCTTCGGAATTATTTGTCAGCGCTTCGCCCCATGCTGTTGATAAAGCCATGAAAACCTCTCGAAAAATTGATGAGGAAAAGATCAAAGGACTTCTGCATGATCTGGGAATAAAATGATTGCAATAGACACTGGCGTCTGGATAGAATATATTAATACACGTGGAACCTTACATCCTCAGGCAAAAGCCGTAGTCGATTCTGTTAACCGGGGAGAAACTACTGCAATTCTGACTCCATTGACATTGACTGAAATATGTTATGTCGCAGAAAGAGTCTATCAAGAAGTACATACACAGTCACAATCTGAGATCCTTGCAAGGAAACTCTATGATTTTGTATATTATCACCCGCATGTAGAAATAAAACCTCTGGATTACGAACTCTGTCTGAATGCTGCGATCATAAAAAGCAGGTATAATATTGCATTTTCAGATTGCTTTTTGCTCGCTCTATCTGAAAATGACAATGTGACAATTTTATTTAAAAATGTCGAAAGTGAGATGAAACAGAACATAAACGAATTAAATAAACGTTTTAATCTCAAATTTCTGGAAAATTATTCGTAATATGTGCCCCAAGCGGGAATTAAGATTTTTCCTTTCTGCCAGCTTACACATCTGTCTATATAGCACGGATTTTATTCAGGAACAAATAAAAAGGAATTGCAAGGGTGGCATAAACACCGAAATACACGACAGCCTCCATACCTATGGCTCCAGAGGATAATCTTGTGACAAGGTTAAAAGGCGAATCTGCAAAAAGGTAACCCAGTAAAAACAGCAGTATAAGGATAAGGGAGTAAATGTACTGGGATATTATCCTTTTCTTATAACTGATGGCAATAATGGCCCCTATCAACACGACGATCACGGCGATTATGCTTACAAGCAGCAGGATAAGCGGGATATTATAGACTGCAACGCGGTTTAAACTGACAAGCGCAAGCCACAGGAAAGCCTGCAAAGGAACAATGATTATTGACGTGAGCATCTTGCCGTTCAATATTTCAGGAAATGAAACAGGCGAGACACGCAATAACTCCATCGTCTTGCGTTCGTATTCTTCAGTGAGCATATCTATTATCAGGCCGCCTGAAATGAAAACAGGTGTGAATACAAGCAGGGGGATAAGAACGCCGTATATGAATTCAAAGTAGGTCGAGGTTTTCCTCGGAATATCATCTACATACAATTTCACTGGTTCAAAACCGGTCCTTTTGTTCCTTATATCCCTGACATACCCTTCGAACTCTTCAAAAGGTTTTTTAAGCTGGACAGTAGCAATGGTGCCTTTTATATCAGATTTTGGCAGGTAAAGTATGATCTCGATGATCTCATTGCCCGAAGGCTCGACCTCTGGTATCACAACGATCGCATCTATCCTGCGCCTGTTAAAATCATCAAGGGCCAATGGAAGGTTTGTGTAATGATATGGCCTTATCCGGCTTTTTTCAAGGAACTTGTTTAAGTCCCCTTCCCCGATGATACCCACTTTTGACCGCGTCAGGTCATACTTATCAAGGGCCTGGGGGTCAAAGAAGGAAGCAAGGCCCATAACAAGGAGGGACGACAGCGAAGCGATCATCAACTGGATAATAAGTGCAAGTACCAGTGTTTTCTCACTACGAAGCGATCCCATCTCTTTTTTTGTGATGACAAAGGTTTTACTCAAAAAGGACACTCCTGACAAGATAAAGATTATATGCGGAGTGAATCATTGTTGCCAGAATTATAGAAAAAAGGTAGTTTCTGGATCGAAGGCTAAGTGATGCAGCGGTTGTACTTGTGATATGTAATAATAACGGGAATACCAGCAGGCCGATACCCATAGCCGACCCGAAAACAGAACCTGCTATGCTTGAGATCACAACAAGCAGCAAAAGCTTTTCACCGACAAAAAAGCCGGTGCCTGACAGTATCCCGAATTTTAAAGCGTTCCGGATGCTGGCATCTGATAATTTCCTTGAAAAAACCGTGTAGATCCCTGCGGATTTTACCACTTCTTCTATCAGCGCTGCAAGGATAATGAATATCACAATTCCTGTCTTGACCGGAAGGTTGAACATCAGGACTATCAACATCAACTGGGTTGAAAACGCAAGCGGGAGCAAAGCCATGCTCAGGAAGAAAAGCGGGGCAGGCGCCCGTTTTATGAATTCATGGACAGAGTCAAGGAGTTTGTTCCTGATAGTTTTCTGGGTGAACAGGTCTTCTTCCCTGTAGATGAAAATCCCGAAAATGAACCCGAGGATCGAAACGAGATAGAATGGCGTTGTTGAGAACAAATAGTCAGTGACTGAAACCTGCTCGCCTTCAAGGAGCATAACAATAAGGGTTACAGGGGAAATGATGCTGATGGCATGAATACTGACAAACATCGCGGGAAAAAAGATATAGCCGGAAAGGATCACGGACATGAAGATCAGGACAAAACTGAGTTCCTTGTAACTGCGGGCAATTATTGCGCCAAGGAAAGCGGTTGAAAGGAACATGAGGACAACCGGCAACATTATGATAAGCATCAATGCGTTACCTTTGATATTGACAGTTATTCCTGCCATCATTACAAGCGAGATCAAAAGATACGGGAGAAGCTTTCCAAGGACGATCTTATAAGAACCCAGAGGAGATACGAGTAAAAGCTCTCCTTTTCGCCTTATTCTTTCTTCCATTATGCTTGATGAAAAAAGCTGGGCAATAAAAAAAATCGGAAAAATAAAGAGGAAACTCAATACAACTGATTTGAACGGGAAAGGCGGATTAAAATGCGAAGGAGTTGAAAGTACCTGATCTTCTATCGGGGAAAGTTTATTGGTCCCGGTTATTTCTTTTATGGAATCGTATGATGCTGTTTCTTTGCCAGGATTTTCTGATGTTGTGATCTCAAGGGGAATAGAACTGCCCGTACTATCCGGGATTTTTTCAAAATCGGGCAGTTTCTGCAAGGTCGGGGCCTGGAATACTTGCTGTCTTTCAACGTTCTCCACCGTAATCCATACAGGAAAAGTATTATTCAGGTCGTTGTAGGAAAGCAGTCTTGCCTCGTCGTATCTCACTATGGCTTTATCAAGGGCATCAAGGGCTGCAATGGATTTTTCAGACGAATGGTAGCGGATATTATTCCCTGTTATCAGGATATCAAAACCCCGGTGTTCAAAGAGTTCTGTCGCTTCAGTATTTTTCGCTATGTAGACATCGAATTTATCATCTGTCTTCAGGACTTCTGCAATTGCAGGGTCAGTTACCACCACCTTATAGATATTATCATTGATATGAAGACCGTTCTGTGATACGAAAAGTGAAACAAGACCTATTAAGATCAATATGGCCGCTGACAGGACAAGCGTTTTTTTCCCGAAATTTAATCCCGTCCTTCTTAATTCCCATTTTGAGATTATCAATAAATCCATTATGATTATGTTTATAATGATCAGCAACTAAATAAGTATTCCTATGGATGAAATAGAAGTAACTGATATAAGGAAAGAATACGATGGCTTCATAGCAGTTGAATCCCTGAATTTCAACATCAAAAAGGGGGAGATCTTCGGCATCGTGGGGCCAAACGGCGCGGGCAAGACCACGACCCTGAAAATGTTAAGTGGGCTTGTCGCTCCCACAAAAGGCACCATAAGAATACAGGGAATGGACATACAGGAGGATGCAGAGAGGATAAAACAAAAACTCGGCTTTCTTCCTGAGGACAGTCCTTTATATGAAGGGATGAAAGCGAACGATTATTTGATGTTCTTTGCTGAGATCTACGGTGTAAAAAAACAGGTCGCTTTGGACCGGATCAGAGATATCCTCAATGCCCTGCGGCTTGATGCAGGGAACAAGAAGATCGGGGAGATGTCCAAGGGCATGCAGCGGAAAGTAGCCATAGCAAGGGCGCTGATCAACGATCCTGAGTACCTTATATTTGATGAGATGACATCAGGCCTTGATCCTCTGACCTCAAAATACCTTGTGGATTTTGTGACCATGCTAAAAGAGCAGGGTAAAACAATAGTTTTCAGTGCCCACAACCTCTACCAGGTTGAAAGCCTGTGCGACCGCGTGCTGATCATGAACAATGGAAAGGAAGTAGAATGCGGCAGCATGGCACAGATAAGGAAAAAATGCGGCGCTGTTGAGTACACTGTCGAATTCAAAGTCGAGAAGGTACTTGCCTTTAAAGCAGCAAAAAATAACGGGAATTATATAGCGCATACTGAAAACCTCGATGAATTTAACATGATAACAGGCTGGGTGGCAAAGAACGAGGGAAAAATAATCGATATAAGAACCTCTGAAACTTCGCTTGAGGAGATATTTCTTAAACTGATGAAATAATTTTGAAGATAAAGAGCAAAGTTTTTAATACACGGCATTATAAAATATTATTGATGAATATTCAGGGGGCTTAAAAATATGCCGCAAAAAATCCGCAAAAGGGATGGAAGAATAGTCGATTTTGACAGGTCAAAGATAGCAAATGCCGTATTTAAAGCCTTTATAGCCACAAAGAACAAAGACGGGAAGAGGGGAGAGGATATAGCGAACCAGGTAGTGGAAATTATCGATAAAAGGATCACTGGAATTCCGGGTGTTGAGGATATCCAGGATATTGTTGAGGAAGTCCTGATAAAAAATGGTTACGCAGGCGTCGCAAAGGCATATATCCTGTACAGGGAGAAACGGGCACAGATAAGGAAAGCCAAGGAATTTCTTGGGGTCAGGGACGAATTGAAGTTAAGTGTTAATGCGGTGCGTGTCCTTGAGAGGCGCTACCTCCTGAAAGATGAGAAAGGGAACGTGACAGAAACTCCTTTGCAGCTTTTCAGGCGTATCGCAAAGGCTGTCGCTCTTGATCCGGAATCCGAAGGGGATTTCCTGGACGTGCTGGTAAACCTTGAATTTCTTCCCAACACTCCGACTCTTATGAATGCAGGCACAGACCTGGGCCAGCTTTCTGCATGTTTTGTGATCCCGGTCGAAGATTCACTTATCAGCATTTTTGATGCCGTGAAGAGCATGGCCCTGATCCAGCAATCGGGTGGTGGTACGGGTTTTTCTTTCACCCGTCTTCGGCCTGCAAAGGATATTGTGAGAACCACGCACGGGGTTGCATCAGGCCCTGTTTCCTTCATGAGGATATTTGACACTACCACCGACGTGATAAAACAGGGGGGCAAACGGCGCGGCGCCAATATGGGAATATTGAGGGCTGACCACCCGGATATAATTGATTTCATAACCGCGAAAACAAAAGAAGGATTTCTGGCAAATTTTAATATCTCTGTGGCAGTGGATGATAAATTCATGCGTGCTGTAAAAGAGGACCGTGAGTACGAATTAATAAATCCGCGGAACAGGGAAGTTGTAAAGAAGGTACGTGCACGGGAAATATGGAACCTCATAATAACGATGGCGTGGAGGACAGGCGACCCGGGTGTTGTGTTTATCGATGAGATCAACAGGCATAACCCGACGCCGCATATCGGGGAAATGGAGAGCACCAACCCATGCGTTATCGGAAGCACGCTTATTTCAACGGAAAATGGATTAATGAGGATGAAAGATCTTGTCGAAAAGTATCCGGAAGGTGGAATCAAAATAGCTGTTGATAATAAGACGCCAATCAATATCGTAAATTACAATGGGACAATAAGCTTAATGCAATCAAAGCAGAGCGGGGTTAAGTTCAATGAAATATCAAAAGCCTTTTGTGTTGGGGTCAGGAAAACTTACAAAATAGAAACCGAGTCGGGATATGAACTATTATGTACTGCAGACCACAAAGTTCTGACAAATGAAGGGTGGGTGAAGGTATCAGCCCTGGACAAATCAAAGCATAGAGTTCAGATTCAATCAGGTGAGGGGAAATTTGGTGAAAATTATGAATTACCTTTCGGGGTCAGGAATGAATTCGTCGGAGGTAACGGAAAAATCACCAGGCTAAATCTACCTGATAAATGGAGCAAAGAATTGGGCCGTGTTATAGGATGGCTGATCGGCGATGGTTGGCTGAGAGATGGTGATAAGAATTGCAGGGTCGGGTTCACGTTCTCAAAAGAAGACAGAGAGGTGATGAATTATCTCAAACCAATAATTAACCTGTGGTATGGCTATGATATAAATGAAGTGCAAAGAGGGAATGAGGTGTATCACTTATCTTATCACTCAAAATATTTTGTAGATTTTTTTAACAAGCTCGGTGTAAAGTCCGTGGATGCTGAGAACAAAACTGTTCCCGAAAGTATTTTCACCGCACCGAAAGAGGTGGTAATTGGATTTTTGCAGGGATTATTCACGGCAGATGGAACTGTTAATTTTATAGAGAATCATTCGTCATATACAAGACTGACTTCGAAATCTCAAAGACTTTTGAAAGATGTTCAAATACTTTTGTTGAATTTGGGTATCAAGTCGAGAATATATAATAGAAGCAGAACACCACGGGAAAATACGTTTAGTTATCTTAACAAGAAAGGTGAATTGAAAAAATACAGTTCGAGTGGTATGTGCTATGAACTTGAAATTAGCAGGGAAAGTGTAATCAGGTTTTTAAAAGAAATAGGATTCCTATGCGAGCTACATAAAAATAAAATAAACAAATTTTTTACAAAAGGATTTTATTCTGATACTTTTGAAGAGCGTATAAAATATGTGAAAGTAGATGGAGAGGAGCTTGTATACGACTTAACAGAACCAAAAAGATTGAGCTTTATTTCTAATGGAATTGTGTCATTCGATTGCGGAGAGCAGCCTTTATTGCCCTATGAATCCTGCAACCTGGGTTCGATAAATCTTGCAAAGATGGTTAAGGGCGGTTCGATCGACTGGGAGAAACTTGAAAAAACGGTAAATATCGCAGTTAAATTCCTTGATAATGTAATAGATATTAATAAGTATCCGCTGTCACAGACAGAAGAAATCACACGGGCGAATAGGAAAATAGGCCTCGGGGTAATGGGTTTTGCCGATATGCTTGTGCAGCTTGGCATCCCGTATGATTCTCCGGACGCGCTGGCAACAGGGGAGAAGATAATGGGTTTTATCCAGGAAAAATCCCATGCGGCATCTGAAAGATTGGCCGGGGAGAGGGGAGCATTCCCGAATTTCCACGGAAGTATATATAAAACACCCATACGCAACTCAACTGTCACCACGGTTGCGCCCACGGGGACGATCAGCATTATCGCAGGTTGTTCAAGCGGTATCGAACCTTTGTTTGCGGTCTCTTTTGTAAGGAACGTTATGGAGGGAACAAAGCTTTTTGAGGTGAACCCGTTTTTTGAGACAGTGGCAAAAGAGCGGGGTTTTTACAGCGAAGAACTCATAATGAAAATCGCCAGGACAGGAAGGCTTGCAGGCATCGAAGAAGTGCCAGAGGATATCAGGCGCGTGTTTGTGACAGCTTTTGATGTCAGGCCGGAATGGCATGTTAAAATGCAGGCCGTTTTCCAGAAGCATTGCGATAATGCCGTCTCAAAAACAATCAATTTCCCGAATGATGTGGATATCAAAGACGTTGAAAGGGCGTTTATGCTCGCCTATGAATTGAAATGTAAGGGAATTACGGTTTACAGGTACGGCAGCAAGGCACAGCAGGTTTTATACCTCGGGAACATAACAGAAAAATATGTCTCCGCAGACGACGAATATGCAGGTGGCTGTCCTGCACCCGTATGCCCTGTTTAACACTAAATTTAAATCAGGAAATAGTAAAAAAATATAAATAGTAGTGTCACCATATAGACATATTATGAAAGTAGTTTTTAGAATTATCGGCTCTGAAGAAGACCTCAAAGACCTTGACCAAAACGAGGAAAATGTCCATTTCTGTTTCAGGCCGTCTGAAAAAAATGTTTTTGATGTTGTGCAAAAATGCCCGAAACTGAAAAGAATGCAATTGCCATCATCATACCATAAAACAATTTCAAATACTACAAAAATGTTTTTGAAAATAAGAAATATAAAGTTGCTTGTCGGAGATATCTGGGGTCACAGGACTGATATCGACAGGTTCGCAGAGATAGAGGTTTAACATCGGGGGCGTATTGGATTATCTTTCTTAGTGGCAGGCTATGACCCTGAGCTGTTCAAACATATATCTTTCCTGTTTTTTATCTTCCACATGATAACCCAGGGATTCCATCTTTGATTTTACTTCTTCGATTCCGGTCAATGAGGATAACACAATCAAAATAAGTCCTTTGTCTAAAAGATTGGTGCCTGCCTGCTCAAGAAACCTGAAAATTATCCATCTCCCGTCATATCCTCCGTCCAGTGCAGCATTGATCCAGCCTTCGGTTTTTTCTTCTTCATTGGTGGGAAGGTATGGAGGATTAAATAATATAATATCAAATTTTCCTTTAATACAATTCAGCAGATCGCCCCTTATTGCCTCCACGCCGTTATTTCTTGCACACCTGGCAGCATGAGGGTTTATATCGATACCGATAACTTTAGCTTTAGTATTGGAATTAATGACTGCTGCTATTATCCCGCTTCCACATCCTACCTCTAAGATCCTTTCTGAATTTTTTATCTCAGATAGTGCTGCCTCAGCAAGAAGGAATGAATCGTCTGAAGGTTCATATACATCCGGCGAGAGTTTGATTGCAGTATCCTTATAGCTGATATTCATTTATTATATCATTATTTTACTTTCTTGCCGCTTGCTACACCTGTGGCATGGCAGTCTGAGCAGAACTTTGGCTGGTGGCAATCGCTGCATACTTTCCCTATTAAAACCTGTGTCTTATGTGTTTTCAACCAGTCGCTCGGATGCTCACTGGAATGGCATGTAGCGCACAGGTTATCTTTTATTCCCGGATTATGTTTGACATCTGAATGACAGTTATAGCACGCAATCTTGTTATTTGTTACGTGGTTCTTGTGCACGAAACTGAAGTCATCATATTTTTCAACCCTTTCCCTGATGTTATGGCAGGAATAACATTTGTTCTTTGGAACAATATCATTCGCACCTACTGAAAAATTCACATGGCATGTCTGGCAATCGTAACCGCGGCTGATGTGGCTTGAATGATTAAAGTTCGTGTAATTATTATGTGTTTGTTTTGGCGGACCGTGACATGAAGGGCAGCCTGATATCGATGTATTCCCTGGCACGTCCCTGAAATGACAGGTGAAACATGTTGAAGTGGTCACCACCATATGCCCAATATCTTTCTGGACGATATTTGGATGGCACTGGCTGCATGACGGGTCAGTAACAGACTGATGCTCTTTCATGCCTATCACAAGCATGGAATGGCAACTTGTGCATGTTAGTCCGATTCCTCTCTTCGGTTGCAGCAGGTGGTCTTTATGGCTGAAATTGACACCGATATAGCTAATATCGGATGAATAAATACGCTTTTCGTGGCAAACGAGACAGTTTTTATCCATGACTTTTGCATATAATTTCCCGGAATATTCTTCGACTGTCGTCTCGTAGCTGTAGAATTGGGCAAGCCCATTGATTTTACCTTTTACATGACCAAGCAGGCCGGGTTCATAATGGCATTCAACACAACGGACATCATTATGAGAGGATGTAGCCCAGGAATCATAATATGGTCTCATAATATGACAATTCTTTCCGCAAAAAGCGGGATTTTCTGATATCTCAAGCGCTTTTTCGGTAACAACTACCGCCGCCGAAACCAGGACGACCAGCACGATCACAATAGGCAGTTTATGCCTTGAAATCCAGTTCTTAATAGCCGCTGTAAGTGATATCTTATCCATTTAAATTCCCTTTCATTGTTTTCTTAATAAGTATAATATTGTAAATATTCCTATGATCAAAACTATTCCAACACCTGGCGTAGAAGGCACAGTGGTCTCAACTCCAGTTACCCTCTTTTCAGCTTTTTTGGCCGAATCAATCCCGTTCTGGATCTGTTCATCAAAATCCTTTAGATTAAACCCATGCCATAATGATGGGATATCATTCTGAACTGCTACTGCTTTTTCCAGATCCGCCTGTGCTGATGACACATCTTTTCCATTGGCCTTTGCTTCGGCAATGGCATCTTTGGCTTTCATTACCTCTTCCTGAAATTCATTAGCCTTTTCAAGGGCCAATTTTGCATCTTTCGGGACGCTTGCTGCTGCTATCTGGTCTTTTGCATTATGGCAAACACTACAAACGGCAGTAAGTTCAGAAGCCTTGAGCACCTTGAAGGTGTGCGGTTGATGGCATGTTATACAGGATGGCCCGCTGGATGTAGCTCTCAATCTCTGGTAATGCATGGTGTTCTTGAAATGACTGAGTTCTTCGGAATGGCAGTTTCCGCATGTATCCGGTATATTCTTAAAATAAATGGAACTATTGGGATCAGTGATGTTTTTCATTGGCGCATGAGCTGCTGCTTCAGTTTTTGCACCCGGATCCCCGCCATGGCATGCATCGCACGTGACGTAATATTTTGAATGACCCGAATCAGACCACTGCTGGAAATTATCAGTTGCCGTTTTCCTTATGATATCAGCATGGCATTCGAGCTGGCATGATACATTGTTTTTTATATGGTTCAGTCTTATTTCGTTAAGCCGCGTCTGTTCATCTGTGAAAGGAGACAGGGCCTTATGACATTCAATACAGGAGTTATTATTCAATGAATCCAAATGCACCGCTCCGGCAGGGGCAATAAATGAAATAAATAAAATACAAGCATATAGATACGAGACTCTCAAATCGGGGCCATGAAAATTTCGTTTTTTAGTTTTTGATATCATTTTTTCATCTACCGTGTTTTTACATCTATTAATTCCAAATATGCTGTCATACATGATAACTTCGAGTGTCTTTATGTGTTCATCACACATAATATAACACTCTTAACCAGACCCTATCCCGTTTTTCAGTCTGGGGAATCGTACCTTCGTGATGATTTGATGCAATAAATACCTTACGATTTGATTTTTTTTTGGTTTTGAAAATCCCACATCTGATTGCATCAAAAAAATAAAGCAGTATGCTTAGCCACAGATTTCACAACAACATTTATATACTTTGACGAAACATCTTAAGATACGGCAATAAATCGTTGTCGGGGTATGAAAATATGGCGAAAATAAGAAATTTTGTTTTAAGGGAAAAGAATGGAAACGAGACAGGAGTATTCACCGGAAATCAACCGCGACAGGCAGCGCTGAAAGCAGCCAATCGCAGCAAGGGTACAAAATCCAAACCTGTTGAGATAAGATTGAGGGAGAGAGGAACCAAAAAGATACATATATATAAGGGATGGAAAGAGTACGTTTCAGCTCCAAAGAACAAGCCAAAATGGATGCCTGCGATGATAAATAAACCTAATGTAGAAAAAGTGGGTATCGATAAACTCAATAAAATTTAATTTATATTTTTTCTCCCTTAATTTTTTTATTCTACATAAAGTCATCAAAGCATTTATATACTCATTCTTCGTTTAAAGCGCAAAGTACGATGCTTGAGTGACTCATCTAAAAAAATGAAATATGGGATCATCAAAGCGTGTATTATAGGCAAGTTGAAGTCGATCAAAGTCGGATTTGACGAATAGCAAGGGCCAATGCGATCATCAATGTAGTTATCGTATGCCCGGAAGGCAAGTAAGTCAAACTCTATTTGCGAAGACATATGTGTAAACCTTAGGGTTTAATTTCCCCTATATTTTTGGGGTCAGAATTTGCAGCTTGTAAAATACATCGTATTAGTGTTTAACTGGTCCCCTGAATCCAGGGGTCTTATCAAGGAGAAAGAAAATGTCGCATCCACACAGACCAAGGCGCGGGTCTATCGCGTACAGCCCGCGAGTAAGAGCAAAAAGCGAGATTCCCCGTGTGAGAGCATGGCCTCTTCAAAAGCAGCCGAAGCTATTGGGTTTTGCAGGCTATAAAGCGGGTATGACTCATGTAATCATGACGGACGATGTCCCCAACAGCCTGACTTCAGGCATGGAAATCTCGATACCTGTAACCATCCTGGAAGCTCCCCCTATGAAGGTTGCAGCTATACGGGTTTATAGTAATACCACTTACGGGGCAAATGCAATCGCTGAAGCATGGACTACAGAACTTGACAAGGAACTGAACCGTGCAATGACAGTTCCGAAGAAACATGATTTGCCTGCGGCAATTGCAAAGATCGAGCAGCTTATAAAGGATGGTATTGCGAAGGATTTGAGGGTCGTTATGTATACCCTGCCAGAAAAAGTTACTGGCATCCCGAAGAAAAAACCTGAGATCATGGAAAATAATATTGGAGGTACTGATATAAAAGCGCGTTTTGAGTACGCCAGGACCCTTCTTGGGAAATTTATCAATATAACCGATGTTTTCAATAACGGGGATATTGTCGATGTTCTTGCAATCACGACAGGTAAAGGACTCCAGGGCCCTGTAAAGCGCTGGGGCATACAGCTCCAGAAATCCAAGCATTCACGTGCCGGCAGTGTGAGAGAAATAGGCACACTCGGGGCGTGGCACCCCTCGCATGTGAGCTGGAGAGTCCCCCAGCTTGGGCAGACAGGCTACCACCAGAGGACAGAATTCAACAAAAGAATTATGCAAATCGGGAAGGATGGTAAGACTGTGACACCCGCGGGTGGAGTATTGAACTATGGGATTATCAGAAATGATTATATAATTATCAAAGGAAGCGTACCGGGTCCCGCAAAAAGGCTTGTGCGCCTGCGGCCCGCTATCAGATCGAAAAAACAAACACCACCGGTTCCGGAAATAAAACATATAAGCCTTGAATCTAAACAGGGATGATTCCAATGGAAGCAAATATAATCGATTTATCAGGAAATGCTACTAAGAAGATATCCTCAAAGCTCTTTGATGAGCCATACCGCCCTGACCTCATCAAGAAAGCGGTACTTGCCTCGCAGGCGAACAGGCAGCAGCCCTATGGGCCGCACATGTATGCAGGCATGAGGACATCGGCCGAGGGATGGGGTCCAGGTCGCGGCGTATCGAGAGTTGCCAGACTTAAGAACAGCAGCAAATCTGCCAGGATTCCCCAGGCCGTTAAGGGAAGGGAAGCGCATCCCCCAAAACCCGAAACAGACAGGACTGAAAAAATAAACGACAAAGAGCGTAACAAAGCCATTAAATCCGCAATTGCAGCCACAGCAGATCCACAAATCGTGAAAAAAAGAGGGCACCAGTTCTCTGCACAATTACCTTTGATCGCGGTCGATGATCTTTCATCCCTTACAAAAACAAAAGATGTTAAATCATTCATGGAAGCAGTGCATGTATGGGATGATATCGAGAGGGCCAAAGTCAAGACTATCAGGGCAGGAAAAGGTAAACTCAGGGGAAGGAAATACAAAAAATCAAAGAGCATATTGATAGTGACCGCTGAGGACAAGGGATTGGTCAAAGCTGCACGCAATCTTTCAGGTGTTGATGTAATAACCCATGACCAGCTCAACGCCGAATTGCTCGCCCCTGGAAGTTATGCCGGACGCCTGACCATTTATACGGAATCAGCTATTTCAAAACTTGAGGAGGCCATGAAATGATCCAGCATCCATTCGTGACAGAAAAAGCCACGCTCCAGGCAGAACAAAAAAATATCATGCAATTCATCGTTGATGTCGATGATACTAAAGATAAAGTGAAAAAAGAGATAGAGGCACTCTATAAAGTAAAGGTCTCAAGCGTGAACACGATGATGACGCCTAAAGGAAAAAAGAAAGCCATCGTGGTATTCGCAGAACCTAACACGGCGACAGAACTTGCCTCCAGACTGGGACTATTTTAAGGTGATAACATGGGACATAGAATTATTGCTCAAAGCAGGGGAAAAGGTTCACCCACTTATAAGGCTCCTTCTCATAAATTCAAGGCCAACCTTGAACATCTGAAGGTCGTTGAAGGAGTAGTTACTGGAAAAATACTTGAGATCATCCATGATACGGCGCGCTCGGCCCCGATTGCCCGCATATCTTTCAGCAATGGAGAGGAGCGTTTGATGCTCGTCCCCGAAGGAGTCGAAATCGACCAGTCGATCCAGTGCGGCATTTCCGCTCCGGTCGAGCCGGGGAACACATTGACTTTATCGGAAATCCCGGAAGGCATACCCATCTGCAACATAGAAATACAGCCCGGAGATGGTGGAAAGATTGCTAGGGCTTCGGGAATGTACGGGATTCTTATTGCGCATGATGTCGGAAAGACCGTTGTACAATTGCCAAGCGGCGAGATGAAATGGCTCAATCCAGGTTGCAGGGCCACAATAGGCGTCGTTGCCGGAGGCGGGCGTACGGAAAAACCGTTTGTTAAGGCAGGCAAGAAATTCCACAGGATGAAAGTGAGAGCAACCAAATGGCCAAGATCAAGAGGTGTTGCGATGAATGTCGTGGACCATCCTTTTGGAGGTGGCGGGCAGCAGCACCCGGGAAGGCCCAAGACCGTGGCCAGGGGTACGCCACCTGGCAGGAAAGTGGGTTCGATAGCTGCCCGAAGGACAGGAAGAAGGTGAAAATATGGCAAAAAAGATATCATCAAAATTACCCAAAAGGAAAGGCGAGTTCACATATCGCGGGAAGTCAATGGACGAAGTAAAAAAGCTAAACCTTGATGAGTTCGCGCAGCTTGTACCCGCAAGGCAGCGGCGCACTATACAGCGCGGGTTCTCGGAAGAACATAAAAAACTGATACATAAAGTCAAAATCAAAGACCCGAATATCAGGACTCATCTGCGGGATATGGTAGTCCTGCCTGAGATGATTGGAATGAAAATTTCCATCCATAGCGGGAAGGAATTCACACCTGTAGAAATAATGCCGGAGATGCTGGGCCATTATTTCGGGGAGTTCGTAATGACACGAAAGAAGGTTTCCCACGGTGCAGCAGGCGTTGGTGCGACGAGATCAAGTAAATTCATCCCATTGAAGTGATTTGCATGAAATTAAATTATTCAATTGAACCCGATCCCGAAAAAACCTCAAGAGCAATCGGAAAAGAACTTCATATCTCAAAAAAACATGCTTTTGAGATATCATCTGCAATAAAAGGTATGAAGCTGGGCACTGCAAGAGAATTTCTCGAAGATGTCGTAGAACTGAAGAAATCTGTCCCTTACAAAAGATACACAAGGAACGTTCCACACAGGAAAGGGATGTGTACCGGAAGATATCCGCAGAAAGCAGCCAGGGAATTCCTCAGGATATTGAAAAACCTTGAGAGTAATGCAACATATAAAGGGCTTGATCAGGAAAACATGAGGATTACACATATCGCCACAAAGAAAGGCCATACTTTCAGGGGGTCTTTTCCCAGGGCGCAGGGAAGGGCCACACCAAAGAACCATGAGACTGTCAGTGTTGAAATGATACTGGAGGCGAAGTAATGGGAGTTGAAAGGAAATTTGTCAAAAGCGGCCTTGACAGGGCGCAAATGGCGGAATATTTCACAAAGCAGTTAGAGAGGGCCGGTTATGGCGGGATGAATATCAACAGGACACCGATGGGTACCCAGGTCACGATATTCGCAGAAAAACCCGGCATGATCATAGGAAAAGGCGGAAAGACCATTCACAAACTTACCCGCGACCTTGAAACCGTTTTCCATGTTGATAATCCCCAGATTGATGTCCAGGAGGTAAAAATCCCGGAATTGAATGCACAGATGATGGCATCAAGACTTGCCGCCGCAATAGAACGCGGGCTTTATTTCAGGAAAGCGGGCCACAACATGCTAAGGAGAATAATGGAATCAGGCGCCCTCGGATGCGAGATAGATATTGCGGGAAAGCTTACGGGGCCGAGAAAAAGGACCGAGAAATTCGTAGCCGGCAATATGCTCCATGCAGGCAACCCGGCGATGGAGCTCGTGGACAAAGGATTTGCCATAGCTATCAAGAAACTCGGGATAATCGGATGCCGTGTGCGGATAGTTCCGCCAACAATCAAATTGCCGGGCAGGTTCAAGACCGTTCAGGTCGCAGCTCCCGAAAGTGCCAGAGAGACAAAAAAAGCAGGCATTGAGGAGCTTGTGAAGGCACCAGTAGAGGCAAAGCCGGATGTTATCAAACAAACAAAAGTTGAAATCCCGGCAGCGCCTGTTGAAGTCAAACCAGAACAGGCAGTTCCTGAACAGCCTGAGATAAGAGCGACAGGTGAGCCGGAATCCGAAGGCCACACAGGCAATATCGAAGAACGGAAGCACGGCGATGTCGTGGAGCACAAACATGCAGGATACGATTATTGGCATCCTGCATCTCGTGTCCATAAGAAGGAGGAGAACTGATGGCTATACTGCGCGTGGATGAAATCAGGAACATGAACGTGAATGAACGGCACGAAGAACTGGACAAGCTCAAACTGGAACTCATCAATGAGAGAGCCATATCATCGGCAGGAGGAGCCCCGGAAAATCCCGGCAGGATCAAAGAGATAAGGAAAACGATAGCAAGGATAAAAACAATCCAGAAGGAGTTAAAAGAACAATGAAGCTGACACCCTGGAATATCATACACCATGAGATCATAGGTCTTGATACAAAGGTAGTGGACAGCGCAAACAGATCCCTCATCGGAATAGAGGGAAGAATAGTCGATGAATCAAAAAACATAATAGTAGTAGATGATGGCCAGGAGAAAAATATCCCAAAATCCTGTTCATCTTTCTTATTCACACTTTCATCAATTAATGGCAAACGTTACTTGCCATTAAAAATCAAAGTTGATGGAAGATTATTGCTCTCGCAACCCGAAAACAGAATCCAGACAAAGTTCAAGAAAAAATTCAGGAAATAAAAGAGGTATTAATAATGTCACGTGATATCGGGCTGGATGTCCAGCCCCCCACAAAAGAATGCACTGATCCAAAATGCCCATTCCATGGAGTACTGCCTGTCAGAGGACAGGTACTGAATGGGGTCGTGGTCAGCGACAAGATGGATAAAACAGTGGTAGTGCAGAGAACGTTTGAGAAAAAGATCGCAAAATACGAGCGATACGAAAAAAGGAAAACCAAAATACATGCTCATAACCCCCCATGCATCAGTGCAAAAGAGGGCGATAATGTAACCGTTGCCGAGTGCAGGCCGCTTGGCAAGACAAAGTCGTATGTCGTTATAGAGGTGTCAAAATGAGAGGAATGAAGGCAAAAATCCCGCGCTCTATTAACACGGCATCACGAATGGAATGTGCGGATAATACGGGTGCCCGTATCATTGAGGTTATATCAGTGCTGAAATATCGCGGTGTCAAGAACAGGCATCCAAGAGGGGGTGTAGGAGACACCCTTATCGTGAGTGTCAAGAAAGGAACACCAGAAATGAGAAAACAGGTATTCAAGGCTGTAGTCATACGCCAGAAAAAAGAATTCAGGAGACCTGATGGTATGAGGGTTTCATTTGAAGACAATGCCTGCGTGATAGTCGATGACGAAGGCGTGCCAAAAGGAACGGAAGTAAAAGGACCAGTTGCCAGGGAAGCGGCGGAGCGGTACTCAAAGATAGCGTCAGCAGCTTCGATTATAGTGTAGGTGAAAATCATGGTATCTTTACAACCAAGAAAACAGAGAAAATCAAGGTATCAGGCCCCGCTTCATATAAGGCATAAATTCATGGGTTCCATGTTGAGCGACGAACTTAATAAAGAACATGGGATAAAAACTTTGCCTGTCCGTCTCGGCGATACTGTTAAAGTAATGCGCGGCGACCACAGGGACAAAGAAGGGAAGGTTTCAGAAGTCAATCTTAAAAAAATGACAATTACGGTTGATGGTGTTATCGTGACAAAATCAGATGGCACTGAAGTACCAAGACCGATCCATCCCTCGAAAGTAATGATAACCAAATTAGAACTTAAAGATGAAAAGCGCTTAGGTGATTAAATGGGAAGACATCAAAAAAGAGTAGCATCTCCGACATCGTGGCCGATAACACGAAAGACCCATGCGTGGGTGGTTGGTGCAAATGCCGGCCCGCATTCAAAGGAAACCGGGATCCCATTACTTGTAGTAGTAAGGGACATGCTAAAATTAGCAAATAACAGCAGGGAAGCCAAAAGGATAATCAACGAGGGTAACGTATTCATAGATGGGGTTGCCAGAAAGGATTATAAATATATAACGGGGCTTTTTGACATAGTATCACTTCCTGCGCTTAACGAATATTACCGTGTTCTTTTTGATACCAACAACAGGTTCAAGCTGTATAAGGAAAATCCGGGCGCAACCAAGTTGTGCAGGATAGACAATAAAACCGTAGTCAGAAAGGGAGCCATACAGCTCAATCTTCACGACGGGAATAATATTCTCGCATCCAATGATTATAAAACATTTGATACTGTCTTGCTTTCTTTACCAGACAGGAAGATCACAAAGCATATAGGGTATAAAACCGGAAACCTCGCCCTGATCGTTGGAGGAGAACATTCCGGAGAGATCGGGAAGATAAAACAGATCCGGAAGGTCAGGGGCTCAGGGACTAACATGGTAGTATTGACCAATGAAAAGGATTTCGAGACCATCGAAGATTACGTATACGTGATAGGTGAAACAACGCCTGAAATCAAGGTGATCTAAATGAACCAGATGAGAACTCCTTCAATCGATAAAATCACTGTTCATATCGGCACCGGAGAAAGCGGCGAACGATTGACGAACGCGGAAAAATTGCTCGGGACGATAGTCAAGCAAAAAACCGTGCGTGCAATGGCAAAGAAGACAGTTCCGGCATTCTCAATAAAGAAAAAAGAACCTATAGGATGCAAAGTGACCTTGAGGGGGAGCAAAGCTGAGGACTTCCTTAAGACTGCATTAAAGATCACAGAGAATAAACTGAACGCCTCCCAGTTCGATAACGATGGTAATTTTTCATTCGGTATTGAAGAACATACAGATTTCCCGGGAATGAAATACGACCCCTCGATAGGAATCTACGGGATGGACGTTAGCGTGGCATTGAAAAGACCCGGATACAGGATTAACAAGCGGAAAACCGAGAAACATAAAATCCCGCATAGCCACAGGTTGACAAAGGATGATGCGATCTCTTTTGTTAAAAGTAAGTACGGTGCGGAGGTTATTTAGATGGAAAGAAGCAATAAGAAATTCGGAAGGGGCGCAAATGTCTGCAAGCGCTGCGGCAGGAAACAGGGACTTGTTAGAAAGTACGGCATATATCTTTGCAGGCAGTGTTTCCGCGAAACAGCATATAACATGGGCTTTGAGAAATATACATAGGTGATTTTAATGTTATTAGATCCACTTGCAGATGCACTATCAACAATAAAAAATGCAGAAAGTACAGGCAAACCGGAATGCACGATCAGCCCAGCTTCAAAACTTATAGGAAGTGTGCTTAAGGTCATGAAGGATGACGGATACATCGGGGATTTTGAATTTATCGACGATGGGAAATCCGGCCTGTTCAAGGTACAGCTTAAAGGAAAGATCAACAAATGCGGAGTAATCCGGCCGCGGCATGCGGTCAAGAACGTTGAATTCGAGAAATGGGAAAAACGTTTCCTGCCGGCCAGAGGCTTCGGATCGATCATCATAACCACGCCTGATGGCGTTATGACCCATTACGAAGCCAGAGAGAATGGTATTGGCGGGCAATTACTCGCGTATGTTTATTAGGTGAATGTTATGGAAACCAAGAGAACAATAGAAATCCCTCAGGGTGTGAACATCTCGATCAATAATATAACAGTATCAGTATCGGGCCCCCTCGGGCAGCTCCAGAGAGAACTCTGGTATCCGGGAATCACAATACAGAAATCAGATTCGCAAGTTATTGTCGAGGCTAAAGAACCAAGAAAAGAACAACTCGCTATGCTTGGTACTTTTGAGTCCCATTTGAAGAACATGATCACAGGCGTGGCCAAGGGATTCGAATACAAGATGAAAATAGTGTATTCGCATTTCCCGATACAATTAAAAACAGAAGGAAGCCAGGTAATGATCGGCAATTTCCTTGGTGAAAAGAAATCAAGAAAAGCCAGTATCCGGGGTAATACAAAGGTCGCAATAAAGGGTGATCAGGTTATTATTAACGGAATAAACAAAGAGGATGTGGGACAGACAGTCGCTAACATCCAGCAGGCAACCAAAATCAGAAGATTCGATCCGAGAGTATTCCAGGATGGAGTTTATCTGGTGGAACGCCAAGGACGGTGAAAAACATGAACGAGGAAGAAGTTAAAAAACCCGATGAAGTTGTGAATGAAGAAGGAAATGCAGAAAAAATGGAAGTTCCGTCCATAACCATAACTCTCGATGATGAAACAAAGAGACTTCTTGATGTCAGGAAGAAGCAAAAAAGTAAAAAACCGGTTTTCAAGCAGACCGATTCCCATAAGAAAAAGAAGCTTGCAGATTACTGGAGAAAACCTGATGGCATTCATAACAAAACACGGTATGCGGTAAAAGGAAAGTGTCCGCTGGTAGAAGCTGGATATGGAAGTCCGGCGCTGGTAAAAGGACTTCATCCTTCCGGATTTGAAGAAGTCATTGTGAATAACCTAAAAGACCTTGAACCGCTGAAATCTGACAGGCAGGCCGCAAGGATCGCTCATACTGTGGGCATTAGAAAACGTGCCATGATCGAAAAAAAGGCGGCTGAGTCAGGATTGAAGATATTGAATCCTGCAAGGAGGGAGTGAAATGACAGACCTGGCAAACCAGAGGCGACTGGCCGCAGAAATTATGGATATCGGAGTTAACAGGGTATGGCTCAATCCCGAAGCTTCCAAAGACATCGCAGCGGCTTTAACGCGTGAAGACATCCGCAAGCTGATTGAAGAAGGCAAAGTCGGAAAAAGAGATATCAAAGGAGTCAGCAGGGGTCGGGCGCGGAAAGTCGATGAGACCCGTGCATACGGTCACAGGAAAGGACATGGCTCACGCAGCGGTGCAAAAGGTGCAAGAAGGCCTAAGAAAGAACAGTGGATGAAGAAAATCCGGGCGCTTCGAAGCAGGCTCAAGGAACTCAGGGATAATAATACAATTGACGCATCAATGTACAGGAAACTATACAGCAAGGCAAAAGGCGGAGAATACAGGAGCAGAGCGCATCTGGATGCTCACATAGAGCAGCAGAAAGGCAAGGAGGCATAGATCATGGCGACAGACTCAAGATACAGGGTGAAGTTCCGACGGGCACGCATCGGTAAAACAGATTACAGGGCAAGAAAGCAAATGCTCATATCAAGGAAACCCAGATTTGTGGTAAGGAAAAGCATAAATCATACAAATATCCAGCTTGTCATGCCCATAAAGGAAGGGGATACCACCCTTGTTTCAGCGAATACGGTTGAATTAAAAAAATACGGTTATACAGGCGGGACCGGGAACCTGCCGGCAGCTTACCTGGCAGGATTGTTACTCGGCTACCGTGCAAAGAAAAATGGTCTGAGCGAAGCAATACTGGACATGGGGCTGTACGAGGCCACAAAAGGCGGGCGTATATTCGCAGCCATGAAAGGAGCAGTGGATTCAGGTCTTGATATCCCTCATAATCCAGAGATATTCCCTCCAGATGAAAGGATTAAGGGCAAACATATAGACAAGTACAAAAAAACTAATATATCTGAACAATTTGAGGCAGTAAAGCAAAAGATTCAGAGCGAGTTTAGGTGACTAATATGAGAGATAGAGGATTTGAAGAAGAGCAAGTTGAATGGATTCCCGTGACCAGATTGGGTAAGCTTGTCAAGGAAGGGCAGGTGACCAGCATGGGCGAAGCCATCGGATCAGGACTGCCGATAAGGGAATCTAAGATCGTGGATGCGTTAATTCCTGAAATACGGGATGAAGTCCTGGATATAAACATGGTGCAGAGAATGACGGACTCGGGTAGAAGAGTGAAATTCAGGGCAACTGTAATAGTAGGCAATGGAGATGGTTTTATTGGCCTTGGAGAAGGTAAGGATGTCCAGGTTGGAATCGCAATAAAAAAAGCCATCGACAATGCCAAAATGAATATCATCGGTATCAAAAGAGGTTGCGGTTCGTGGGAATGCGGCTGCGGTCTCGGACATACCGTGCCTTTTGAAGTAAAAGGAAAAGCGGGAAGCGTGACGGTAAATCTCAAACCTGCCCCGAGAGGGCTTGGCCTGGCTTCAGGCGGAACTGCTAAAAAAGTTCTTGAAATAGCGGGTATAAAAGACGTATGGGCAAGAGCCGAGGGCGAAACAAGAACAACCCTTAATTTTGCAAAGGCGACTTTTAATGCGCTCATGAATACAACTACTGTGAAGGTGAAATAAATGTACGCAGCAGTCCGACTCAGGGGAGGAGTGAAAACAAGACGGGATATCAAGGATACATTGAGCATGATGCAGCTTGACAGGATAAATCACTGTGTGCTCCTTCCTGAAACGCCAAATTATAGGGGCATGATCCAGAAGGCAAAAGATTACATTGCATGGGGTACTATAAGTCACGAAACCCTTGCGGAGATGTTAGAGAACAGGGGGAAACTGGAAGGTCAAAAATCACTGACCGAAGAATACCTCAGCAAGAACACGAAATTCAAATCATTTGATGAACTTGCTAAAGCAATATGTGAAGGAAAAGCTTCGATAGATGATGTTCCAAAACTAAAGCCCGTTTTCAGGCTGCATCCGGCAAGAAAAGGTCTCAAGGGTACCAAAAGGACATTCCTTGAGGGAGGAGACCTCGGGTTTCATGGAGAAGAGATAAATGCATTGCTGAAAAAGATGAGGTAATTATTATGAGCAAACAAAAAACCAAGAAATTCAGAGGGTCAAGAACATGCGGCGGCGGTACACACAAGAATAGAAGAGGTGGTGGAAGCCGCGGCGGGCGCGGGAATGCAGGAACATGCAAGCATCATTTTGTAAGGTCCATGCAGCGTGGCCTCTACTTTGGAAAACATGGGTTCAAGAGGCCTCTTTCAGCAGTAAAAGATAAGGTTATCGTTAATATTGGAGAGATCGATGAAGCGATCGAACAATTAGCAGCCGAAGGCTTAGCTGAAAAGAAAGGGGATGCGTTCTATATCGATCTTGCAAACATCGGTATTGAAAAGGTGCTTGGTAACGGGAAAGTAACAAAATCCCTCTTTATTACGGCAAGTGAGTTTTCCGAGACAGCGAAACAGAAGATTGAGGAAGCTTCCGGAAATGCAACAGTGTTATCAGAAAAAACAAAGGCGCCTGAGTAAAGAACATGGTTTTTGAAAGTCTTGCACCCCTATTGAAACGCCTGCCAGCAGTATCGCATCCTGAAGGCCATGTCCATTTCAAGAAAAAGCTTGGATGGACATTAGGTATTCTTGTACTGTATTTTGCCCTGGCGAACATTCCTTTGTTCGGGCTCGATAAGAACTCGATCGATCTTTTTGAATTATACAGGGCATTCTTTGCAGGTGCTTCAGGTTCGCTCATGGTCCTGGGAATTGGACCGATTGTAACGGCATCCATAGTATTGCAGTTGCTTGTGGGTGCAAGTGTTATTAAAATGGATCTTACCGACCCGCATCAACAGGCGATTTTCCAGGGACTGCAGAAGCTCCTCGTATTTGTGATGGTGGTCCTTGAAGCCCTGCCGCAGATCCTCGGGGGCTATATGCGCCCTGATGCAGGACTTGCTGCACAGCTTGGCGTAGATGTAAGTATGATAACTTTGTTGTTGTTCATCCAGATATGCATTGGAGGCATACTGATACTTTATATGGACGAGGTTGTCTCAAAGTGGGGCATAGGTTCGGGTGTAGGATTATTCATTATTGCAGGCGTGTCCCAGCAGATAGTCACAGGTATCTTTAACTGGAAAATAGACGAGACCGGTTTCCCGATAGGATTGATCCCGAAGTGGATTTATATCGCCAGTCCTTCGTCAAATATTGGCCTGGATTATATTCTATCGGGCGATGGCATGCTCTTCCTGCTTGTGAAAGGCGGCATACTGGCACTTCTGAGCACCGTGATGATCTATCTCATGGTAGTGTATGTTGAAAGCACACGTATAGAGATACCGCTTGCCCATGCTGCGGTAAGAGGCGCTCGCGGCAGGTTTCCAGTGAAACTTATCTATGCAAGCGTTCTTCCAATGATCCTTGTAAGAGCATTGCAGGCAAATATCCAGATGATCGGGCTTATTCTTTCAAGCCGGGGCATCACGATATTTGGAGAATATAAACAGGCTACGCCGGTAAACGGCCTCATGTATTATCTTTCCCCGATCAACAGCCCGAATGACTGGATCCCTTCCCTTGTCTCATCCAAATTCACAAGCCTGGGAGTTGCAGCTCCGCCGCTCTGGCAGATTCTTCTTCATGTAACAACTGATGCCGTAATGCTCATATTCGGTGGAATCATATTTGCACTTTTCTGGATTGAAACAACAGGTATGGGTGCAAAGAGCGTGGCCGAGAAAATTCACAGGTCAGGCATGCAGATACCGGGATACAGGCGAAGCAGCGGAACGCTTGAACGCGTAATGCAGCGCTATATTCCTAAAGTGACCGTAATCGGGGGCGCATTCATAGGTCTTCTCACATTCATCGCCAGCCTTCTTGGTACTCTGGGAGGCGCAGGCGGGACCGGCTTGTTGCTGACCGTGAGTATCATGTACCGGCTCTATGAAGACATTGCCAGCCAGCAGATGATGGAAATGCATCCGATGATGAGAACCTTCTTTGGGAAGGATTGAAAAATCCGAATTTGAAGGTTTAATTTTTTTTTTTATACGAACAAAGTCCTGAGTTCCCACAGGATTTTAGGATTTTTCTTAAATAAAGTGAACAAAAGTGAAGGCAATTCCATCTTACTTGTATCTATCCCATCAAGTGAATGTGCAAGCTGGTTCAACTGTTCATCATTAAGTTTTACAAGCAGGTTCTTGACCTGAAGGGACTTGCTGAGTTCTTTTCCTATTGTACTCCGCCACTTATCCTCATATTCCTTCAGGGTCTTGGCCGAATAATCTCCTTTTTCATATGCTTTTATACAGACTTCAGCCGCCATCTTTCCAGCATCCATTGCATTGGTGATGCCTCCCCCTGTAAGGGGATCGGATTGTCTGGCGGCATCTCCAACGAGCATAAGTCCATCGGCAACGGTCTGTTTTATGGGTCCGCTGACAGGGACTCCTCCGACAACCATTTCCACGATCTTACCCTTGGGCATATAAGTCTCTATATATCTGTGGAGCCGCGATATTGCCCTGACATTCCCGGATTTACTTCCAAGTATCCCCAATCCCACATTTGCTATATGCTTTCCTTTTGGAAAAACCCACAGGTATCCGCCAGGTGCGTAATTATCTCCCAGATAGAACAAATTATAATCCCCGGGTTCTATATTTGATACCAGAAACTGGGCGCCAGTTTCGATATCGTTCGGTTTTAAAGATGTGTCAATACCTCCCCATCTTCCCACTTTGGATTCAATACCATCCGCCCCTATCACGATATCAGCATTGATGTTATGGGTTTCCCCCATGTACATCGCTTTTATCCCTGTAACTTTTCCGTTTGACCTCAGTAATCCTGTCGCCCTTGTCTTCACCATTACTTCGGCTCCTGCCATAGCTGCTTCCTGGGCAAGCGCCCGGTCAAAGACTTTCCGTTCAAGTACATACCCAACCTTCATACCCGACGACGCGTCCTCAGACATTTTGATCTCAGTCCCATCAGGTGAAAAAATCTTGGAACCTTTTATTTCTGATGATATCCACTTATTGTCCGGTTCTATATGTTTTTTCAATGCGTCTTTTCCCACTCCTTCGGCGCACCTGACTGGATCCCCTATCTCCTGCCTTTTTTCTATGAGCAATACATCAAGTCCTCCTGATGCAGCGATTTTTGCTGTTATTGAGCCGCCAGGTCCTGCTCCCACAACTATTACATCATATTTATTTTTCATTTAGTTCTAACGCCCCCACAGGACAGATTTTTGCACAGACGCCGCAACCGGTGCATGTAATATCCACTTCGATCCATGTCTCAATTAGTTCAAGTGCACCAACAGGGCAAACACCAACACATGCCCCGCAGTAGCCGCATTTAAAACGATTTACATTAACACTCATAAGTCCGTTCTGCTAATGCAGTCAGGACATATAAATTTTGTTAAGCTATGTGCAACAATATTCAGCAGATGCTTCACAACTTAAAGAGCAGTCGTGATTTTCCTCTTGGTCTATCTCGACAAGCTCAAAAAGCACTGGAGTGTTTACTGTCTTGAAATTATTTCCGTTTAAATAGAGTTTTTCTATTGTTTTGACCGAAATACCCGCTTTTAATAATTTTACTCTTTCCCGTGATGTTTCTAGCATTGCCCCATCCTCCGTTCATCTATACACTTTTTGAGATTTACATTTTTCCTAACCCGTTTTTCCCTGATGATGTTATATTGCAATACTGTTAAATAAATGTTGCTATAAAACATAGCTGCAAAAAGTGAGAGCAATATAATACTTATGCTAATCATCAATTGTATATTCTAACGCAAGAGAGATAAATACATCGAATGTTTTTGAGTTTTTTGGTTTTTCCAAGCTTCAGAATGATTTATTTGGGTTTTTTATAGTTCAAGAAGATTTTTTTTGAAATTTAGAGGATGGAAAAGATTTATTCAAATTTATTGATTTTCAAATGAAATCAATCACCGCGTCCGACCTCAAGCATTTTATCAAGCGCAATTTTTGCTTTGATCCTTACAGTCTCAGGAATTTTTATTATATGCTCATTTTTTTCAAGAGCGCGAATGATGCTTCCAGGCGAATTCATTTTCATGTTGGGGCATATCGCATATCTTGTTGCCGGGATAAAGGTTTTTGCGGGATTTTCTTTACCCAGCCTGTACAGGAGACCGACCTCAGTACCTATTATGAATTCCTTCGTATCTGATGCGGCTGCATATTTTAACATCCCTTCGGTGCTAAGGACCTTATCAGCAAGTGCTGTTACTTCAGGTTTGCATTCCGGATGCACCAGGACTTCTGCCAGTGGATGCTCCTCCTTTTCAAGCAATATATCACCTGGCAATATCAAGTGGTGGGTAGGGCAGTATCCGTTCCATGGTATGATTTTCTTTTTTGTATGGGACGCAACGTACAGTGCAAGATTCCTGTCAGGGACAAAAATAATCTCATTTTCCTTTAAAGATTCCACTACTTTAATTGCGTTTGAAGATGTGCAACAAATATCACTTTCTGCTTTTATTGCCGCTGAGGTGTTTACGTAACAAACAACGGCAGCATCGGGATACTTTTCTTTTTCAAGTTTTAAGGATTCAGGGGTTATCATTGCGGCCATGGGGCACTGAGCATTCAATTCAGGCATGAGTACTGTCTTTTCAGGGTTCAGGATAGCCGCGCTTTCTGCCATGAAATCCACGCCGCAAAAAACGATTATTTCCGCGTCGCTGGAAACTGCTATCTTGCTCAGGCCAAAGGAATCACCGACAAAATCCGCTACATCCTGGACTTCGCTCCTCTGGTAGTTGTGGGCAAGGATTATCGCATTTCTCTTCTTTTTTAATTGTTTTATCCTGTTAAGTTCATCCATATTTTTGTTTAAAATAGTATCTTATCGCTTAAATTTATGCTAAGCTTATCTTTTTTTATATCTGCTGCAAAATCTTAAAAACCCGGCAAATGAAACGGATGAAGGATGGGTATGCATGTAACTGGCCACTGCATTATGTTCCGCCAAACCATCCTTTCCATCGGTGATGCCTTTTCCCCGCGCCAGCTTATAAACAAACCCTGCATCCTTATCGCACTCTGTAATCGAATAGTGGAACTCATGGCCCCTGATAAGTCTGCCCTTCTCTGCAAGCGGCGAGTTGGAAACAGCCAGCGCTTCGGTGTAGCCAAGCGCCTGCAGCTTACTGGTCATCCTGGAACCTGCGGGCAGGACACTAGCCATTCTGTATTCCCTGTCTGTTTCAAGGCGCTCATTCAAATAAAGGAGAGCCCCGCATTCACCATATATCGGCATTCCTTCCTCAGCAACTTTTTTTATCGCAAGCCGTGTACTTGACACTGAAAGCTCGTTTGCATATAGTTCAGGATATCCGCCGCCAAGGTAAATGCCATCCACGGGTGGCAGGTCGTCTTTCATCGGACTAAAAAAAACAAGCTCTGCCCCAAGTTTCTTGAGTTCATCGAACGAGTCATTATAATAGAAACAGAATGCGTTGTCCCAGGCAATACCGATCCTGACGTTGAACCTTTCTTCAGGTTCTTTCAATTCCATATCCTGTGTAGCAAAGCTGCCTGCGATATTTCTTACTGCATCCATGTCAATATGTTTTTCAATAAAGTCAGATAGCAGTGAAATATCCCCTGTGGTTTCACCTGCTATATGAAGACCGAGATGACGCGATGGGATCGATATTTCGTTGGATCTTGGAAGTGCTCCTATGACAGGGATTCTGATACCTGCGTTAATAAGTGAATCCCGGATCAGCCTTTCGTGCTTTTCACTGCCCGCGTTGTTTAAGATTATCCCGCGGATATCGACCCTGTCAAATTCAGCAAAACCCTTTACTATCGCAGCGATACTGCGTGAAGCTCCGTGTGCGTTCACAACGAGTATAACTGGTACTTGCAGGATTTTGGCAACATGCGCGGAACTTGCGATCTCGGTTGCATCAAGACCATCGAACAGGCCCATGACACCCTCTATTATACAGATATCCGCATCCTTCGAAGCCCGGAAAAATGTTTCAAGCACACCTGTTTCACCCATTATGAAGCTGTCCAGGTTCCTGGAGGGCCTGCCGCAGACATGTGTATGGTGGCCTGTATCGATAAAATCAGGCCCGACTTTAAACGGCTGGACTTTATGCTTTTTACTAAGCGATGCCATGAGTCCCAGCGCCACGGTTGTCTTTCCCACACCGCTGCCTGTGCCTGCTATCATAACTGCTTTCGTTTTATTGATTTTTTCCCTCCCTTAGCTATTCATATAAGTTTATTAACATCTAAAACCTGCCTCATAAACCTTTGCCAGACAATCTTTACTTTTTATCGGGATGTTTTTCTTTACCGTCTGCCTGTTCATAATTCCCTTCCTGATTCGTTAATCTAAACCATTTATAGGCTGACAGGATAATACACAAAATTATACCAACTTCTACAAGTTCAGCTATGAGGTCTGCCACACTTTCTTCAATGAACAAACCGAACATCTGGTTCAGTTCCATTGCGGCATGGATGAGAAAAAGCAGGCAAGCTAAAAGAAGCAGCGTCCACGTATCTTTCAGGAAAGATTCGCTAAGAAAAACACGGGCTTTCAATAACCTCTTGTCTATTCTCTTACTTGTGAGATAGGCATTATAAGCTGCAAGGCATGCTCCCAGGAGTGCCAACAACGCGTATATAACAGAAATTGACTTCAAAGCGACTGTTGGGATTAACATTTTTAAGCAGTTCTTATTTGTTGTGCAGACGATAAACCGAGTTGTGAAATGTGTGCCACTCATTTTTATTACCATGTCCATAGAAAATTACTGAATTGTACATTGTGAGAAAATCCATATAAGGCAATCCGGAGGTGTACAAAATCATGGTCGCCAAAGTAAATCATTCCAAAAAGAAACCCAAAACCAAAAAGTCAAAGAAGTAACCGTTTCTCCTTACCTCTTTTTTTGCATTCCCGGTTACTGATCTTAAATTTAAACAAAGCCAATTTCTTGGTATCATGCAATTCTTCGGCTCAGAAAAGTTTATGGTAAGCCGAAACCCTATTGGCATAGGGTGAAATTATGACGAACATCAGCGAGATACACGTCACAAAAACAATAGTTAATGAATTCCTGGACGATTTCATACAGAACATTCTTGACAGCGATGTTGTCGTTGTCGGGTCGGGACCGTGCGGAGTGGCTGCTGCAAAATATGCAGCAGGATTCGGGCATAAGACAGTTATGATAGAGAGGAACATCTACGGCGGCGGCGGCATGTGGCAGGGAGGATATCTCATGCCCAAGAATACAGTCGGGGCACCGGCAAATAAGATTCTTGAGGAATGCGGGGTGAATCTCAAGGATGCCGGAAACGGGCTGTATGTTTGTGATTCGTTTGAGATGGTCTCAAAGATGCTGGCAAGCGCATGCGATGCAGGTGTGAAACTTCTTAACTCGACAAATGTGGAAGACCTGATACTGAAAGAGAACGAGGTTGAAGGTGTAGTTATCCAGTGGTATCCGGTACAACAAATGCCCAAGTTCATTACATGCATGGATCCAATCGCCATCAAGTCAAAAGTCGTGATAGATGCAACAGGACATGATTCAGTTCTTGTCAAACGCCTGAGCGAGCAGAGACAGGGCATTCCTGTCCCGAAAGGCTGCGGGTCGCTCTGGGTCGATGAAGCCGAGAAACAGACCGTCGAGCTTACCCATGAGATATATCCAGGCCTGATAGTTGCAGGCATGTCTGCAACATCCACCTATGGTGCTCCGCGAATGGGGCCGATCTTCGGCGGGATGCTGCTGGCTGGTAAGAAAGCGGCAGAGCTTGCACATGAGAAGATAACAGGGATAAAAGTAGGAACCTTGGGCAAAATGAGGATTCCCGCTTAATCTTTTTTTTTTAAAATTTTTCCTGTAGCAGGTGCAAAAATGGAACGGTTAGAGGGCCGGGTAAATGCTATCAACCAGATAATCAGGGAACGTCCGGAGCTTCGAAAACCGCTGGAATTGCACACGATGATCCTGGAGGCCCAGCGGCAGCTCCGGGAAAGTCTTGGAAAAGGAACAAGCCTGGATTGGAACGACAAATCTATCATCAGTAATTTGCAGCATGATGCTCTTAAATCAAATAAGCCCATAGCAAGTTTGCTGGATGCATCTGTATTTGATCCTATCGTCCTGCTCCATACATGCGAAAAAGTGGCAGGCGTTTTCTTTGAAAAAGGCGCAAAGGAGGAAGAGTTAAAAGAATTCATCCGTGAAATGAAGAGCGGAAGGATAAATATACGGGATGCTGTCAGCGCGGTATTAAAAGGCGATGCGGAACTCTTCGAGAATTACGGAGAAAAGTTCAGGACTGACCCGGCTTTGATATTTTTCATAATAAGCTCATTGATCCAGCCCTGTATTGAAGAAATAGCAAATAAAACAGATAACTCTTTAAGAGAGAAATGGTGGCAGGCTCCATGCCCTGTATGCGGAAGAGTGCCGATCTGTGCAAGGTCGAAAAATAACAAGCGCTATCTTGTATGTACATTTTGCGGCTCCCGGCATCTTGCAGACCAGTTCCTCTGCGCAAACTGCGGGAATACCGACCCATCGACCTTGAAATTCTTAACCCCCGAAGATAATCCGGAGTTCAGGGTGGATTACTGTGATAAGTGCAAACATTACCTGAAGGTCATAGACGAAGATAAATCAGGCAGACCTATTCCTGAAAGCCTGGAAGATATCATTACGATCGACCTTGATATCATTGCAAAGGACGCAGGGCTTGTAAGGATATAGCGTTAATGTCCAGGGCTATTTGGGATCGTCCAGCTTTATTTTTTATACGATGCCCTCCAGGCCAGGAACATTAATATTTCTCGAAGAGCTGCTCTTTTTGCACGATGGATTATATGTGAGGCAAAAAACTAAGATTTTGCCTCATATGTGAGACAAAAACGTGGAATGGAAGAAGAAAATATATACGATCTATTCCCATACGATAAATTAATTCCAAAAAATATCAGGAGATGATAAATTGATAGGTTTTTCCGAGTTATTTTTGTTTGTGTTTATTGTTCCTTTTATGCTGATAGGGCTTGGGCTGCTTATTTTCTGGCTTTTGATGCTGATAGATTGCCTGAAAAGGCCGGATGATAAGTTCGCATATATCAGGGAAAAGTCAGGTAATCATTTCCTGCCTATATAGTACAGGCGGTTGAAATCTACTTTTATTCTCCCGTCTTTTGATTGCTTCTTGATTTCTTCCTTCACGAAGTTATTAAAATTGGAGATATAATCGTCGTCGATCTCAACGCCATAATATTTTTTCCCGGTATATCCGTTTGCCGCTCCTGAAAGATATATGTTGAATGCTTCTTCTATAGAATAATCAGTTTGCTCATATTCGATTTCCAGGAAAACCGTCGTGAATCCGTGCTTTTCAAAGAAGAGCCTGTAATCATTCTTAGCAGGAAGCTGAAACCAGGGATTCTTCCAGTGGGAAAAGACAGGTTCGATTTCTTTATATAATGCGACCCTGGAAATGATCGTGTCAAAAAATGGACTCCAGTTAGAGGTTGCAGGGCATGCAAGACCCAGTTTCCCGGATTTTTTAAGTGAATTGAATATACATTTCATTGCGCTATCCGGGTCACTGAACCATTGCAGCGCAGAGTTACAGAAAGCAATATCAAATTCGTTTCTGTAATCCAGATTCTCAACTGCAACATGCCTGAATTCTATTTCCGGGTACATTGCTTTAGCCTGTTTGACCATACCTTCTGAAATATCGATGCCTGCCACTTTTCCCCGTGTAATTTTCCTGAGCAGGTTTGTAATATGCCCCGGGCCGCAGGCAATATCAATAATATCGTCATTCCTGCCTATTTTTAGAAGATCAAATAATTTTAATGCTGCTCTTTGTTGGACCAGTGATTTTTCTTTATATTTATCTGATATAGTATCGAAGGTGTTCATTTTTCTCCCTCATATGCTGGTTTTTTTGCGATCAATGTTATCAGGCCGTTTTTCACAACGAAAAACCCGATATCAAACCCCGCCTCTTTAATATATTGCTTTATTGTTTCCTGCGGAATTTTAATTTTTTCATACGAACTTATTTTTTGATTCCATTTTCTATTTTCTTTCTCGTAAACTATATCAAAAACTTTAACATATTCAATATGGTATTCTAAGAAACAAATAAAAATCCTGTCGTCTTCGCTCCTTACAGGGATAAATCGTTCTTCTCCTTGCAGTTCTTTAGTCAGGTCCCTGAAAGTAAGGACCAGCCTTCCATTTTCAGAAAGCTCATTATAACAATTTTTGATCAGGTCGCTGACAGATTTTAAAGTCCCGAGGTGTGTAAGAGTATCGCCCATGCAAACGATCAATTCAGGATTGCGATTGGAATATGAATTAAAATTCAATATGTCATTCTCTAATATTTCGACATTCAAGTTCTTGCTTTTACTTTTTAACTCATTCAATAATTTTTTGCTAAAATCAACAGCTATGACTTTAAATCCGGATCTTGCCAGCGGGATCGATTGAAAACCGGAACCTGCTCCCAGATCTATGGCTACTTTACTTGTTTCAGGTTTAATCTTATGCTTCTCGAAAAATTTTTGGTTTTCTTCAGCCCTGGGATCAAAACCACCGCTTATCCATGAATAATAATTTGACAGATGGTTTTCATAGTGTGATTTTACATCCGTTTTCATGCAGGATTATACCTCTATCTTGAACCCGATATCCACCTCATTGGCAGGTTTACCGCCTCTGATTCCCCAGTTCTCAAGAGGTGGTTCATGTAAAACGATCGTAATATCATCACCTCTTATACCTGGTTTTTCAGCAAGAATATCAACTATGGTTTTGAAAAGTTTCTTTTTGGCTTCGATTGATCTTCCCTTATACATCGTTATCTCGATTATGGTAATGTTATCTGTTCTATTCGAAGGAGCTTCAAAACAATCAGCATCAAGCTCGTACAACCTTTGGGTTCGGTCATAATCCGGAATTTTTATTGATTGCAATAGAGCCTGATGTACACCGTCCAGTACCGCTTTTTTATATTCTTTGGATTTTCCTGCCCTGATTTCTATCCTGACAAGTGGCATAAGTATAATCCTCCTTTAATTATTCATTTCTTATTTCATCAAATTTTTTACTGCACCTTCACTAGGAAACCGTAGCTTGCACTGCCCTCCTCTTTCCACCTGGGGAATACCACAATAACATTAAGCCCTGGATCAAGAGTCAGGTTCACATCCTGTTCGCTCTCAAGAGGTAGTGTGAAGTCCTTTCCCACTCCGGGGCGCCATACAAGCTGGCCTTGCGAATGCGATTCAATTGAATCATTTTTAGTGACCTGAATGACCTGAAGCCTTAACTCCTGCGGAGATGTTTTTATGGGCAGGCTGAGATGTGCTGCGATCTGCGGGCTTGAATTCAAAGGCTCCTCTGGAGTCGGGATGCCTTCATAATCGGCGCAGGTGGATCTCAAAGCTTCATTCCAGCAATACGTTCCTATCCCTGAGATCTGCTCCTTCCCCCCTATCGCAAGGATTGCTGGCGGCGGTATTATGCTGTCCTCCTGCGATGGCCGGTTTAGCTGTAAATTTATGACAGTAACTAATAGAGTTATGATCACAAGCCAGAAAATTGCATATTTGGTTCTATTGTTCATGCTTTAAGAGCCTCTTCTTTATTTCTGCCACCGCCACTGCCGAATCCTTTTTCTCCCAGGCGTGTCTCACCTGCTTATTGCCCAGCAGTGAATATATTTTTATTAACCGTTCATCCACCAATTTAAGCTTATGGTTAATATCGGGCCTCACGATTGGAGGCTCGGGCTTCCTTTCTGCCTTTTCCGCATGCAGGGTGCGCGAGATATCCGGCCTGTCCCTGTCGTCAGTGGTCAGGCTGGCTATGGCTTTTTTCCAATCCTCTGCCCATGGCGTATCGATAACAATAGTGTGTTTCACTGCTTTCCTCTTTACCCCGATGGCCTTAACATGACATGCTCTTTCGCACGCGCCGCAGTATGTGCAGAAATCCCGCACCACATCTATTTTCTTATCCTGCGGGATTATCCATGCTTTTGAAGGGCAGACATTGAAACAGCCGTGGCAGCCCACAGGGTCGCATCCTTTAAGTTTTGCATCTATCAGTTCGATCTCACCTTCGAAAGGTTTTGTAACCTCTGCGGCGTCATAGGGGCATACAGTCTCACACCAGCCGCACCTTGTACATTTATCATTGTCTACCCTGATTGTCCCTGAAATCTTCGGGGCGAGCTTTTTGACCTCCCTTTCCTCAAAATCCCCTTTTACTTTTATTGCGTCCTCAGGGCAGAAAGGGACGCAAATACCGCAGTAATCGCATTTAGTCCTGTCAACAAGCAGGTCATCAAAAGGCATGAGGTCATCAGCTTTTGCTTTTTTCTCTACAAGGATAAATGCAGGACACAGTTCCGCGCATGCGCCGCATAAGGTGCACTTCTCCATGTCAACGCTTATCTCCCCGCTCTTTCCAGCTTTGAACGGCGCTATGGTCTCCTTTTTCGGGAATGTGAATTCCACGCTGATCGCTTCTTCAGGGCATGATTTCTTGCATATCAGGCAGGGCAGGCACTTGTCGTTGAACACCACGCTGCTCTCAAGGTGCGGGAATTCTGCAAGTTCAAGGATGTTCTTATCATTCAGTGTCATACGGAACGCTTTGACGGGGCAGAAAGATGCGCACATGCCGCAGAAAGAACACTTTGTATGGTCAACGATAACGGGCGGTGCGTCCATTCCTGTGGCTATCTCGATTAACGGGCCCGCTTCTATCGCTTTTTTAGGACAGAGAGCGATGCATATGCCGCACCCGTTGCAGCGCTTGTAGTCATAATCAAGGACTTTCCTTGATTTCCCGGTTTTCTGGGTGAAGATAAAATGCGAGTCCCTGACCTCGCTATCCACCTTTATTTCCAGCGTTTCTTCATCCGTCATTCCTTAAGCTCGCTGCCTATCGGGCCTATTTCCTTCAACTGCTTCACAAAATCCCTGACAGTGCGGGAAAACTTCTCACCTTCGCTTGCCGCTATCCACTCAACACGAAGCCGTCGCTCATCAAAACCGAGGTCAACAAGCAATTTCCCAAGCACGTCCATCCTCTGCAGGGCGCAGTAGTTGCCTATGGTATAGTGGCATTCTCCAAGCCTGCATCCTGCCACAAGCACGCCGTCGGCCCCGCGCCGCAGGGCTTCAAGGACAAAAGAGGGATTCACCCTCCCTGCGCAAAGTACCCTGATATTCCTTATGTTCGTGGGATACTGGAGGCGCAGGGAACCTGCAAGGTCTGCGGCCGCATAGCTGCACCAGTGGCACAGGAACCCGATAACAAGCGGGTACTCGCTTGCCTTCCGCGTGGCCTCGTTTATCTGCGCCATGATCTGTTCATCAGTAAAATTGCGAAGCTGGATGGCTCCATTGGGACAGGCCGCGCTGCACGCGCCGCATCCCTGGCATTCGACATCATCAACAAGGGCTTTTTTGTCTATTATTTTGATCCGCCCGAATTTGCAGACGCTTTCGCATATCCGGCAGCCGTCGCACAGTTCAGGAAGTACATACGCGCTCATGGGTTCGATATCGAGTTCCCCCCTGTGCAGCAGGCTTTCCGCTTTTGCAGCCGCCGCGCTTCCCTGTTCGATAGATACCTGAATTTCCTTGGGGCCTCCCGCACATCCTGCTATGAACACCCCTTTAGTATGCGTTTGCACAGGCCGCATCTTGGGATGCGCGCTCTGGAAAAAGCGGTCGGGGCGGGTGGAGAGGTTAAGCATCCTGCCAAGGGGTTCCGCCTCTTTATTGGCCTCCATGCCTATTGCAAGGACCACAAGATCATATAGTTCATGCATGGTCTCTCCTGAAAGTGTGTCCTCATAATGGATCACTGTTTTGCCTTCATATTCCTCGACTTCCGCAACCCGCCCCCGGACAAAGGATATACCCATTTCCTGCGCGCGCCTGTAGTATTCCTCGTACATCTCACCGGCTGCGCGGATGTCGATGTAGTGAATTGTTATTTTTGCATCGGGATATTTTTCCTTTGTCAGCATGGCGTTCTTTATCGAGGCCATGCAGCACACCTTTGAACAGTAGGGATTGCTAACCTGCTCATCCCTTGACCCGACGCAGAGTATGAAGGCCACGCTTTTTACATCTGCTCCCGTGGAGGGTGAAACCACCCTGCCGTGGGTCGGGCCTGCGGCTCCAAGCATCCTCTCAAGTTCAAGATTTGTTATTACGTTCCTGTATCGCCCGTACCCGTATTCTCCCTTCCGGGCGGCGTTAAAAGGCTGGTATCCGGTTGCAAGGATCACTGCGCCAACATTGAACTCAAACTCCTGTGCCTTCTGGTTGAAATCCACCGCTTCTGCCGGACATGCAAGCCTGCACAGGTCGCAACCCACGCAGTGCTCATCGATAACAGCAACTTGCGGCACGGCCTGGGCAAATGGTATGTATATGGATTTTCGCGCGCCTATCCCGTAATCGAACTGGTTAGGCACGTCGATGGGACATACCCGGGCGCAGATGTCAATGCACCCTTTGCATTTTTTCTCATCAATGTAGCGCGGTTTTTTTATTCCGGTGATTTTAAAATTACCCGCCTTTCCTTCGATATTTGTAATTTCAGAATAAGTATACAGCGCGATGTTCTGGTTGTTCTGGACTTCCGACATCCTGGGGGCAAGAACGCACAGGGAGCAGTCGTTCGTTGGAAAAACCTCATTCATCAACGCCATTTTCCCGCCTATTGTGGGCTCTTTTTCAACAAGATGCACCTTGACTCCCATATTTGCAAGGCAGATGGCCGCCTCTATACCGGCCACGCCCGCGCCTATTACCAGCACATTCTTATTTGCGGGCACTGTCTTTTTCTCAAGCGGAGAGAGGAGCGCGACCCTTGCCACGCCCATGGCAACCAGGTCTTTTGTCTTCTGTGTCGCAAGGCCGTTCTTATCAGCATGCACCCATGAACCCTGCTCCCTGATATTTACCATTTCAAGGAGATGGGGATTTAGCCCCGACTGTTCAAGCACGCGCCTGAATGTGGGTTCGTGGAGGCGCGGTGAGCAGGCAGCCACAACTATGCGGTCAAGTTTGTGTTCGATTATGTCTTTTTTGATCTGCTCCTGCCCGGAATCACCGCATGAAAACTGAATATCGCGTGCGACCGCAACGTCTTTTAGCATCTGTGCATGTTTTCTTACATCTTCGACGTCTATCGTCCCAGCTATGTTCGACCCGCAATGACAGATGTATACACCTATGGGCATCAGTACCTCAGATTCTTAATGAATATTCATTATATATAAACATTCGTTTTGTTTTATTGTTTCGTATTAATACGAACCAACAAGTTATTATTTGTCATCATATATATGTTTATTTGTCGGGATCATCGCCACAAGCCTGTCAAGCACCGCTTCTACTCCTTCTCCTGTGAGCGTGGACATATTCACATCAGCGCCCCGGGCAGGCTTTGAGATATCTGCCTTGTTCGCTGCAACAAGTATTGGAAGCCCGAATTCTTGTTTTATCCCGTTCAGCAAATGCATCTGCTTATCCAGCGTATAGCCGCAAGTTTCCGAGGGATCGATAATGTACAGGATAACCTTCCCGACATGCTTCAGGGCCGAAATCGCCTGGAGTTCTATTTCATTTCTCTCATCAAGCGGCCTGTCAAGGAGGCCGGGTGTGTCAATGACCTGGTACCGTATCTTGTTCCGTGTGAAATGCCCCACTGCAAGTCCTTTTGTAGTGAAGGGATACGCTGCTATCTCAGGCCGCGCGCTGCTCACAAGCGCCACGAAGCTGGATTTTCCTACATTGGGGTACCCTGCAACAACAATTGCCGGGCCTTCATCGATGGTGGGAAGTTTCCTTAACTTATTTCGCGCATCATTTAAGAAGCGCAGGTTGCCGTCGATGCTGTCCACAATGGACGATATCCTGCCAAAGGCCTGCTTGCGCACAACCTTTGCATCTTCGGCGTTTCGCATCATTCCTACGTATTTTCTTGCCATTTCGTTTATCTTGTTGCCAGCCCAGTGCACTGAGGCAAGGTTCATCCTCAGTTCATCGACACCGACGAGTATTTCGGCTAATTCCAGGTAGAAAGGCGGCATCTTTGATGGACCCGGTGTCATCGGTTCTGGTCTTGCGGATTCCTCGTACTGGTCAAAGCTAGGGAATTTCTTAACTATGTTCACAAGGTTATCGCTCAGTATATTTGCCGCCGTCAGGAGCATGGATTCCTCTGCTTTGAGCTTGGATGCGCGGTCAAGTATCCGCTTCCCGTGCTTTGCCCTTGCTGCGCGGCGGAATGATTTGTCAAGGAGTTCTTCTGAAGTGGGGACTGTGGGGATTTTTTCAAAGATCATATGAACCTGCAATTATAATTTTATATAAATATGCTACGATGAAACCAATATGCTTGGGAAGAATATAAGGTTAGTGTTAAAAAGGGCGAAACAATATGGATTTCTCAGCAATTTATTTTGGGAAAAGAGGGAATCCCAAGATTCATGAAGCTGATGCCGATGTCCTTGCGCTGGCGCACGAGTTGGATGGCGTTGCTTTGATGGATGATGAAGAGGCAAGGGGGATGCCTGAAATAGAGGGAATAGAGCATCACGGGACGATTTATCTGCTCCTGAGGATGAGGAAAATGAGGCTGCTGACGAAAGAGGAGGCGCTTTCGGGGCTGAATGAGATGATACGCATGGGGCGGAGATGCCCGACTGAACTGTATGCGGAGATGTTGATGGCGTTGAGGTAATATGGTAAACTTATGAGGGTGATTTCATAGGCCTTAAATTCGTTTCATCCAGATTTCAATAATTTTGTGTTTATTGGGTGCGGGAGTGTAACCGTTTTTGCTGAAACTTCAAATACAAGAGACACTATAGGAGTTTCGCAAAAATGGCACAACTATTAACAAAACAGCAAATAAGGACATGGCTTAGGGAGAATAATCTGAAAACTGG
>CABMIH010000079.1 GCA_902386205.1 uncultured archaeon | reverse complement strand
GAGAACTAAATGTCCCAAAACATTTTATCACACTCAGACGCCAATTTTACGATATTATAAACAAACAGTATGGTTTAGAGAAAAACCAACTTATTAAAATTCATCAACACGAATTGAAACGGTCACCCATAATCGAATTATTCAAATAGGAGAAAGACAAACGTGTCAGTGATTTGGGAGGAAATTATGAATCTAAAAGATTGCATCAAATTTGCAAATGAAAACCCGGTCTGCTATCTTGCGACCGTGGAGGGCGACCAGCCAAGAGTCCGGGGATTTCTAATGTGGTTTGCCGATGAAAATGGGTTTTACTTTCACACGGGAGCTTCTAAAAGAGTCAGCAAGCAATTGAAGAAAAATCCGAAGATAGAAGTCTGTTTTTTCGCCCCTGCACCGCCTCCCAGTGCGGGTAAAATGATGAGGGTAGCTGGCAAAGCAAGGTTCCTTGATGATATCGCACTTAAGACAAGGCTTCTTGAAGAGCGGCCTTTCTTAAAAGCAATAGGCACAGGAAAACCCGACGACCCATTATTTGAGGTATTCCAGATATATACAGGCGAAGCCCATTTCTGGACCATGGAAAACAATTTGAGGGAATCTGAAATTAAAGGAATAAGATTTTGAGGATCAAGACCTGCCGGCAACCTTTTCAAAGAGGATAGCGGCTCCCATAAACGACAAAGCCACAAATATTGTTGCAGGATAAGGTTGCCTGGGTAAATATGTGGCTACGATAAAAAGTACAATTAGGAACAAAGCAGCAGTTATCCATACAAAAACCATGCTTTTAGTGCCTGCGTATTCTTTTTCTTTTGTGAACCTAACACACAATAACCCGATAATAAAAACATCTCCCAAACCAATCGTTATACCCTGGCCAAATGGAATAAAGATTAAGATGGGAATCTGAAGAGATACAATCTTATTCCCAAGATGAACCATGTCTTTAGTAATAAACACAAGGATAATATCCATTATCAGCAGCAACACAAAAAATAATTTCAGAAGATTCCATTTTATTAAATTACTCATCAATAAAATTATGAATATGGCAAATAAACAGGCTATCAGGTTAAAAGTGTAAATATTCCAATAATTAAAATAAAGTATCGGATAAATCAATCCTGATAACAGAGCTGCAGGGTTTTTAGTCAGGATATATCCTAAAAAACCCAAAATCAAAAAACCTGCAAAAAAATAGAAGTATAATATGATATAACTGCTTAAATTAAGCATTATATATATGAAAGTAGGGATAAAAATAAGAGTATATAGAATTACATATCTCCTATTAATCTCAAAACTCCCTATGTTTTGTTTCAAAATGTCCTCAAAATTCTTTGAGAATCTTCCCCTTAAAAGCAAACATATCGTGAGAATAATTCCAATAACAAGCGATAGAGCAATTATATTGGTTATTTTTTCGAACATTATTAATATCTAAATTATTCCAATAGTATAAAAACATTTAATGGCATCAGTCAATCGCGCCTTTTAGAATAATCTTTAAACATTAGAAGAATAAGGTAGGAACATGCTTTATGCTATCGAGACTGAAGGAATAACCAAGAAATTCGATGATATTACTGCTGTAAATAATGTCAGCATCTCAGTAAAACCCGGGGAATTATTCGGGCTTCTCGGCCCGAACGGCGCTGGAAAAACAACTCTTATAAATATGTTATCAACGATGATCGAACCCACGGGAGGGAGCGCAAGGGTGTGGGATTTTGATGTAAAGAAGGATGCTTCCCATGTCAGGCAGAACATCGGGATGGTGTTCCAGGATACAACGCTTGATGACCGCCTGACAGGCAGGGAGAACCTTGATCTTCATGGAAGGCTTTACGACATGGATAGCAAACACAGGAAAAAAAGGATCGAGGAAGTGCTTTCCCTTGTTGAACTCTCCGACAGGGCAAATACCATAGTCAAAACATATTCTGGAGGAATGACGAGGCGCCTTGAGATAGCCCGCGGGCTAATGCATCACCCGCATGTGTTATTCCTCGACGAACCCACACTCGGCCTTGACCCCCAGACGAGGAACCATATCTGGGAATACATAAAAATCCTGAATAAAGAGGAAGGCGTAACTATTGTGCTCACAACCCATTACATGGAAGAGGCCGACCACCTCTGCCACAGGATAGCGATAATAGACCATGGTGAGATCGTTGCGCTTGATACTCCCGAAGCCCTGAAGAACATGCTCGGGGGCGATGTGATCACTCTTGAACTTGAAAACCCGGATAATATCCCCCGGTTGTGTGAAATCTACAAAAAAGATGGCTGCGCAAGCATAGTTTCCCGGAAAAATAACGATGTGTTCATTACTGTCAGGGACGGGGAGCGCCAGATCCCCCATGTGCTGGAGCTTGCATCCGATGCGGGGATCCCCATCAGGTCGGTGAGCCTGCACAAACCCACGCTTGACGATGTATTCCTTCATTTTACGGGCAGGGCGATAAGGGATAAGGAAGCGGGCGAAACCGAGCGTGTCGGCTATATCCTCCGGGCAAGGAGGAAATAATGGTAAGAAAAGCGGCCAATACGGTATATACTATGTGGCTCCGTGAAATGCTTCGCTTCTGGCGCTCAAAATCGAGGATAATAGGTTCCCTTGCAACTCCATTTTTCTTCCTGGTTTTTCTGGGCCCGGGTTTCAGTTCATCGTATCGGCTCCCCAGCGGAGAACCTCTTGATAATAGTTTTTTAGCGCCCGGCCTTATCGGCATGGCAATACTATTCTCATCACTCATGGGAGGCGTATCTATAATATGGGACAAGGAGTTCGGGTTCCTTAAAGAGATTTTGATAGCGCCAGTAAGCCGTTTCTATGTGGCTCTCGGGAAAGCAGTCGGCGGGGTTACGACATCCATCATCCAGGGAATACTGATTCTTATCATTGCCTGGTTGATAGGGATCAAATATAACTCACTCCCCGGTGTAGTTGCAAGCATCGGGGTCATGTTTGTACTTGGAATAGGATTTATCGGCCTCGGGATTGCGCTTGCATCAAAAATCGAAAGCCATGAGGGTTTCCAGATGGTTATGAGTTTCCTCACCATGCCGCTTGTTCTCCTGAGCGGGGCCTTTTTCCCGATAACGCATCTTCCCGGTTGGTTGAAGCTCCTCGTATATGCAAATCCGCTGACATATGGCGTTGAAGCGATACGTTGGTGCCTACTTGGAAATTCAACTATACCAATCATTTACAGCCTGGCAGGAATAACATTATTTGCTTTTTTTATGATGTTGCTGGGAGGAAAATTGTTCGATAGTATGGAGATATGATATGATCGTATTATCAGGAGGCACAGGCACACCAAAGTTACTTGCGGGCCTCAGGCGGCTTATACCGGATGAAGAGATCACAGTGGTTGTGAATACTGCGGAAGATATCCTGGTATCCGGGAATCTTGTTTCTCCCGATGTCGATACTGTTCTGTACCTTTTTTCAGGACAACTGGATGATACAAAGTGGTGGGGTGTTAAGAACGATACTTTCCATACTCATCAGGCATTAAAAAAAATGGGTCTTGACGAACGCCTGATGATAGGAGACATCGACCGCGTCACCCATATCCTGCGCTCGGAAATGATAAGAAGTGGGGCAGGCCTGACAGAGGCTACTCTTAGGCTTTCATCAATGCTGGGGGTAAAAGCCAGGGTTCTTCCAATGTGCGATGAAAAAGTGGATACAATGATAAATACGCCTCAAGGGATTATACATTTCCAGGATTTCTGGGTAGGACAAAGGGGCGAACCCGAAGTGGCGGATGTTATTATTAAAGGAATAGAGAAGGCAAAACCCACAAATGAAGTGCTAAGAGCCATAGAATCTGAGGAAAATGTTCTCATCGGGCCAAGCAACCCGATAACAAGCATAGGACCGATACTGGCGTTAAAAGGGATGCGCAAAATCCTGTCCAGGAGAAAAGTGATCGCCGTAAGCCCGATAATAGGCAGCGCTCCTGTCAGCGGGCCAGCCGGGAAATTGATGGAGGCGTGCGGATTTCCCGTTTCTTCAAAGGGTGTGGCGGAATGCTACGGGGATATCCTGGATATTATGGTTATCGATCAGGGGGATACTGTGGATGAAAGAGATTTTTCGGTGAAAACAGTTCGATATGATACCATGATGACCTCGGTCGAAAAGAGTAAAGCGCTTTCAGAATACATACTTGACCTCTTGAAAGCTTTTTGACTTTTTAATTTCATTATTTTTATCAGCAAGTTATTTAAGCTGGAATACAAATTGTTATGATTGTGATAAGCATAATTAGGAATGCCCTTATTGTCGGCATCTTTCTCACAGGGCTTGTTTTAACCGGTGGATGCGTAGATACTAATGAAAAACTTCCCGGCGCTGCACAGGAACAAAGTTCCCTGCCGGCAGGAAACCTCCCTGCGAACGTATCATCCGCCAGTGTCAAGAACCCTGCCGAAGTGATCCAATTGGAAACTTATGATGGGGGGTTCTTTTCAATAAAGAAGCCTGCCGGGTGGGAAATAGTTACTGCCGGTTCGTGCTCCACGTTCTCGTTCCTTATAAGGGATAAAGATGCGCCTGAAACTCAGATATTTTTCTTTGGTGAGGTCGGCCCTGTTTATTTAACGGATAGCCAAAAGACGGTTGATAAACAGTATATGGATATGGGTGGATATCCGATAATCTGGTATGAAATGCCCGTGATTGATCCACTTACTCCTGAGAACTTTCTCACGCAATTCCATTTAATTGCACGAACAAATATAGCAAAGAACTTCATGAAGCAGACGCCGGAACTTAAGGACATTGAAATTATCTCCGCAAATAAAGCACAGTCAATTGTCCCGGGAGAGACGAAAATAGTACGTGCTTTGTTCACTCAGGATGGCAAATTGGCCGAAGGGCAATTTTATGTCACAGTTACGCCATTGCTTCCAGCCTCAGGTTCTCCCGGAAGCGGCATCGGTTATGCCTTTTCTTTTATCGGAATAACTGCAAATAAGGATGATTTCAAAACCATGCAGGGCGGGCTGACTGAAAGCATCGGAAGCTTCTCATTTTCACAGTCTTACGTTAATAATTGCCTTGCACAGCAGGCACAGACGACACAAGGCATTCTAAGAGCCGGAAAAACTCTTTCAGAAACATCGGATATAATAATAAGTTCATGGGAAAACAGGAACAGGGCAGATGATATAATCTCTGAAAAAAGAAGCGACGTAATGCTTGGAAATGACAGGGTTTATGACCCCGACACAAAAGAAGTCTATGAAGTCCCGAACGGATTTTATGATGACTACAATATTAACAGACAAAAATTTGATATGGATAATCTCCAGAAACTGCCGGCTAATGACTGGGATCTCTGGACTTCTGCTACGCTGGATGGTAACAAAATACATTAGAGGATTGGGAACACCTCTGGATTTTAATCCTGTCAGAAATACTGCACTCTAAATGAGTTGGTGTCAGTCCGCTGTTGATTTTTTTTTGGACGACGCCGCCCTTATAAGGGACACGCGGCTGAACACGCGTTTCGTGCCGATAACGCCGACGGTGCTCATGAGCTTCCTTGAGGCCGATAGACAATCAACCACTGAGGACACAGAGTTCACAGAGAGGAGAGTTTTTTTTCTCTGTGCGCTGTAGTTTTGTAGATATGGCTTTCCCCGGAATGGGCTTTTTTGTTTGAAGAATTTTTAAAACCACACGCTTATATATACTAAGTTATATGTCATATCCTGTCAAATAATGCTTCCGCCTGCAGGATGACGAAGGGTTATGGAAACCGTCAATAAAAAAACCTTGAGCGAACGGGATATCTGCACCAAATACGTTACTCCTGCTATTGTTCAGGCTGGATGGAACCTGTTCAACCAGATACAGGAAGAAGTGACCTTCACAAAAGGTCGTGTGATGGTAAAAGGGCGTCTCTGGAGCCGGGGTGAGTCAAAGCGCACCGATTTTTTGCTTTCGTATAAACCCAATATTCCTGTTGCGATAATAGAAGCTAAAGATAATAATCATGGTATCGGAGATGGCATGCAGCAGGCGCTTGTGTATGCTGAGATGATGGACGTGCCATTTGTCTATAGCACAAATGGCGATGCGTTCATAGAACATGACCGCACAGCCATGGCCGGTCAACTGGAGCGAGAGCTTCCGCTTGATGCATTTCCTTCACCTGAAGAGCTGTGGAGACGATACTGTGCCTGGAAAGGTATTGATGAAACGAATAAGCAGATAGTTACCCAGGATTATTACACTGACAGCAGCGGCAAAATTCCCCGCTATTACCAGCTTGTCGCCATAAACCGCACTATAGAAGCTATTGCAAGAGGGCAGAACCGCATACTGCTTGTCATGGCTACGGGAACAGGAAAGACATTTACGGCATTTCAAATCATCTGGCGCCTCTGGAAATCACGCACAAAAAAGCGCATTCTCTATCTGGCAGACCGCAATATCCTGATAGACCAGACTAAAACAAACGATTTCAAGCCATTTGGCTCTACAATGACAAAGATAGAGAACCGGAATGCAGACAAATCCTACGAGATATATCTCTCGCTGTATCAGGCTGTCTCAGGTCCGGAAGAATGGAAAAACATCTATAAGCAATTCTCGCCGGATTTCTTTGATCTCGTGATTGTGGATGAATGCCACAGGGGAAGTGCGGCTGAGGATTCTGCATGGCGAGAGATACTTGAATATTTCTCATCAGCAACGCAGATAGGGATGACCGCCACGCCGAAGGAAACAAAAGATGTCTCTAACATACATTATTTTGGCGAGCCGATTTATACATATTCATTGAAACAGGGTATCGATGATGGTTTCCTGGCGCCGTATAAAGTTGTCAGGATCGACATTGATAAAGACCTCACAGGCTGGCGTCCTGAGAAGGGGAAGCTGGATAAATACGGCGTCGAGATCGAAGATCGCATTTATAACCAGATAGATTTTGACAGGACGCTCGTGCTTGAGCAGCGCACACGGCTTGTGGCTAAAAAGATATCTGAGTTCCTGAAGGCGACCAACCGGTTTGACAAAACGATAGTTTTCTGTGAGGACATAGATCACGCTGAACGCATGCGCCAGGCGCTTGTGAATGAAAATGGCGATTGTGTGGCCCAGAACAGGAAATATGTTATGCGCATAACCGGGGATAATGAAGAAGGCAAAAAGGAACTTGATAATTTCATTCTGCCTGAGAGCCTATATCCTGTGATAGCTACCACATCCAAACTCATGAATACAGGAGTGGATGCCCAGACCTGCAAGTAGGAATCTCTCGCGAAGGATTAAGTATGAAGAACCTTCAAGATTTTATTATTCCAATACCCCCACTTGAAGAACAGCGCCGCATCGTCGCCAGGGTTGACCAGCTCATGTCCCTCTGCGATGAGCTAGAAGCTGGACTCATGCGTTCGCAGGCGGACGGCGAGAAGTTGATGGAGGCAGTGGTGGGGAGGATGCTGGCGGAGGAATAAACTACGGGAACACGGATTGCGCGGATGACGCGGATGCACACGGATCGACAAAAATGGGTCGATGAATATCGTTTCCAGATAACAAATCTGCGTTTATCTGCGTTCATCTGCGGTTAAAATCTTTCTAAAGAAGTCAAGAACATTTCTATAGTTTCCACATCGTCGCCAGGGTTGACCTGCTCATGTCCCTCTGCGATAAGCTTGAAGCCGGACTCATACGCTTGCAGGCGGACGGCGAGAGGTTGATGGAGGCGGTTGTGGGGAGGATGCTGGCGGAATAACCGGGAATCCCTGATAATATTTCATTTACAACAGACTGCTTTATCTATTATGAATGAAATAATCTACCTAAGTGAATTAAATGGTCATTGACATACAGAAAGCATATGATCTCATGGAGTTCCTGAAGAAGCTAAAACCAGAAGCTGGTGTGCAAGTAGCCGAGCAAATGGTTGGAAAATTCAAAGGAATTATTCCGGAAGGCACAAGCAGCGTAGATTTTCTAAAGAAAGTTCGTGAAAGTCAATATGACTAAGATTTATATTGATACTAATATTTTTTTCAATGTCTGGAATGAGGAGATAGATCCGAAAAGTGGAAAAGCCCTCTGGAAAGGTTCCAGGGAATTACTGAAAAAGACTGAAAAAAAGGAATTTGAAGCTATAACTTCGATTACCACTATAATGGAAATAGTCCATGTTTTCAGAGTTAGAGGTAAGGACTACAATGAAGCTATTGATGACATTAAGAAGCTGAATATTAGTATTAATGCACCGGATTCCTGGGTTATGATCAAAGCTCTGGAATACCAGATGGAATTTGAACTGGATCCCTATGACTCAATAGCTTTTGCAATAGCGGATACCGCAGGATGTGAAATTTTCATGACGAGGGATGTTAAGATCATAAAGAATATAAAATCGAAAATGCGAGGCGCTGAGCCTGAAGAGATATTGTAATGAATTAAACATTAGATAAATCTTATTTTAAGCGCCGCATCGCGTCGCCAGGGTTGACCAGCTCATGTCCCTCTGCGATGAAATTGAATCCGGACTCATGCGCTCGCAGGCGGACAGCGAGAAGCTTATGGAGGCGGTGGTGGGGAGGATGCTGGCGGGCGGAGGTAGCGTTTAGGAGAAAAATCTGAATTCATTGGAAATATTTATATATGATTACAAATGTATTCAAATGTAATATGATTGTATCCAATGCTTCCACCCTTATCCTTCTTGCAAAAGTGGGAGTTATCAGAAAGTTCCTCGATGAATATGGACAAATAGCAATTCCAGTTGAAGTGGAACTGGAAATAACGGAAGGAGATACATTTGATTCAAAACTCTTGAAAAAAGAGATTGATGATGCCCACATTAAAGTGATAAAAATAAAATCGAATACTGCTGAAATAATGAAAGAATTCAGGATACATAAAGGCGAAGCTTCAGCCTACATGCTTTTTAATGAATGTGAGGCGAAAGTGATTTTGACTGATGATGGAGAATTAATCAAGTTATGCAAACTTTTTAAAATTCCTTTCATCAATGCTTTGGCGATCATAGTTCGAATGTATGAAAGAGGAACATTGACACAAAAAGAGGCATGTGATTATTTAAAAAAATTGAATGATTATGGAAGATATTCAAAAGAGATATACTGTTATTTTAAGAAGGAGGTGAATTGTCCATGACAATATCCGTGAGATATGAATATCCAAATGACCTGAAATTCCTGAAAGACATGATGGGTCTTAAAATGTCAGAAATGCTTCGAGAATTGATTGATAAAGGTAGAAAAATGAAATCTATCGAATTATATAAAACGGGAAAGGTCAGTCTGGGTCTTGGAGCCAGGATTGCCAGGCTCTCGATATCGGAATATATAGACTTGCTGAAAGAATATAAAATCCAGATAAATATCGATATAGAAGATGCTAAACAATCGCTTGAATATGCCAGAATGAAGCTTTAAGATTTTTGGATTGATCGATTATTTTAACTCACATAATGTATGAGAACAGAAGGTGTAGGATGATCTGCTTGTTTCAGTCATCTCCCTCTGCGATGCTCTCGAAGGCGGACTCATGCGCCCGCAGGCGGACAGCGAGAGGCTGATTCGGGCGGTTGTGGGGAGGATGCTGGCGGGGGAATAAACGCAAAGCTGTGATCACTCAAGTAAACTATAAATAACAGTTGTAAACTAAATATAACATATGTTAACTGAAGATAACAAAGTACGCATCCTCAGACTTTTCTTTGAGGGAACCAACGAGCGCCTCCACTTAAGAGAAGTGGCGCGCAGAGTTGGACTATCAGCAACAGGCGCAATGAAGATTTTGCGATCACTTGAAACTGAGAGCATGGTGAAAAAAGAGCGCGCTGCTGTCACAGTAGAATATCGTGGAAAATATGATAATGAAAAGTTCATGGCTCTTAAAAGATCTCTTAACCTCTACTCTCTCCATTCCAGCGGGCTGGTGTCGAAAATAGTGGATTTTTACAATATACCGGAATGCATAGTCATTTTCGGAAGTTATGCAAAAGGTGAAGATACCAGGGAAAGTGATATCGATATTGCAGTCATGACCGGCATGAAAGAATACCCGCAGCTTGATATTTATGAAGGTGACCTGAAACGAAAAATAAGTCTGCATTTAATTGAAAGCATACAAAATGAAAAGAAAGATTTTATCAATACGCTTGCTAATGGAATCGTACTTTATGGTTATCTGGAAGTGCTATAGTTGAAGCCCCTGAAGTTTTTCATCGAATCTGGTCTTGTCAGGCAGGGTTCAAAAGACCCTGGTGAGTCAAAAGCCATGGTCGCGCGAGCTTCCAAAAGGCTTGAATACGTAAAATCGCAATCAATTACTGAGGATAATGCCTCTTTCTTATTCGAAGATATCTACGAGATAATGAGGGAATGTATCCATAGTCTTATGGCAGCAAATGGATACAAACCTTACTCTCATGAAGCGACAGTTGCTTTTCTTGAGGAATATTACATATCATATTTCGGGGAAAAATTAGTTGAGGCATTCAACAGGTACAGGATAATTCGGAATAATATTATGTATCGTGCAAATTCTGTAAGTAAATACGATACCATTAAAGCGCTTGATGTTGCTGAAAACTTTGTCAAAAAAACATCAGAACTGACATAATTTTAGAGTAATATAACGGAAAGTGCACCGCATCGTCGCCAAACTCTACCACCTCATGTCCCTCTGCGATGAGCTTGAAGCCGGACTCATGCGCTCGCAGGCGGACAGTGAGAGGCTGATTCGGGCGGTTGTGGGGAGGATGCTGGCTTTTGATAAAATCACCTAAAATGCTGATTACTTCAATCGAAATGTTTGACAGTAATGTAAATCGGAATATGTCCCGAAGCTCATGCTTCCAAAAGTATTAAGTACTGAATGCCTTATTTAAGCAAATGATTTGTGAACAAGCTTCACAACTTCAATCCTAATGATCTGGAGGAAATTATTTGGCAGTAACAAAAGCAGAAGGCTGGAAAGCTAAACAGTGGTACAACATAGTTGCACCTGAAATGTTCGGAAAGTCGAATATCGGAGAAACAGTGGCTGATGTGCCCGAAAAGTTGATGGGAAGGGTCGTTGAAGTAACCCTCGGGGAATTGACTAACGACATGTCAAAACAGAACATCAAACTTGTCCTGAAAGTGGACCGCGTTGGGGGAGACTCGGCATATACGAAATACACAGGACACCAGCTTACGCAGGATTACCTGCGCTCGCTTGTAAAGAGGCAGACATCAAGCATCGAGACCAACATCTCAGTCAAGACAAAGGACGATTACACAGTAAGAGTAAAACCATCGTGTTTCACCATAAAAAGGGCGCGGGCCAACCAGATAAAAGCCATCCGCTCAATAATGAATAACGTCATAGCTTCAAGGGCAAAGGAACTTGACATGGCCCAGTTCATCCAGGAAGTAGTGACCGGGAAACTCTCGGCAAGCATATACCATGACGTCAAGCCTGTTTACCCCTTAAGAAGGGTAGAAGTCAGGAAAACCGAAATTGAGGCTGAACCCGTAGCCTCATAATCTTTTCTTATAAATTTTTTTGTCTTTTCAGTTCGTTCACTTTTTCTTTCACTTGCTCATTCTCGATTTTGAAGACGATCAGGGATATCACAAGGAGCAAATACGCGGCGAAATTCACAAAAAAAGTAAGGATCAAAGGGCTCATAGTAGTATAATTAAGCTCTGCAACAGGATGGATGGTGGCTTTGTTCCAGAGCCTTATGGACATGAAACTCAAAGGGACACCTATAAATCCCACTATCCCGAAGACTGCTGAAAGTCTTGCCCTTTTTTCAGGTTCCTCCACGGCCTGGCGGACCATGAGGTATGAGAGGTATATCAAGAACAATACCAGTGATGTATTCAACCGCACATCCCATACCACCCAGTAATCCCCCCAGGCAGATCTGGCCCAGATAGACCCGCTGACAAGTGTCAGGAAAGCAAAAATAACTCCGACTTCTGCGGCAGATAATGCTATTATATCCCATTTCTGCTGCTTGCTCCTCAAGTACATCACGCCTGAGGCGAAAACGATCGCAAAAGCGACATACGCTGTGATCGCAATCGGGACATGGAAATAGAATATCTTGAAGTTATTCGGGTCGCCGGTAGCTTCTTTGGTGCTGACAGGAATGGGAGAATAGCCCGAAAACACCATATATACTGAAATAAGCATCAGCACAGCGGTCATTGCATAAAGTATTTTTTTTGACATATCCTTCCTTGTTTCTGTATTGGTCATATTAATAATATCCTTTGCTTAAACTCAATCTTCGATCGTGTATTCAAATACCATTTGTGCCACGATAAAAAAAATCACATCATAGACAGCAAGTAACTGGATTTCTCCCATTATCTCTGAGATCTCGCCTGTCGCAAGCATTGTCCCTGTGGCGGTCACGGCAGAGAGTATCACGGGAAGGAGAACAGGGAACAGGATAACAGGAAGCAGGATCTCGCGGGTCCTCGTGTTCACTGCAAGTGCGGAAAGAAGAGTTCCTACAAAGATGAATCCACAAGTCCCGAGCAAGACTACAAGCAGCAGGCCCGGGATGTTCTTAATGCCATAACTGAAAAGTATTACGAAAATTGGGATGGTTATTATCTCCATCAGGAACATCAAAACCGCATTGGAAAGGACTTTGCCATTATAAATGTCGCTCCTGTCCACAGGACAGAGCTTTAATCCCTCAAGACATCCTTCCTCTTTTTCACCTGCGAACGACCTTGAAAGACCAAGCATCCCTGCAAATGTAAATGCGATCCAGAGTATCCCCGGCGCAAGCAGATCCACTACCTTCCTGTTGATCCCAGGAATTAATATCGATGACTCATTCCCAAAAGCAAAACTGAAAATAACTATCACCAAAAAGGCAAATATCATCATGGAATTTAGCATCTGCTTTGTGCGGAACTCTGCTTTCAGGTCCTTTCCAGCGATCTCCAGGAATTTCATGTGCGCTCCTCCACGTGCTTCTCATAAATAGCCCTGCACTGGAGAAGGTCGCGGATCTCGCTCTCGCTCATTTCATGGACTATATACCCCCCGGTAAGGATGATCGCCCTGTCGCACAGTGAAATGCCTCGCTCTATGTCATGGGAGATCAGGACACGGGTCTTATCGTGTGCGTTCATACCGGAAAGTATCCTGTCAAACGTGGCGCTTGCATGCTGGTCGAGGCCGGTATAGGGCTCATCAAGAAGGAGTATGGGCGGGTCATGGATAAGGGCTCTTGCTATCGAAAGACGCTGTTTCATGCCTCTTGAGAACGTCCTTACGCGGTCGTTTTTCCTGTAAGACAGACCTACCTGCGCCAGGAGGTCGTTTATCCGGCTCTCACCGTCCTTTATATTATACATATTCCCGAAAAACCTGAGATTTTCAGCAGCGGTCAGTTCATAGTACAGGTATGTGTCATGTGAGATGACACCTATCTTGTTCCTTATTTCAATAGGTTGTTCTTTGATATCCTTGCCGTCAATTATGACCTTGCCCGATGTCGGGCTTACAAGTGTAGAAATTATCTTTATAAGCGTGGTTTTTCCCGCGCCATTGGGTCCGAAAATTGTCAGGAATTCGCCTTTTCTTATCTCAAGGTTGATATTTCTCAAAACAACATTGTTGCCGAACGCCTTTGAAAGGTTTTGAATGGATATTATATGGATTTCTCCTGCTGCTGTCTAAATAAACAGGTTCAAGCTTTATATTTTTCTCTCAATAGTGCAGTCAGGATAACCATTAAAGCTTTAATCATATAAGCTAATTTATTCGATGGTGATATTATAAAACCCATACTTCAAGTAGCTCTCGATGTTCTGGAAACCGACCGGGCCATCCAGATAGCAAAAGAAGCGATAGATGGTGGAGTGGACTGGATCGAAGTTGGCACGCCGTTGATAAAAAGCGAAGGGATGGATGCAGTAAGACGGATTAAGACAGCATTCCCTGATCATGTCATCCTTGCTGACATGAAAACCGTGGATACCGGCGCAATGGAGATAGAGATGGCGGCAAAAGCAGGCGCCGATATAGTTATTCTCCTGGGGAGCGCTGATAACTCCACGATCCAGGATGCAGTAAGGGCGGCACGCAAATACGGCGTAAAACTCATGGCAGACCTTATTTCCGCAGGGGATATGGCAAAGAGGGCGCCGGGATTGGTCGATCTTGGGATTGATTACATCAATGTCCATGTGGGTATCGACCAGCAGATGATGGGTGAAGACCCGGTCAGTACACTGAAGACGCTTAAGCTGGAAGTGCCGGTTGCCGCTGCCGGCGGGCTTGACGCGCAAAGCGCTGCGAAAGCAGTCCTATCTGGTGCAAGCATAGTGATCGTAGGCGGGAATATCGTTCGCTCATCCAATGTAACATCCTCTGCCAGGGCTATACGTGAAAGTATCGACTCACCCCGCATACTGGAAGAACATGAAAAACCAATAGATGAACAGACTATTGAATTATTAAGACGGGTATCAACGCCAAATATCTCTGATGCCATGCACAGGAAAGGAGCCATGAAAAACATCCATTCGATCTGCCTGGGCACAAAAGCTGTGGGCAGGGCGGTAACTGTCCAGACCTTCGAAGGCGACTGGGCAAAGAGCGTAGAAGCTATCGATGTGGCAAAACAGGGTGACGTGATCGTGATATATAACGGCAGCCCGCACGTAGCTCCCTGGGGGGAACTGGCGACACTGAGCTGTATCAATAAAGGTGTTGCAGGCGTGGTAATTGACGGGGCGGTAAGGGATGTTGATGACATAAGGCGCCTTAATTTCCCGGTATTTTCAGCATCGATAATGCCAAATGCCGGCGAGCCAAAGGGGTTCGGGGAGATAAATGCTGAAATACAGTGCGGGGACCAGATCGTGAAACCGGGGGATTTCATAGTCGGGGACGATAACGGTGTGGTGGTCATACCGAAGGAAAGGGGATACGAGGTTGCAAGAAGGGCGGTAGAGGTGGAAAAAAACGAGCGAAGGATCAGAGATGAGATAAAAAGGGGAAAAACGTTATCTGAAGTGATGTATCTTCAGAAATGGGAGAAAAAATAGGCAAGATTTATCGTTCATCAATAAATACATATATTAGTATTGAACAATCATTACATAACTTATAATAATCACAATTAAGGAGATCATATGGAACTTACACCTATCCAGAAAGAGATTTTGACTGCCCTGATTAATTTATACAGGGAGAGAAAACAGGCCGTCAAAGGGGAAGATATCGCTGAGATAATAAACAGGAACCCCGGGACAGTCCGGAACCAGATGCAATCACTCAAAGCCCTGGGGCTGGTTGAAGGTGTGCCGGGTCCAAAAGGTGGGTATAAGGCAACAGGTGCGACTTACCAGGCCCTCAGCCTGTCCGAACTCGAAAAAGAGACTGTGGTACCATTAAGGCGCAATGATGAACTTATACAGAATGCGACTGCTGCCGAGATCAGTTTTACGACTGTAAGGCACCCTGACCTCTGCAATGCCTCAGTCCATGTTATCGGGGATATAAAAAAATTTGATATTGGAGATATTATTTCAATAGGACCCACGCCCGTGAACAGATTAGTGATGCGGGGAGAAGTGATCGGGAGGGATGATACACAAAACTCAGTATTGTTCGTTATACAGGAAATGATATCATTGCCCAAAAAACCTGTGAAGAACTATATTAAAGAACAAACGATAACAATACCCGCTTCTGCAACAATACAGGAAGCTTCAAGAATACTTGTGGAAAATAGGATCCATGGGGCGCCTGTACGAGACAAGAATTCGATCGTGGGGATCGTAACCCTTACTGATATCGGGAAAACACTTGCTGAAGGTAAGACAAGTCTCAAGATAAAGGATATAATGACGAGAAAGATCATATCTGTTGACGGCGACCTGCCCCTTTATGAAGTTGTAAAGGTATTCAATAAAGAGAAAGTAGGGAGACTTCTTGTCCGCATCAATGGTGAAATTGCCGGTCTCATATCAAAAACAGATGTTCTGGATAAGCTCGTCGTTTATTGATTTACGCTGGCCATGCCATTCTGGTCGTTCTTTTTCAATCTTTTCGTTATCTCGATAAGAGGATGTTTGGCATAATCAAGTATCTGGATGTCTGAGAGCGTATGAAGCCCCGAAGATAAGGCTGTTTTCTCCATCCCAAGATGGATCTCATCGCCCAGCGGGATGACATAAGCATCCATATTTTTTATCCCCAGTTTCTTTGCTGCTATTACCCTGTGATGGCCGTCCACAAGTATCAGTTTATTGGGCTTTTTTATCACTACTATGGGCTCAGCAAGCCCTTTTTTCAGTTCGTATATCCTTCCGTCAAGTTCATCCGCATACACCTTGGGCTGGGTAGGTATAAGTTCGTCTATATTGACCGTTTCCCGCACCACGTCAACATGGACGTTATGAATGGCTTCAAGAGTTTTCTTAAGTGTCCAGACCTTCTGCGGACTTGTCCTTTCAATATGCGAGCGGATAACATCTGAGTTTGTAATAATACCCCGCAGATTCCCGCTTTTATCAACGACTGGCAACTTTGATTTGCCTGACCTGAATATCACCCGCGCCACGTCATTCATTTCCATCTCAGTATCGGCAACAAGTACGTCCTTGCTCATGACATTGGAGATTCTCTCATCCAGCATTTTTTCAAGCAGGCTTGAAGCAGAAACATATCCTGTGACCTTACCATCCTCAACTACAGGAAAACCGTCATGCCCTGTCTTACGTATCAGGTTTATAACATCCCTGACCGTATCATTAAGAGATACGGTATCCACTTCCTGTGTCATGTAGTCCCTGACTTTTGGATGGTCTGTCATGGTGGTATGATAAATGGTCTTTCCCGGTTTAAATGTATTGCATACCAATCTTTATTATACATTGAAATCAACCTCTGATGGGTGAATAATACGAACGACCAGGACAGGATGATCCTTGATATTTTGAAAGAGGCCATATCGATCGAAATTTATGGCAGGGAATATTATTCGATATTCAGTGAACTTGTTGAGGATGAAAATGCAAAATCGCTCTTCAAAGGGCTCTCAAGGGATGAGGGGGAACACAGGGAACTCCTTGAGAAAGAATATAGAAAAGTCTCAGGAAAGCCCATTGATATTGCTGCACTTAGTGTGGAGAACAGGGAAAAGGCCCGTCGTATTTTTCCGGAATCCCTTGAACCCCTGGGAATATCAGAAACAAAAGATGTCCTCAAACTCGGGATAAGGACAGAAGAGAGATCTATCGAATTATACTCAAACAGCGCAAAAAAGACCGACATCAAATCGAGCAGGGACCTTTTCTTGAAACTCGTGCATTTTGAAGAGGAGCATAAAAGATTACTTCTTGATGCATCATATTATCTTGAACAGGAAGGCACCTGGTATGGCTATTCTCCTCCTACTATAGAAGGCTAAAAGGATGAAATGCTTGCTCTTTGGCACAGCAGGCACGCCTATCAGTTCAAAAGGGAATGACAGTTTATCTGGCATCAGGAGGGTAAAAGAACTTGGTCTTGGCTGCATGGAGCTTGAGTTCGTCCGCGGCGTCAAGATGGGTGAGAGGACGGCGCATAATGTGGGTGAGGCTGCAAAGCATCTTGATATAATGTTAAGCGTGCATGCCCCTTATTATATCAACCTTAATGCGCAGGGTGAAACTCTCCTCAAAAGCAAGGAAAGGATAATGAACTCGGCCAGGGTGGGACAGATATGCGGGGCGAAAAGTGTGGTGATCCACGCAGGTTTTTGCCAGGGGGGTTCACGACAAACCGTATATGAGAAAATAAAAAATGAGCTTATCGATATCCGGGAGAAGTTAATAAGTGAAGGTGTGGGGATAACGCTGCGTATCGAGACGATGGGGAGGAAGTCACAGTTCGGAAGCCTTGAAGATGTTCTTGAGATCGCTGAAGTGGACGGTGTATTGCCATGCCTTGATTTTTCGCACCTGCACGCCCTTACTGGAAAGTATAACTCAAGAGAGGAATTTGCCAGCGTACTTGGAAAAGTGGAAGATAAGATCGGGCATTTTGGGCTTGACAACTTACATGCACACGTTTCAGGGATAGAATATTCGGATAAGGGAGAGAAAAGGCACCTTATATTTGCGGAATCTGATTTCAAGTACAGGGAACTGGCGCAGACGTTTGCGGATTTTGATGTCTGCGGGATGGTAATATGTGAAAGTCCAAATCTTGAGGGTGACGCGCTTGCATTGAAAAGGGAGTATGATAGTATTAGAAATAATCATTGATAGCAGGCATCAGATCAACAGGTCTTCAATTCCGGCCTCCCTTACAATGCCAAGCGCTTCCCTGACCTCTTCCCGCGTAAGAGACCTGTTCATTTCAGGATATTCATATGCTTTGTAATTCGGACTGTACTGGAACATCAGGTTGAACCTTACTTTGGGGATATTTTCCTTCACCCAGTGTACAACAGGTTTTGTGCAGCACTCAAGATGCCCGGGAAGAACAAGCTGCCTCAAGAGGATTTCACCGCTTGCGTAAGCCTTCTTGAAATTGCCTGTCACGACAGACATGTAATCCGGCACATTTGAATATTTCAGGGCGCATTCATCATTCCCGTACCTGAAATCGCCAAGATACACATCCACCACCCCTTCAAGGAGCCTTGCAATCTCTTGTGAATAATACATGTTGGAATTCCACACGACCGGTATATTGGCCTTCAGTGAGTTCAGGGTCTTGAGGATGATATGGGTATGCGGCGTCGGCGTGACAAAATTCACATTCCTTGAGCCGTATGCGCGCCTGAGTGTGATCGTTCTTGCAAGTTCCTGCGGCAATATGGAAATACCGCTCTGCGGGGCAGTTGAAATTTCCCAGTTCTGGCAGTAAACACATGAGAAATTACAACCTGTGAAAAATATCGTATGTGAAGGCACAAGTTCAGGCTCTTCGCCACGGTGCAGGAACTCGGCAGAATAACGGGAAACCGCATCAATACGACAATAACCGGTCTCTTTCTTCCTGCGGTTGGCGCCGCACCTCCTTTCACAAAAATGGCAGCTTTCAAGGATTTTATCCGCAATTGCGATTTTCAGGTCAAGAAGAGAAGGTTCACAGCGCCCCGGAAGGTCTTTCCGGGAATTTATCCCATCAAGTCTATCCCGAAAGGACTTCATTGCATCGTTATGTATTTCCCACAGTTCCGAAAGGGGTGAATCCCTGCCAAAATCTACGCCAACGGATTGGGAAACCAAAAATTGTGAGGGCAGTTTATCCCTCATCACATCAAAGTATCGAGAGAGGTAGAGCGGTTCCCTGTAATTCTGATTCATTAACTGCATATCTTCGCTTTTGCCTTTATCAACGGCGTTGCAAATTTCTTTTCCACTTCCATCCTGTGTATCGTATTATAGGTGCAGAAGGGTATCAGCCTCCCATCAGGAGTTGCATAATGGACGCCGCATCTTTTTATTCTCTCAAGGTCCATGTTATACAGGTCCATGAAATGCATGGCGCCCACGAAAAGCGTATGGTGGTGGAATTCCCTTATGGCTTCTTCAGTCCCGCCGAGAACGTCTATGAAAAGTTTCTTCACATCTACGGATTTTGGCGCTTTTTCCATATCAATGTACCTGGGCAGTGCAGAGATAAGGCTGGATATTCTTTTTATTTTGTTGAGGGACTTGCCAAGCCATTTGTCATCGTTCAATGCCAGTTCATCTATATGTTCAAGAAGCCCCTCCACATCGATAAAATGAGTTATGGGTATTATTTTTCCATTTTCGACATAGATATACGTACCCGTACCGCAGTGCGGATGAACCGTGAATTCAACTTGCGGGAAACCCTTCTCTGCAGTAATGAAATGGGAAATAGGGACGACAAATGGAACCGGATAGAAATCACTGGCTTTTACAGCGCCGTTTGTCTGCTCTTCTATCAACTTGAATAAATAGGAAATTGTAATTCTCTTTTCAAGCCTTTCCTCTTTATTAATTCTTCCAGTGAAAGAAATCGGCTGGAAATTAATCCCTTTTACTATATCTACATTCTTAACCGCAAATCTTATGATATCTCCTACCTGGTCATCATTTACACCTTTTGCAAGCGTGGGTACGAGAGTAATGCTCCTGAAACCGGCGGTTCTGCAATTCTCTATGGCCTGTAGTTTATAAGGAAGCACATTGTAACCCCTGAAAATCTGATACGGCTCCCCTGTTACCCCGTCAAATTGAAGGTAAACCGTACCCAGACCCGCTGCGGCCAGATCATTGCAGAATTGCTGGCTTTTCGCAAGCCTAATCCCGTTGGTTGCCATCTGCACCTGGGTGAATTTAAATTCAACTGCCATCTTTACTATCTGGACAATATCCTCGCGCATTGTGGGCTCGCCGCCAGCGAACTGGATAGCGGGACACGGAACAGGTTTCTCATCTCTCAGAATCTGCATCATTTTCCTTATCTGCCCAAGTGTCGGTTCGTACAGGTAACCTGATGCTGATGCATTCGCAAAACACACAGGGCAGTTCAGGTTGCACCTGTTCGTCACATCGATGTTCGCAAGGATAGTGGTTGTTTTATGCGATGTGCATAATCCGCATGAATGAGGGCAATTTCCATCAATGGATACGGTAGGGTTCATTAACCCCCGTCCATCATGACAGTAATGGTCAAAACGTTTAAACTGCCTGGCATCCGACCAGTAAAGATCCTTGAAAAATCCATGCTTGCTGCATGTTTTCTCAAGTATCACTTTCCCGTCCTCCTCTATAATTGATGCATCGATTACAGCAAGGCATTCAGGACACAACGACTTCGTTGTTCTCATCAAAAAACTGCCGCAATTTTTCGAAGGAGAAATGTATTGATCATATATGAGCTTTTCACTAATCATTTTTTCCACGCTCCATATATAAGATTTCCCTGAACCTTTAAAAGACTTACCTCAATATTTAAGACATCACAATTTTGATGATGAACCCGAAGCTTTTTTAAACTTAAGGGATATTATCACTTAGAGCAGCATTATCATGAATTAAAAAAAGGTGATCAGACTTTGGTAATAGGAGTAACACTGGTGAATGTAGTGCCCGGACAGGAAAAAGCGGCTTATAACGAGCTTCTCAAGGTTAAAGGAATTAAGGACGTATATCATGTATTCGGCGAGTTTGACTTTGTAGTGATAAGCAATGTGGAGGGATTGAGCGCTTTAAATAAACTGGTAGATACGATCAGGGAGAGCGAAAACGTCACGGCGACGCAGACAATAGTGGGTGCTGAGCTTTAAGAGGCCTGCCTGATGGTCATTGCCGAGGAGCTTGCCAAGAAGCAAAAGGCCATTAGCATCGCTGAATTTTTTGAGAAAAATAGGCAGATCCTGGGTTTTGACTCAAGCCCGCGCTGTTTGTTGACTTCTGTAAAGGAAGCGGTGGATAATTCCCTGGACGCATGCGAAGAAGCAGGCATACTGCCTGATATATTTATCAAGCTCGAAAGCAAATCAAGGGACAACGTTACACTTATTGTTGAAGATAACGGGCCCGGTATCGTAAAGGAGCAAATACCCAGGGTTTTTGCCAAATTGCTCTACGGTTCGCGTTTCCATTCAGTTAAGCAGAGCAGGGGCCAGCAGGGGATAGGCATCTCGGCGGCAGTATTGTATTCGCAGCTCACCTCAGGCCGCCCCGCGAAAATCGTATCCAAGATAGACCGTGATGCTCCAGCGCATTATTTTGAATTGTTGATAAACACGCAGCCCAATGAACCTGAGATCATCGGAGATAAGATAATCGAGTGGGACAGGCTTCGGGGCACGCGTATCGAACTTGAGATGGCCGCTTCATATATCAAAGGCAGGAGGCAGTCCGTATATGAATACCTGAAGGATACTGCCATTGTCAATCCCCATGCAAGAATAACTCTCATCGAGCCTGATAACAACCAGATAATATTTGAGAGGGCGACCGACAAAATGCCCGTGGAGCCAAAGGAGATACTTCCCCATCCGCATGGCATTGAACTCGGGACGCTCATGAAGATGCTCCGGTATACTGAAAGCGACACACTTGACTCGTTTTTACGAAGCTCGTTTTCCCGCATCGGCACCCAGACAGCTAAAGATATTTGTAAGAAATCAGGTATAAATCCCGGAAAAGACCCGAAGATAGTCGCGCTTGATGAGGTAAAACGGCTGCATGAGGCTTTCAGGAAGGCAAAAATACAGGCTCCGCCCACTGATTGCCTGTCCCCCATCACCGAGGAACTGATACGCAAGGGGCTTGAGAAAGAGCATACCATAGATTTCATCGAGACGACTACACGGCCGGCGGCAGTGCACAGCGGCCACCCTTTCCAGGTCGAGGCGGGCATAGCTTTCGGGGGGAATCTGGCCAGGGAAGAAAAAGTGGAAATACTGCGCTTTGCAAACCGCGTACCCCTGCTTTACCAGCAGGGTGCCTGCGCCATAGCCCATGCTGTTGAGAACATCAAATGGAAGAATTATTCACTTGACCAGCCGGGCGGTTCGTTCCCGGTAGGTCCTGCCATAATCCTTGTGCACGTCGCATCGACGCACATCCCCTTCACCTCTGAATCAAAAGAGGCAATAGCCGATGTCCCCGAGATAGTTGAAGAAATCGAACTGGCGCTGAAGGATGTGGCGCGGCGATTAAAGCTATATTTATCAAGACAGGATAACCTCCAGCGGAGAAGGGAAAAGGAAGAGATCATCCAGAAGATACTGCCGCGCATCGCAAAGAAAGTTGGCGAGATACTTGAGCGCCCGACACCTGATATCACCCCGGTAGTGGCAAAGATCATGGGAAATGTCTATATCCAGCGGGTTGTCCAGCAGAACGGGAAGGGGTGCGATGTCGAGATAAGGCTAAAGAATCACGGTGAAGGCACGTACAGCTTCAACCTCCATGAAACCCTGGAATACCAGATCGAATCTGCAAGCCCGGAACCGAAGAAAATCCCCATCGGGAAGCAGACCGATCATCTATGGAAGATCAAATTGAAACCCGGGGAGCAGAAAGCGCTGATCTACAGGTTGAACATAGAAAGCGTTGAGGCTTCAAAGCTTCCCCAGCTTGTTGTGGACGGGATCGATGAAGAGCTTATCACGGGCGCGAAGGTGGTAAATGTATGACAGAGAAAAGCAACAAGGAGATACGGGATTCCCAATCAAAGACCACACTTAAGAAGCTCATACAGGATTTCTATGAGCAGTTCGAAAGCGAGACCATCCCGCATATCGTTCTGCCCTCGCGCACCAAGAAGAACATCGAACTCAATGAGAACGGCGACGTCTGGGTGTATGGGGATAGCGAGAGCCTGCGGAGTGCAAAGACAGTAAAAGGAGCGAACCAGCTCCTTAAGACCTCGCATGTGGTTGAGCTTTTGATAAAAGGGCATCTTGACCAGAACAAGAGTTCGACACTGAGAGAATTATATTACATCAGTGAGAACTGGGATATCGCAAAGTTCCACGAGCAGGCAGAGAGCGACCGCCTGATAGAAGACCTTGAGATAATAACAGGACTCCAGCGCGAGGATTTCCATGTGCGCCCCGAGGAGAACGGCGCCACACTCTACGGCCCGATAAAGATAAAGGAGATTACAAAGCGCGGGGAGCGCACGATGCACTGCCAGGATGACGTGGGCGAGGCGGGATATCAGATACCGTACAACGTTGAGACGATAAAGTTCATGGAGCACGACGCGAAGTTCATTATCGCGATAGAGACAGGCGGGATGCAGGACAGGCTTATCGAGAACGGGTTCGATGAGAAGTTCGATGCCATCCTCGTGCACCTGAAAGGCCAGCCTGCGCGCAGCACCCGGCGCATCATAAAGCGCATGAACGAGGAACTCAAGCTCCCCGTAGTTGTATTCACTGACGGCGACCCCTGGAGCTTCCGCATATATGCAAGCGTGGCCTATGGCGCCATCAAGAGCGCACATCTATCCGAGTTCATGGCAACGCCTGCGGCAAAGTTCATAGGAGTGCAGTCATCGGATATAGTAGAATACGAGCTTTCTACGGACAAGTTGAACGACCAGGACATCAAGGCTCTTGAGAGCGAGCTTACCGACCCACGATTTGAAACGGATTACTGGAAAGACCAGATAAACCTGATGCTGAAGATCGGAAAGAAGGCTGAGCAGCAGGCTTTTGCCGGGAAGGGGCTGGATTATGTTACGGATGTGTATTTGCCTGAGAGGCTGGGGGAGATGGGGGTGGGGTGATGTTCAGGATTTTTCTTCATATTCGATCTTTTTTAGAAGAAAATCTCTTATCTTGATAGTCTTATTGAGTGCATCCTTTGCTTCTTCAGGGGTGGCGTTCTCACCCGGATAACGGAATTCTACCGCGAAATCGCTGATACCATCGACAAGAGGCTCGATTTCATGAAAATCCGGATCATATTTTTCACAGTCAATGACAAGCGCCATCAAATCATGGATTTTCCGTATTTCTTCACCCTTTTCTATAAGGAATGCTTTCAACCATTTCTCAATTGCCTGCTGACAGTGAAAACCTGTCTGGTTTTCAAGTCCTTTTTGCAGCGACAGAGTCTTTGCTGCAACGAAATCGCTTTCTCCTTTCTTAATCCACTCCCGCACGATCTCGCGCATATATCACCTGTCCGTCGCTCATTATTTTTTTGATAAAGGGGTCACCTATCTCGATTCTGTACTGCAGTTCTTCGGGTGTTCTGACGAGAATGTCCATCGGAACATATAGTTCTCTCAGAACCTTCCTGATAGAGCCTGCGCGCTTTATCGGTCTTTCTCCTGATTCCATTATTATAAAAAGGTCAAGATCGCTGTCCCTGTCCGGCTTTCCCCATGCATATGAGCCAAACAGAATTATTTTTTCCGGATTGAAGCGTTCTGCTATTTTTTTTGCGATGGCTGAGATTGTTTCTCTGGGGATCATAAGGGGGCTCGATATGAATGTATATGTGTCATATATAATTATATAGTCTTCTTTGTGGTATCTTGATATTGCAGGCGGTGCAGTGTATGAGGAGCGGGTATTTGCCAGGTCTTAAAGAATTTAAGACTTTTAAGCAAAAACTCTCAACCGACATGCTTATGACTAAGATTAGTGTCTACCCACCTGTTGGAGTAACATAGCGAAAATCACCGCAAAGAACGCAAAGTTCGCAAAAAACATTGTTGCGCTGCTTTGCGTTCCTCGTGAACTCTGCGGTGAAATAATATTTAGAAGGTACATAGAGGACATCCCAAATGGTCTTTGGACGTTAACAGTAAACTACTCAGGGCTGGAAGCCCTGAGCGTTTATGGTTGTCTCGGTTAGCCATAGAAAAAGTCCTTTAAAAATTTCTGCGATGGATTTTTCTTCTGTACTTTGAAATCTACGTCTGCCCAATGT
>CABMIH010000078.1 GCA_902386205.1 uncultured archaeon | reverse complement strand
AGTTAGTTTGTGAGAGGTGTTTTGGAGACCCTCTCACGTACTTATTACGGATTCATGTTCAAAAGTGTGGGTATCAATTCATCTCCGCCTTCGAAAGGCGGAGGGTTCTTGATACCCCCGAACTAAAGTCTTTTGGGTATTCTCTTTACCTGCTTTTTCATAATACATCTTGTTCACCTTTTTCAAATTGGTAGCATCATCTTAATTTCAACTGAAATATTTTATCAATATTGATTCTGGCTTTGTAACCTACTGATTAATGCTCTGGAAAATCTGTTCTGGATTATCTCTTGCTCCCATTCGCAAATTTTGAGCCATACCTATTGCCGTCTCATACTCATTTTTTTCTAATGCTTTCAAGGTTGCTTTTGCGACCTCTGCTGGAGGGATTCCTTTTTCTACCTGTCCTCTTTCATCTCTTGCCCCTTTATCTAACTCAGTATCAACAGTTGGAGGAATCACTTCAAACACTTTTATTGATGTGTTTCTTAATTGATGCCTAATGGATAAACTGAATGAATGAATAGCTGCTTTAGTTGCACAATAAACAGGCATAAATGCTATTGGTACAAAACCCAATGCAGAAGAAACATTGATAATGGCTGATTCTTTCTGTTTTAGCAACTCTGGAATAAAATATGCTGACAAGTAAATAGGAGCTGTTAAATTTATGTCAATTTCATTTTCACCATCCGTCAAATTAGAAATTCCTTTCTTGAAATCAATCATTCTCTGAATTCCTGCATTGTTCACCAATACGTTAATGCCTTTAAAATTAGACTTAACCCAATTATATAATCCCTCTCGCTCTTTTTCTTTAGATAAATCACATACTCTGGTATGTATTTGAGGAAGTTTACTTTTTGCTTCCTTTAATTTCTGTTCTCTTCTTCCGCAAATTATTATGTCATTGCCTTCTTTTGCAAAGGCTTCAGCAAGTGCAAACCCTATGCCTGTTGCACCCCCCGTAATTAAAATAGTGTTGCCATTAAGTTTCATGATCATAACCTCGAATATTTTATCATTGAACAATATGTGAGGAACGTTTATTTATGCATTGACCAATTCCTCGGTTGCTTCTACCATTTTTGAGCGGACGCAATGGTATTGTATTTTTTCCTCATCAGCCGATTGACAACATTTAAGATTGGTTTATCCCATTACTAATTGTGGTGATTATATGACAGAACCCCCCTTAAAAATCTATGAGAAATTAGACCCTGACTTGCTTAAGCATATTGAAAATTCAAGAGACTTTGTCTTTGCTGAAGGGGCTTTGCCCAAGAAATTCAAGTTGCTTATTGCAATGGCTTTCGATGCATCCTACGGAGCGGTTAATGGCGTAAAGTCGCTGGCTCAACAGGCCTTAGAAGCTGGCGCCACAAAAGAAGAAATTATGGAAGCATTGAGAGTTGCACAATATCTGAGTGGAGTTGGTTGCGTTTATACTGGGGGACAGGCATTAAAAGAGTTATTTACCTGATAGTTCCATACATTACCTGTGGCATGGAGTATTTAGCATGGATAAAAAGATAAAATGCATTGATTGTAACAAAGATTTCATTTTCACAGAAAGTGAGCAACAATTCTTTGAAGATAAGGGATACAGTGAACCCATTAGATGCAAGGACTGTCGGATTAAGAAAAAAGCCCAAAAGAGATCCAGTGGCTTCAGGTAATATTGATTTTGATTAATCTGATTGCGAACAAAGGGAGATAAAATAAACTATAAATCCATATTAAAAGTAAAGATTCTGCTGCGTACTATTATATACCTTTTGACATATAACAAACCCTCATGGATACTTCGCTTCTTCATAAAGAAAGTGTGCAGAGTTCTTACAAATACGCGATATTGACAATAAGCACTTCGCGATTTGAAAAATACGGGAAAACGGACAGGCCCGAACGCGCCGAGGATGCATCAGGGAAACTCATATGGGGAATGGCCCAGGTTCAGGGGAGCAGGGTAGTGCATTACGAATTGATCCCCGATAATATCGATACGATAAGGGAATCTATCAAGAATTGCTTATATTCGGAAGCCGATGTAATAATATCAACAGGTGGGACAGGTCTTTCACCTGATGATGTCACTATCGAAGCGGTATCGCCTTTCATTGAAAAGGATATGCCGGGCTTTGGGGAACTGCTCAGGCATAAAATCATTGAACAGGTCGGGAACTCGGTAATGCTGACCCGCGCCGTGGCTGGCATTGCACGCGGGAAAGTCATATTCTGCCTTCCCGGCTCGCCAAATGCAGTCAAGCTTGCCCTTGAACTTATACTTCCTGAGATGGGGCATGTTCTCAAGCATGTGAAGGGACAGTAGATGGAATACAAGTGGAAGGCGATGTTCACCGTCTGGATAGCCATTTTTATGGCCACTCTTGACGGCAGCATTGTAAATGTAGCCCTCCCGACGCTCACAGAATATTTCAGGACCGATATTACGACCATTGAATGGGTGATAATGGGTTACCTGTTGATAATTACAAGCCTTCTATTAAGTTTTGGGAGGCTCTCGGATATTTTTGGCAGGAAGAGGATCTTTACAGTGGGGATTGCAATTTTTACTGCGGGTTCTGGATTATGCGCCATCTCAAATACAGTCGGACAGTTGATCTTTTACAGGGTGATACAGGGCATCGGGGCCTCAATGGTGATGGCTACCGGGGTTGCCATAATCTCAAATGCATTTCCCCTGAAAGAGAGAGGCAAAGCGATGGGATTTATAGGCACCGTGGTAGCAATAGGTTCAATGGCCGGCCCTGTAGCAGGTGGTTTTCTCATCGAAAATGTCGGCTGGCAATCAATTTTTTATATCAATATACCTGTGGGGATCGTCGGTGTGGTGATGGCTTCCGCCATCCTTCGTAAAGATGAGACCGCAGTGGGTTCAACCTTTGATGTTCCTGGTGCGGTAACGCTTTTTATAGGTCTTGTATCGTTGCTCCTGGCCATGAGCGAGGGCCAGGAACTCGGCTGGGCGTCCGGGTATATTATTGCTCTTTTTGGCTTATCAATCTTGTTTTTTATTCTTTTCATCTACCTTGAAAACAGGGCAAAAGAGCCCATTATGGATTTGCGGCATTTCAAAAACAAGCCTTTTGCGGCAGCTAATATCAGCGCGCTTCTTGTTTTCATTTCAATGTTCGGGGTCATACTTTTATTGCCCTTTTTTCTTGAAGAGCAGCTTGGGTATTCACCGCAGGAAGTGGGCATAGTGCTTATCGCCGTCCCTGTGGTGATGTCTGTGGTATCCCCTGCCAGCGGCTGGTTATATGATAAAACAAAATCAAATCTTTTAAGTTCAATGGGTCTTGGAATCGCAAGCCTCTCTATTTTCTCACTTGGTTTTCTTTCGTCATCATCAAATTTCATTGATGTCGCCTTACGTATGGCATTTTTTGGTCTTGGGATGGGACTTTTCCAGGCGCCGAATAACAGTATCATAATGAGTTCACTCCCCAGGGAGAGGCTTGGCATTGCAGCAGGAACCCTGGGGACAATGAGGAACATGGGTATGGTTATAGGTGTGGCCCTCAGCGGCGCTGTATTCAGTACGAGATATGTTCACTACGGCAATATTGAGGGTTCATTCCTGCCTGCTTTCCGGGATACTTATATCGTTTCTGCGATCATATGCGGGATTGCGGTGTTCACGTCGCTTGTTAGGAGCAGGACTGAAAGTGAATAAATAATTGGGGCAACTTTTGCTTGCCAATGTCGCAAAGTATAATATCTTATATCATAATGAAGAACCGCACGTTATGCAACTTGAAAATCTAAGACACGGCACAGAACTCCTGAAGCGTGGCTTTGCAAAAATGCAAAAAGGCGGTGTAATAATGGATGTTACCAAGCCGCAGGAAGCACAGATCGCTGAAAGAGCCGGGGCTGTGGCAGTAATGGCCCTTCACGCAGTACCTGCCGATATCAGGAAAGCGGGCGGTGTAGCAAGGATGGCTGACCCTGAGGTGATCTCAGCCATAATCGATTCCGTGACAATACCGGTCATGGGTAAAGCAAGGATCGGGCATTTCGTCGAGGCCGAGATCCTTGAAGCGCTCGGCGTTGACATGGTGGATGAATCAGAAGTCCTCACTCCGGCTGATGAGATGTACCATATAGACAAGAACAGGTTCACCATACCTTTTGTATGCGGCGCACGGGACCTGGGTGAGGCGCTTAGGAGAATTAACGAAGGCGCTGCCATGATACGGACAAAAGGCGAGGCCGGGACAGGAGATGTCAGGGAAGCGGTGAGGCATATGCGGGCTATCATGGAAGCGATAAGGGAACTCAAAGGAAAAAACAATGAAGAATTGATATCAGTGGCACGGAAAATCGAGGCACCGGCTGAGCTTGTGAAGGAAACGGCAGAACTGGGCAGACTTGCGGTCGTGAACTTTGCGGCAGGCGGCATCGCCACACCTGCGGATGCGGCGCTCATGATGCGGCTTGGAGCGGATGGTGTTTTTGTGGGTTCAGGGATATTCAAGGCAGAGAATCCGGAAAGGATGGCAAGAGCCATAGTCGAGGCAGTTAATAATTACGATAATCCTTCAGTACTTGCAGAGGTCTCAAAGGGTCTTGGCGGGGCCATGAAAGGGATCGATATCAGGAACCTGACCGAAAAAGATGTGTTGCAGGCACGGGGCCTGTAAATCAATAAAAATGTTCAGTTTTAATTCCCGCAGCAGCTTGATTTATTGTTTTTACGGGTGCTGTTCCCTTGCGCTGTTTTCGTGTTCTCCTTATCAGGGACTGCTTCAGGAACATGTTCCTTAGCCACGATTTCTGCCACTTCGCGTGCATATCCTTGAAGAGCAGGATATAAAGCAGCCTTCGATGGCAATTGTCTTGTTTGCTCTCCTGACAAGATCCCTTTGCCCGGTGTCTTTTGTAAAGGCGCCGCCAAGGCAGATGCGTACAGTTTCTTCCCTTGCCAGTCTGTGCGCTACCATGTTTGCGGCCAGCCGTGCAACCTCGCCTTTGCTGCATGCCCCTTCGCATGCCATGACCGCTATCCTTGGAGGATTTGTGGAATGCTTTTTTGAATATTCCTCGCAGGCGGGGCATGATCGTTCTACTTTTTCTATCTCGATTGTTTCATACATATTTTTTACCTCTGGCATGAGTATTTAATTTTCCTATGAAAAACTCATATCACCCGTAAAACGTGGGGGCTATATGCACCCCCTGACATCCCTCTTTTTAATAATATATCCGGCATTGGCAAGCACATTAATCATATCCTGCTCAGTCATT
>CABMIH010000077.1 GCA_902386205.1 uncultured archaeon | reverse complement strand
GAACGTTACAGCAGTGGCGACCAATGTTAACGGAACCGCAATGCAGGTATGGGACTGGATAGTAACTGAGCCTATCTATGGCCCCTCCATCACTGCTTATTCTCCTGAATCTCCTGCTTATGACATATCAGGAGCAACCAGGACGTTCACTGTAATTGTGAACCAGTCAGTGACTGTACGATGGTTCGTCGATGGAACACAGGTCGGGTATGATGAAGGCGTAACGGAGTCAGTATACACGAATGCCAATGCAGTCACAGGCTCATGGAATGTTACAGCAGTAGCAACAAACGTTAACGGAACTGCTATGCAGACATGGGATTGGATAGTGACCGAGCCTGTATATGCCCCTACAATCACTGCATATTCTCCGACATCTCCTGCATAAGATATTTCAGGATCAGCAAGAAGGTTTTCTGTAACTGTGAATCAAACGGTCAACGTTATCTGGTCTCTCAATGGTAATCAGGTTTACACTGATGAAGGAATCACAGAATCAGCATATACAAATAACAATGCAATAACAGGTTCATGGAACGTTACGGCAGTCGCAACAAACGTTAACGGTACTGCGATGCAGGTATGGGACTGGGTAGTGACGGAGCCTGTTTATGGCCCTGCAATCACTGCTTATTCTCCCGCATCTCCTGCATATGATATTTCAGGATCAGCAAGGACATTTAACATAACTATCAACCAGACTGTCAACGTTATCTGGTATCTCAATGGTACGCAGGTTTATACTCAGGAGGGCGTAACGGAATCCACATACGCCAACATCAGTGCAGCCGAAGGCATCTGGGTCATAAATGCTGTTGCGACCAACGTTAACGGTACAGTTTCAAATGGTTGGACATGGGATGTCAGAACACAGGCCCAGCAGGATAAAATAAATGCTACAATCGTGATCAAACCCGAATGTCTGAACCTTGACAGCAAAGGAAAACTCACAGCATTTATCACATTGCCGGAAGGCTACAATGTTACAGATATTAATCTTAGCACCGTGGTGCTTGAAGGCGCTCATGCAGTGAAAGGTGTTGTATCAGGTAAAAATGGAGGTACATTAATTGTGAAATTTAACAGGCAGGATTTAATAAATGTACCGACAGGGAATGAGGTCGCACTCACGGTTACCGGAAAAGTCCTGTATGAAGGCGCCTGGGTTGATTTTGAAGGCAGCGATACAATAAGAGTCATGGAGCATGGCAAGTGTAACGAATGTGCAATCGATGAAAAAAATGATGATGGCGAATGTGAAGAAAACGATAGATGCAACGAAGACGACAAATGTAAAGAAGACGATGGATACAACGAAGACGACGAAGAAAACGATAGATGCAACGAAGGCGACAAATGTAAAGAGAACCATGGATGCAAAGAACAAGATCAGGAAGAAGACGAGGATGCCAAGTCTGAAGGCCATTCTGGGAACGCGCAGCATCATGTTAAGAACCTGAAGGATAAACAAAGCAAAAAGGAGGTGTAATCAATTATTAGTGGTCTTTTCCTACAGCAGAGTTTGCCCATCCTGCTTTGTCAAACCACATTTATCGCTTACCCACATTGCGGACAAACGGGATGCCCTTTTCCTGCCAGTAAAATCCTTTAGCCTTTGGCATGGGAAGTTGTGGCATTGAAATACCATGTTACTTTCTTCTCCCCTGCACATTGGCGAAAGACGTATATGCACCTCGCACAATGAGGGGCTACTCATCTGAAAGACAAAACTCGCAATGAGTGGGTATTCTGGGCATCTTCCGCAAAAAATATCTTTGCAAAGAATTTTAATATATATTGATGCGAGAGATGGGATTTGAACCCACGAATGCCTGCGCAATTGGATCTTAAGTCCAACTCCTTTGGCCGCTTGGATACTCTCGCAAATTTTGCACCTTATTATAAACAAGGTTACCCCCGCACGGGGACACGTTAAATATCCCTCAGGTTATTTTAAACTAACGTATTGTTCATTGCGCTCCAACATCCGGCATAAATAGCTTCAAATATTATAAAGAACAAGAGTTCATGGGGTAATTGATATGGTTGATTTTGATGAAATGGTAACTTCGGCAGTTGAAAAAGTAATTCCAGGCGTTGTGAATATCAGCGAAGTAATGTTGATGAAAGATGCTTACCTGCACGTGCACCCTGTCCCTGGCGTAGGTTCCGGCTTTGTAATAGGCGAAGATGGTTTCATACTAACAAATGCCCATGTCGTGTTTGGTTCCCAGGAAATAAAAGTAACTCTGGAAGACGGGAGGATATTCCCTGGAAAGATAAGGGGCATCGATCCCCTGATGGATCTTGCTGTGATAAAGATCGAAACCAGCGGCCTGCCTGTGCCAGAGATGGCAAAAGACAACAACCTGAGAATTGGGCAGATGGCCATTGCTATCGGAAGCCCCCTGGGTCTTGTCGGCGGCCCAACTGTCACGGCGGGCGTTATAAGCGCATTGAACAGGTCGATCCAGACAGAGGTAACATTCATGGAAGGGCTTATACAGACCGATGCGGCCATTAACCCCGGGAACAGCGGCGGCCCGCTGATAAGCAGTAAAGGCGTTGTGATAGGAATCAACAGCGCGATCATACCTTTTGCGCAGGGTATCGGGTTTGCGATCCCGATACAGCCCGCCATGTGGATAGCAGAGCAGCTACGCGAACATGGTGAAGTCATAAGGCCGTGGATAGCAATAAATGTCGTTGACGTCAATCCAAAACTTATCGCATACTATAACCTCCCCACAGAAAAAGGAGTGGTGATTACCAATGTAGTACCTGGAAGGGAAGCCGAAAAATCGGGAGTCGAGATAGGGGATATCCTGATACGCATTGACGACTTTGATATAAACAACGTGAGGGATTTGATCAAAGTTATCAACAAACATGATGTGGGCGACATAGTTACATTGGAGCTTTTCAGGGGGCAGGGGAAAGTGAAGCTCAAGACCGCGCTTGAGAAGGCTCCTTCTGCGCGGCCTCCCCAGGTTCCCGGAGTTTGAATTAATATAAAGTAGAAATGGTTAAAGATGTAACTTCCAGTTCGCCTGTGTTCAGGATCGCGACTGCTGGTATTGGGTAACTGTGCACTTCGGGGAGTCGCGCTTTTCGTTCTCTTGATGCAGTAATGCACAGTGGGGTTTGAGCATGTGGAGCTGGGATTTTGCGTTTTTATGGGGGGATTCTGAATCTTTGATACTCATGGCAACTATCTCTGCGCCTCTGTGTCTCTGCGGCTTCAGAAAAAAATTGCCACTGAGGCTGGCACGATTGCTCAATTTCTCTCCAATTTCTCATTTTTAATCAAGATAGTTTTTTATACTATGCATTGAATGATGATTATAAGGGGTTTTATTCTATGCGAGTGGAAGACATACTAAATGAAAGTTTTGAAATCTACAAAAAACAATTTGCCATTTTCATAGTTTCGGCAGTGATAGCAGCGATCGGTTCTATCCTGATAATCACAGCTCCGCCATTACTATTCGGGTTATATATAATGGGGAGAAAGATAATCCGCGGAGACGAAATCGAGATAAAAGATATATTCAAGGGATTTGATCGCTTCGGAACAAGCTGGATAATGACAATAGTTGGAGGTTTAGCGATAATAATTGGACTCTTTCTTCTTGTGATCCCTGGATTGATATTAATCATCCTTTTCCAGTATGCTATCCCGATAGCAATAGGACAAAATCTTGGAGCAATCGATTCTCTCAAGAAAAGCTACAATATTGGAAAAGAGAATCTGCAATTCTCAATAATACTTGGTATTGTCCTCATGGTGATTAATGCCATAGGCGGTGCGATAGCTGTGGGTGGATTCGTTACATATCCATTTTCAATCATATGCTTCTGGATAGCCACACAGAAATTGATGGATGAGACAAAGATCCTTTGATCTCCCTTATTTTTAAAGCCTTTCTCTGTCGGGATAGTGCCGTCTTGATTTGCCGCGACGGAGAACACTGATTGCACGGATTAATTCTTCCAAGCTCTCATTTTTTGCTTCCAATATACCGGGCGTTGCTCATGCGGTCTGTTCGCTCCTGTACGCCTCTAACTTGTCTTTCCTCTTTTTAATATATGCTTTCATGGTACTCTGATGGATCAAGTACAATGATATTGCCTTTTCCATTTCTTCCCCCAATTTCCCGCCTAATTTTCCATGTTTTTCAAGAACATATTTTTTAAAAGCCTTTTCCAATTCAGGTGAAATCTCTATATTCATAAGGGAATACTTTAATTTACAACATTAAGTAGTTCACTACCATGGCGCCTTCCGGTTCGCCTGTGTTCAGGATCGCGGCTGCCGATATTGGGGAACTCCGTACTTCGTGGGTATCCGCGCGTTCCGTTCTCCTGATGCAGGATCCACAAAAGTAGCTTTTTGCCCTCACTAAATCATTATCAAAAAAAGCCAGGCAGGAATAAAAATAATATCTCCATCATCTCTCAGGAGGTCTTTCGTAATTACAAGCCCACGGGTCTTAAACTCTTCGCAGAAATTTATTAATCCCTTTATATCCTTTTTCCCTATATTATCTGAATATTTGACTTCTATCGGAATTACTTCGTTTTTCAGGGTTATCACTATGTCGACTTCATTCCGCATCCTGTCAAGCCAGTAAAATATCCTGGGAAATAACTCTCGTTTTTTCAGGGAAAGTATGTGGAAAAAAACAATGTTCTCAATGATTTTTGTTTTTTCAAGGTCATCTATTTCCTTCAACAGAAGGGAATTTCGAAGTCCGCAGTCGATGAAATACAATTTTTTTTCCTTTCTTGTGGAAATTACCTGTTTTTTGGAGTAGAGATAAGCAGTATATATCAAGAAGCATTCCTCAAGATATGAGATATAATTCTTGACGGTGTCTACTTTAATATTAAGAATATCTGCAAATGCAGAATAGCTTATTCTCTGGGACATATGATCTGAAAGAAGGTCGGCCAGGTCGCTCAGGATTCTCGGTTCTTTTATATCCTTCAGATCCAGGATATCCCTGTTTATCGTGAGGGTTTTATACTGTTTTAAGACTTCGTAAGCCTTCTCAATATCTTGTATGCCAAAAACTTCAGGAAAACCTCCTTTTAAGATATATTCATCAAGCTTGATGATCAGGTCATGTTTTTCAAGAAGTAATTCATCGTGCGCCCTTTTGATGCCACTGAAATTTTCAAAATCCGCGCTTGCTACCCTGCCTGTGAACTCAGAGAATTTTAGCGGCAGTATTAAATGAAAATTTATCCGGCCGAGCAGGCTTTCACCGCCACCTTTCAAGATCCTCAAAGAAGATGAGCCTGAGACTATGAATTTTATTTTTAATCCCAGGTCCTGCCAGTATTTTATGATATTGCCCCAGTCATCCAGCTTATGGATCTCATCCAGAAAAATATATGAGTTCGCGGACAATTTGTCTATGGGCTCTCTGATCATGGTATTTGAGAAGTCCCTGATGGCTTCGTCAAAATTATGCTGCAAGTTCAGGCGTATTTTAGGATTATCGAATGATATGAACAATATATTCCTTTCACTGACACCGTTTCTGATAAGATGTCCTATCAGCTCGTACATGAGCGTTGTTTTGCCGGACCGCCTGGGTCCGAGAAGGCAACTGATCTTTTTATCTTCAAGTTCATCTTTGAGCGGATCGAATTCAGAGCGCCTGATATTCCCCAATTTTGACTCGCTGACATGTTTTGTTTTCCACCAGGGGTTCTGGATTATTATCTCTTCCAGCATAATTCCATTATAGAGTATATGTTATAGATATAACTTTCCATTATAGAGGGAAAGTTTTTCAGATTGAGTCGATATAACACTATATTTCGAATGCTTCGGGTCTTATATTATCCGGTAGCCTCCGGGCAGGGGTGCTTTCCGTTCTCTTGATGCATGAGTAGAGAGGCACGGTGGGATTTTTGAGCATGTGGGAGGAGGGCTGAGGATTATTGAGGTAGAACTGGCGGAGAAACAGGCTTAACAGGATAAGCTTAATTACTATTAATTACTAATATTAACTAAATTAGTAATTAATAGTAATTGAAATGATTTATGAAAATTCCAGAAAGCCCGCCAAAGATAACACATAATAAGATCGGTGATGCACTCAAATATTTGAAAAATGATCCTTATGATCGATTAATTAAAGAAGCTATTAACAAATATTTGTACTGGTCTGAATTTAAATATAAAGCTGGCTTTGATCAAATAGGACCTGAAGTATTATGGACATTTATTAAAATAAATAGAAATTTAAGCGCTGAAAAAATTAAAATAAGTGATATAACCGGATTTGAATTCAAATATAATCTGACAACTTATATTCAACAAAAATTACATGAATTTGATCTTAATCTTGGGGGAAGACTCGGCGGAGAAGAAATAATTCCCGGCAGTGATAAGAATAGATATCTAATCAGCTCAATTATGGAGGAAGCGATCGCTTCAAGTCAATTAGAGGGAGCTGCCACAACAAGAGAAGAAGCCAAGAAGATGTTAAGACAGGAAAGGAAGCCAAAAAACAAATCAGAAAAAATGATCCTGAATAATTATAACACGATAAAAAAACTGAACGAATTAAAAGGTGAAGAACTTACAATAGAATTAATTTTAGAAATTCACTCTTCTATTACGAAAGATACGTTAACTGATCCGGGCATGGAAGGGCAATTTAGACAATCAAATGATATTGTTGTTGTCAGTTCAAGTGGAGAAGTTGTTTATGTCCCTCCGGGTTTTGAATATCTTGACGAAATTATGAGGGATTTTTGTATTTTTGCCAATGGATCAAATGAAAAGGGATTTATTCATCCAATTATCAGGGCTACGATTTTATACTTCCTTATTGGTTATATACATCCTTTTACTGACGGAAATGGAAGAACTGCAAGAGCGGTTTTTTACTGGTATTTACTTAAAGAGGGCTATTGGCTGATAGAATATATGTCTATATCCAGAATGATCGTAAAATCACGGGCACAATATGCGAGAGCTTATTTATATTCGGAACTTGATGAGAATGATTTAACTTATTTTATTAATTACCAGTTAAAAACAATGGGTCTGGCATTTGATAGCTTAAAAGAATATATAAGTAGAAAAATCCGGGAAAAACGAGAATTATATGATCTCAAGAAAATCAAAGGCATTAATGACAGGCAAATAATTATGATAAAATTATTATCCGATGAACCAGAGTTTACATTTACAATAAAAGAGATGCAGAACAGGTTTAACACAGCTTACCAGACAGCCAGGACAGATATAATATACCTGGAAAAGTATGGGCTTATTGAAATGAATATTATTGGAAAGAAGAAATTGATGTATTATCGTTCTAAAAATTTTGATGAAATACTATCGAAATTGATCAAGGAATGACCAAAAATAATATATCGATCACCTGATGCGCCTTCCGGTTCGCCAGTATTCAGGATCGCGGCTGCCGATAGGAATTCCGCACTTCGCGGGGGATGCGCGCTTTCCGTTCTCTTGGTGCAGGAGGAGGAGGAACAGTGTGATTTGGAGCATAGGGGGGCTGTGGTTTGCGTTTTTTATGGGGGGTTCTGAATTTTTGATACTCATAGAAGCGGTCTCTGGGTCTCTGCGGCTTCAGAAAAAAATTGCCACTGAGGCGTAGAGATCAGAATAATGGGTTTTACACTGAGGGCGCCGTACATTTATTACTCTTTAAATACTAATCCGTCGGCGCCGATATGCTTCCGGGCAACCGCTTTAGAGATACTGGGTGAAATGATCTGGAGAAAAGTGAACATGAAACGCATGAAATCGGGTTTGAGACCTGAGATAATAATGAAAAGGAGATACTTAAAACAGAAATCAAAAAAGTTGAAGAGGAATCACAAGGTTCTTCGGTTGCTCCCGTCTCTGCCTTATCTCTCCCTGAACCTTTTCCTTGCTTTATCCCTCGGTCGTCTTTAACACATTGTATCATGTATTTATATTGATAATTCCATTTGGCATGCTGTCTAATTTATGGTTAACTGGAAAAATCTGGATTTAGAGATTCATGAGCATGCTTACAAACACGGGATAAAAGATTATGAAATAGAGCAGATTTTTAAAAGCAAGATTTATAAAAGAAAAATTTGTGTCAATAAAGAATTGCGATATCAGATTATTGGGCTGGCTTTTGGAAGATTGATCATGGTTATTGCTGCAAAATCTGGAAGCAATGGACTGAAAATACTGAGTGCAAGACATGCACCTGAATACAAAGAGATATATCATGACAAAGCAAAGTGAATATTATGAAAATTAAGAGATATGAAGTAAAAGATGAGGATGAACTTCTCAAGCTTATCGAAGATGACCCTGATAAATTAAAAGGTTGGGAAGGTCCGATTGAAGCACATTTGAGGTCAGTTCGATATCCTCCCAAGAAGTCAAAGGGGAAAGTGCGCGCGAAAGGTAAGTAGCCTCAGAGCGGTACCGTTTTTTCTCTGTATCCTGTGTGCTTTCTGTGGTTTTTGATTTTTCGGGTGCGTGACACAGATCTACCTAGACGTAGAACACGGATTGCACGGATTTCCCATGAAAAATTCAAACCGTAATTGCTATAGTTATGGTTCATCATGTTTCATGCGTGAACACCAGTTCATGCGCGTTTCCACGGATACGAAATCCGCGTCATCTATGTAATATGCGTTCATTACAGGCGCCGCACATTTATCACTCTTAAAATATTAATCCCCATCGCCAATATGCTCCCGGGCTTCACATCAAAATTAAAGCATACAGGTGACCGAAATGCCGCATCATCCCAAGGCGACTTCCGGTTCGCCTGCGTTCAGGATCGCGGCTGCCGGGGCACTTTGCGGGTAGGCGCGCTTTCCGTTCTCTTGATGCAGGAGAAGGGGGCACGGTGGGGTTTGGAGCAGGTGGGGGGCTGGGGTTTGTGTTTTTAGGGGAGTATGGTGATAGATATAGATAAAATTGAGAACTTAAAGATTGAATTGCTTAAATTGGTAATAGAACAGTTAAAATTACGAATAGTGGGAGAAAAGCTACAGAATAAACTTACAAAAGGGAGGATTCAATCAATCCATGACTACAGAGATAGATACAAAAAAAAGAAAACGGTTGAGTTTATCCAGTTTCCAGATTTCATTTCACTCTAATATTTTTTTTAAGTCCAAAATATATATTGGCTTAGTAAAGCCTGATAGAAGGAGTTTATGTGTCGAATGGGGAATTGTTTGAGTGCGTTGTGATAATATGTTAGGTGCAATCTCTTCAATTTCTATGCCCAAACGGGTTCTTAGCATATCTCTATCTTCATCAGATACATCCCAACAGATAATACAATCAATTTCATCAAATAGTTTTTGAGCATCATTGAAATCTTTGATAATATTTTTCAACCTAGACTTAAATTCAATTACTAACTTTTTTCGACCCCATTTAGCATATAAATCATACTTACCTCTATATCCTGCGTATAGGGGAATTATATCCGAAATTTTCCCATTACCAATACATTCAAAAAATAATGCTGCAACGCTTGCTTCTTGATCTTTGGGATTTTTCCTAAATTTTATTTCTTTTGCATCAAGATCCAACATGCTTTCAATCTCTTCAAAAGCTTCATCCCTATCCCATTCAGTAGTTGGTTCAGGTTCACCTGAAATATATTTAACAATACTTCTTAAATAGTCATTAAATATCATTTTAGCATAATCTTTCAAAATTTTTGCTTGTCGTCCGTGTAATGATTTTCTTCCAATATCAAATTTTAATGAGGAATCCTCAAATAAAATAAATAAATTTGCCCAATAACCAGCATACCCTGTTAATGGGTGATCTGTGACAATACCTGTTGGCATACCCTTTATAGAACTAAAGATGCCACTCATGAATTTTACATATCCAAAATTTTCAATCCAGTTTTCATTTTCAAGTTGTTCCTCAGTACATAATCCATTATATACTGAAATTTTATTCCAAACATTTCTTTTTGGGACAAAACAAGCAACGTACTTAATTTCTTTTACATTATTATGAACATATTTTCCAATCTTAAAAATTACCTTATCTCGTAATTTATTTCTTTTTTCTAAATCAGTTCTATCTGATTCAATGGCATAATTAGTAAATTCATCATAATTAATTTTTGCAGTAGGGGGTAAATTCTCATAGACTAACCAATATTGGAATGGCAAATCAGTTCTATTAATATCACCATTAACATCTTTATATACTAATTCAATATTAATGTTTCGATCAGTTTCCCAAATTGATTTTGTGCTCCCTAATGCGGTTTTAGTCCTTAGTATGAATTCTAACTGTTTAAAATTAAGTTCAAAAATTGTTGTATTTTGAATTGCTTCTATAATAACTTCTGTTCCTTTAAAATCTTCTGTTAAATCTTCAAATTCAAGATTCAATATTTCTTCATCATCTCTTTGCTTCCAAGTATATGCATTTCTTATTGTTCCTTTTCCTACTCCTTGATCGGTACCTGATTTTATAATAAATTTATTCCCTGAAAACATGACATATGTTAAGCCGACTCCTTTTTCTCCAATTGTTTCAGGATCATCTCTTTTATCAGTTGAAAAAGGTTTCAATAAATATGCCAATTTTGAAGGGTGTATTCCAATACCATTATCATAGATTTTGATTGACTTTCTTTGTGCATCAATCTCTAATTTTATGATCCCTTCTTCAACAACTGATTTTCTAATTGCATCAACTGAATTTTGACATAATTCTGCGAGAATATCCCAATCATTGTTATAACTGTCATCAATATCTCGAATACTCTGTCTAATCTGTTCAAGCCCTGGATTTAAAAAATTATCAATTTGAATTTGAGTCATAATAGCCAATATGTATAATTATCATTTGAACTCTTCGGTTTCTTTTTAAAGTTTGAATATCATAGATCCGAGCATTCATCGGATGTCCCAGATTAGATATTAATAGCAAATCCATTTTAATCACTTAACCTTATTATAAACTGTCACACCCCCACATCCATCTCCTCATCCGCCCTCACTTCAACCCCTCTCATGCTTCTCCTCATACTTCCTCTGCGCCGCCCACAGCGCAGGTGCTATGAATCCCTGCTTCATGACCTGCAAAGAGCTCTATTTGCTTCCAATCAACCGTTTTAGTTATTTTTAAGCTTTTCACGGCTTAATCCTTCCTGAATTCAATGGTTTCGTTAGTCAGCATTAGCATCTTTCTGACAAAATACATCATCTTTAAATACATTGCAAAAGAATTTTAAAATATCGATATTGGAGAGAAACTCCATGATGAGTACAGATGAAGCAGTCAAGCATCTATCAAAAGATCTTGGAATAAATGAAGAGGCTCTTATCAGAGAGGGCATTATAGAATACGTCAAATCCAGAATAAGAGCCTGCATGAGAGATAGAATGGAAATAATGTCAAGATACAAAATATCTTCTCTGGACGAATTTGAAAAGAAAGTGAAGGATGGCTCAATACCCGAGCATCCTGGCTGGGAAGACCTGATAACTCTGGAAAATCTTGAGAACTCGATAAACAAATTAAAAATAGAACTGACGCATGTGGGAAACATATCTGAATCTTGAATCAATTGCGAAACGGTTCAAGGAAGTTGTTCTTGAAACTAGGATAATAAAACTCCCTTCGGGTGAACCTGCTAAATTGAGGATTGAGATCGTTGATGGGAGTTTTGCGGATATTTGGCTTTCAGCTTCTGGTAAATATTCTTACCATTGGGACAGACTCGAAATTGATGGTACACTGTATCGTTTTGACAACGCACCTCATCGAGCATGGGAGAATGTAACTACATTCCCGCATCACTTTCATGATAGATATGAGAGAAACGTTTTTGAAAGCAATATGCCATCCACGCCTGAAATGCAGATGGAATATTTTATGGATTTCATTAAAAAAACATTGGTTGCAGAATGAGATTAGTCGCTTTTGCTATTATATCACACCCCCACCTCCATCTCCTCATCCGCCCTCACCTCAGCCCTCTCATGCTTCTCCTCATACTTCCTCTCTGCCTCCCACAGCGCCGGAGCATCCTTGCTCCTCCCCTTAGCATCACTCGTAAGCCTCTTCCGTATCCTCACAATCGTTGGAGTATTTATCGCCACCCCGGAGATTATCGCCTGCCCCTTCGCAAGCGAGGGAAGCTCTGAAATCAAATCCCTGCTTGCAGATTCAATGCTCTGGGCTATCTGCTGCTGGTCCGCCGGATTGATTATCCGCATAGTTATCTGGGTCATGCACTGCGAGAGCGAATCGGCATCCAGCTTGCTCGGCCGCTGTGAGACCATGCATATCCCGATACCGAATTTCCTGCCCTCAGATAAGATCGTCTTGAGGATGCTCTTTGACTTTGCCTCGCCGCTGTGGGGTGCGAACCTGTGCGCCTCTTCGATGACCACGAACACGGGGTAGGGAAGGAACTTGTCCACATGGGATTCGTTATACCTGTTGTTCTCCGTGCCCTCCCTCGCATCAAACAACCGGCGCAGCATGACCGATGCTATCAACTGCTGGAATGTTTCCTCTATCCCTGAAACATCCATTATCGTGAGCTGGCCGACCCTGAAATACTCGGCAAGCGGGATGGTCTGGAAATCATCGAATATGTTCGCGTAAAGTTTCCCGAACCTCCAGAGAATGCCTTCTATCGTAGGCTCGTTATTTGAGTCCCGCAGCGCCTCGATCTCGCCCCGGAGCTCGTTGCGCGTGAACTGCTTCTTTTTGCTGTTCTTGAGATTGTGGTATGCAGACCTGAAAAGCGTCTTCATCTTATCGGACATGGTTCCGTCGTCCATTATGCTGATAAAATCGCTGACCAGAAGGTCACTGATCCTTATTTTCACATTTTCTGGTTTCACGGTTTTTACCTTTGGGCGGTAGGAAGGAGTAGTGCACCCTGGCATGTTTGATATTTCACCAAGCGAAGAATATTCCCCATGCGGGTCAAAAACCAGGACCGGTGCCATGTTCTGGGGCTTCAGCAATTCTTCGACCAGGACCCCTACGGTATATGATTTCCCGGCTCCCGTGGAAGCGATGACAGACACATGCTGGCTTACAAGGTCGCGTACCGATAATACGATCCCTGTGTCCCCTCCAAGGACAGTTCCCATAAATGCCGAGCCCCTTGAACCTTCCTGCATTTTACTTATATCTTTCAGGATATCCTTACCTGCAAGTTCTATTTTCTGCCCGCAGGAAGGGTTTGTCCTCGGATTTATGAACTCACCCATTGCAGCGTCAAAATAACCTATGACCGAGGCCGAGTAGGAAAAATACTTAAAATCGAGGGGATCAAGCCCGTAGAACGCAGAAATATCATCCGCGGGCAGCCTGACATCCATGAGGAACTCCTCGGGATATCTTTTCAAAGGTTCCGCATGTTTTACCCTGCAAAGGATTTTTGTCCCGACATCGGCATAACATACGAACATCCCTTTCGGGAACCTCTCACATGAGATAAATGTGAACCCCTCCTCATCGCTAAAGCTTACAGTCCCGATCATTTTCCCCTCACAATATATTTTCTGACAAGCTTCAGCATCATATTACATTCCGGATAGTTCGCTTCAACCTGATCGAGCATCCCGATGAGGACTTTCTTATCAAGTGCATCCCTGTTGGCGTTGAAATACGCTATACTTGGCTTATTGTCAATGGTATGGAATTCCTTTAGCTCGGCAGGACTTAAAACTTCAATACTGTCCCTGGCATCCGGCGGGGAATCGATCTCATATTTTATGACCCCATCACGCATTATACCGAGGCCGTGTATGACATAATAGCTTTCCCTGAAATCCTCATTAAAAGGCGCATACTTTGGCTGCATGCCAGGCTCGATATAGGGGATCAGTTCTTCCCTTATCGAATGCGTGATGTTTTTTATCACACCCACTATGACCCTGTCATCCGTTCTTATTTTCACGAACCTGCCAATGCGCTCCCTGGGAGCATCCGGCGGTATTTTCACAACGTATGTGTTTGCATCTTCGACCCTTATTATATCTCCTAATACCATCGAATCACCTTTTCATCGTTTTATGAAAATGTTTGGCACTCTTATTAATCCTGATCCCATGCGCCTTGCAGAAACTCTCAAGCATCCCGTAAAAAAGGTCATGTTCGTTCGTTCTGATCACAGCGGCGTCATGCGCCCGCATCAATATATCGGGATAATTACCGCGAATAATACATTCTGCCCTGATAATGTCTGCGATCTTATCGACTATACCTTCTTCATGAACCCATGATGGAAATTCCACGCGTGCAGGAAGACCATTGCTTGTCCTCATGTAAAAAAATGCAATCTCGTTCCTGAACCTGCCGTAGTTATCAAGGACGGACTTAGCCTCCTCACCGCGCCTGTCATCCCTGTCGCTGATAAAGGCAGCGGTTCTTTCACCCCACGACAGGTTTGAAAAAAGATGCGTGTCTGAGAGCTTGCTTTTTTTTAATCCAAAAAGGAAATGCATCATAAGCGTAATGTCCCTGGGCATTGTGGTATCTATGAAACCGATAACCGGATTGCGGGTTTTCTCCGAAGCCTCAAGCAACTTCATAATCGCATTGATGTAGATTTTCCGGATGTTCGTGTTCAACACGTTCACATGGGAAAGGATGAGCGCGCCATCCAGCAACACATAAAGCTTTTCATGCCCTTTCATGAGGCGCACGATACTTTCACATTCCATTGTAAACCGCCGCGCATCGACATATTCTCTCCCGAATGAATATACGCTTGCCTCCTCGAATTCATCGGGAGTGATGATCGTCGCTTCTATTTCCTGTTTATGATCGCCATCGTCGGTATGCCTGTTGAATATGCGAGAAGTCTGTAAGACTGCCAGGGGTATCTCGTAGTTCTTATCCGAATATATCTGGCTTCCGTCAACCGCCCCGACTGCAATGCCTGAAAGCACTGAGTCAACCCATTGCATGGATTCATGCCTGTTCTTCCAGTTAAAAGAAAAAGGCCGGATAAGCTTTCCGGGCTCAAGGAATTTAGCCCCGCTGTATGAAGAAAATGTATCATTGGATTTAAGGTCGATAACCTTCAGTTTTTCAAGTTCGCGCCTGTATTCCAGGGTTAATTCCGAGCGCTCGGCATCATAAGATTTTATTGCAGAAAGCCTTTCATCGAACTGGTCTGAGATGCTTTTTAAGTCGAGCATGGCACAACCCTGCTTTCGCCGTCGGTCTTCTGGATTTTCACCACATGAGCGTATTTTTCATTGAACGTATCGTCGTGGGATATAACGAACACCTGTTTGAAGCCTTTTATATTGGTTATTTGTTCTGAGAGATTTTCCCGCCTTGCCTCGTCCATGTTCTGCGTTGGCTCGTCAAGGAACACAAAATCACAATTCGACGTGACCTTTAAAAGTGCAAGGCGAACTGCCAGCGCCGCGCTCATGCGTTCCCCGCCGCTTAACTGTTTGAACGAGTTGATCTCTCCTGCCGACTCGATCTCGATATCATAATCATTTGTCCACCTGAGAGACGAGCTGTAGTCATCCATGATCTCGCAGTAGATATTGCTGGCCTCGATGCTTATCTCCCCGATAAATTCATTGATCACGAACTCTGATGAGTTCTTTATTGTATCCCGGATAAAATTTGAGAAGAATAAAAAGTCCTTCTCGTTTTCAAGTCTTTTCTCGATATCTGTTATTTTATGCAGGTCTTTCTCCATTCCTGCAAGTTCCCGGGCAAGTTTTTCCAGGTTCTTGCTTTTTCCCTTCAATGCCTCTGCGACTGCACTTGCGGTTTTTCCGAGTTCCTCAAGTTGTAATATCGTGTCGTTCAGGTCAACCTCGCTGTATTCTTTTAATAGCGCTTCCTGGTTCAGGATTAATTCATTCAGGGCAGTGTTGACAAGTGCCATGTTTTTTTCAAAATTCCCGCACTCTCTGGCGTATTCATCGATTTTTGATGCAAGAGGGAGGGACTGTAAATACTTGTTATGTTCGGGTTCAAGCCCTGCTATTTTTTCTTCAAGGGACGCGATCGTCTCATCAAGCCCCTTGAATTTCAGGAGATCAGACTCGATTTTTTGTTTTTCATTCCTGACCGATTCCAGAAGTTCGGGAGTTTTTTCAAGCGTTTTGAGCTCCCTGGCATTTTTCTTGATAATGCCGTTTAAGGATTCCAATTCTTTTTCAGGTGAATTCAATTCCTTAAGTTGGGACTTTTTGTTCTCGACCAAGTCATCTGCCAGCAGGAGTTCGTCCTTATCTCCCAGCAATTTTTCTTTTAAATGGAACTTACTATTGAGTTCATCAAGCTGTTCCAGGCATGACGATATCATCAAAGGGACGTTTTTCAGGGATTCTATGTCCGCTTTCCTGGATTCAATAAATGACCTGATCATATCTACCTGCCTGGATGGGTCTTTTAATTCTTTTAGAGACTTCTCCAGGGAATTTATTTCAGAATTAAGGATGTCTATATGGTTATCGATATTATTGATACCAAGGTCCGGCCCGAACCTGTCATTCATTTGATTTATCTTTTCTTTCAATCCATTAATTTCACCGGGAAGAGATGAGAACTCCTCCAGATCTGCGTTTTTTGATTTAATCAGGGCCTCAATGCTTTCTGCCTCCCTGACAGGTCCCTTCAGTTTTTCACTCTCAGCCTTTTCTGAATTCAGCTTCCTGGCTATCGTTCTTCGCTCCTCCTCACTGCCTGTTGAAATGCCGGACGATGGATAAGACAGGACAAGGGCTTTTATTTTCACCCTGCATGATTCAACCTCCTCAGCCACGCCTTCGTAGGCTGTAAGGTCTTTTTTCTTTGAACTTATAAGCACAACTTTTTCTTCTTGCTGTTTTATGGGATCATTGAGACATTTGAGTTCTTCAGACACCAGTTTTAACTGTTCGTCTAACTCCTTTAACCTGTTATTCCTTAAATTGATCTCATCATTGAAATATTTGCTAAAATCACTGACAGAGGAACATTTGATCCCGCTAAAAACCGGGCACAGGCCCCCTGTCCCGGCAAGTTTCATGTTGCTTCTTATTTGTTCGAGCTGGGTTTTCACAGTAGCCTGCTGTTGGCTTAACTCCTGCTTTCTTCCTTCAAGCGCTTTTTGTTTTTCGATAGAAGGAGACAATGCAGTTATACTCTTCTCAAGCTCACGGATTTCCGAGGATATGATCCTTAAGCGCTCTTCTTTTTCAAGCGCCTGTCTCAGTTCAAAACCAAGCTGGGAAAGAGAATCCAGCAGGTTCGAAAGAGTTTTAATCTCCTCCTCAAGCTCCTTTTGCTTTGCGACCAGGGGTATAAGATTTTCTTTCCTGGATGTGAAGAGAGATATCTCATCCCGCAGTTTTCCAGCCTGTAACTCTTTTTTCTTTAAAATTTTGATCTCAGATGACAGTGCAACAAGAGAAAGCACGATATCCTTTGATTCATTTATTTTAGCCTCAAGTTCCAGTTGCTTTTCCCTGAGAGGCAGGAGGGCAGATATTTTGAGTTCCTGTTCTTCTATCTCGCGTTTGATGTCTTCAATGCGTTTTTCTTTTTCCCGAAGATTCAAAAGGTGCGATATTATTTCAGCCATCGGCTCTCTCAGTTCCTTTTGAAGTTCGCGTATGGAATCTTCAAGCCTGTGCGCGTTTTCAACTTTCGGGGCAAGGAGTTTTTTGTGCTCCTCAAGTTCCGCGTTCTCGTTTGCGAGTTGCGATGAACGTTTGAGCTTTTCAAGCAGGCCTGCGATATTTAATTCGACTTTTGCAATATCATTTTTTAATTTATCCCTTTTTAGCCGTGCGGTATTCAAACCTTTCTGCCTTTCTTTTTCTTTTTTGAACTCCTCTTCAACAGGTTCAAGTGAGTCCATGATTTTTCTTGCCGATTCTGCCCTGGCAAGGTCGGATCGTGCTTTTTCCAGTTGTTTTCCAAGCCCCTCGATACGGACACGTTCACTGTTTATCTGTGAATTGAGGGCATCGATCCGGGATTTTTTAGCCGACAGATCTTCTTTTTTCTTTGTTAGAGATGAAATATCGATCTTTATTTTCTGGCTCTGTGCCCTTAAACTGTCAATCTCAATTTGCATGGACTCCTTCTCTTTTTTCAATTCAGGATAATTCTCGGTGCGGGTCCGAAGCGGTATGATATCCCTCTCAAGCGAATCGATCTCTTTTTTGATCGCATTTATGACAGGGAGCATGTTGGCATACGCAACCTGGTATTCCTCAACTCTCAGGATATTATCGAAGATCATTTTTCTTGCTTTTACGGTCTCTAGGAAAGATGTTGTAAATGTCCCCTGGGGAACACCTATGGCATTCTCAAAGAGGGCCGGCAGTTCGTCTTCAGATTTCACGCTCTGGAAAAGGTTTCCTGCAATCCATGCCAGGACGTCTTTTTTTCCTTTTATTTCATTGACCGGCGTCCTTACAAAATAGTCGCTTCCACTTCCGATTTTCCTGTGTATTATGTATTCGACTTCGTCGTTTCCTTCAACAGTGACTGCCACGTACCCTGACTTTTCACCGTGCCTCAGGAAATCAGAATGGCCAAAAGGAAGGAAATCGAACAGTGTATAACCTATGGCTTCAAGTATTGTGGTCTTTCCGTGGCCGTTCTCACCGCAGATACCGTTGATCCCCTCAAAAAAGTCGATGCTCTCTTTGCTGTATGATTTGATATTCCTTAATTCTACGGATTTGATGAGCATTCATTCTCCAAGGTGGGAAAGAAGGGTCTTTTGCCCCGGAGCCTTTTTTTGGCCCGGTTTCTCATTGTAGGAATGAGAGCTTTTTATTTTTTCAAAACACCATCTCAGTTCCTTCCGGATCGCACTTTCTTCAATGCCTGCCGCAGCCAGCTTTTTCGCTTCGATCATTGTATTTACGATCGCTTCCGAGTGATCCCTGTACCTTCCGTCAAGTTTTACCCTGTCAGAAAAAACACGAAGTTCTATCTGCTCGCGTGAGAGCCCTTTTGTGTCGCTATCGTTCAGGGTGTACTGTGAATTGCCCTTTATTATTTTTACTTCGCAAAAGAGGGGTTTTAACTCTTCTGCCAGCATGTCTTTTATGTGTTCCATGTCCACCTCTGATCTTGGGAAATTCATCTCACCGTACAGTATGAGTTCGACGAGGGGGCTTTTATCGGATTGGATAGGTGGCTGCCTGTTGAGCATGACCCCGATTTTTTCATAAAGCTCGCCGGGAGAGGCAATGCCGCTGATGTCAAGCTTAATACGCTTGGCAGGGCGGGTGATCGGCATTATATGTTTGGCGCCGCTTTCCCTTACGTGATAGAAACCCTTTGGCAGCCCATACTCGTTCATGGAGATCATTTCCACGCTCCCGGGATTGAAAATCCAGCCGTCCAGTTCGTACTGCATATGGTAATGCCCGAGAGCGAGATAATCCACAACATCTCTTAATGGCAAAAGGGAATTATAAGGAACCTCCCCGGCTGCCTGCAACTTTGCCTGGCCTTCCATGCCAAGATGCATCATAAGTATGGTGTATTTTTTTCCCCTGGCATCATTTATTTTTTTTATCTCTTCTGATATTTGGGGAATAAATGAGGCGGTACTTGAGCCAATGTACTTCACGCCGAATATCCGGACATTATCAAGTTCAACATAATCCCCCATGCGCTCGACACCATTCGCGTTTTTCAGCCTTATGAGTCTGAGCAGACCCTGCGAATTAAGTATCTCAAGCCAGCTCTTGCCGTCCTGGTGGAAAGCAAGGTCATGGTTGCCTTCGATGGCATAAACACCTGTGGAAGGGCTTTTTTCTTTCAGTTCGGAAAGGACTTTATAAGCCTGCTCGTAAGTGGGGGCGTTTATGTTCCTTTTATGGAAAAGGTCTCCCGATATCAGGATGAATTCTGCTTTGTGATCTATAGCGTATTGAATGACAGAATGAAAAGCGCGGGCGTAGTCGCGGAATCGTTCAACGAGTCCGTACTGTGCATAGCCCAGATGAAAATCACTCGCGTGGATGAAGTTCATGGAGTGTTAATTGGCGGTCATGGTTAAAAAGGGTTAGGGGAGCGGGGGGAAAGTGAGATGGTTCATTACTTATTTATTTGCAAAGCTCGCATCAATCACAATTTTAGAAAAATGGATTAGTGTTCAATCCATTGCCCTGTTTCATTATAATTCATTGATCTTGGCCATCCAGCCGCATTCCAAACAGAGTCAAAAGCCGGCTTCATAATTTCAGCAAGGTCGCTATCAAACCTTTCGAGCAGGATTTCAGGTATCAAAAGAGTATTTCTATCAATCGGGTGAGAATCAGCAAACGGGAAACGTGAACGGTTGATAGCTAGGGTATAACCAAATATTCCCAAAATACTGAGCATAATAATAAGGGGTGTTTCAACACCAAGTTGCCTCTGGCTTGACAAATATCTTGGCAAAGCGCTAAGCAACTCTCTTTCATACGCAACACTTGGGATAAAACGCTTATTTCTTTCAGGGTTTAACATGGAAGCCTCGACAGCCTCAATAATTCCATTGCGGAAGATTTGCGAATATGAATGGGCAGAAGTTGATTCGGTAAACTGCCCATAAGTCAGGAAACCATCGAAGTTGTATCTATGGTTCCAACCACTCGTATTTATAGGTGGGAGGTAACTTGAATCATGGGCAATTGGCGATAAATCAAATCTTGTTGTTGAATCAAACGCGCTAATTGGTATTATATGGAGGACAATTTTGGGAACATCATTCAATTTAACTGGTGTTTCTTCGGCAACGATTTTGCTAAGACGCTCAACGCGAAAGTTCCTAATACGTTCCGAGATCGTTTCTGAGAGTAAAAAAGCTGCCTTCAACTCTGATACATCGAGGGGATATTTACCTGCCGAATACCGTGAGAAAAATCTTTCATGTCCTCTGAGTTTTAACGTTACCATGTGGGGCGACCCCCAACTTCTTGGAATACGGATGACTATTGCCCATCTATGATTTTGTAATGGCACAGCGCGAATAGACACTCCGGGAATTCTTGGCTCTATACCATCCCGGATAATGCTCTCGATGCGCAGAATTTCAGAATCAGCGTTGATATTTTGCAAACCACAAAGTTCTACTGGCACACCAGATAATTCTCTAATACCAAAAATCAGATAACCACCAGAAGCATTTGCAAATGACGACACATCTGCAAGAAACTCCCTTTTGTCTGAATCGGAGTTCCCTATTAAGGCTTCCTTATAATCAATAGTTTTGCTTTCAGGAACTTGATTGTCTACTAAATTTCGAAGAGTATTTTCTTCTATGGATTCAAATAATATGTTACTTAGTGGCACGATAAACCTCCGATAAGCATATCATGTTTTCTATATTAAGACTTTGCGACTGCCCATAAGAGGTGGATATTCTTTAATAGCACATCCCGTCTTGTTGGCAATAGAAACCTCTTGTGCATTATAGTCGTCTCTTTTCCTCCCGCCTCGCCTTCGATATCCATCCCACCCCACCATCCACAACCTCCCCAGTCCCCCCTCACCCGCGCGCCGGCGGCTGGCGGATGCTCTGCGGGTTTGCGGATGGCGCCGCATCTAATTAAACTCATAGAAGAAGTAAAGATGTTCGAAGAAAGAATAGTTATCGACCCTGAAATAAGGCATGGTAAACCCATAATAAAAGGGACGAGAATTCCCGTTGAAGTGATCCTTGGGTCTTTAGCCGGGGGTATAAAAAGGAAGATGTGCTGGCTGCGATAGAATACGCTACCAGGATCGTAGCTAATGAAGAGATAAGCACCTATGCATGACTGAAATTCCTGTTAGACGCTGATATGCCCCGCTCAAGAGCCATTGTAAGGTCGATTGGCATCTATTACCCTTAAAATCATTCTGGATAATTCCGAATCCATTTGAAGTTTAAGAAAATATTTTATGAGCCGGAAGCTTAAATTATTATATTCAGAAAAGGAGGAAACCAAATGAATAAAAATCTGCTCATCCTTACGGCAATAATCGTTGGCGGCATTATTGTGGGAATCGCCATAAGTACTCTATCGACCGACAGCGCAAAATCCCCAGATTACAGAGACAATAAAACTGGCAAATATATTTACGGCAACGCCACTGTTGAGAGGATTGAAATAATGGTTCTTGAATCATTTCCTGTCCAGATAAAGGTCAATGCCAGGGGTTATCTGCCTGATGGCTGCACTAGAATCGATGGTGTAGTGAAGGAGAAAGAGGGAAATACGTTTTTGGTCACCATTAGAACGGTTCGACCTGCGGATGCATTTTGCACTCAAGTTATTGTGCCCTTCCAGGAAGTGATTTCGCTCGACGTTTATGGACTGAAAGCAGGAAAATATAACGTGGATGTCAATGGCATAAAAGGAACATTTGAATTAAGGACGGATAATATTCTAAAGTAATGAAAATCATGCGCAGGCTCGGGAAGTGGGAATGACCAAATGTTTGCTATAAACTTTTTTGCCGATGTTTTTCGAAACTTTTATTATCCAAGCGTTATGTTTGAGTGAACATAAGGTGGTAATATGAAGAACCTTTTTGCAAAAATAATATTAGTTTCGATTTTGATCTCACTATTTGCCGGCTGCGTCCAGCAGGCACCGCCCGGAAACACAACAATCCCTACACCAACCGTTGCTGCGCCGCAGAAATTGCGTCTGGCCACGACCACTTCTACGTGTGATACGGGATTGCTTGATGTGCTGAACAAAAAGTTCGAGCAAGAAAATAACGTGGAAATATCGACTTTATGCGAAGGAACCGGCAAAGCGATAGCCACGGGAGAACTCGGGGCCGCCGACGTTGTGATGGTGCATGCTGTTGAGGCTGAATTAAAAGCCGTTGCTAATGGCAGTTTCATTAACCGCACTTATATGATGTATAATTATTTCGTCATCATCGGGCCAGAGAATGATCCTGCAGGGATAAAGAATGCCAGCAACGCGTCGGATGCCTTCAAGAAGATTGCAGCAAAGCAGGCTTCTTTCATCTCAAGGGGTGATGATTCGGGCACCCACAAGATGGAATTATCGATATGGAAAGCAGCCAACGTCACGCCTTCAGGCGCATGGTATCAATCTGTGGGTAAAGGCATGGGGGATACAATTTCAACGGCGGATATCAAGGAAGGTTATACCCTGTCAGACAGGGGAACATATCTTGCCATGAAGGAAAAAATAAAACTGGGAATCCTGTTCGAGAAAGACCAGAAGTACCTTTTCAATCCCTACCATGTCATGGCCGTTAATCCTGCGAAGTTCCAGGACGTGAAATACGACCTCGCATTGAAATACATCGGCTATGTGACATCCCCGGAGGGACAGGAAATCATAAGGAATTACGGAAAGGACAAATACGGGGAGGCGCTTTTCGTACCTGAGGAAGACGCAGGAAACGTTACCAGCCCATGAAAATTTATAACTTGAGGCGACAGGTTTGAATCACGTTGCTCCCGGAGCCTGCATTCGGAGAGATTTCGGCAACCCGTTCAAAGTACCAGCCAAAAAAGAGATCCACATGGATGATGTCATAAAAAAAATCACCGACCCCTATCTCCTTTTCCAGATAGAACGGGTGAAGTCATTCCATGGATACCTCAGCACCGGCGCATTCATCGGCATCCAGATGCTAAACATCGCAAAAAGGGTGCTGAATGCGAATTTTGAGGAGCAATTGTACGTCACATGTGAAACATACAACTGCCTTCCTGACCCGTTCCAGATCCTTGCTGGATGTACCATCGGGAACAAGAAGCTGAAAATCAGGGACTACGGCAAGATGGCCGTCCTTGTCAACAAGAGGGCGCCGGAAGGCCAGAAACTCATCAGAAGCGTGAGGATAGTGCTTGATCCGGTAAAAACTGTACGATATCCGAGGCTGCACGCATGGTATATGAAAACAGGGAATGTCCCTCATGAGGAAGCTGTTTCTATTCTGATAGATGCCGGGGAGAGTGTGTACACATACAAGATCATGGACATCGAATTACAGGAAAAACGGGAAAAACGAATTGCGTTGTGCGATAACTGCGGTGAGAGCTTTGTCCGGAAAAAAGATGAGGCCCTTTGTCAGGAATGCATGGAAAAGAGTGGAGTAATAAAGGAGTAATTTATGAAAGAGGTAGTGTTTCAAACAAAGGAAGATAAGACTCTTGTATATCTTCCGGAAAAGTGTATAGGATGTGCGACATGTACCATGGTCTGTCCCAAAGACGACATGGTTATAGGCTCGGTGGGAGCAGTGGCACGGGGTCTCATCAATAAGGACTTCCTCCAGAAAGGAAGCGGGGGATGCACAATATGCAGCATGTGCGCAAAGGTATGCCCGACAGGTGCGCTCGAAGTGCGAAAAGCCGGTAACCTGGAGAGGGACGATTCCTATCTTTATGGTTCTTTGAAACCGACTGTAGTTAATGAAAAATGTGTACACTGCGGGATGTGCGCAGAAGCGTGCCCGCAGGAATGCATAGATGTGCAGAAGCGTAAACTCGCCCAGGATGGCAGCCTCAGCATGGACGGCAAAACTATTATCGACCAGAAATGCTGCGTGCACTGCAGCTGGTGCGCTTCGATATGCCCCGTTGATGCGATAACGATGGAAAAACCCTTTTCAGGTGAATTTTCAAGGGATGAGAATATATGCCAGGCATGCCGCACCTGCGTGAATACATGCCCATGCGATGCTCTTTTTAACAAGGAATGGAAACCCGGGGAGAGAGTTGAAAAAGTGACGCACAGGAAAGATGCCTGTATTTACTGCGGCGCCTGTTCTGTGGCCTGCCCGGTGGGAGCAATAACAGTAAAGAAGACTGCTATCCTGCCTGATATGAAGAAAAAGCAGATATTTGAGAAAAAGCTCACCGCGGAGCCTACTCCAAGACCTGTGTTGACCTCAACACTTATCACAGACGAAGAAGCGTGCCTTGGCTGCGGCAACTGCGTGATCGCCTGCCCTGTAAATTCATTATCAGATCCTTATCTTGCAGCAGGACATCTCAATGAACTCGATGGGAAACCGCTGCTTGAGGTTGAGAACGGAAAAGTGAACGTGGTAAATCAGGAAGTATGCGGTTCATGTGCTACATGCAGCCTGATATGTCCAACTGATGCGATACGGCTTGAGAAAAGGGAGATGGTATAATGCCTGGTACATTGGCTATAAGGAACGGATATGTTTTCGATCCGTTGAATGAAATTGACGGGGAAATAAAGGATATATTTATCAAAGATGGAAAGATCGTTGAAGACCTCACAGGCGCAGGTCTTCGGGATGCAAAGATAATTGACGCGCATGGCAAGACCGTGATGCCAGGCGGTGTTGACTCGCACTCTCATGTCGCCGGCGCAAAGGTAAACACAGGAAGGATGATGTGTCCTGAGGACCGCTATAAATGGGTGACAAAGAAATCAGACCTCACACACAGCGGTAGCGGGAATACCGTGCCCTCGGTGTACATCCAGGGCTATGATTATGCAAAAATGGGATATACAACAGTATTTGAAGCGGCAATACCTCCAATGGAAGCGCGGCATACTCATGAAGAGATGCGCTCAACCCCAATCCTTGATATGGGAGGATATCTGGTACTTGGCAATAACTGGTTCATAATGCGCTACCTCAAGGCAGGGGATATTGAGAAAGCTGCCGCGTATGTGGCGTGGATGATGAGGACACATAAAGCCTACGGGATAAAGTGCGTCAATCCTGCGGGCGTTGAGAACTGGGGATGGGGAAAGAACGTGAGTTCGCTGGATGAACCGAATATCCACTTTGGGATAACTTCAAGGGAAGTAATTCACGGCCTTGCAGAAGTAAACGAAATGCTGGGAATGCCCATGTCACTGCACCTTCATGCCAATAATCTGGGGCATCCGGGATGCTGGGAAATTACAAGGGATTCTCTTGATGTGGCACGCGACGTGAAGGTCGAATGCAACATGGATGTAGAATGGCAAAAGACAAAAATCGATCCTGAGAGAACCCAGAGCGTCTATCTGGCGCATGCCCAGTTCAACTCGTTCGGTGGTACCTCATGGATGGATTTTGCGTCCGGGGCAAAAGGTATTGTCGATTATGTAAACAAATCTGATCATGTCGTGATAGATAACGGCGCTGTTCCCTTTGGGCCGGCAACAGTAATGACCGGGGACGGGCCAGCGATACACAATCTTTACAAGCTCACCGGCAACAAGTGGTCTAATAAGGACATTGAGCTTGAGTGCGGCTCTGGCATACTTACATTCAATTACCTGAAAGCAAACCCGGTACACAGCGTGGAATGGGCTATCGGGCTTGAGCTTTTGCTGCTTGTCAATGATCCCTGGAAGACCATCCTGACCACCGACCATCCCAACGGAGGTCCGTTCACCAAATACCCCCAGTTGATCACATGGATAATGTCAAAGAAAGCAAGAGAAGCCACTCTTGCTGAATGCCACAAATGGGCGCAGGACAGAAGCAGCCTTGGAGGCATTGACCGCGAGATGACGCTCTACGAGATAGCGATCCTCACGAGGGCAAACCCTGCAAGGACTGTGGGGATAGCCCACAGGAAAGGACATCTCGGAGGGGGAGCGAATGGGGATGTGACCATATACGACTTCGATCCGACGAAATTTGATGTAAATGACTATACAAAGGTCATACGGGGGTTCCAGAACGCCGCCTACACCATAAAGGACGGTGGCATTGTAGCGCAGAACGGGGAGATAATTTCAGTTCCACATGGCAGGACGTTCTTCAGTGAAGCGCATATGGACGATGGGATTGAGAAAGAAATGTTAAAAGACGTTAAAGAGTGGTTCAAGTACTATACTCTGGGCTTTGCGAATTATCCCGTACCTGATAAGTATCTCCGCAATCCTGCACCTGTAGTGGTAAACAAACCCCTTGAAGCAATCGTTGGGAGGTGAAAGTTATGAGCGAAGTAATACTAAGGCCAAATGGCAGCATCGATATAATGGTTGAGGCAGAAGTCATTAATCCGGATATCCTTGCGGGAAAGACGACGAGTGAAATTGAACAGTTGATAGTCTGGCAGGGAGCAAAACAACTTCCGCTTTCAGAGTTCTTCGATGTTGAGGGAAGCGCAGGGAGTACGGCAGCAGATACGAAGATCATTGTCAAAGGCGATGTGCCCAGAGTGAAGCATATCGGGCACGGCATGAAAGCCGGTGAGATAGTGATAGAAGGTTCAGCAGGCATGCATGTCGGCTCTGAAATGATAGGAGGAAGCATCCTCGTGAAAGGCAATGCAGGCTCATGGGCTGGCATGGAGATGAAAGGAGGCACCCTGCATATTACCGGGAATGCCGGCGACCATGTTGGATGCGCCTACAGGGGAAGCTGGCGCGGAATGAATGGAGGGAAGATATTGATCGACGGTAACGCCAGGAGCCAGCTCGGAGGCGGAATGAGCGGGGGAGAGATCCATGTTGGCGGGAGTGTTGAGAATTTCGCAGGGATAAGAATGAATAACGGTCTCATTGTGGTAAAAGGCGATGCGATCCGCGGTGTGGGCGCGCAGATGTCAGGCGGATTATTTGTCGTAAGCGGGAAAATCAGACAATTATCTCCAGGCTTTGAGTATGCAGGCACTGAAAAGAACCCCAAAGTCGGTGAAACGGTGATATCAGGAGAATTCATGAAATTCGCGGGTGACTATGCGATAAGTAAGACACCAAAAGGAATTTTGTATGCATCAGCCAATGAGTAGGTGTGAAGAATGAGGATCAAGGTATTATTGAACTCAGGAAGCACAATAAACGAGGGGAGGTTTGCCAAGGGTGGAGACAAACTTTCGCCTGGATACCAGAAGGAATGCGCGGTGGCAGTGATCCATCCCAGGATATTTAAAGAACTGGGTAGCCCGAAGCGTGTGAAAATAATTTCAAATGATGGAACGCGCGAGGTCGTTGTTACTGCAAAGTGTGAGGATTCGGTGACAGAGGAACAGATATTCATGCCAAGATCGATATGGCCAAACGTGGTCGTGGAACCTGAGACTTTCTCCACAGGGTCTCCCCTCTACAAGGGAAGTCCGGTGTTCATAGAAGCAACGGATGAAGAAGTGAAAAGCGCTGAAGACATAGTATTGAAGGTCTATGCAGGAGGGAGATAACATGGTCAGCAAGAACATAATCTGCCCGGTGTGCGGGGCATCATGTGATGATATACAGGTTGATTACGATGGTGAAAACATTAATGTGAAGAACGCCTGCAAGATGGGAAATGCCAAGTTCCATGAGCTCGTGAGTCACCACAGGATCAAGGAACCGCAGATAAAGGAGAATGGAAAATTCAGAAAAGCAGAATGGAATGAAGCACTGGACAGAGCCGCAGAAATCCTTGTAAATGCAAAGCGTCCCCTTCTTTTCATGGGTAGCGAGACCTCATGTGAGGCAATGGAGGTGGGTCTGCATATCGCCGAGTATCTGGGTGCAGTGGTGGATTCCAACGCCACCGAATGCCACGGTCCGACTGCCATGGGCATACAGGAAGCAGGAAGAGTAGGATCCACAACAGGGCAGCCAAAGCAAAGGGGCAGCCTCGCGATTTACTGGGGGACTAACCCCCTTGAATCCATGCCAAGGCACATGTCTCGGTACAGCATCTTCCCCCGTGGATACTGGACAAAGCGCGGGAGGTTCGACAGGACAATAATTACTGTGGATCCAAGAAGATCGATCACCGCCGATGCCTCAGACCTGCATGTGCAACTTCGACCTAACACGGATTATGAACTGCTCTCAGCCCTCCTGACATTACTTCATGGGAAGAGACCGCATCCTTCAATTGAAGAGATAACCGGAGTTCCCATTTCTACTATGGAAGAGATGCTTGAGATGATGAAAACCACCAACTTCGGCGCGATATATGTTGGCCTGGGCATAGCATCATCATACGGAAAGCACAGGAATGCAGAGCTTGCGTTCAACCTCGTAAAGGAACTCAACAATCATACCAAGTTCGTGATAGGTGCGCTGCGCGGTCACTGTAATGTCGCAGGGTTCAACCAGATAGCTTCTTATCTCTACGGCTACCCCTTCGGGATCGACTTTGCCCGTGGATTCCCGCGATACAATCCGGGTGAGTACACGGCTGTTGATGTACTGAGAGAACGGGATGTAGATGCTGCGTTCGTGATGTCGGCTGACCTTGTCTCCCATTTTCCTGCAACGTGTGCTGAATACCTGAAGGAGATACCCATGGCATGTCTTGACATTGCGCCATGCCCCACAACATTAGCTTCTGATGTTGTATTACCCGGCGTTATCGATGCCATGGAATGCGACGGAACATTCTACAGGCTGGACGATGTGCCTGTGTATTTCCAGCCTTTCACGAAGTCGCCTTTTGAATTTACGCAGAGTAATGAGGATACGATGAAGCAGTTGTTTGAGAGGATAAAGGAAATGAAATAAACCACGAACTGATGCGAACTCGGAACGAACTCTGGTTGGTATCGAGTTGTTTTCGAGTTCGTTGTTATGTTTTTATTCCTTTACAACTCTATCCTGCAACTTTTGATCAAGTCGGTTTCAGGATTATCTCCTTTTGTGATATAGCCTGCAAAAGGCGCTGACAGTCTTCTGGGCCACATTGGTATGCACGCGAACACTTATCACTTTCAGTTTCGTTTTCGCATTATTAGATATTTAACTGCAAGCAGTCCGATCATAGTGAATATGATCTCAAAACCAGGCTCTTTTGGAGGTGGAGGTTTTGCCGAAGCAGGTGCATATGCTGCCGCTACGGGTGCAACAGTGATTGTTTTAGGTTTTGTATCAATGGCAGTTGCCGTTGTATTTGTTGCATTTCTGGGTACCTCAACGAAAAGCGAGGTGTAAGGTGTTACGAACTTGAATTCCATGGAAATATTCGTTATTGCTGAGACCAGCGTATCGGTTTCCCCTTCCACATCGATCCTGTCCATCATATTTTTTATTCTGGTATATGCCCAGAGCCTTGGAATGAATGAGTTTTCAGGTTTTGAAACAACATTGAATGATTTCTCGAAATTTCTGCTTCCGGTGCGTGTGGTCGCTGCAACATCAGAAGTTATGGTGCTGCCGCTGTATTTACCCAGCACAATTGCGTCAGAGCCTGCAAAAAGGTTGAGCTGACCTGTGTTCACCACGTCAGAGACTTCATTGTACGTGAAGCTCATGTCAGTGATAAGCGGTGTTGAGATAGTCTTGTAGAAATCAGTCATCTCCTCTTCAACTTTACCTTCAAGGAAAAATCTCTGCGCTTTACCATAGTTCTCGAAGCTTAATGCTTTTAAGAAATCATAGTTTGCTTCATTCTGGATACCGAATGAGATGGTGAATATCGATACCTGTGCTTTGTTTGCCTCTTTTATGTTCTTTCTTATAACGTATGGTGAAGTGATACCTTCTGTGGGTTCCCCGTCTGTAAGGAAAACTATAATGGGGACACGCTTGCTGCTATTATCGAACATACCAAGAGACTCAAGCAGCGCCTGGTTGATGTTCGTGCCGCCTATAGCGTTCAGGCCGTTAACAAAGTTTGATGCATCTGTTTTATTCTTCAGGTTCGCCTCCATTAGTGTGCTTGAATACGTTTGTATCGTAGTATCGAAAAATATAACATTGAAATGATCCTCAGGAGGAAGATCAGAAATTATCTTCGTAAAAACCTTTTTCACCTGTACGATCTTATCTCCTGTCATAGAACCTGATTTATCCACTACAAAAATGATATCCTTGTTAAGGGCTGTGGTTCCCAGGTCTGTTTCGTTGGGCGAGAACACATGCATCATATAACCCTGGCCGCTCATATTATAGAACAGCATATCACCGTTAATAGGCGGATTATTGATAGTGTAAACGACTGTAAGGTCTCTATCAGGTAGCATGTTGGCACTGTATGTCACTCTCCCGGAAGTTGGTGAACTGTATTTTATACTCGCACCTGCAAAACCCGGTGTTCCAAGTGTTGTTATGTCGTTCAGGGATGTAATATTCAAGTTCACGGAAAGGTCATTTACGCTAACTGAATTGTCAATATTACGAAGGAACAGTACATATTCGAATTTGCCCAAACTTTTTTTCACAGCCTGTTCATACTTCAATCTAACAATAATGCTCTGCCCTGGCTCAAAGCTCAAGGAATAAGAGAACACGTTCTTATTTTTTGATTCCAGAAGCCCTGCTGATTTTCCCTGGGATGCTGCTTCCTCAAATTTTTCCTGTGCCTCTTTTTTAGGAAGAACATTGGCAAAATATTCCTTACCATCTATGATGAGCGAAAAACCTGATATAAAAGCCTCCTCAGGGATCAGGAACTTGAATTCGTCATTGGCAGGAACGTCCAGTTGGTTGCTCAGCTTTTCTTCCACTGATGTAACGGCATAGCCATTGTTCACATCGGCATTAATATGCATATAATCCACGATAGGCTGTGCCGCCGCTACCTGGATAAATGTAAGTAATGCCAGGAAAATAATAACAAATTTTTTCATTTACGCCTTCTCTCCTTTCGAAAATTTTTTAAGAATAAGGTTTTCGAAACGGATTAATTTTGTGGTCAAGATGAAGATATTATCCATCAAGATTCTCTGGAAAACATACTTGGAACCCATTAGGAAATACGTTTATACCTTACTGCACTTTTAGCATGCGAATGAAAGATAACTGGCACGCGGAAAAAGCGGGTAAATGGACGAGCTACTGGAAGGATGAAGTGCATGATCCTTCCGCCCCATATATTTTGACAAAATGTGTAGAAATTTCTGGAGTAGATCGAAAAGAACTTGAACTGGATGTCGTGGAAGAAGAAAGCATAAAAATCATGCTGGACGGGCGGCACCTTGTCACCCTTCTTGCCCTTCCGGGAGAGCTTCGCGAGCTCGCTGCGGGATTTCTAATATGCGAGGGCGTTCTTAAGGGAATCGGGGAAATACGTTCGATATCTGTGCAGGAAGATACCGTTTTTTGCGAAAGCACACTCGATAACAGTGAACTTGAACTGTGGATGGAAGTAAGGAGCTCAGGCTGTATAGGCATCAAGTCATCATGGGAAGGGATCGAACCCATATCATCAGGCGTTCGGATGGAAAAAGAAGTGCTGCTGAATGCTATCGAACAGATAAAAGAGAAAGGGAAGATCTGGAGGCGGACAGGCGGCACCCACTCCTCGCTTATTTGCACGCGGGAAGGCAACATCGTATCGTTTTGCGAGGATGTCAGCAGGGCATGCTCCGTGGACAAAGCTACCGGAGCGGCGCTGCTTTCGGGAACTGACCTATCAAACTGCGCCCTTGTCACAACAGGAAGGCTTTCGGGCGGGATGGTGGCAAAAGCGGCGCGGGCAGAGATTCCGATCGTGGTGAGCAAGGCTGCACCATTAAGCACCGGAGTTCTGCTCTCAAAAACGATCGGGATGACACTTGTGGCATTTGTGAGGAAACCGAATTTATATGTATATTCTGGCGGGCAAAGGATCTTATAAATTACTTCTGAAAAAAGATAACGAATCTTGGTTTTATCTGAAAATTCAATATAAGCAGTCGTATGCTGCATAACATGTGAGGAAAAATCGTGCTTGATGGAAAACTATTGATCGGAGGAAAATGGGAAACTTGCGAGAAGATGTTCGAATCATTCAATCCTGCCACAGGCGATGTTATTGGAAGAGCATGTCTTTCAGGCATTGAAGAAGTAACAGAAGCTGTAAAAGAAGCGAAGCTTGCCCAAAAAGGCTGGAAAAAGACCGACATTTCAGAAAGGGCAAAAATTCTTACAATTGCCGGGGATGAAATTTTAAAAAGATCGCATGACCTGAAAACGCTCATAACCATAGAAATGGGCCGCCCGCTGTTTGAATCCGATATCGAAGTGCGCAAGACCTCTGAAATGGTAAAATATTTTGCAGATGAAGGTAAAACATGCCTGGAGGGGGATGCGATTTCTATTAGTCCGGATAAATCCAGTTTTACAATATTCGAACCTGTAGGAGTGGTGGGTATTATCAAGCCCTGGAACTATCCTTTATTACTCCCGTTCTGGGCTATAGCTCCCGCGCTTATTGCAGGCAACACTGTTGTTTTTAAACCCTCTGACATGACCCCTTTCGTTGGAATAGAGATCGGTAAAATATGCCAGGACGCCGGGATCCCGGATGGTGTGATAAATGTTGTAACAGGTGATGATTTCACTGGTAAAAGTCTTGTCAGTTCAGATATAGATATGATCTCCTTTACGGGAAGTTCGGATACTGGCAAGAATATCATGAAAAACTCTGCTGATAAATTGCACAGGATCTCTCTTGAGCTGGGGGGAAGCGATGCTTTTATTGTTTTCAAAGATGCCGACATTGAGGAAGTGATAAACGGTGCAGTCTGGGGAAGATTCATGAACTGCGGGCAGGTTTGCGTTTCCCCAAAAAGGATCTTTGTGGAAGATGATATAGCAGATAGTTTCATCAAGGGATTTGTGAAGAAGACCAGGGATCTCGTTATTGGAAATGGTTTGGATTCCCGTACAGATATAGGCCCGATGGTCAGTATGGAACAGCGGGAAAAACTTGAACTGCAAGTGGAAGATGCTGCCAGGAAGGGTGCAATGATAGAATGCGGCGGGAAAATACCATCGTCGCCACAGAATGGATTTTACTACGAACCTACAGTTCTTACAGGAATTACTCCTGAAATGAAAGTAATGAATGAAGAAGTTTTCGGGCCTGTTGCAGTTATTTCAGTCTTTGATGATATGGATGAAGCCATTGCTCTTGCAAATAGGACCATATATGGGCTGGGGGCATCTGTGTGGACAAAAAACCTGGATACTGCAATGCATATGTCCTCGCAACTTGAGTGCGGGATGGTATGGATAAATGAAATATGCACACTGAATCCGCAATCTCCCTGGGGAGGGATCAAGCATAGCGGGATGGGGAGAGACTTAGCCAGATACGGCATCAGGGAATTTGTCAACGTCAAGCATGTGAATATTAAACTGGGAAGTGACAAAACAAGACCCTGGTGGTTCCCGTATGGGAAATAAGAGATTATGGGTTCAACTTCAAACCCTGGGTAAATGAAAAGCGCGATTCTGCGCAGTGCCGCCCAACCTCCCCAAATTCACCGGGCGCGCCGTCCCCATCAGGGATGTGGCTGGGCCTACCGAGGGCAGTGCGTTGGGGGAAAGGCGCTCTCCCTCAACCTCCATAGAATTAATGTCCTTTGTGGTTGTCAGCTATAACTATTTGTATTACCCCAAGAATTGTTGTCCATTTGGCTACTTTTAAGCCTGCCTTGTTAAGAAGGTTTTCCAAACCCCTTGTGATGAAAGGCGTCCAATTCACTGATTCACCGGTCTTAATAAGAGGATAAGCTAGTTTAGCAGCCCAATGATTCTTGGGTTCATTATAATCGACTATTAATATTTTGCCATCCGTCTTCGTTACTCTTTTCATTTCTTTTAAGACATTAATTTCAGTTTCATATGGCATATCATGAAGTCCGAATGATATTGAGGTTGCATCAAACTCATTGTTATTGAAAGGTAAATGAGTAGCATCCGCTTGTTGGAAATAAAGATCCAGATTATCAGAGCACTTTTTCCTGGCTTGATTTAGCTTTTCCATGGATATATCTATTCCGATTACAGAATGACCTAGCTTTGCAAGTTCATAGGCTAGAGCTCCAGTTCCTGTAGCTACGTCTAATATTTTTTGAGGAGGCTGTATCTTAAGATAGTCGGCGGCTTCTTTCCGACCCAATAAAATTTCCATCTTTCTATCTACAGGAACGAACCCATCCAATAAATAGTAATATGCCCTTCCTCTAAGTTTGATGACCAAAGAGAAAGGGTGGGGTATTTTTGAAACCCCACTTCTACACTTTCTTTGCCATTTTGTTTGAGGATATCTGCCTTTGAAAAATCCCATCCTAAACAACAGAGAAAAGCGGTTAATGAGGCGCAGGCAAGGATTAAACGGTTGAAGGAATTGGGGAAATAAATTGAATATTTTCCGAATTTATCATTTTTCTAAATACGTATGGTCTATACATCACGATTTTTAAATAAGATATTGTATCTTTACATAATTACCAACACAAATTGAAACTGCCTCCCTTTTTCGAAAAAGTTAAATAAAATTACGTTATGTTTTACTGAACATAATCAAAATCCAACTAATTCGAATCAGGGTGAAAAACATGAAAATAAACCATTTGATAACGATTTTCTTAATTGCAGTAGCATCAGGCTGCCCATCCGAAAAACCAGAGGATAATAAACCCGTGGAAATCACGTTTTCAGCAGCGTTAAGTCTCCAGGACGCCCTGAAGGATTTGGAAGCGCAATTTCAGAAAAATTAAATTAGTATGCATCCATAAAAAGGAACAAGAATGTGAAAACAATAACACCCCTTAAACAAGCCCTTGAAAAAATAAAGCACCTCAAAACCACATATTATTTCAAGCGCGGATCAGAACACGTTTCCATTCCCGACTCCGTGGGCAGAGAACTCAATGAAGATATTGTTGCAGATTCCATGTCTCCGGCATTCGATATTGCTGCCATGGACGGTTTTGCGGTTCACAGCGAAGATGTTTATCCCCTGAAAATAAAGGGCAGTGTATATGCAGGTGATCAAAGAGCACAAATAAAGAGAGGTGAGTCTATGGCGATCTCAACAGGCGCAATACTCCCTGAAGGTGCGGATGCTGTGCTCAAAATCGAGGAGGCAGAGGTTAAAAAAGATCTCCTGTATGGACAAAATATCCACAAATGGGAGAATGTATTCAGAAAAGGTTCGGATTACCATGCAGGGGACAGGATATTTGAGAAAAATCACCGCATAATGCCCCAGAGCGCTGCGCTTTTATACAGTCTTGGTGTCGAAAAAGTCCCTGTATATAAAAAGATCAGGGCTGGCATAATATCCACAGGCACGGAAATTTTTAACGGCATGATAAGGAACACAAGCGCAGTACTGATACAGGGATTTATGAAGGAAATGGGCTGCGAACCCACATTCATTGGCGCTGTCCCTGATGACTATGACAAAACAAAGAAAATTCTGCTTCAAGCTTGCGAAAAATATGATGTTGTATTTACAACAGGCGGGGTCTCTGTGGGCGAGCGCGACTTTGTTGCTGATATTATCGCTGAAATTGGAGAACTCATATTCCACAGGGTAGCCATCAGACCCGGAAAACCTATTGCAGCCGGCATAGTAAACAACACTCCTGTATTCGGGCTTCCCGGTAAACCCACAGGCGCGTTCTCAGCTCTTGAAATGCTGGTGCGAAGTTACTTCACGGATATTCCCAGGGCGGCACGGAAGCTTGCGATAAACGAGGATGTCGTGCTGCAGGAAAAAGGTTTTGATTACATACTCTTCGCAAAAATTACACAGAATACAGCAAACACCATGGGATATGGCGGTTCAGAAATGAAGCTGTTTGAAAATAAGTACGACACTTCTATAATCTCAGCCTCCCCGCGGTCTTCTGTCGTGGACGGGTATGTTATAATAAACAGGGATATCAAAAAAGGCGAAAAGGTGAAGGTATATCTCTTCAGTTGAGGTGGCTACGGATATGAAAAGAAGTGACCGGAAATGAGCAGTGCAGACTTTCTATTCCAGGGAATAACCAAGGCGTTTGAACTGATAGTAAGCCTCAATCCCTATATCCTGAGCATAACAGGCGTCTCGATAAAAGTATCAGGTACTGCCACTATCCTTGCGACCCTGACAGCCATACCTCTGGCATTTATTCTTGCCTTTTTGCATTTCAGGGGAAAACAGGCGCTTATTGCCCTGGTAAATACCGGCATGGGGCTGCCCCCGGTTTTCGTTGGGCTTTTTCTCTGGACGATGCTTGTGCCAGCGGGGCCCATGGGGTTCCTGCGTATGATATTTACCCAGGAAGCGATGATAGTAGCCCAGTATATTCTGATCACTCCAATTATCACAGGCGTTTCCCTTGCGGCAATAAAAGCTGTTCCCAAACCTGTAATCGAGACCGTTTATACACTTGGCGGGGACCAGAAAGATGCCGTTATCACGACTTTAAAAGAAGCAAGATTCGGCATAATCACAGCCATTCTTGCGGGACTCGGGAGGGCGCTTGCAGAGGTGGGTGCCATTCTCATTGTAGGAGGCAACATCGCCCGCACTGGCAGCATAGGAGGCATAGGTGAAGGACTTTCCGAAACCCGTACACTTACGACAGCGATCACTTCAGAAACGAGCAAAGCTGAAATATCAACTGCAATTGCCCTCGGGATCATCCTTATCTCCCTCGTCCTAACAGTGAATATCCTGGCTAACTTTTTCCAGAGGAGGGATTGAAATGGATGAGTTATTCAGGATAAAAGATCTCTGCATGGCATTCGGGGAAAAAGGGGTCTTAGAAAACATTGACCTGACAATTCGCAGGGGCGAGATACTGGCTATTATCGGCCCAAGCGGCTCGGGGAAGACAACGCTTCTTCGAATTTTGAATTTTTTCGAGAAACCCACATGCGGGAGCCTGAAATTCGACGGAATGGATATTGGCGAAATAAATGATATCAGGCGCAGGATGTCGCTTCTTTTCCAGACGCCAGCGATATTCAATGCCTCAGTTTTTGATAATGTGGCGTATGGACTGAAAGTGCGCGGGATCGATAAAAAGACAATAGGAAAAAAAGTGGGCGACGCCTTGAGCATAGTGGGCCTATCAGGTCTGGAAAAACAAAAAGCCCGCACGCTTTCAGGCGGCGAGGCGCAGCGCATGGCGTTCGCAAGGGCGATTGTATATGACCCTGAGATACTTCTCCTTGATGAACCGACCGCAAGTCTTGATCCCGCCAACGTGGCCAAGATAGAAGAGATCATCAGGCGTGTGAGAGATGAACGGGGAACGACCATAATCATTGCAACGCATAACATCCCGCAGGTGAGGCGCATAGCTGACAGGGTGGGCATCCTCCTTGACGGGGTGCTGATCGAAGTAAATGATAAAGAAAAGATTTTTACAGCGCCTCAGGATGCAAGGTCAGCGGCGTTCATTAAAGGCGAGATGGTTTACTGATGTTTGAACTCAAGAAGCGTCCTCTGGTACGGGTCATCCACAATGCCGGGAGGGATATTGAACTGTTTTTTTATCCTTTTCATCATATTCGCCCTGAAACCAGGGTCGGGGAATAGATAATCCGGGTTCTTTATTACTTCCATATGAGTCAGGTCAATAAGACCAATTTCTTTTAATCCAAGAGTCTTCTTTGAGAAGTGTTTGGCAGCCAGGTAAAAATATTCGCATGTACGCCTGTAAGTTTCCAGGTAATCTGCGGCAAGTTTTGAATGAACCCGGGCGTCCCATTCCTTGATCTCAATGCCCACAATATAGAACCTCTCGGACTTTTTGAATAATGCTATAATATCTGCCAGGTTGCACACGCTCTTGCGGCAGAGGAAAGGCTTGATATGCATCTCGGACGTATGGAATACCGGGGTGCCGTGCTGAGTGATTACGTTAATTATTTCATGGGAGTTGATGGTCATTCCAAAACTTGAGAATTTCATATTATCGTGGGATATATTTTTTAATCGCTTCCGATATTTCTGTATTTCATAACGGCAGCGAAAAACCCGTCTGTATTATGGGTATGGGGCAACGACCTGAAAAATCCTTCCCCTGTCGTAAATTTGCCAAACAGATCAGTGTTGATTACTGAAACCGGTACCTGGATAAAATCTTTATTCTCGATAAGGAACTCCCGCACAACATCTTCATTTTCTTCCCTGCTTATCGTGCAGGTGGCATAGACAAGTCTCCCTCCTGGTTTTACCAGCCTGCTGTATTCCATGAGGATCTCTTTCTGTTTTGCTGCAAGCTCTTTTATATCATCCCGCGTCAACCGCCATTTTGAATCCGGGTTCCTCCTGAATACTCCCATCCCTGAGCACGGGGCGTCAATGAATACGCAATCAGCCTTACCATTGTATAGTTGCAGTCCATCTATACCTGCTGTCAGGATATTAGTTGCTCCTGCCCTCCCTGCCCGCCTCCTTAAATTTGAAAGCTTTGCTGCATGGGTCTCAAAAGCGATAATAGTTCCGCGGTTTTTCATTAATCCTGCAAGAAAAAGTGATTTTCCCCCGTTTCCTGCGCATGCATCAACAACGAATTCCACCGGCTTTGCCCCTGTGAGGAGGGTAATAAGCTGGCTACCCTCGTCCTGTACCTCGAAAAGCCCCTTCCTAAACGCTTCTGTTTTAAAGATATCCTCTTTTTTACTGACAACGAGCCCAAAAGGCGAAAAAACTGTTGCCGATGAGGGATAGCTTTCGCGTTCGAGTGAGCCCTGAAGGTCGATTGTGTTTGTTTTCAGGGGATTTGCCCTTATTGTTAAAGGAGGGTCAAGATTATTGGCACGGCAGAGCTCTTCAACCTTGTCGAACTCCAGGAATTCCGCGAGCCATTTTTCTACTATCCAGGAAGGGTGTGAATGATACACGCAGACGTGATCGACCGGAGCTTTTTCTTTATCTGGGAAAATGACGCTGTCTTTATTTCCCAGCACGGCCTCAACTGTCCTTTTTACAAAACCCGCGAACTTATTTCCATGCGCGCAAAGAGCCACGGCATTGCTTAAGATACCGGCAGGCGTTGAATCAGTAAATAACGCCTGGTAGGTGCAAATCCTGATTATATTGGCAATATTTGAGTTAAGGTCCTGTATCCTGGCGTTTGATGCATTTGCGATAATGTGATCGATCCTCCCGCGGTGGCGCAATATTCCATACACGAACTCTACAATTCTGGCTTTTTCGGGAGATGAAAAGTTTCCCTTCTTAAAAAGCTCACCAAGAAGCACATCGGGATATTTTTTATCGGCCTGTACTGAATCCAGGAGTCCCAGTATCGCAATATACGTTTTTTGACGGACGAATCCGGTCTTGAGCTTATCCACAACCGCAATTTGGCCTTTGTATTATTTAAGCGTATACCAATACTGGAAATGATCGGAACACAAACAAAACCAAAAATCCTATAAGCCTTTACTCCGTGAAAAGCTGAGGGATATGTATGAAATTGTTCAATATCCGGGAACTTTATAAAAAAAAATACAAGGAATATATAGTGGGTTCTGAGGAAATAGAAAAACACAGCGTTTATCTTGTTTATGGCGAGGCTTCCCCCGGTGAGACACGAGAAATGACACCGAATTGCCATGACGAGATATTATTTCTGTTATCAGGAGATGCAAGACTTGAGAACAAGGACCTGAAGATATTGCTTAAAAAAGAGCAGGCGGTTTTTATGAGCAAAGATGAGTTTTTCACCTTTACCGCGCAAAGCGACTGCAAGTATATCATCGCCGGGACTCACACCACGATGCACGGGCATTGATTCGGCTTATATTCAAAAAAATTATAAATTAATTATTATTTTTCCATCTTCAATAACAAAAAGATAAGAATGGAGTTTAGGAAGTATATCACCAAACAAAATTTTACTTATATTAATTGCAAGGTTCCTATATTTTTGTCTATTGCCATCTTCTGGATAATTACACCATTCTGAGAGCTTACATAACACGCGCATAGTTATTTTCCCAGAAGTTGTTATATCATCAAAATCAGATCTAACAAATCTTTGACTGTGAGATTGGAAACAAGTCTCAAACTCCGGAATCAATTTGTTAAGTTCACTTTTTGCATTGTCATCAAGTGTTTTAATTTCAACAGGCATTGGCATATTCTCATTAACATCAAAAAAGGATATAAACATATCTTATCATAATTCAAAAATCACCGCCGTTGGCAATACAAACTTATTGCATAAAATTATAATGGATTATTGATCTGTATTTATATTTATTTCTCAACACAATTTTGTGACGTAATATGTATTGAAAAATTAACGGAACGTAAATCAGGTACTTTCCGATTCTTTGAAAATATGCATCCTCTAACATGATAATCTATGTATCCTATAATATGGTGTTGATCTGGGAGTTTATCTATAGAAATAAGTAAAAATGTCTCATCTGGATTACAAAAAGGGGTCTTCGACAGTAATTCCAATAATGATGGAAATGCGAAATAATCAAAAATTACCATTATTTTTAAGCTTGAATTTATAAATAATAGCTTTTGAAAATCGTATCTAATTTCTTTTATGTCCGGTTTTTGCTCTAACTCCATACAAAGCGGAATTGTGTGCCCATCTTTGGATAGCCAACATAAATCTATCAAAAATTCAAATGGCCAATCATTTTTATGTGGGAGTACTTCATTGAGATCATCTTTGAAAACAATCCACTCTTCTAAAATTTTGGGATTTACCTTATTGTGAGCAAAATGAGTTAGCGGGTAATACCCCTCATCCATTCCTTTTTTGAAAAAATAAAATTTCAAATAATTATCAAAGAACTCATTAGGGGTGATGCATTTATACCAAATAAGGTCTAAATACCTCTTGTCGTCCAAAGAATCCAATAGATTATTATATATTTCAATTATTTTTCCATTATCCATGAGTCCGCCCTGATTGAACTATATGCAAAATAGCTTACCACCATAATTGGTTACCATTAGACCTTATAAATATTCCGATTTTGTTTTTAAAACGGTGAGTAGTTACAATTTATCTAAGCCCAATTTAACAGCATGATAGCGATGTGTGTTTATACTTTCCTATAGGTTTTAAAAAAATAAATAAGAAAGGAATAAATCCTTTCTTTTTTCCTTTTTGGGCTACTTGGATGTTTCAATGGCTCTGTAAATAATATTACCAAGATGTAATAGCAGAAGAATAAATGCTGTGATTTCTATTGCTATTTCAGCCCATTGGATTAGCCAACTCATTTTTCACCGCCCTTAATTATAGAACATAACTCAACCCGCTCTGAGTGGCTATCTATTGGTTGAAATTGTTCGTTGATGTTTTATGAAATACATATTTAATTAATCTTTTGGTCGCAAAAATTCTTTTCAAGAACCAATTATTTTTCTGATTAAAAATTCCCGCAAGATATGCATTTGTTTTCATTCTATTCTATATGTCTAAAACAATTGCGACCCGCATATTATCAACCACCGAACGCTTTTTTCTTGAGCGCGGCCAACGCATTGAGCGCATCCAGCGGGGTCATTGCGTCCACATTGAGGCGTTTTAGTTCCTCAACAACCGGTGATTCCTTTACACTATTCTCAGAATCAAAAAGGATGAGCTGCGTATATTTCGTGTCCCCCCTGCCTTTTCCTGCAATGCTGCTCTCACTTTCCAGTTCTTTTAGTATTTCCCTGGCCCTGGCCGTAACTTTCAGAGGCACGCCTGCAAGTCGTGCAACATGAATGCCGTAACTCCTGTCTGTCGCGCCCGGAATTATCTTGCGAAGGAACACAAGGTCGTTGCCTTCTTCTTTTACTGCTATGTGATAGTTCTTCACGCGCCGCAGGGCCTTGCTGATAGCGGTGAGCTGGTGATAATGCGTGGCAAAAAGGGAACGCACGCCCACCCTGTCCTTATTGTGGATGAATTCCACTACAGCGCGGGCGATACTGTACCCGTCGTATGTGCTTGTTCCCCTGCCTATCTCATCAAGCAGGACCAGGCTCCTGGGAGTCGCGTTGTTCAGGATGTTGGCAAGTTCCACCATCTCTATCATAAATGTGCTCTGGCCGCTGGCAAGGTCATCAAAAGCTCCAACGCGTGTGAATACCCTGTCCACAATCCCCACAGAGGCATAGGAGGCGGGCACGAAACTGCCTATCTGGGCCATTATAACAATCAATGCGGTCTGCCTCATGTATGTGGACTTCCCTGCCATGTTCGGGCCTGTTATGAGCAGGAACTGGTTATCCTGGCAGTCGATATGGGTATCGTTGGGAACAAATCCGCCGGGAACCGAATTCTCAACGACCGGATGCCTCCCGTCACGGATAAGGATGTTGCAGCCATCATTTACCTCAGGCCTGACATATTTATTATTTACAGATATTTCTGCAAGGTTCACGACCACATCCAGTTCTCCGATAGCATGACCCGTTGCCTGCAACTCCTTTGACCTTGCTGCGATCCGTGAGTTGATGTCATTAAAGAGTTCAAATTCAAGCGATCTCTTTTTCTCATCCGCAGAAAGGATCATTACTTCCTTTTCCTTGAGCGAGGGCGTATAGAAGCGCTCCCCGTTCGCAGTTGTTTGTTTGCGTATGTAATCAGGCGGAACCTGGGAAAGGTTGGATTTTGTGACTTCCAGGTAATACCCGAACACGGAGTTGTAGCCTATCTTTAAGGATTTTATTCCTGTTCGCTCGCGTTCATGCTGCTGCATTTCTGCTATCCAATCCCTGCCGTGGAGAGACATTTTATTTAGCTCGTCCAGATTCTTGTCATACCCCTCTTTTATCATCCCGCCGTCGCGAATGCTTATCGGTGGATCATCCACGATTGCACGCTCAAGCAAAGCCACTATTTCGGTAAAATCCGAAAGCCCCTGGATCATACCTGATAAAAGAGCGCTTTTGATCTCGTTTTCTTTAAGGGATTTTATGAATTCAGGAATCGTTGCGAGGGAAACTTTAAGTGCGATAAGGTCACGGGCATTTGAGTTGCCATAGGCGATACGTCCTGTAAGACGTTCTATGTCCCTTATCCTTGAAAGGAGCGACCTCAATTCAAAACGGAGAAGCGTCTTTTTTGCGATCTCATCCACGGCATCCAGTCTTTCCGTTATTTTATTGACCGAGATGAGGGGAGCAAGCACCATTTTCCGAAGCAGCCTTCCCCCCATAGGGGTTTTTGTGCGGTCAAGGACAGATAATAAAGAGCCGGTGGATTCACTTCTTATCCCCTGCACGATCTCAAGGTTGCGCAGGGTGATGGAATCAAGTACCATGAACTCGCTCTCAAAATACGTCCGAAGGGCCTGGATATGCCCCAGGTCCCTCATCTGGGTGTTCTTCGCATAAAGCAGCGCGGCGCCCGCTGATGATATTGCATGCGGGAGCCCCTCGCATCCCATGCCTTCAAGTGTCATGACTCCAAAATGCCCTGTAAGGAGGTCGCGTGCTGCTCTGGCGTCAAAGGCGTCTGCATCGAATTTGTTGACCGCGATGCCGATGTTCCTGAGGCGTTCAGTGAGGTTTTTATTTTCAAAAAGCTGCGGAGGGAGTATGCATTCGGCGGGTTTCATCCGTGCAGCTTCACTTATTATCCTGTCAAAATCCTGGTTATCAGCGAACTGGGTCGCCATGAATTCACCCGTGCTCACGTCCAGGAATGATATCCCGAATTGCATCTCCTGTCCTGAAACCGACATCAGGTAATTGTTGGACTGATCGGTAACAAGGGACTGATCGATAACCGTGCCGGGGGTAATTACTCTTACAACTCCCCTTTTCACCACGCCTTTTGCGGTCTTTGGGTCTTCAAGCTGCTCGCATATTGCGACTTTATAGCCTTTTTTAATAAGGCGGGGAAGGTATGAATCCACTGCATGGTACGGGATCCCTGCGAGGGGCATATCCTCGCCTTCCTTATCCCTGCCCCGCGAGGTAAGAGTTATTTCAAGCTCTTTTGCGATTATTTTTGCATCCTCACCGAAGGACTCGTAGAAATCGCCCATCCTGAAGAAGATGAGCGCATCTTTGTGCTTCTCTTTTGCCTCGTAATACTGGCGCATTGCAGGTGTCATCTTGTCCATTCTGGTTTCTCCGGGACTTGAGATATTCATTTATTCCTATTTTTGTTTTTGCCTTTGCTACAGAAATCCTTACATCTTTGTGCGCCGTTGGAACTCCGGATGTCAGCTATAGAAAAAATGAATTCCATCACTCTGGCTCTCTTGCATAAAGGCAGCGTTCTTGTAGCCTTCTCAGGCGGGGTGGATAGCTCTGTGCTTGCAGCTCTTTCTTATAAGGCGCTGGGTGATAATGCCGTGGCCGTTACGGCAGACTCGCCCACACTTGCACCGGGTGAACTCGAATGCGCCATAAAGGTTGCAGAGGAAATAGGGATAAAACATATTGTAATATCTTATGATGAACTCGATGAACCCTTTTTTTCAAAAAATCCCGCGGACAGGTGCTATTACTGCAAGAAAGGCCTGATAAGGGAGTTAAAAAAAATCGCAGAGCAACGAGGTATTAATACAATTGTGGAAGGCACGAATTTCTCAGACCTGGAAAACCACAGGCCCGGCCACAGGGCTGTGAGGGAAGGGGGGATATATAACCCGTTCGTGGAATTTGGGGTTACAAAAGAAGAGATACGCGAAATGGCGCGCGAGCTGATGCTTTCGGTCGCGGATAAACCCTCCATGGCATGTCTTTCTTCGCGTTTTCCCTATGGGCAGGAAATTACGCATGAGGCATTGAAAAGAGTGGGCGGGGCTGAGGAGTATCTTAAGAAAGCAGGTTTTCCGGTCGTGCGCGTTCGTGACCATGCCGGCATAGCGCGGATCGAAGTAATGCCCGATGAGATGCCGCGCTTCCTCAAAATGCGCGAGGTTGTAGTTTCCGAGTTCAAGAAGCTGGGTTTTTCCTATGTTACTCTTGACCTCATGGGCTTCAGGAGCGGAAGCATGGATGAAGTGCTGTGACTGTCAAATCAAAACCTTCTTATCTTTTTAGGCTGTACTGATAGCGATGAATACCGGAATTACCATATCATCGAAATCACTTGAAAGGAAAAACATTATTCTTGGCATCACGGGCAGCATTGCAGCAGTAAGGTGCGTTGAGCTTGCGCGGGAACTCAGGAGGCATGGAGCTACAGTATATGCTGTGATGACAGGGGAGGCTCAAAAGATAATACATCCCGAGGCGATGCGCTACGCCACAGGAAACCGCGTGATAACCGGTATCACTGGCGATGTCGAGCATGTGGAATTCTGCGGTACAGGCGGCAGGGCGTCTCTTCTTTTGATCGCGCCTTGCACAGCAAATACGATAGGAAAGCTTGCGCACGGCATCGATGACACAACTGTTACGACCTTCGGGACCACGGCTTTTGGTTCTGGCATCCCGATAATGATCGTTCCTGCGATGCATGAATCCATGTATGATCATCCTATCGTTATCGAGAACATCGGAAAACTTACAGAACTCGGGGTCGAATTCATCAGCCCTGTAATGGAGGAAGGTGCAGCGAAGATAGCGGGGAAGGAAGAGATCGTGCTCAGGGTTGAGAGGGCGCTCGGGAAGAAGACGCTTGCGGGTAAGCGCATCCTTATTACCGGCGGAGCGACAGCCGAAGCGATAGACCCTATCAGGATAATCACCAACCGCGCATCTGGAAAGACAGGCGTGGAACTGGCGCTTGAAGCCTTCAGGAGGGGCGCGGATGTCACCCTTGTCCACAGGGGCTGCATCGGAATCCAGGGGATATGCGAATTCGAGGTGGAGAGCGCGAAGGATATGACAGATGTCGTACTTGAGGAACTTGGCAGGGGATGCGACCTCCTCATCAGCGCGGCAGCGATATCGGATTTCACAATTTCGCCTTCAAAGGAGAAGATAAAATCGGGAAAAGCGGTCACCCTGACGTTGAAGCCTGCGCCAAAGCTTATCAGGGAGGCACGCCTGAAATACCCAGGACTCAAGATCATCGGTTTCAAGGCAGAAACAGGTGTTTCAGAAGACGAACTGGTAAAGCGCGCGCGGGAATCCATGGAAGCCTCGGGGCTCAGCATGGTCGTAGCGAACGATGTTTCCTCAGGCGGGATGGGCACAGAGGAGAACGATGTTTATATTATAGATAGCAGTGTCGAACGTGTCAGCGGGGCCAAACACGAAATAGCAGTAAGGATAATGGACAAAGTCGAGGACATCTTTTAAATGAAGATCATTACTCTTGAGCCGTGTTTCACAAAAGATACCGAGGATTTGTTCAGCGGGGAGGCAGAACTTGGCAATATTCGAATTACTTCGGAGGCTGTTGAAGAACTCAAAAAGCACTTCGAGGGCGTGCAGGTAACGCCTGAAAACGAGATGCTCGTACTTTCAAACCCTCCTGTTGAGAAGATAATAGTTTTTGATAGTGGCAGGGCCATAATACGGCGCATTGCCGGGAAGGAGCTTGCGGTGAAGAGATTTGAACTGCTGGAAAGGGTGCTTGGGGAAAGGTAGCAATAGTCTCAAAGAGTTTATAAAACCCTTTAAACAATTACATTTGTGTGGAAAACATCAAAAGAATACTGGAAAAAGAACCCGACGTGCTCTTTGCTTATCTTTTCGGGTCATATGCAAAAGGCATCCAGAACGAGAGAAGCGATATAGACATCGCTATTTTTTTAAGAGAACCGTGCCTTCTTGAAAGAGATCCGCTATATCCTTCAAGGCTAGCAATAAAGATAGAACGGGCGCTGGCCGGAAATAAAACTGTTGATTTGCGGGTTCTTAATGATTCGACGCTCAGGTTCAAGAGCCAGGTATTGAGATACGGAAAACTGCTGCATTCTAAAGATGAGATGAAACGCATAGAATTTGAAACGCGCTCGCTGGCATATTATTATGATTTCAAACCGTTCCTTGAAGTGTATGATGCTGCAAGAAAGACAAGGATGGGATTATGATCAGCAATGAAGTTATCAATGCAATGATCGACCTGATAGATGAGAATATCAGGCTTATCGAAGAGATCAAATCCCAGGGATATGATTCTTTCTCAAATGATTTTAGGGACATCCAGGCCGCAAAACATTCGCTCCAGGAATCTATTGAGGCATGCCTTGACATTGGCAACCATATTATAGCCGAAAAGGGTTTCCGCAGAGCGGAGGATTATAAAGACATTTATAAGATTCTTGAGGAAGAAGGTATTATTGATCCAGGACTGTCAGCCAGACTTCAGGAAATGGCACAGTTCAGGAACCTTCTTGTTCACAGGTACGGCAAAATAGATATAAAAAGGATTTTTATCATCATGTCAGAAGACCTCAATGATATCAAAGACTTTGTCAGGAAGGTCTTGATTTATATTTCCTGATTAAACTGTCAAAAGTTGGCTTTTGTCACAGAAATTATTTATATAATGAGTTCTTAGTGATGACAGCCCTATCATATTGCTTTTTTGCAGCATGATATTATGGGTCAGAGACGAGGATAATATTGAAAATATGATAATAAGGGGATAATATGGTAATTAAGAATTATATTAAAGGAATCGCTTTTGTACTGATAATACTCGGTATTATTTCAACTGCATTTGGTACTGTAGGTATAACGCCCACTCCAAGCCCAAATGGTACTATTGTTTATAATCAGGCTGGAGATAGCAACAGATTTTTTGGAGTAGACTATGACAATCCTGTAAATGTAACCTGGTATATTAACACGACCGACATAACTTCATCGTCAGGAGTAAATGGAAAACAAAACGTTCTAAAGTCAAACTATACAAATTCGAGTGCGGCTTCAGGTACATGGATTGTCAAGGCAATTGCCACAAATACGAGTAACTCTTCCGATACGGTGACTGCACAATGGACATGGATAGTATCCGATACACCCGCTTCCAGCAACACAACGCCGGATTTCACTGTCAACCCAACGCATGGCGGTATTACTGACACAAGTGCTTACATTAATTTTTCTGTAAATCAAAGCAATGCTCTTGCCAAGGTCCGTTATGGTACAGATTCCTCATTGGGTCTTGGGGAGGCCTGGAACAACAATTCAGCTTCCAGAACGATACCTATTACAGGTCTAACTAAAGGCACACTATATTATTATAATGTATCTTTATACAACAGTTCGAATCAAAGCTTAATCAAGAATTCTACAATTCAAAGCTTCACAACTATTGACCCAACAGCGCCCAATGCAACGGTCACTTCTGCCACTCCTGAAGATATAACCGCTAATATCTCGTTCACTTTGAATCAAACTGACGCCAAGACCAGTGTTCATTATGGTACCTCTCCATCATTAGAACTTATCCCAGTATGGAATAACGGGACAGGTTCTCCAAGAACTATACAGCTTACTTCTTTATCTCAAGGCACACCTTATTTTTACAGCGTTTATGCGTACAACGGGACAAACCAGAGTCATGCCTCAAATTCAACAGTAGGGACTTTCACTACGAGGTACCCATCACCGACAATAGGCACTGACTACTCCCCGACTCCAAATACAACCACCATCGACATCACTCAGGGTCAATCTCAACTTTTCTGGGTTAAAGCAAGTCAAAACGTTACAGTAAACTGGTACCTGAATGATAGCCTCATTAGCGGAGCTACTAAGACAGTCGATCCTAATATCGAAGCAAATTATACTTTTGTTGGCAATACCGTTGGTAATTTCAAGATCACCGCGAATGCAAGTAATGCCAATGGCAGCAGCACAAAAGAGTGGTTAATAAATGTCCGCTCCAAATCTTTCTTCACAGGCAACCGCATCTGGGATGGCAGCAGGCCGAGCGAGTTCTCACTTACATATTCATGGAACCCCATGAGCTTCTCTGGATTCTATTATGATATCAAAGACGACGTGGGCACAGAGAACATAACGATAACACTTAACAGCTATAGCGACAGGACAATCAACAAAAATGATCTCGATTACTCGACCACGCCGCAGGAAGTAAGCTTTGTCTACTCTGGCTTCGGGAAATTCCAGGTCATAGGCTTCATGGCAGACAAATATTTCGCAGGCTATACAGCAAACACCAAGCCACCCAATCCAAAGCCAAGCGTAACATTTGATGGAAAAAGCGTAATCGCTTCGGGCCAGCTTCATAAGGTTCTCATGGATGATGATACCAAGAAAACCATATCCCTGGGAAGTACCATGACATTGCAGGAGGGTTATGTCCTGAAAGCAGTTGACATAGATATGAGCGCAAGGACAATGCTCCTTTCCTTATTGAAGGACGGGAATGAGGTGGACTCGACCCCGCTTTCAGCCGGCGAGACCTACGTTTATACAAAAAAGGTAGGCTCAGTCTCAGACCTTCCTCTGATCATGGTCAGGTTTGACAGTGTATTCTCAGGCAGGGAAGTGCAGGCCGCCTTCCTGAAAGGCCTGTTCCAGATATCAGAAACCGCCACAAATGTCGAGAGCGGTGATAAATTCGGCAGGATGGAAGTCGGAGGCGTCAGCGGGACCAGAATAGATATGAGCAACAGCGAGGATATAAGCCTGAGCACTGGAAGTACAGTAGACCTGATGGGGGATGTGAAGATCAAAGTGGCAGATAACAGCAGTGTAGTCCGCTTTGCACTTACAGTTGAGAAATCAGGGCCATATGAAGTACGCAGCAGCATTTTCAAACAGGACGATCCCAACAACATTACGGTCTGGACCCCATACAACTTCGGGATGAACATAGGCCAGACAAGTGTGGGATTCTACTACGACCTGGACGATGGCGTGGGAAATGAAAGCATGCGGATCGCCGAAACAGTAAGCGGAAGGAAAATAAACGACGGCAAACTGGTATATATGACAACGCCTGAAAAAGTGAGCTTCACGTACCCCGCTTTTGGCAAATATAATGTAATAGGGTTCATGGCTGAAAAGTACTTTGCAGGTTATACGATAGAGAGCTTCCCCTCTACTGTCAACCCGACCACAAGTGTCGGAGAAAAGAGCGTTCTTGATTCGGGCCAGCTTCACAAGGTACTTATCGATGACGATACCAAAAAAACAATTTCAGTGGGAAGCACAATGACACTGCAGGAGGGTTATGTTCTGAAAGCAGTTGACATAGACATGAGCGCAAGGACAATGCTTATCTCCCTGTTAAAGGACGGGAACGAAGTTGATACTTCTCCCCTCTATGCGGGCCAGACATACATCTATACAAAGAAAGTGGGAGACGTATCAGACCTTCCCCTGATAGCAGTGAGGTTTGACAGCGTATTCTCAGGCAAGGAAGTACAGGCCGCCTTCCTGAAAGGCCTGTTCCAGATATCAGAAACCGCCACCACAGTCAGGAGTGGTGATAAATTCGGAAAGATGGAAGTTACGGGCATAAGCAGGAATTCGATCGAGATGGCCAACGATGGCAATCTAGGCCTGGACCGAAATAAGAACGATGATCTAATGGGCAATATCAAGCTTCGTGTGGCAGACAGCGATTCCCTCAGGTTTTACTTTGCAGTGGACGTTACCCAGGAAATGATAGCCAACCAGCTTGTAATAGACGCCCCGGCAAAAGTCATGGCAGGAGATAACATCACGATAACGGTTAAGGCCGGAGGCAATCCGGTTGATAACGCGTCCGTATCGCTCGATTCCGATCTTGGAAATACTGACAAGAACGGGCTTCTTAACTATACCCTGCCAAAAACACTGAAGGGGATGTACAATATTACAGCGACCAAACTGGGATATGAAAAACAGGTTAAGCCCATCGAGATCGAGAAATATATCGACCTCAGGCTGAGCCTGGACATTCCGGCAAAAGCCCCGCAGTTTGATCCGCTCACCATAAAGGTCACGTACAACAATTCAGCAATGAGTGGAGCAAGTGTAAAATTCGACAACGATGCTATCGGCACAACCGACAGTAATGGAATACTAACGTACACGCCACAAGTAAGCGGAACCCACACAATAACAGCGTCAAAGAGCGGCTACGTTACGGTCACCAGGGATATTGAACTGATTGTACCTTACTCGGAATTCAAGGCCCTTGATATCAATATCACCCCGGCAGTTGCCACACCAGGCCTGACGTTATTGATAAAAGCCAACATCACGAATTCAGGTACAAAGGGAGATACTCTCCCTGTGGATCTTATCATTAACGGGACGGCAGTGAAGAACACTACTTTGTCTCTTGACAGGGGCGCCACGAAAGAGATCAATTTCACAGGCAACCTGAAAGGATGGATGCCGGAAGAGGTCAAACCGGGTAATTATACCGTAGAAATCCTCGGACAGACGCAATTATTAGAGGTTAAGGAAGAACCGCTGAGCCTGCTTCTTATTGGAGGGATAGTGGTTATAATTACAGGTATCGCCGGGGGAGTGATTTATGTGTTGACTTCAAAGAATATGTTAAGCATTGAAGCGTTAAAGAGCAAATTCAGTGATCTGTTAAGCGGTCTTGGCAAGATCAGGAAATGAGACTCTCATCCAAAGAAAAGTTTGAATGACTTTCCTTTGGATAGTTTTTTATTCTGTTGTCTATTTTTCAAATTCTTTCAATTCGTTTATTCTCAGTTCTACGATGTCCATCGCATCTTCAAATAATTTCCTGTTGATATCAATATCGAAGTATTTCTTAAGTTTCTCATTCGGAGTAAGAGTTGTGCCTGCTGAAAGATATTCGATATATTTCCTGTTGAACTCTTCAGGATTTTCGCGGTATTTTTTGAACAGGGAAAGAGAGATCGCTTTTGAAACAGCGTAATTGAACGTATAGTAATTATTTGTGAAATAAATGTGGCTGATATATGTCCATTCAGAAGAATCCTCTTTATAATATTCGATTGAGCTGCTTCTATATTCTTTTGAAATATTGGTCCATAACGAATTGAGGTCTGCACCGCTTATGTTGCTTTTTGAATCAGATTCCTTGTGCGCTTTGTATTCAAATTCTGTGATCAGGGGCTGGAACGTGAAATAGTTCTGGTATTCCCCTATATGCTGGGACAAAACCGCAACTGTGGTGTCCTTATCATAATTCCCGATGGCATAATCAACAAACAGTTCCTCGTTGAAGGTCGATGGTATCTCCATTTCATATTCAGGGCCGCCGCAATAATAATAATCAACTTTGTTCCCCATCAGGTAAAAATTGATATTGTGGCCCATTTCATGAGTAATGGTTTTCTTGTCGTCGATCAACCCGTCATAATTCATAAAAATTATGGAAGGAGATTTCAGGGCACAGAGAGAAATCGCATAACCCCCCGGCTGTTTCCCGTTTTCAGGTGCAGGGTAAACATCAATATAACTGCCGGTAACGGTTTTTAGAAAAATATCATTGAACACGGGATCCATTTTTGAATATGAGCTTTGTATCTCCAATAATGAATCCGTGTAATTGTATTTCTTATCAGGTTCATCCATTAATTGCATTAACAGGTCGTATGGCCTGAGCTGGTCCAGCCGGAGTTTATCCTGGCGGAATTTGAGATACGGATCAAACACGCCCTTTCGTTCCTTGAAGACCGAGTTCATAATGTCTGTCTGTTCTTTTGTGAGATACGAATCGAACATCTTCGCTTCATAGTAATCTGAAAAATTAAGCTCCCTTGCATACAGGTCATCCAGTTTCGCCTTCTGGGAATACAGTTTCGCCATCCTGTCGGATTGATTGATCAAATGATAGAATCTCTTTTCAAAACCATTTTTCCTGTTATTCCTGTCCCTGTCGGTTGAAAGGAGAGTATAATACGACTGCGAATTGATGGCATACTTTTCCCCGTTGTCAAGAGTTATGTTCCCTGCGACCGTAACGTTATTTGTTATCTCCTTCAGCGCATTTGTTTCAAGTTTCATCCGCTGATTCCCGATATTGGCAAGGTTGGCGGCATGTGATTCGTTCTGGGGGCGATGATACAGGAATCTGATATATTCGGATTCAAGATAGGGCCTGTATTTTTCAAGTCCTGGCTCCTGGGCAAATATTCTATTCCATTCATCTTTTGAAATGGATGTGAGCTTTACCGCGGCAAAGGATGTAGCCTTCTCGTATTCTGTGGATGTGTCCTGGATATCTGACAGGAAGGTTTCATAGAATTTATCATTGACATCCAGGCTGTTCCGGGCATAACCATATGCCCAGAGGTTTTCCAGGGATTTCAAGAATTCCTTGTTATCTTCAAGGTAGCTCAACAAAACAGCACCTGTGAGATTTTCAAATTTCGGGCGGTAGGTTTCATTGATGTTCTTTGTACGTAATTTTAATTCTTTCAGTTTGGCAGATGCATCTTCTTTCGTGCTAAATAAAAATGAAAGGTTCCATGTGGTCGTAACGTTGCTGACATTTAATTTTTCAAATTTGGATGAGGTAATTTTCTGGTCCGGCGCTTTATGATCTATGCACCCTGAAAGTGCCAGGATGATCGCAAATGATACTATAAGGAGAAATATTGTTTTTGTTTTTTTTATCATGGTTTTCCACCACCATGCTGCATTGGTGCAGCGACATTAATTGAAGCTTTTTAGTTTACAGGTTTCCGGATTCAAATATTTTTCCGTGTGCAAGGCTTTGGGACAAAAATAGGTTATGATTCGTTCTGCAACGTTTTAGTAATTATCACGTAGACTCTTCTTCCAATATATTTTTTCGGAACATCTGCCTTAGCTGAGGTTCCAAATGGTGTTACGACCCTTTCAAGAAAGCCTTCTATTTCACTATCGTTCAAAATCAATTCATCTTTTTTGAGTTCAATTTTCCTTGCCATATTACAAGATATTTATAGATATCTATATATACCTTTGCATCCTAAATAAGATTATGATGAGAAGTGAGGACATAAGGGACCGACTTAAAGACATAGACGAATTTCTGCTAAACCAGTACAAAGAGAGTAAAAAAATAGAAAAACGGGACTGGCGGACATATGAACAGCAATTGATGAATCGGATAAAAGGAGCAATCCGTAACCTTGAACCTTTGATAAATGAAGCTACGAATATCAAGATTCATAGAGGTAGCGGAAGACCGCCATCTCTTGACCTCAAACAGTGCGTCACTATTATCCTATTGAAAGAACTGATCGGAGAAAGCAACAGAAAACCGCTTTGACATGTACCGGTGTCTGGCATAATTTGCTGAATTTGTATACAGATTAATTTTGTCCCACAGTCTACAACAGGGTACTATTATAAATATTATCATATCGTATAAGTAAATAGTGATTATAATCATGATTATAATTTCAAAGTTATTCGTGGTCATTTCATTAATATTAATTTTGATTCCAATACCTTCGAGTGCATATTCAAAAATTTCAGATGATTTTATAAACCTGCAAAAATGGACATACTGGACAAAAAATCAAGATCCATCGTGCGTTCCTGCTATTGCCACATATGATGGTTCTACGACTATTGCTCAGTTGCATTTACGGGGGGATAGCTGTATTATCCTGCCAGGAAATACAGAAGGAGCAAATCTTGAATTCAATAATGCGACAGGATTTGGTAAATATAGTATCAGAATGAAAACCGCATCTGCGCCTTTGTCTGATGGTCTGGTCAATGCATTTTTCATTTACTCATATCGTTCCCAGGATGATGTGAGTGAAATTGATTTCGAGATGCTGTCATCAGAACCCGAAGTTGTGCACAATACAATATGGACCTCTCAGAAAAATAAAGTTGAAAGAAAAGTAAATCTGGTTACGGGAGAAGTATTAATGACGAGGAAATGTGCTATCATCGGATCCGGCTGGAATTGCAGGGATTTATACAACATTCCATCAAAGGTGAGTCCGTTGCCGAATTTCAATCATACGAGGAACTATTATATCTATACATTTATCTGGTCCCGTAATAGTGTTAAATTTTATGTATCCGATGATTCAGGTCAAAAAACTACCCTGTGGTCATATTATGACTATAGGAACATTCCATATAAACCTGCAAAACCCACTCTCGAACTCTGGCATACAAATGATTGGGGGCAGGGAATTAATTCACCCACGAATGATGTCTTCGTAAATTATGATTGGTTCAGCTACACCCCTAACTGATAATTTTCCTTTTTGAAATTGTATCAATTTTTAATTTCCACATTTATTGGTGCTTTTAGGGATGTTTTTTCGATTTCATCATTATTGATTAAAATTTTGTTGCTTTTATGTGTGTAGAAAATTGTACCCCATATCCAGAATATGCTTAGGAATATCCAGATGACAATATACGTGGTATAACTTAGCGGGACTCCTTTCACCAGGTTCCTCAATTCGTACATGGGAGGATTCAAATATAGTGCGATAATGATACCAATTCCTGTAATCGTAACCAAAAGATATGGTAACCATAATTTACGGTGGGGTTGGCGACATAACTTACTTGTCTTATCTGAAACAACATAACTGAATTTTTCTTTGATTATGTTAGAATATATTGATTTCAAGTACAAATCAAGACACATGTGCTGCATTGCCGCAGTCTGGAAAATCTCCTTTATTGTCAACCTTGGTTCTCTGCAATAAATCATTGGAAAAGTGAAGATACCTATGTTCAAGAACAGGAGAACTACAGGCATTATCGGGTCGGCCCTGGTTATCGGTTTGAAAAAGGTGAATAAAGGCAAAAGTATCGAAATGATGGTGGGTATTGAGTAAAGGTACCATGTCATCACGCTCAGATAATCAATCTTTTGCCAGAAAGTCAGTTTTTTCCAATACCTTGATAAAAATTTCAAATTATAGATTGCACCATAACTCCAGCGTGCCTGTTGTGCTCTCCAGCTATCGATTGTATCCGGGGCCAGGCCTAATGCCAGCTCTGCGTTGATGACTTTAACAACAGCCCCATTAGCATGCCATCGTATGGAACTTGCCTGATCTTCTACTATCGATTCTTCCTCAAAAGGTATTTTCTTTACAAATTCAGTATGACCTATCCAGTTTGTCCCGACAACGAATGCACTATTGGTTTTTGCTCTTATCCTCCTATTGAAGTAATAGTCGTACATTTGCAGCAAATCACTGGCTTTTGATATTGTATTCATCTTGCTATTTGAAGCGATTTGAGGGAACATAATGAATTGAACATTCTTGTTTTCATCTTTTTCCATTTGTTCCACAAGTATTTGTGCCATCTCTGGTTTAGGGGCCTGATCAATATCCAGAACTATAAGATATTTTGAATCAGCCCTGACTTTATTCTGAATGCAGAAATTCAGGGCTCCTGCTCTGAATCCCTTACGATTTGGCCTTAATGAGATGTTGATATTATATTTATTTGCCAGAGATTTAATAATCTCAATCTCATTTTCGCTGGCTCCGTCGATACAAAACCAGACTTTTATATCAATATCCCCGGCCCTTCTTTGTTGGTGGCAGGCTTGAAACATTCTTTCAATAATATCAATCGGCTCATTGTAGGCCGGAATCAAAATATCTACTTTTATCAATTGATCTTTTTCCATTCACCATCACCCCGGATGTATACAAGAATCGTAGGTATCATTACCAGGATCCACATTGAGATCGTTATATCTAAAACCAGAGAACTTGACCAAACAAGCATATAAGTTATATCCGCAAAAACCACAATCAACATCAATATGCCAACAAGTCGATCTTTATTAATTGAAATTTTTCACTCCCCCATAGAGTCATTCCCATTTCTATTTTATGACCAGATAACATAAATAGTTTTACTCTCTTCAAACTGTGGGACAGAATTATCCTAAACCACATTTCCTGTCAGGTTCTATGTCATCAGCAAAAACAAAGATTTGATATCAAATCATAAGGAATCGTCGGATCGCTTTTAAATTTGAGGCTGTAAGAGAAGCTGCGGTGGCAAAATGCTTGAAAGGGCTTCGCGTAAAAGTGGATCAGGTTTTATTTAGGTACCATCATCTCAATGAAAGAATATTGTTGAAAAGTATTTATATTAATAAATATATATTAAGTGGAGATTCTTGAGATACTGACAACGTTATTACCAACTGAGATTTACCAAATTATTATTTTTGCTGGTATCGTATACTTTTTATTAATTTTTTATAGAACAAAGGAGTGGGAGAACTATTCGGATTTTGATCCCGGCGCTCATCAACAATCTTTAAATTCATTGACACCTAAGTATACTACTTATGTATCAACAAAAATTCATCAACAGGAAAGAAGAACTAACCTTCCTTGAAGATAAGTACAAATCAAGTTCCCCGGAACTCATTGTTATCTATGGCAGGAGGAGGGTGGGAAAAACCGAGTTGATGCTCAAATTCTTGAAAGGCAAGGAAGGAATTTACTTTCTTGCATCCACCGAAGGGGACAGGCAGAACATAAAGCAGTTTTCCGTAACAACCGGAAAAACCATACACGATGAGAACTTCGGGATTATCGAATACCCCGACTGGCAATCGCTTTTTGAATCGCTGTTCAAACATAAGATTTTCATAACGAAAAAAGAAAAATTCGTCATAATAATCGACGAATTCCCATTCCTGATACAAAGCAACAGGGCCACACCTTCCATTTTTCAAAAGATATGGGACACTGGCATGAAGAACGAAAATGTCATGCTCATCTTACTAGGGTCTGCCATAAGCGTCATGGAAACAGAGGTTCTCGGGCACGGAAGCCCGCTTTACGGCAGGAGAACAGGCCAGTGGCAGGTTCAGCCGCTTGACATTATCCACCTGAAGAACTTTCTCCCTTATTCAAACGAAGACCTTGTGAAAACGTGGTTCGTTACAGGAGGGATCCCGGAATATATCCTTAAATTCGATGCCAGAATATCCTTCTGGGAAAACGTACACAACAACGTCCTGAAAAAAGGGTCGTACCTTTACCGGGATGCGGAGTTCCTTTTGAGCGAGGAATTCAGGGAGCCCAAGAACTATATGCTGATCTTTAAGGCCATTGCACTGGGCAACAATACACTCGGAGAAATATGCAATTTTACGGGTCTTGACAGGGGCATGGTGTCCAAATACCTGGATGTACTTACCCGCCTGCATATATTGGAAGAAGACAGCCCTGCGACAGCGTCAGCAAAATTCAGGAAGCGCTTTTATTTTATATCAGATTCTTATTTTAATTTCTACTACAGGTACATCTATCCGAACAGGATCGACCTTGAGGCCAACAGGACTGAAGAAGTGCTGGAGCTTATAAAAAAAGATTTTTCCCAATACGGCGGTTATATGTTTGAGAACCTTATCAGGGAGCTCACGGTAAAAAGATTTATTTTCAATCATTTCCCTCTCTCAAAAATCGGCAGGTGGTGGCATAAAGACAGGGAAATAGACCTCGTGGCCATAAACGAGACCACAAAGCAAATCCTGTTCGTGGAGTGCAAGTGGAAGAATGTTTCCGAAAGGGAAGCCGGGAAAATAATTGCCGGACTCAAGGAAAAGGCGGCCTTCGTTCCGTGGAATAACGATTCACGAAAAGAGCTATTCGGTATTGCAGCAAAGAAAATCGAAGGCAAGAAAAAATTGATCAAAAATGGATTCGCCGTGATCGACCTGGATGATATTTTTTAAAAAACAAAACGACGAGAGGGGGACTTGAACCCCCGAGTTCCTTGTGGGAACACAGGGTTAGCAACCCTGCGCCATACCGGGCTTGGCTATCTCGTCAGTAATGACAGAATTATCGGCATCCAAAAAATAGCTTTTGGGATACTGCCTTATTTCCTGTTTGTTATATAACACTTTTCACTTGCTCGAATCCATCCTGTGATCAGACGGGATAACTGGATAAACAGGATGAAATATAAAAAATTATCCTGTTGTCAGGATTGATTCTTGAAAATCTGGTAATCAATCTTCTAGAGTTAAAAAAAAGTGGAAAAGTTTTGTATCACTTTTCCATTACAAATTTTTCATTTTCTTTGGTGGCGGGGTCTCTTTACAGTTAAAGTTGCTGTTCCGCTGACAGTTCCACTCGTTCCATTCTTAGCTGTTATGGTTGTCCTTCCTGCTGCAAGTGCATTGAACAAGCCTGTGGTCGCATCGATCGTCCCCACGGCGGGGTTGCTGCTGCTCCAAACCACTGCCGGGCTGATCGCTATGGGAGCACCGGACTGGTCAAAACCTGCTGCCGAGAAGGTCTGGCTTCCACCTATGGCCAGCGACGCTCTTGCGGGTGTGACTGTTATTGTGGTCAGAACCGGTAAAGATGCCGCTGTCACTGTTACGGTCGCTGTTCCGCTGACAGTTCCACTCGTTCCATTCTTAGCTGTTATAGTTGTCGTTCCTGCTGCGAGTGCATTGAACGCACCTGTGGTCTCATCGATCGTTCCCACGGCGATATCGCTGCTGCTCCAAACCACTGCCGGGCTGATCGCTATGGGAGCGCCGGACTGGTCAAAACCTGCTGCCGTGAAAGTCTGACTTCCGCCTGCGGTCAGCGACGCTGTTGCGGGTGTGACTGTTATTGTGGTCAGAACAGCCGCAGGCGCTGATACTGTTGCTGTTGCGGTTCCGGTAATAATTCCGCTACCAGTACCGCCACCTGTTGCGGTTATGGTGGTAGTTCCCGCTCCAGTCGCTGTGAACAAGCCTGCGCTGTCGATCGTGCCGACTGCGGCGGTATTGCTGCTCGTCCATGTTACGGCTGCGTTGATCTGGTTGCCGAATGGGTCAAATGTAGCAGCCGTAAAGAGCTGTGTTCCGGGAAATGTCAGCGATGCTGTTGCTGGTGTGACTGTTATTGTGGCCAGCGGGGGGCCAATGGATATCAATGCTGATGTCGGATCTGTCCGATGGGTTTGTATAGCTGCAAACGCATTCCCATAAGGAGTAAATACAAATCCTGGATAGCTGTGACAATCAGCTACACAGGTGGGTGGGGCAGGCCCGCCATATATTGATTGCAGATCTCCATAGTAGGTGGTGGATGCTGATGCTCCTGGCAAAGCTACCAGAGCCACTGCTAAAAACAACAGCCCTAAACTGATTTTTTTTCTATTCATATATTTTTTCCCTCCTCTTTTATTCATTTCAGGTTCACTCCTATATCATACCCGGCCATATTCGGGAGATAGGCTTCGCTAAGTACACATCAAGGCACCAATTTATGCCAGAAAATTTTATTCGTTGGTTACGAACAATGACTTAGTTCACGCCATTTTCCCTGTATAATCCAATATATATAGGTGCAAATCCTTGAAGTGTACTTGTTCCCCATGATAAATAAATGATATAATCCATTATCAATGATGGTTATTAAAAATGAGAATGACAACTCAAAGTATATAGACAATACCTCAAAAAAATATAGCCTGACTATCTTATCTTGTAATTCTCCATTTGCAGGCTAACAGAGAGTATTCCCCTGTTAAAATTCATAATGACCTCATTAACGGCACAACGATAATGCTTCTCCTCGTTACGGTCAAAAAACCAGGAAAGTAGCAGGCACGCCTCGGGTTGCAGTCCCTTCCATTGTCCAGTGGTTCACAAGCTCGCCTCCGCCCCGCGACCCCATGAGCGATAGTTGTTCACGGCTGGTTTGCTCCCTTCCGGGCCTATACCGTTTTCCGCGATTAAGATACAAGAACCTTCCTTAAGAAAAGCCCCTGTACCAACGCCAGCCCCATAGGACGGGGTTTCACAGTAGAACCTGTGGGTTGGGCAACAGTTAAAACTTCTTCCTCTGGCTTCGCCCCCCGCTATCGACGGTTTCGGGTCACAGGTAACGCCGAATTACCCGGGCTAGCCCGCCGCCGTTAAATTGTTCTTGCATGCAATAAAGTTATCTCAACCGCCGCCAATTTTAAGATGTGATAATATGGATGAACTGATAGGTTTTGTCGCAAGCAATCATAAAGCAAGCAAGATCCTTGCAGTACTAGATTCAAAGGGCCCGATGGATGGTGCCACTATCGCAAAAACGACCAGGATCGTCGGGGCTGACAAAAGTATCGAAGAGCTGGTCGCAAAAAAGCTGTTGGTAAGCAAAGGCGGAAAATATACACTGACCGAACTGGGAATAGAGGTCAGTCATAAACTTCGGGGCGTGTGATATAAACAGAATTTAATGGGGCCGCTGAGATTTGAACTCAGGTCTCATGCACCCCAAGCATGAAGGATGGACCAGGCTACCCTACGGCCCCTCTGTTTGATGAACACTATAAGAACTGGTTTTCGATGTATTCATCAAAGGATGCACGCCTAAGATAACCTTTCAGTATTTTATTCTTTCGTTGCCGGAGCTGCACAATTTTATAACCGTACTGTGCAGGCCTGCTTAATCAAATAAGGCAATACTTCGTTGTTTGACGAAGTCCATTTCGTTAGTTTTATATGCCTTTACATCATTACCCGGAAAAGATTATGACCGAAAATACAGCCGCGGCTTCAACGCCTGTCACTCCTGCTCCTGTTATTAACGGGGCATATGAAAATATAAGGAACAGGCTTGCTGAAAAAATGGCCGGTGAAATTACACTATCAGACAACCCCGGCGAAACCTTGAAAAAATGGCGCTCGATTTTTGAGATATCCCAGTCCGACCTTGCAGCGTTCCTGAAAGTATCGCCGTCCGTGATAAGCGACTACGAAAGCGGGAGGAGAAAATCCCCGGGTATATTTATAGTCAGCAAAATAGTGGACGCGATACTGGATATGGATGTCGCCCGCGGGGGAGCGAAAATCCGATCCTATGACGGCATTCTCCGGGGAGGCCTGAGCGACAGTGTGTATGATATCCATGAGTACCTGTCACCTATTTCAGTTGATGAACTGATGAAACTGGTCAGGGGAGAAATAGTATACAGTCCGGGAAGCGAATATATAAAACCGCTATATGGTTATACGATAATCGACAGCTTAAAAGCCATACTTTCGCTCTCCTACAATGAATTCCAGAAATTGTACGGGTGGAGTTCTGAAAGAGCAATGATTTTCACAAGCGTTTCAACAGGCCGTTCCCCGATGGTTGCAATCAGGGTCACAAATTTAAAACCCGGTTTGATCGTGCTTCACGGGCTTTCGGCATCACAGATAGATCCGATAGCAGCCAAGATCGCTGAAATAGAACACGTACCACTTATTGCTACCGTAATGCCGATAAACGAGGTAATCCGCGCACTTCAATCGCATGATATAAAACATTAACATTTTTGTAAACAAAAAAAAGAGGTAAAAATGAATGTTGGAATTGTTTCATATGGCGCTTACATCCCACACTACAGGATCAAGATCGAGGAGATAGCAAAAGTATGGGGTGACGACGCAAGCAGTATACTTGACGGGCTTATGATTTATGAAAAATCTGTGCCCGACATGGATGAAGATACGATCACAATAGCCGTAGAGGCTGCACGCCATGCGATAAACCGTGCCGGAGTTGATCCCGGGAGGATCGGGGCTATATTCACGGGTTCGGAAAGCCACCCCTATGCGGTAAAACCGACAAGTACCGTCGTTGCCGAAGCGATCGGCGCTACCCCCAATCTTACGGTCGCAGACTTTGAGTTCGCATGCAAAGCGGGCACCGCTGCTATCCAGGCATGCATGGGGCTTGCAGAGTCTGGAATCGTTGACCTCGGCATGGCGATAGGTGCTGATGTCTCTCAAGGTGCGCCCGGCGATGCCCTGGAATATTCAGCAGCCGCCGGGGGGGTTGCTTATGTCATAGGAAAAAATGACCTGATAGCAAATATTGAATCAACATACTCATTCACCACCGATACCCCGGATTTCTGGAGACGGGAAGGAATGCCATATCCCGAACACGGCGGGCGGTTCACAGGTGAGCCAGGCTACTTCAAGCATGTCACGTCTGCCGCCACCGGCCTCATGAAAAGAATCGGAACAAAACCGTCTGATTATAACTATGCGATATTCCACCAGCCAAACGGCAAATTCCCGACACGGGTCGCCAAAATACTTGGCTTTTCAAACGAGCAGATAAAACCCGGGCTTGTAGTTCCGCGTCTTGGGAATACTTACTCGGGATCGTGTATGATGGGGCTTGCGGCCACTCTTGATATAGCAAAACCGGGTGACAGGATATTCATGACAGCTTTTGGTTCAGGGGCAGGGAGCGATGCTTTCAGTATCGTTGTTACAGACAGGATAGATGAGATTCGTAACTGTGCGCCTAGTGTTGAGAAACTTCTTTCCAACCCGATTTATATGGACTATGCGACCTATGCGAAACATAAAGGTAAGATAAAATTATGAGGGTGATGAAATGAGAGATGTTGCAATTATCGGTGTTGGCTGTACGGAATTTGGTGAATTATGGGATAAATCGTTCAGGGAACTTTTTGTTGAAGCCGGGATAAGCGCGATAGAGGATGCAAATATCCAGGGCGGGAAAATCGATGCGCTTTATGTTGGAAATATGAGCGGTGGAAGGTTTATAGAGCAGGAACATATCGGGTCATTGATCGCAGATTATGCGGGCCTGGCAGGTCTTCACATACCTTCGACCCGCGTTGAAGCGGCCTGCGCATCAGGAGGGCTGGCACTTCGCCAGGGAATACTTGCGGTAGCATCAGGATACCATGACATTGTTATTGCCGGCGGGGCAGAGAAAATGACGGATGTGAGTGTTGAAACAACAACGGATGCACTGGCTGCCGCAGCGGACAGGGAATGGGAAGGTATAATGGGCGCCACGTTCCCCGGACTTTATGCCATGATAGCGAGGCTCCATATGCATAAATACGGAACGACGCGGGAGCAACTGGCTTCTGTTGCCGTGAAGAACCACCATAACGGTACCATGAATCCAAAAGCGCAGTTCCAGAACGAGATTTCCATAGAGGCGGTCCTGAATTCTGTTATGGTAGCAGATCCTCTTCATGTCTTTGACTGCTCGCCTATTACAGATGGCGGCTCCGCAGTTGTTCTTGCGCCGGCTGATGTGGCCCACAAATACACTGATACACCGATATATTTGAAAGCCTCAGCCCAGGCAAGTGGCACACTTTCGCTTCATGACAGGCCTGATATAACCACTCTTGATGCCACTGTGGCAGCGGCGAACAGGGCATACAAAATGGCAAAAGTTACGCCAAACGATATTGATTTTGCCGAAGTCCATGATTGTTTTACCATCGCTGAGATATGCGCGATCGAGGACCTGGGTTTTGTGAAAAAAGGAGAGGGCGGGAAAGCCACAGAATCCGGCATGACAGCCATCGGGGGAAAAATCCCGATAAACCCTTCGGGCGGGTTAAAGGCATGCGGCCATCCTGTAGGAGCTACGGGCGTGAAACAGGCCGTTGAAATAACTTTACAGCTCAGGGGCGAGGCAGGCAAACGCCAGGTAAACGGCGCAGAGATCGGCCTGACCCATAACGTGGGAGGATCAGGTGGCACTGCCGTTGTCCATATATTCGGAAGGGAGAGATAAAAATGTCAGTTCCAAGATTCTGGAGAAGACTCAAAAACCTGTACAATCTCATAGGGACACATTGTAGTAAATGCGGAGGATATTACTATCCACCCAGGAACATGTGCCCGAAATGCAGGAGAAACGGCCTGGTAGTTCCTTTCAAATTCAAAGGTGTCGGAGAGGTGGTGACCTTTACGATAGTGCACAGTGCTGCAAAGGATTTTGCAAAAAATACTCCTTACATACTTGCCATAATCAAACTGGATGAAGGACCGCGTCTTACTTCGCAGGTCATATGTAATCACAATGATATCCATATAGGAATGAAAGTAAAATCGGCTTTCAGGAAACTCGGTGAAGAAAGCGAGAAAGGTATGATCTATTACGGGACCAAATTCGTTCCTTTGATAGACCCTTAATCATATTTCCCATATATCAAATACAAAAGGATTTATATTATTGGGTTCATCAATCTTTTATAGGGGATGCAAACCAATGATTATCGTCAGCAGGCTGAATAAGAAATTCGGGAAATTACATGCTGTAAAAGACGTGGATATTCATGTAAAAAAAGGCGAAATTCACGGTCTCATCGGCCCGGAAGCTTGCGGCAAGAGCACCATATTGCAGATACTTTCCACCCTTATCAGGCCGGATTCTGGGGATGTCACAATAAATAACATCCCGCTTGATAATGGAAAGCAGATCAGGAAAATAATCGGTTTTGTTCCCAAGAATCCCCAATTCCCTTTAGAATACACTGCCAGGGGACTGGTCACATTCATAGCTTCGCTCTATGATGTTCATGATAGGAACATGATCAGGGATATCCTGAAACAAACGGGCCTTGATGCAGTGGCTGACCTGACACTTGACCGTTATTCCCAGACGTTAAAAAAAAACCTGGCTTTTGCCGTAGCCCTTGTCCATGACCCGGAAATATTGTTACTTGATGAACCCCTTGCGGGTCTTGACCCGGTTTCACAGAAGAGGTTGAAGGAATTCCTGCCATCATCAAAAAAGACTATTATTATGGCGGCACAGGACATGACAACAGTGGAGGGAATTTGCAATAGTATAACTGTCCTCCGGAATGGTTCGGTCATTGTTGAGGATAAAATGACCGCCCTGAGGCAAAGAATCGGAAAAGGAGCATTGGAGATAAAACTCTCTGACATCAGTTCGACCCAGAAATTGCTTTTTGAACTGGAAAAAATCGGGGTAAAGACCGCAGTCAGTGGAGAATCGGTATATGTACATTTCAATAACGACTCCCAGGTACCGAATATCATAAGGATAGCAGCCAGTGTTTCCGATATAATGGAAATTAAACCAGTTAAGATTTCAATTGACGATATTTATACAAGGTTCCACGGAGATGGAAATAAATGAAATTGCCAGTGCCGGGTCTTTTGCTTCTTGGCTATAACGAATGCAAAAAATCGATCAAAAGTTCGATTACTACGTATTCATGGTTCACTTTAATCGTTATCATTTCAACGTATATCCTTTTTTCAGAGAATTACACGGATATGAAAATAAACAGATCCATAATGGCCTTCAAATATGGTGAAACCCCGATGACAGACATACTGATATTCTATTCGTCTTCGCTCATCTCATCAGTGTCAGATATCCTTCCGGGTGAGGTGCCTGGTAGCTCCTTTCCAATTTCTATAGGTGTCGCTTTCTTCATAATATTTCCATTTTTCCTGGGTTTGATCCTGATAAGCAAGTTCATAACCGCTAAAGCAACAGCATCCATTGCAAAAGAGAAGGAAAAAAAGACACTTTATATATTGACGGTCAGCCCGCATACAAGGCATGCAATATATCTTGGAAAACTGCTCGGGATATTCCTATTAACGCTTCCCATGATCGCTTTTCTTTATATTATTACAAATTGGGTTTTTATTGTACTCTTTCCAGTAGCGACAAATCCTGGTATGCATGTTCTTAAGACCGCAAGCATTACTGCGTTCCTTTTTGCGTCGATAGGATTGTTCGTATCAGTTTTAAGCCGTGATGAAAAGAAAGCATCCTGGAGGGGCCTGAGGATCATCACAGCTATGGCCGCCCTGACAGCAGTATGGATTTTCATACCTTTTATCGGATTCGTATTGAACCTGACAAATAAAAATATAGATTTCCTACCTGCCCTTGAGAGGATAACTTTTATTTCACCATTTACAATGGATCTGGTATCTGTTTACAATCCCGCGGTTGCAATGGATTATTTCATTATCCAGCTAATAGCTTCTTTTATATTTTTGATCCTGGGTATGGTTATTTTCATCAGGCAGGATATTGAGTATTAAATGTTCAATGTTAATCCTCCTTTTCTCCTATCTGCAAAACCACTGGCCCGGGATCGCAGCAGGAACCACCGTCACAGGTTGCTTCTTTTTGTCCTCTGATGGCAGCCCGCATCATTGCAGAAGCGCATCCAACGCCACTATCTACTTTGATCGCTTTTGTGGGGCAATTGATCTGGCATGCCCCGCATTCCATACACGCCCCGGGATTCACTAATTGCGCTACATTGCCATCAGTCATGAATACACCATGTGGACATACTGTGCTGCACATCCCGCAGTTGATACATAATTTCGGATCGTATTCCAGTGTGTTTGAAACATACGAATTGAACATCACATTCCTCCAAAAATTTTCATTGATGATAACACGATTGCCAGGATAATGCCGATGCCGGACATCCATGCCATTTTTGGCACATAGGTGAATATTTCGCGCCTGACCCCGGTCACGGATGTAAATGTTGAAGAGCCTGTAAAGTTCAGTGCCAGAAAGGCGCTTATTGGTGGCATGGTCAGCATGTAAGCCAAAGCCCAGCCAGAGCGCAGCCACAAAGCTTCGTTCGCATACAACGCGTTCAGGGCAAATGGCAGTGCCGCCAGTCCGCCTATAATGAATCCCCTGGTGCTGAAATCCGTTGTTGGGATAAAGGGCAGCAGGATTGGAAACAAAACCAAGCCCGACAGGACGGCCACGATGACGGCCGCTGCCGCCGCGTAGCCCCCGGCAAGCGACAGGATTACAGATGCGGCCAGCACAGGTATCAGGATTTGTTTTATCTCAACAGGTATGAGGACGATGCGGTCAGGAAGAGTAAAGCGAACGCGCCGCATTTCTTCTGTAGCCCTGTGTGTTTTAAGATACTCAGGCAGGTCGGCGGCGCGCACAGGACCGAACTCGACTTTGAACCCGGAGCGTTCCCTTACTTTCCGGGCAGCCACCCCTGTTGCGCCTAACTGGGGAACGATCAGGATGCGGTGGCTGACAACATCATGAAGTTTTACTGCTTCGATACGGCGTACCAGCTCCTCGGTCCCAAATGTCCCTTTTCCTGCGGCGCACCAGACATTGATGCCCCGGGTGTCAAGCACAAGGATATAACCATCAATACCAGCCAATGCGGATCTTAAGGCATCAAAGCTCAGGGTATAATTTGCGCTCACAAAGACTGGCGAATTTTTTGTGGGTTTCCCCAGGGCATAGAGCCCGGGTTCTATTAAATGCTCGTTTCGTTTTATTCCCATGCGGGCCATGAAATGGTCCAAATGATTGGCAAACGTAATATCGCTGGAAGTGAGTTTAATATCGGTTTGCATGATTTCATTTGTTATTGTTTCAGCCGGACTTTTCAATGGAACTCCTCCTCCCTGACATAGCAATTTACATTACAGTGGTAATCGAAACCGGGTATTCCCAGACCTTTCAAAAAGTTTTTAGTTTCGTCATCCTTAATACTGTAAATTATATTTCTCCCTTTTTTCTCATATTTGAGAATTCCTGCTTCAACCAGTATCTTAAGATGTCTTGATATTGTGGTCTGGTCTTTTTTGATACCTGAACTAAAACCACAGGCGCAATAATCTTCCTTCAAAAGATAGCCTACAATCTTGAGACGGGTTTCATCTCCCAATGCTTTGAAGAATTTGGCTTTTCCCTTCATTGCATATATGTACATTTGTGCATACATAAATAGCTTTTGTTCTTTAATTTCTTTTAAAATGCAAACCATAATGTATATTCATATTTATATCTATTTGAGATATAAGATATCCTGAGGAGAAAATGGTACAGAAATTGAATGGTGGACTATTGCGTTTATTAAATGTAATACTGATTGCATCAGTAATACTTATCGGTGGATGTATCGGAGAAAAAACATCCGGCATTGAAAAATCAACCCTAACTCCTGAACCCACAGTTGCATCAACACAGAAAAAAGAAATGTTCAGCAATTCCGTTGGTATGGAGTTCGTTCAGGTTCCTGCTGGCGAATTTGAAATGGGTTTGCCAATTGAGACTGAAAGTAAAAATAATTTTGAAAAACCTCTCCATCATGTAAAAATTTCAAAATCATTTTTAATGAGTAAATACGAGGTGACCCAAAAACAGTGGCGAGACATCATGGGACGTAATCCTGCATATTTCAAAGTCCCTGCATCTTTTGAAGGTGATGACCGTCCCATTATGATGGTTTCATGGAAAGAGGTCAATGAGTTCGTTGATATGATCAATAAAAAAGAAGGAACTGGCAAATACAGGCTTCCGACCGAAGCTGAATGGGAATATGCAGCGCGTGCAGGTACTACTACAATCTATTCATTTGGTGATGATGCAAAAGCAATTGGGGACTACGCTTGGTATAATGAAAACTCAAACGGGATGATTCATCCTGTTGGTCAAAAGAATCCGAATCCATGGGGATTATATGATATTCATGGTAATGTTGAAGAGTGGGTTCAGGATGAGTGGCATGAAAACTATGAGGGGGCTCCGGTTGACGGAAGTGAATGGAAAAAAGGAGATGACAAAATCCGGATTATCCGTGTTTTCAGGGATGGAAACTGGAACTCCGGAGCTGAGAAATGTCGTTCGGCAGGCCGTGACGGCACCTCTGAAGACACGCCATTTAATTATCTCGGTTTCCGTCTTGTGAAAGATTCTTAAAAAAACAGGACACATGCAAATAGTGCATGTGTTTGATTGGTTTATTATTGAAAAAATAAAAAATTGATATTTTATAAAATCTCTACACATTGATGCCTAAAGGTGCAAGAACATTACCGGCCTTATTTACAACCGTGGTAGTTGAAGAACCCGCAAACAGAAGTCCAATAAATTTCCCATCTTTATCCACAGCTGAACCACTGTCCCCTCCATCAGAGAACTTGATCGAGTTTAGGTTGGATACGATTATCTGATCCTTGAATATCGCCCATTTCCCACCGTAAGAGACTTTTACTGATGCCGCAGTGTCTGTAACTATACCTGTAGTAACACCTGTGGTTCTTCCGCTTTTCCTAACTATATCATTGACTGAAACAGTAGTAGTGCCACTTATTATGTAGAATCCATCATTAGTCTCATTTAAAATCTCATTTTTATTTCCTGGAATTGATAACGTAGCGATTGCTGCATCAGCTTTGTTATTTGCCCGGTAGCTATTAAATGTGATACCTATATATTTAGAAAGCACACCTATTTTATTAAGGCTGTTTCCTCCATCATAAGGTCCGGGTTGATATATTGGTGTTCCTAATGGAAGGAATTTATTTTGACTATTCAATGCTAAGACATGTGCATTGCTTAAGATAATAGGTTTTCCAGAGCCATCATTTGTAACTAATCCGAGAGTTCCGGCAGTAATATACGGATTTCCCACACTTATGCCACCAAATACAGGGTTATAGCTTCCGGTTCTTGAGAATGTTAACGTCTGGTAAGCTGCAAAAGGTGCCTCGATTGCAGATATAGTTTGAAGAGCCTCTATTCTTCCTATCACCTTGTGCCTGACGTGGAAACCGTCCAGTACTTTCGGAACTTTCTTGCTTATTTCTGGCTTTTCAATATAGACGATGATTTCATTATTTTCCTCATCCACAGAAACACCGGAAACACCTTCTATAGCGAATAGCTCAGGTTCATGTTTTTCTCGTACTTCTTTCACTTTTACTGGATTTGCACCACTGGCCATAGATATCAGAAATATTGCAAGAATAGCAATAATTATAATCTTCTTCATTTATTCACCTCATAATGACTTAAATACATTGCTTGAGAACTATCGATTCATGAAAGAATTTCTTCGGAATCGTTGTGTTCCTCACAGCATTATTTAAGTTAAGTCACTATTGATATAAATATTTTGCCATTACAATAAATATACATAATGATAATGATTTTCTGTAAGTTCATAAAATTAATCTATTAAATCCATTGAAAAAAGATACCAAGGGGGATTTTTCATCCTCCCTGTCTTGAAGCTTTTTCCACCATTTTCACCGGATAGTAGAGATTCCCGAAATCTTTCTTTATGTATGTCGAGGAATGGGGGAGAATTACTTTATATATCCCTGGTGTAGTAGGAATCCATCCAGCAGGTATTTCCTCAGAAAGGAAATAGGTGCCTGTCCGTATGTTCCTGAGTTCATAGTGTCCCGCAACATCTGTTCGGATATTCATACTTACAGTCACATTCGAACAGATATCAGTGCCTTTCAACCATATCGTCCGGTTGGCCATTCCCGGTTCACCTGCATCCTGCAGGCCATTGACATTATTATCCTCGAACATATGCCCGCTTATCATCGAATACTGGCATACTGGATTCGGGGATGGGATTATCTCGTAATCCACATTCGGGTGGAACCGCAAAGTATCGCTGTCAGCCACCTTTAATCCCATGCTGCCCATCAAGTTCACCGTACTGTCACGGTTCAATACTATCTGCGAATCTGTATTTCTCAACTCTATCGTTGAGGAATTTATACCGGTTACCCTGAACACACCGAACAAATCGCCTTCCCTGATTTCAGTCACATTGGTGTCTATCGCCCATGTATATCTGAGCTGTACCATATCTGATGTTGCACCCGCGAAGATGGAATCTACATAGGTCACGAATAGCGGGACATTTAATTCATCTGCAAAATTCCTTTCGACATAGGTATATATCTGGCTCTGGAGCAGTACTTTATCATCTTTCGTTATACCATCCTTGCTCAAATTGATCCATACCTGTCTTGGTGAAGCACGAGCATCTATTCCCATTATGGTCAGGTTCCAGCCTCTTCCAATATTCCATGTCTCGCCAACCATGAGGGTCTTCTTGCCATTAACGCCTGAACCCTGCTCGATAACGAGCCTGGAAAGCTTGCTGAGATTATTCTTCACAGCGACATATCTCTCTGCCTGCCAGCCAATTATCCTGTATTTGCCATCCTCAGAACTCATGCTCCCTGTCTGGAACTCCAAGAGACCCGCCTGATAAGCCGCATCATAGTCGCCGTTAAACGGGTATCGTACGACATTCATCATTTTATTGTCGCTGCTTGTGGAATATTTAAGTTTGTCCTGAAGGATCGTTCTTGTCCCTATCAACGAGGCGCTGTCAATAATTGCTAGGTTCTCGTTCCCGAACCCGTCGTTCAAATCATAGAATAACCCGGCAAAGTTCTGGGGCTGCCATGACACTATTCCGCTTGAAAGGTCAAGATTGCCTTTTGGGCCTGCGGTTTCATTTGCCGTCCTTCCGCGAACCTCATGGATGCCCTGCCCCGATACCTGGATGATCGGGTAGAATCTCAGTGTATCTATGTTCGCCACCCGCAACTTCAGGTTGCCTATCAGGTCAACGATACTGTCCTTGCCAAGCGTCACCGGGAATCTTGAGTTTCTCATTTCAATTACTAATCCATCAGCTTTTGTAGTGGTGAATATGCCAAAATTGTCCCCTGTTCTTATTTCTATGACATTCGTATCTATCGCCCAGGTGTACCTCAATTGCACCATATCGCTTGTTGCGCCTGCAAAGATAGCGTCAATATATGTTACAAGTACAGGAACATCGATTTCACCTGCCAGGTTTTTCTCAACATATGTGTATATTTGACCCGGGGATAGTACTTTATCATCTACCTGCATCCCATCCTTGCTCAATATGAACCATACCTGCCTTGGGGATGCCTTGGCATCGATCGACTGTGCGGTCAACTGCCAGCCTGCGCCGATATCCCAGGTCTCACCGGTCGAGAGCGTTTTCTTATCATAACGACCCTGCTCAATAACAGGTTTTGAAAGTTTGTTCGTCTTATTCTTTACTGCAACGAATTTCTCTTCCTGCCATCTGACAGCCTTATATTTGCCGTCTTCAGAACTCATGCTGCCTGCATGGAACCCATAAAGACCTGCCTGTGCCGCAGCAGTATAGTTGCCGTTAAAGGGATACTTTACTACATTCAGCATCCTGTTATCTCCGCTTGTTGAATATACAAGTTTATCAAGAGATATCGTTCTTGTGCCTATCAACGAAGCGCTGTCGATTATCGTCAGCTCTTCACTTCCGAGTTCATCATTGAGTTCATAGAAGAATCCTGCAAAGTTGCGCGGATACCAGGATACTGTCCCGCTTGAAAGGTCAAGATAGTCCTGTATGCCTGCGGTCTCATTTGCAGCCTGCCCGCGGATTTCCAAATCTGTTACCTGTATCGCCGCCTGCGCGGGTACTGCCGCCAAAAGAACGCCCAGTACCACAAGTCCGGCGATCAGCATTTTTTTATTTCCCTGTATCATTCTTTTTCCTCCGTCTTTGTGCATTCTCAATACAGGAACCGCACGACTCGTCTGTCCCATCCCCTGAAGTTCCTGGATTTATACATGCTTCAATATGCCTACTCGTTTAAGGATAGACACACCTTCGACATTTTAATTCATACATCGTTTTTTACTTATAAACTTTTCTATTAATTAAATTACTTTAGTAAAAATAGACCAGTATTTTAAAAAAATGACGAGTTTGGATACATAAAAGAAAGCAGACAATAGGAAAGCTTCATTACATACTATCCGAATATTCTCATAATGAAGCGCACTCAGGCAAAAGCAAAACTATGGCTGGTAAATGAAAGGGACGAACCCATCATGGGAGAGGGGAGGGCGGCGCTCCTGAAAGCCATCAAAGACGAGGGTTCCCTGAACAAAGCATGCAAGAAAGTGAAAATATCCTATAAGCATGCCTGGCTCCTGCTGAAGGATATCGAAGAGAATCTTAGAGAGCCTGTAATAATAAAAAAACGCGGCGGGAAGTTTCAGGGCACGTTCCTGACCGAAAAGGCAATAAATCTGCTTGAAGAATATAATACTTATCAGAACATACTTGCACAAACAGTCTACGATAAAACTTTCTGGGAGGTGATAGGGGTGAAAATATCTGCAAGAAACCAGATGAAAGGCAAAATAACCGATATCGAGAAGGAAGGTCTCATCGCCAAGGTCAAGATCGCCGTGGAGCCGTCAACGATAACAGCGATCATCACAAAAGAGGCTGCCGAGGCTCTGGGTCTCAAGAAGGACGATAAGGTGGTCGCGGTGGTGAAGGCGACTGAAGTGATGATAGGGAAGGAATGAGCCTTTCCGCCTTTGATGCGGTGCATTACTGTCTGATATCGCCAACAGAAGAGGGATGGAAGGCAGAATTAGAACGAAAATGCGCCTGATTTTGGAGCAAAAAGAGGAGAAAGCCCCACAGGCTCAACTGAACTCCCGTTCCATATTATCAAGCAGCATGTCCAATATTTCATTTAGTTTATGAACATTGCTGCCCTGCGATACGATTTCTTCAGGTTTCTGAATGTATTTCCCGTCAACAATGTCATCTTTGCAATTCTGGAACATGCTGTTGATGCTCTCGATAGAATATTCGATATGGAATTGCAATCCTATCACGCGCCCATACTCAAATGCCTGATTTGCACATCCTTCGCTTTCGGCTATTCTTGCAGCGCCGGGCGGTATTCTGAATGTATCTCCATGCCAGTGGAAGGCTGTGAATGTGCCGGGTAAGGTATTGAAGATGGGGAAATTCCTTGCCTCTTTTGTCAATGAAACGGGGAACCAGCCGATTTCCTTATATTTGTTTTTGCTTACCCTGCCGCCAAGGACATCTGCGACCAATTGAGAGCCAAGACATATACCCAGGACGATTTTTTTGCTGGCAATAGCTTCGGCAATAAAATCCTTCTCCGGCGCAAGCCAGCGGTATTTTTCTTCTTCGTAGATGTTCATCGAGCCGCCCATTATGACCAACCAGTCGAAGTCATCGGTATCGGGGAGTTCTTCATTATTGAAGAGCAATGTTCTTGAAATGCTGTGCCCTCTGTTCTTTGCCCAGACTTCGATGTTTGCAAGGCCTTCAAAGGGCTCGTGTTCAAGGGAATGGATTTTCATCTTTCGATGCAATTGAATCTCCTGCACTCATAAGTTTAACTTTAATCCTTAAGCCCTTCAGTCGTGACCGAGAATATTGCCTCGCCCTCCGGCAGGTTGGGAGAATCCACAAGTCTTGCTATCCTCTTCTCGCCTTTGGATTTCCGCAGGTAGAGCCTGAATGTCGCCGTATGGCCCACGATGTGGCCGCCTATGGGTTTTGTGGGGTCGCCGAAGAATGCATCCGGTTTTGCCATTACCTGGTTTGTCACGAGGATGGCGGCATTGAACAGGTTGCCGAATTTCATCAGGTCGTGCATATGCTTGTTGAGCTTCTGCTGCCTGTCTGCAAGGGTGCCCCGCCCTACATACTCGGCCCTGAAATGCGCGGTGAGAGAATCAACGATAAGGAGCCGTACAGGCTTATCCGTATCTTTCAACTTATTGGCAAGGTCATTGGCAGTATCTACAAGCAGTATTTGGTGATTTGAATTGTATGCTTTTGCCACATGGATATTTTTCAGGAATTCCTCAGGGTCGTAATCAACACCCTTTTTCGCCGATAAACCCATTACCATCTGCGTAATTCTCTCAGGCCTGAAGGTGTTTTCCGTATCTATGATTATCACCGATCCCTCAAGACCCCCTTCGCTGACCGGTAGTTGCACATTTACGGCCATCTGGTGGCCAACCTGCGTCTTTCCTGAACCGAACTCACCGTAAAACTCGGTTATTGCCTGCGTTTCGATCCCCCCGCCCATCAGGTCATTAAAAGCTTTTGTGCCGAAACTGAGCTTTCCCACAAGTTTCCTGCGCTCAAGCACCATGTCGCCTGTCTCAAAGCCCCCCACGTCGGCAGCCTGGCGCGCCGCGTTGATGATTTTCTGCGCAGTCGACTCACCGATCTCCGCGATGCTGGCAAGTTCTGACGATGACGACACGGCGATGGCCTCGATGGAACCATAACCTGCTTCTTTCAGTTTCTCTGCTGTTGCGGGACCGACACCCTGCAAATCTTCCAATCCTTTTCTTTCTGCCATATGTTTTCTCCAGTGCACGTTTTATTGCTGTTTGGTGCACAATTTTCATACTATTTCAGGCGTCAGGATGTTTTAAACCTTCGCAGAGCGGGGTGAAAGTAATATTTTTTGCATTCTCTATGACAGTGCGGGCGATCTATTACTTTATATCCTATCTTGCCACCAGCACAGTACACTTCGCTTTCTTAACCACGGCCAGCGCAACGCTGCCGAGTTCAGGATTAATCTCAGATTCTCCCTTGCCTCCAAGGACTATCGTATGTACTTTATATTTCTCGGCAGCATCCAGTATCGCGCGCGCGATCGTATCCGCCATCGCCCCCATCTGCGGCATCCGCTGCATGCTTACCCCGACAAGTATTTTATTCACTTCAACACCCATAGCTGCGCCGGTCTCTACAACGCGGTTCAGCACCTCCTCCCCATGAGCGACCCGTTCCTCGCGTTCAGAGTCCTTCCTTCCAACTGCGATATAGATGGCCGCCATCCGGATGTTATACGACCGTGTTATCTTCATCGCAGCGATCTCAGCTTTTCTCGCATACTCGGAATCGTCCGTGGCAACCAGGATCTCATACTTTGTCATGTCTCAAGCCTCTTTTTTCCTTATTTTCTGATCAAGCTTATCAACAGCCACCATAAGCCCGAATATCACTGCCTGGGGTCTTGGCGGACATCCGGGAATATACACATCAACAGGGATAAATTTGTCTATTCCCCCACCGCTTGCATATGTATCGCCGAATATGCCGCCGTTGCAGGCGCATGACCCCATTGCCGCAACAAGCTTGGGTTCAGGTGTGGCGTTATATGTTTTAAGGAGAGCAAGTTCCATGTTCCTCGTCACCGGCCCGGTAACAAGAAGCATATCCGCATGGCGCGGGGAGGCCACGATGTGAATACCGAATCTTTCGATATCGTATATTGGATTGGATAAGGCAGTAACCTCGACCTCGCAGGCGTTGCACGAACCCGCATCCACCTCGCGTATATGCAGCGAGCGGCCAAAGATGTTTTTTATCTTTTCGTTAAGGCGTTGCCCCATGATCTCAAGTTCATCCTCCACTGTCATATCTTCCTCCTGATAATCGTGACAAGATCATCCTTTGTTTTTGAAGCAAGCTCGTATTCCCGGGTAAGTTTGACAGCATCGCTGGGGCACACTTCCTCGCACCTGCCGCAGAATATGCATCCGCAGTAGGACAGGGCAAGGCTTTTTCCATCGTTGTCTTCATTTAGCCATATCACACCCGGCGGGCAGGCTTTTACGCACTCGCCGCAGTATGTGCATTTTTCAGGAAAAAGCTCGGGTTTTCCCCTGAATCCCTCTGGCGCAGTCTCTGGCCTGTTGGGATATTGCGTTGTTACAGTGCCGGTTTTCAGGGTTTTTCGAAGGATTTCAAACATTTTTCCACCTACATGTCATTGCCGGAATATGATAAGCTCAGCGACTTGTTGATTATCGGGAAGTCGGGAACTATATTATCAAGGACTGCATACTCTATCGCAAGCCAGTTGCAAAACGATGGGTCGCGCACCTTGCATCTTTCTATCCTGTTTTTCGATGTTTTGACCCAGTAGAGGGTTTCACCTCGCGGGGCCTCGGTGTACCCCAGGGCATACCCGTCCGGGATTTCCTTGATATTTACTTTTATATCGCCATCCGAAAATCTTGAGAGCGCCTGTTCGATCAAGCTGATAGATTCATACACTTCATCTGAGCGGACCCTTGTCCTGGCATTCACATCACCGCTCTTGAGTACAGGCACATCGAATGCAAGTTCGCGGTATGCTGCATATGGATGGTCGCGCCTTGTATCCCTGTCGATCCCTGACGCCCGTCCCGCAGGACCGACAACATGAAGACCTTTAGCAATGTCATTGTAGAGGCGCCCTGTGGTTTCGATCCTGTCGGCAACTGAAGGAGAGGCAAAGAGAAGCTCCATCAAATCACTGAAATCAAGATTTAGCGATGAAAGTTTTTCCAGGATGAGTTCTTCCCTGCCGCCGATGTCGCGCCTTACACCTCCTATCGTGTTCATTCCGCGAAGCAGCCTGCTCCCGGTAACTGATTCATTTAATTGCATTACTTCTTCCTTAAGCCTGTTGGCATGCGCCGCGCCGAAAGCATACGCCACATCAGTTGCGATCCCGGCTATATCCCCAAGGTGGTTGTACAGCCGTTCCAGTTCAAGCAATATCGTCCTGGTATATTTTGCACGCGGCGGGATTTTAGCTCCTGCTATTTTCTCAATTGCCTGGCAGAATGCCACGGCATGGGCCACGGAATTGTCGCCTGATACCCTCTCAGCGAGAAATACAGCTTTATCGATAGAGATGTTCTCAAACAATTTTTCTATGCCTTTATGGGTATAGAAATGCCTTATCTCAAGGTTGAGTATGGGCTCGCCAGCAACGCTGAACCTGAAATGTCCGGGTTCTATCACACCTGCATGCACAGGCCCCACGGGAATCTCGTACACACCCTCACCTTCAACCCTGCGGTACACATATTCACCCTTCACACGCGGAAGTTTTGTCCTGATATCAAAATCCTTCCGCAGGGGATATGCATCCGAAGGCCAGTCCTCAAAATTGATGAGGCGCCTGGGGTCAGGATGTCCTTTTGGCACAAGGCCGAACATATCCTGGATTTCCCGCTCATACCAGTTGGCAGATGGGATCTTATGTGTTATTGAACTGAATTCTGGAGATTTTTCATCAATATTTATTTTTATAATAAGGAAAGCATCCTCTTTGTCCAGCGAAAAGACATAATGGATTTTGAAGCAACCATCGGCTTTTCTCTCATCAGCTGCAAAAATCGATACAAGGGGAGCATCAAAGTGATGGTATAGATAGTCACAAATTTTTACTGCGGAATCTTTTTTTACCGTGAGATAGGTCTCATTACGTGACACATTTTCATCAAGAATTACACTTCCGAATTCTTTTCGTATGGAGTCTGTATATTCGCTTTTCATTATCTCATCTCACAATTTCCACTACTTTCATTATCATTTCGTAAAAAAACGGAGGGATATAGACACCCAGAACAACAACGAACACAATTAGTATTCCCATCGCCACGAGCATCAGTCTGCCGACATCTCCTTTTTCAATTCCCTGTTTCGGTGTCCCGAATGCCATCTTGCTGACATTGTTGAAAAAACCGGCAAATATCATAATTATAAAAAGGAGGAATAATACGGTTGCAACGTAATGCCCCTGCGAGAAACCGGCCGCAAGTATGGTAAATTCGCTTATGAATATGGAAAACGGGGGGGAACCTGTTATCGCAAGCGTTCCGATAACGAACATGGCACCGGTCACAGGCATTGATTTTACAAGCCCGCTTACGTTGAATATTTCTTTTGTCTCATGTTTTAGCAGGACATTGCCTGCTCCGAAGAACATCAGGGATTTTGTCATCGCATGGTTGAACATATGGAGTATCGCCCCGAACACGCCAAAAACCCCGCCAAAGCCGATACCAAGGGCTATTATTCCCATGTGTTCCACGCTTGAGTAAGCAAGCATGCGTTTATAGTCTTCCTGCAAAAGTATGAAGGGAACAGCTATGCCAAGCGACAGGAGCCCGAATATGATAAGAAGGTTGCTCGTAAAGGCAACGCCTGTTGATTTTGTGGCAATGGTATAGAAACGGATAATGCCGTACATGGCGCAGTTAAGAAGCACCCCTGAAAGAAGGGCGCTTACAGGTGTTGGAGCTTCGCTGTGGGCGTCGGGGAGCCATGTATGCATTGGGGCAAGGCCCGCCTTTGTGCCGTAGCCTATAAGGATGAAAATGAACGCGAGCTTCATGATGGTCGGGTCGAACTGGTCGGCCACCGCGATGAGGGATGTCCAGTTAAGTGCATCTCCGGTCTCCCCAAGGATATTCACCGCGCCGTAGTAGGTGAGTATGGTGCCAAAAAGCGCGAACGTGATGCCAACTGTACATATTATCATATATTTCCAGGCCGCCTCAACAGAGGATTTTTTTGAATAAAGGATCATCAGCAGCGCGGAAACAAGTGTTGTCATCTCAATAGCTATCCAGAGGCCGAGGTTGTTAGTAACACCCACGAGGAGCATTGTGAACATGAAGCCGTGGAAAAGAACGTAATACAGTCTCAATCTTTTTAAATCCATGGCCCCGTGGTCTAATTCGTGCCCCATGTAGCCGATGGAATACAGGGACGCTACGAAGCCTACTATGGAAACGATAAGCACGATGAATGCGCTGAAAGCGTCCGCGAACAGGGCATTCTGCCATGTGATGATAATGTCATATTTATATACCTGCCACACAAGGACCAGGCCCAGGAGGAGTGTGGCGGTCGAGCCGACCATGCTTGCAGTTTCGACCTGTTTTCGTGTTTTTGAAAAAAAACATACTATGCCGGTCAGGACGGGGGCTAAGAGGAGATATTCTATCATGGCGTCACCCAATCAACGTTTTTAACATATCCGTATCTATGGTCTCAAATGTCTTATTGATCCTGAAAATCAGGATACCCATTATAAGGACACCTATCAGCACATCAAAGAATATCCCGAGTTCGACAAGCAGGGGCATGCCGTATGTGAGAGATATTGCGCCCAGGAAAAGCCCGTTTTCCATTATCAGGATGCCAAGCATCTGCATTATTGCTTTTTTGCGGCTTATCATAATGAAAAGTCCGATGGAAACAAGGGACATGGAGGCTGAAAGCGCAAAACTTGAAAGTTCAGTTATAAGGTTTATGGAACGGATTAGATAATATGAAATGACGACCAGGATGCCGCCGATTATCAGGGACGGCGATATGTTCACATAGAGGTCTATCTCCCTTTTTACCTTGATCTCCCGGATAATATATATGAAAATATATGGTATCAATGCCGCTTTTATTGCCAGTGTCAGGAAAGCAACAATGTAGATATCGATCTTTCCTGTCGAAAAAGCCACGATGCCGGCGACGCACGCAAGCAGGAACGACTGTATCCCGAAGGCTCTCACGCATGAATAAAGCCTTGTTGACCCAAGGATCATGAAGGTCGAAACAAGTATAAGTGCTATCAATAGTTGCATAATATTTGACCCGAAGACGATCTCTTCCATATTCTATACACCTCTTACTATGATGAATGAAACAATTGCAAGGAACGAGAGCATAAGAGATACAGATAGCAGATCGGGCAGCCTGAATAATCTCCATTTTGCGGTCGATGTCTCAACCAATGCCATTCCTGCGCCGAGAATCACGATCTTGATAATGAAAACCACCAGTGCAAGAGCTATCCCGGCAGCGTTTATTTCCGACGCTATTCCCCAGGGGAAGAAGATGTTGGCAAGAAGCGAAAAGACGAGCAGTTGTTTCATCATCGCAGTGAGTTCTACTATTGCCAGTTGTTTCCCCGAGTATTCAAGTATCATGGCTTCATGTATCATCGTGAGTTCAAGATGCGTAGCCGGATTGTCCACCGGAATCCTTCCTGTTTCCGCGATCGCGATGATGAACAGGGCGACAAAAGCAAGGATGTGGTATGGCGAGACCGCTGCGAGGCCCATCGATGAAACAGCCTGCGAGATAAAGCTCAAGTTCGTTGAGCCCACATTGAGCGCTATGGCAAAGATCGAAAGCATAAGCGCCGGCTCGACCATTGATGCCACGAACATCTCGCGGCTTCCGCCCATTCCGCCAAAAGAGCTTCCTGCATCAAGTGAGGCCAGGGCTGTAAAGAATCTTGCCAGGGCGAGGAGATAGACCACAGCGATCAGATCCCCTGCAAATCCCAGGGGCATGTCCGAAATATAAATCGGTATCAAGAGGCCTGCCGTCAGGATCGCTGCAAACGAGATGAGGGGAGCTGCATGGAAAATCCATGATACGTTTTCGGACACAACGGAATCCTTTCGCATAAGTTTTGCGATATCATAATAAGGCTGGAAGATGCTTGGGCCTTTTCGTATCTGGAAGAATGCTTTTATCTTTTTAATCATGCCGCTTAATAGCGGTGCAAGTGCGACGATAATAATTACCTGGAAAATCACGATACCAAGTGATGAAAGTGTGAACATTTTCATTTACCTCCCATTATCACGAACATGAAAAGAATGACCAGTGTCCCGAAGATATAAGCAAGGTATGCATGGATACTGCCTGTCTGGATGAACTTGATCATCCTTGATTTTGAAAGAATGTATCCTGTTACAGGAATATACAGGTAATTTTCGAATACCTGCCCTATCCTGGATTCGAACTTGAAGGATTGCTTGATGAGCGGGGAAACGGAATAAGCAGCCCTCAGCTCTCTTGCCGGGCGATATAAGTTCTTGAACCAGATCTGCACGGGTTTTGAGAACGCTGTGCCTGTATATTCGTTCCTTGCAGTGGATACGGGCTGGCCGCAACCCCATGTTTCATAGACCGCACCATGCTTTTTACCTTTCATTAACTGGACCATAAGCGGTATGGACAAAAAGACCAGCATGAAAACAAATAGAGAAGGCGCAGACATGGATATCTGGCCCGCAGGCATGGTGATCGTTCCCGGGAAGCCTGATGAAATGGATTGGCCAATGCTTGTGCCAGTGAACGTCCCTGTAATCCTGTCAAGAAAAGGTATGACATAGACAGGCAATATTCCAAGCAATATCGATAATACTGCAAAAATCCCCATTCCAAGAAGCATTGGCCTGTTGGCATCCTTCGCGTGTTCTGCATGTTCGCTTCGCGAAAGTGCAAGGAACCCTATCCCGAAAGCCTTCAGGAAGCAGAACGCAGCAAGCGCCCCTGTCAGGGCAAGGACAGCGGCGCTGGCAGGAAGGACGATCCTTACAAGCGAATCGCCTGAACTGAAACTTAAAAGCAGCGACTGGAACGTGAGCCATTCGCTCACAAAGCCACTAAACGGCGGTAATGCTGAAATTGAGAGGACACCTATGAGGAAAAGGATCGCCATCAACGGCATCTTTTTGATAAGGCCGCCAAGTTTTTCGAGGTTCTGTGTGTGAGTTGAAAATATGATCGATCCGGCTCCCATGAACAATAACCCCTTGAATACAGAATGATTGAAAAGATGATACAGAGCCGCAATGGCCGCTATGGCTGAAAGTGCGGGGCTGCCGTTCGCGTAAAAGATCATCGAGGCTCCTAACCCAAGGAGGATTATCCCGATGTTCTCTATGCTGCTGAAAGCAAGCATCCGCTTTATATCGGGTTCTACTAATGCATACAATATGCCCAGTATCGCCGAGAGTGCGCCTGCTGCAAGAACGAGGAATCCCCACCAGAGGACTCCGGCGCCAAGGAAATCGAAGAAAACACGGATGAACATATAGATGGCGGTCTTTATCATGACACCTGACATGAGCGCCGATACGTTGCTGGGAGCGGCAGGATGGGCATAGGGGAGCCAGATATGAAGGGGTACGATGCCTGCCTTTGCCCCAAAGCCGATGAGGGCGAACAGGAAAGCAAGGTCTTTGAACAGGGGGAGCATCGTCGGACCCGAGGCCCTGAAACCTTCAAATCCGAAACCGCCGCTTCCCCCAGCGAGGATCAGGAATGACAGGAGTATGAATCCTGTCCCGATATGCGTCATAACTATGTAAATAAAGCCGGCTTTCCTTGTTTCCGGTTTCTCGTGCTCATAGACCACAAGGAAATAGGAAATCACGGACATTAATTACCATACTATCAGGAACATGATGGCATTGTTGGCAGAGACCACAAGGATCATTGAAAGAATAAAAATGTTATACAGGAAACCCAAGTAGCCGATATTTTTTTTTCCGAAATACTCGCGCACATACCCGATGGAATAGATGGAAACTGCAAAAACAGAAACAGATATTAAAAGAATGAAGAATGCTGAGAGCCTGTCAACGGAAAAACCGAAATTAAAGAACGATGAGCCGGGGAGCGCCAGGTCAAAAGTTTCGCCAAAAACAACAGAGAGGGAAAAAATGATGCCGAAAATCGATGCTATTGCCGCGCTTATGAAAGATGCGAAGGTCGAGAGCCTGTCTTTCTTATTAAAGATTATCGATAATGCAGCGCCGATCAAAATAAAGAAGAAAAACCCGTAGAATGAATCTGTATAAATCATAATCCCGCCTCACGACCCGAATCTATCGCCTTTCGTTTTTAACCACGAACACCAATGACATATTTATTTATTACCAGCTTTTTATTTTTAGTCGATGAACAACAGAGCCTCACATTACCTGCGTTTTTATATTTAAGGTTAACCTGAAAAAATGAAGCTGTATGTATTGATTATTAATGTAGGTTTGCCGCGTCTGCTGTTGTACCCTTTCCGTTCCACTCTCCATGTAAAATTCAGCTTTCCCAGTTCCCTTTCCCCTCCCATTTCCCGGGGATATCCATTTTCCATGTCCACAGCAGTTATTTTTTTCATCCTTTGTTTTCCCTTAAAATAAACCTATCCTGTTCCTGGTTGGGGGGCTGTCAAAAAGTTTGGTGTTGAAGAAGAATTTATTATTTATCGATAAATTAAAATAGAAAGATTTAAATATTATGAAAGTAGATAAATATTTATGCAACATATAATATCTACTTTCGAAAACT
>CABMIH010000076.1 GCA_902386205.1 uncultured archaeon | reverse complement strand
TTTTGTGTTTCAATACCCAATCCGGATGTCCCATAAATTACGTATATACGTAATACATATAAATAAACCTTTCAACATGAGTTGGCTGAATTTATGAAAATATTACCTAAATCAGGCAGAGTTACGGGTTAAAAGTTGACAGGTTCGGAGCATTAACAATTTCCTTCTCTCCTTCACTCAGATCAAAAATACTTGAGATCGGTATGTACTTGACCTCCTTCTTCTGCTTCTCTTTCCCTGAATGCTTCTCCTTTAGAACTTCGCAGAGTTCATAGACAATATAATCATCCTGCACCTCTATGATCAAACCCCTGTTTGCTCCGGAACTGAGACCGTTTATCATGATTCTTGTTAGCGGCGGAATGAATCGTACCCCTTGCCATAGCAGATTCATTCAAATTGCAATCCTTTTCCATATTTAATCAACTCCACATTTTTAATGTTTGTATTAATGATAGTTCCAATAGAATCTACTACACGTATCCGTTTGCCATAACTGAAAACACCTTTAACTGTGCAGATTAACGATCTAAAATAAACAATATCACTCGGTCCTAATCCATATTTTTTCCTCCTGATAGATGGCTTGAACCCATTCCTGTTAGTTTGAAGTGCTCTATTGTTCCGCCTCGTCTGCTTTCCCTGATATTGTCTTGTCCTCTCCTGATCAGTACCTCCGGCTATCACAAAAGCATCATTGGCATGCGATTTCTCAATGTTGAGTTTGATTCTCTTGCATTTTGTGATATATCCATAAGTATATTCACAGTTCAGCAGGTTCACAAACTTCCATCTGACCGTGTTCATGAACGCAGTGGCTTTCAGTGATTCCTTTGCCTGTTTCTGTACTTCTGGATGACCAAATTCTTTTGCAGTCTTGTTACCTTTCTTCTGGTTACATTTATGACATGATATTGTTAGATTAGATACTTTATCCGATCCACCTTTCGATCTTGGAACTATATGTTCAACTTCCAGAGGGATATTAGTCTTTCCGCAGTAGACACATGTTCTTGCATATTTTTCAAGCAGGTATTCTCTGACCTCATATCCCTGTAACTCTCCCTGCTGATATTCCACGCCTGATATTTCAGAATTGACCAACTTCTGAGTATCGAATGAAGATACTTCCACCCATGTTGATGTTATGGGCAGTATTCGCTTAATTTTTGTAACAAAGTTAACGAATGTTTGCAGTTTTTGTTTGATAGATGGTGATAATGTCTCTGTTCTTTTCCTGTTATCGAATCTCGGCTGCCTGTACCTTAATTTGTTCCTCCGACCTCTTCTATACTGCTTTCTCTCGATGAGCTTGTCTGGAATATCGTCTCTGAGCGATACTTCGCCTGAGATTAGTTCTTTGTTATCTGTTACAGCAGAATAGCCGATTTTTGTATAATTCGGGTCTATTCCGAGTCGGATAGGTTGTTTCGTTTCGCCATTTGCATATTTCAACTGGATCGTGAACGGCTTTCTCTGGACTACTTTTGCTTTTCCTTGCTTTAATAATATTCGTGCTTTTCTCGGCGTAGTGGGCATGAGAGGTTGCCCTCTCATGTTCAGTACACAAACATAGACAGATACTCGCGGGTTCTGTCTCTCCTTTTCCTTGTGGATCGGGAGTTGGTTCACTTCGGAGTTGTTAGAAGAGGTTTTTAAACCCGGCACACTGAGAGTTTCCTCTCTGTTTAATGCCGGATCACAGTTGCACCGAACTTGTGAAGCATTCGGTGGTGTGCATGTATTTCTCTTTTCTAACGTCTGCATTTTCATATTTTTCAATGCCTCCTAATCAACCAGTTGCCCTTGCTCCTCACGGAACAAGCCTCACAGCTTTAGCATGAGGTGATTGACCTTGATTGTGGAAACCACCGATCCTTCCCCCGCTCTTCTGGCTTTTGTTTCTTTCTTCACCCGCCAGCAGGCTGATTCTGCTACATAATCTCCATGCCACCCTGTGACATCCTGGGCCATCTTCAGCGCCTTATTATGCAGGACCTGCTCTTCCTCTGTATATTGACCTGAAACAGCGGCGGCTTTAGTCCAGCACGCAATCTGGGCTCGCCTATATTGATCTCAAGCCAGTTCCTTGATGTGTCTCGCCCATGCCCCACTTCCATGTTTTTATTATGGGTCTATTTAACAGGAGTCCATACTGTTACTCCAGGCACTCCTTTGAAATCCTCATCACCTGTTGCGATGTGCGATATTCCGTTCGACTTCATTATCGAAATATGGAGTGCATCACGGGTCATTAATTGTATTCCTTGCAGTTATGCATGACAAGCCTGAAATCCTTCGGGGCATCGAGGATCGTGATATTTAATGACAATATTTTTTCAATACCATTCCAGCATTTGGTTAATCCCTGGATTTTATCCGGATTCTTTTTCAAAAATTGTACCGTTGCATGCAAAGGAATCTTAAATGTTACAGAGGCTTCTGCCTGAATAAGCTTAAAAAGCACTTCATCAAGAACAACAATCGATATAAAGCCATTTATTTCCATCTTATGTACTCTTTTTAGAAAATCTTTGCTCTCCTCAAAGTGTTTTTCCTTAAACGCTATAAAAAGGAAAATATTGGCATCGATGTATGTATCTGTCCCTTTTGGGATATCCGATAATGGCAATCAATACCACTCTTCAGATTCTATCAATTTGTCTGCTTCACTCTGTTTAATCTCAATAATGCCAGTGAGCTCATCTACAGGATCAGAAGAAGCTTCAACTATCAATTTATTATTTACAACGGTCATTTTGATTTCTTCTCCAGATTTTAATCCCAGCATATCAAGGATTTTATCAGGGATCTTAATTTGTTTGTTCTGATTTATTCTGCTATGAGAGATTTCCATGTAATGATCCATCAAAATAAGGCGTTAAATAATAATAAATGTTTACTATGATCAAAATAATCCCTTATATGTATATTCTCAGTTCCATCCTTCCATACCCACATCTTTTGCCGGTTGGATGGTGTCTATTCCTCCGCTATATATGCCCCGCCTCCTTCATACTGAAATGACGACCATCACCGATGATTACGTGATCCAGCACATCTATTCCCATGATCTTGCCGGTCTCTGTCAGTTTCTTGGTGATTTCTATGTCTTCTCTGCTCGGTGTGGGATCCCCGGAAGGATGGTTATGCGCGACTATTATATGCGCAGCTGATTCGATCAGGGCGAACCGGAACACTTCCCTTGGATGAACTATATTGGCATTGAGTGATCCTATCGATACCGTACTTTCCCTGATCACCTGGTTCTTGGTATCCAGACACAGTTCGACAAAGGTCTCTTTCTTCGATTCCCGCATTCCCGGATAAAGGCGCCTGTAAACGTCCTCCGGCGAATTGATCTTGATTTTTGAGTCTTTTGTGAAGTTTTCCAGTCTGCGGGCCAGTTCAAAACAGGCAGCTATCTGGGCCGCCTTAGCTTCTTTGATGCCCGTTATCGTCATTAGTTGCCTGATGTTTATGGTCGAAAGTTGCAGAAGATCGTATGTGGAAAATATTCGCTGCGCCAGACTGAGGGCGTTCTCCTGCACCGAGCCAGACCCGATTATTATTGATAGAAGCTCGTGGTTGCTAAGCGAAGCTGCACCATTGCTGATCAGCCGGTTCCTCGGCCTGTCTTCCTCACGCATGTCGCGAATTCTGAGTTTATATTGGTTCAATTCCAGTGCCTCCCTGAATCAGAGTTTTCTACATGAGGGAGTTCTGGGACTGGACAGGCCAGATTTTAGCGTGAGCGACCCTGAGCGAAGGCGAAGGGGAAAATCTGGCGGCAACCTAATTACTTAAAAAAGTTTAAAACGATTGGTCAATAAATGTGAAATTAATCCTCATCAGTCATCGGTTAAGGAATTAAACCCGCTTGCTCTGTACAGTTATTCAAAGAGTTATTAATTTTTCATGTTTACAGGTTTAGTTTTAAATCAAACACGTATGACATGGATTAGACGGATATTCACGGATAAATCCAATCCGTGTGAATCTGTGTCATCCGTGCAATCCGTGTCCTATCTTATGTTTCTTCTCTTAACCGATGACGAATGAATTAATCCTGATTTGTTTTGATGGCACCGTTCACGGCACCCGCATCGCCATGGATGATAACAGTTTCGATAACAACTTCTGAGGGTACAATAACCAGATTGTATGCCATAATGATGCGCTGCTGCGCAATATCCCCCTCATAAGTTAGCTGCACCAAGCCTTTTTCAAACCGCTTTACATCAGTGAGAGAAAACCTATGGAATTCTTGAATATTGTCGAAAAGGCGGATACCAGACCCGAGGATTTTTGGCACAATCGTGAGTACAATCTCATCAACAAGTCCTTTATTGATAAACTGTTGGGCTACACTCGCTCCTCCTTCGATCCAAACATTTTTCTCACCCGCCGCTTCCTTGGCTTGTTCCAATACCTTTTTCAAGTCACCGCTCACAAAGTGGTAATCTTTTGGAATGTCTTTAGGAGTATTCTTTGAAAGGACGAAGTTTGGGACAGGGTGCACTCCGACCCACCCCTTTTGAACTTCAATATCATAGGTTCTGCGCCCCTGAATGAGGGAACCGACCGTTGAGAAAAAATCATTGTATTCGTAGTCAACGTCCTGGTATTCGTCCAGCCACGAGAGATCATCATTGGGGCCGGCTATGCAGCCATCCAGGCTCATTCCGATGTAGAGAATGGTTTTGCTCATAAGCTTTCAGCGACCTCTATAATCTTCTTATAATTATTTGTTTTTTTAATGGCGCAATCCTTTCTCTACATATTGGTCGGCTGTAACATGCTTACACGGTTACCCTCCGTGTCTGTGAATGAAACATATTGCCCTATACCGGGAATCTCCATCGGTTCGCCAAGAACTTTTCCACCGGCACCGATAACCTTCTTCATCGCTTCCTTGATATCATCCACGGCAATGACTACGGATGGGTATTGAGCCGGCCAGCCGGGTTTCTTAGGGAAAAACCCGCCATTGATGGCACCCGGTCTTTTTACCATCCTGTTCTCGTCAGTTTCAGTCGTAGCTGCAGTAACGTAATCGCCCATGTCTTTTCCAAGCTTCTGCATCTGCCAGCCAAAAACCTTCGTGTAAAACTTTACGAGGCGTTCGCGGTTCTCATAAGGCATTTCGAAATGTACAACAGGATTCATTTTCATCAGATTCCCCCATTAAGAAGAATAATTATGTGTTCGACGATATAAGGATTTCTTGCAATCTCAATCCCAGGCAGCAGTGTAAGATCCAAACCTTCAAAGAACCTATCAATCCCTGACGCTGCGATGCCTCGCAGCCATATGTAAAAGAGTTGCCCGGGGGCGATCCCCCGGTGCATTCACAGTGCGCTCTGGAATTTGCCGCTTCACCAGTGCCGCTTTTCATTTCAAGATTGAAATTAAATTTTGGCTGTTGTATTATTATATTTATTATACGTGTCAAGAATGTTTTCACATACATATTGATGAAATAAGAAACCAGAATTATGGGCGTCACTTATTGTTTTTGCAGAATTGGGATTCTCCATGATTTTCCTGCAATGAGCAATATATTCAGGCGTGGGAGTCTTATTTCTATCTATCCCTTTCAGGTAGTTTAAGAATTGTCTATTAGATTCATCCCTGATCTTATGAATTCTTTTCAATTTTTCTTTCAAGAAAACGTTCTCTGCAACAGCTTTGGAATGCAAATCCCCGTATTCAATAAGGTCAATTTCTTCATTTTTAATATCAATGATTTCCTGAATATGTCTTTTATAAATATCAAAAGGATCTGGGTCTAGATACGATTTAAGAATCTCATTACATAGCTCAATTATAGATTTGTTTCCTCCATTTTCTTTGAGTGTATTAAATAAATGTTCACCTACGGTTGTCGCGATTTTCATAATATTACTCCATTTTTCTTTAGATTAATACGATGATCCATGTCTTTTACCTCTGTTCATGGATAAGATTGGAACTATAAAAGGAGTTGGAATGCGATGTGAAAGTATTCGTCTGAGCGGCAATTCGAAAACTCTATTACATCAGATTCTCAAGAATCCTCATCGCCGAGGTCGAGCGAAGCGAGGGCGAGGGGCGCATGCGCACTCGTCCAGGCAACCTTTGATCAGCAGCCCCCGATGTGCGAGGAACGAGCGCTGAGGCGGCGTGCCCCTTCCCTGACAGCAGTTCCAAGATCTGAACTCATGAGGCCCATCCATTCCTGACGCCGGGTGAATGCCCGGTCATTTATCAGAGAGTCGCCCGGGAGCGATACCCCGGCGCCGTTTAAGGACACAACAATTGGCAAGGCGCTACGAATATTTAGAATATGTGAAAAAGAACAGCATGAACGTATGCAAGAGACGCACCAAGGAGGGTCATGAAATGTTATTTAGCCGGTCTTATTTATATTCTTGTTACCGTAACTTTATCCATTATGGTTGCGTTGTTAGGGAATGATATGGGGTCATATTTCCCAGTTATCCGTGCTTCCTCTCCATATTTCACAAGATTTTTGTTATCATCTTCATTCACTAGAATGACAGCGATTGTAAAATTCTTGCCAGCATCTATTTCATCAAAGCCTAACCAGACCTCAGCATTCCAGAATCCGTTCTGAGGTTTAATTGCTCCTCCCTGTGGCCACCATGCCCCTGGAATTGATTGGATATTACTAATAATCCTCATATACTGTCCTTCCAGCAATTCCCCTCTAATGGTACCTGTAACCATAGAGTAACCTTGAACTTTATCACCTTCTTTTGGGCTTGTAATCGTTATCAGGGTGGGCGATGGTGTGGGTGATACGGAGCCGTAAGAATGTAAAGCAACCCAAAGCGTAGCTATTGCGCCTATAATTCCAGCAATTCCAGTAAGAATGCCGGGTAATGTATGCCAGAATGATTTATTACCTTTTTTCGTCATTTATCCTTTCCACCTATTTTATTAAATTCAACCTTACTTGCATTAAAACTAATGGAATGACATCAGCCAGTGAGGTTAGGGGCCGGGGTGTCCGATGAACCTCATCGAGTGGGGGGACGCTTTGCGTCCCTGAGCAAAGCGAAGGCGAAGCCCCCACGGAGCGAAGCGACAGACCATAGATGAACAGAGCTGTCCGAGGAGCTACTGCACCCAGGACTGCCCGCATCATCAGCGAGGTTGACCACTGTCTCAACAGAGATGCGCCAGAGCGCACCCGAAGGGCAGTGGTGAACCGGGCGTGCAGGCAACCGAATAACCGAGGGAATGATATGCTACCCTCCGCAATCAGGTGGCGCCAATCCATATTGAAGCTGTAGATGCTACTGCCCATGTTTCAAAACTAACTGCTGCCAGGATATGAACTGTTTGATTCGTTGTACCCATTGTAACAGGAGAGGTGCGCCTCCTAATATAAAGATCACTCGAATACACCATTTAACCTGCGCCGAGGTCGCCCGGAGGGCGGGCGAGGCGCCACCAACCCTCTTCTTGTCAATACAAGGCAATCATAGGGTCAGCCCCCGATGTGCGAGGAACGAGCGCTGAGGCGGTGTTGACCTTCCGGTAGTAATGGAGAAAAAATAACGCTAAGGATCCATGCGTAAATAACTTACTCATTTCTTCATTTTAGTGGGGGGTATCAAGAACCTCCGCCATTCGAAGGCGGAGATGAATTGATACCCCAAACTGAAGGAAAATAGCAGGAAGTAGTTGAAATCCTGCTTCCTGGCTACCGCATCCTTGGCTTAATGTTCTGGTTGAGGCTAAAGAAGTTCGTGGGATCATACTTATTCTTCAACGCCTTGAGCCGCTCGTACTTCTCAGGGCCGTAGGCGGCCACGACACGCTTCTCCCCCTCATTACCCAGAAAGTTCACATAAACCCCGCCGGTAGAGAACGGTTCCATTGAAGCGAATAACTCACGCGCCCATCTGGTGTGCACTTCGGATCCCTTTGGATCAGACCATATTCCGAGGATGTTGAGTACAAACGCTGCATCCCGATTACCGAAAGATGTCTCGTCTGCACCGACGCGGTTCACTGCTCCTAGCATGTGCTGGATGTGCACACCAGAGAGTGGAGATTGCATTCTGGCGGCATGGTCAACGATTGTATCTATCGCACTATCGCTGATACTTTTCAGGTATGCCGCTTTCCAGTAATTCTGAAGACCGGGGGGATAGCCAGCGTCGAGCATGCTCTGCAAAACGGCATAAGGCATCGGACCTAACAAATCCACAAGGGGCGGACCAAATTCTCTCAGCGGCTGTACGACCTTTTCCCCCTCCTCAATGTTTCCTGAGTAACAAACTACGATGCCGATTACAGCTGCGCCATGAAGATTTTCGGGTATAAATGGAGCAGGGGGTGCTGTCAAGAAGGCAGCCATAGAAGTGAGTTCATCTGGAACCTTAGCCAGATATTCGCGATAGAACCGCAGAACTTCTCTAGCCTTTTCTGCAGGATGGAGTACCAGACCTCCCATGACCTTGCCCACAGGATGCAGCCGGTACTCAAAAGAAGTAGCAATGCCGAAGTTCCCACCGCCGCCCCTGATACCCCAGAAGAGGTCGGCGTTCTCATTCTTATTGGCGGTCAGGAATTTGCCGTCTGCTGTAACTATATCCGCTGACAGGAGGTTGTCGCAGGTGAGACCATGCTTCCTCATGAGCCAGCCGATACCGCCACCGAGTGTGAAACCTGCAATACCCGTCGTTGAGATAAGACCTCCTGTGGTCGCCAGACCGAACGCTTGGGTTTCGTGATCGAATTCGCCCCACGTCAGACCTGCCTGAGCACGGGCTGTGCGGGCAGCCGGATCGACACGCATCCCCTTCATCCGCGACAGGTCAATAACGATACCCCCATCGCACACGGCGTTCCCGGCGACGTTATGGCCGCCTCCTCGCACGGCTACCAGGAGCTTGTTGGTGCGGGCAAAGTTGACCGCGCTGATAACATCAGCAACCCCTGTACAGCGAACGATCAATGCGGGGTGTTTATCAATCATCCCGTTCCAGACCTTGCGGGCGGCATCGTAGCCGCTATCTTCTGGTCTGATGAGTTCGCTCCGCAGATTTGCTTTGAATTCTTGAACAGCGGCTTCATTAAGGGCCGCGCCCTTACTTGTTGTAACTTGTTTGTCTATCATAGTTTCCCCCTTTGAATTATGGGCTCAATGCATTCGATTTGTATGTGCTTGACAATTTTCATCATAGGTTAACCCCCTTAGTTCTCCAATTTGATGGAGACTCTTATGGTAATTGTTTGTTTCTTGGTATATATAACTTGATTTTCTGCTGTTAAACATTTTTTATTTAGTCGGTTGGATAGAAAGCATATCAGCCCTCTAATACGAAGAAATGGGTAAGTTATTTACGCACAAATCCTAAGGATGTTTTCGTTAAGGTGAGGGAGAGAATTAGAAATCTCTCCCTGCTAGGTTCTATCTCCGGGCGTCAATGAAGTCGCTATCCCATTCTCTGGAAGGGTATTCTTGAGAAGACAGGAAGGTACTTCTCTCGTGAATGTCAGCCAGAACCTATCTCTTGGACACGTAAGGTCGCTGTAACGAGCGCAGTCCCTGCACCGGGATATCATTGGACTATGCCTGGCATGGTTGCGTTCAAGGAAAGGCGCAAAATGAATTAACGTCTTATGAATCATGCGGTAACCCCTCCTCATGATACTGGAAAATTGAGCATATCCGGCAGCTTTTATGATTATATGATGTCTGCGCTCTTTGATGTCAACAATCAAAGATATTACTTTCCCGTTAAAGGTGAGGGAGAGCATTAGAAATCCCTCCCTGCCATGAAATCGTTCAACATTTCATCCTCCAGAAGGGTTTTCCGGTCGAAAAGACGGGCCGGACAGCCACAGTTATCACATTCGTTCAAATCGTTCAACAGCAGAGCAGGCATCAGCTCTTTGCATTTCGGACATTCTAACCTTAGTTCTTCACTTTCCATAATAACCTCCGGCAGGGAGACAGAGACTCCGCCTCAACCTGCGCACGTTCTTGTGGAGACCGGCTGAGGGAGGGATGGTTTGTCGCCGCAGCGATTTTGAGGGGGAGCCCGTAGGGGAGGCTCAAAACCCACCGGGCAAACCTTCACCCCTCAGACGGAGGGTAATCGTGTGCGGGGGGAGGCCGTGTTACAGGCGGGCACAGGTACAGATACCCCCTGCAGGAGAAGGTGAGTTAATAAACCGCTGGAATTAGACTGGATAGGGAGGGGAAACCGGCTGCGCAATCCATCCCACGCCATGGCTGGGGCTTTCTGAGCGCATTTCCATCTATGTATATGAACTGTGTGGCAGGTGATGGGAGCGATTGTCCTCCTGCGGGCAGAAAAGGGGTCAGGCTCAATTATCTGAAACATTTCCCCCTATTCCCTGAATATGACAAGTTCTTTCTGTCAGCCTTATAAAGCATGCCCACCAAATAAAATATGGAGTGTGAGTAAAGATTGTCAGATCGTCTTGGGAATGCAAGAAATAGTGTATATTTCACAAAAATGTATCTAGGATTCTTTGCCCTTTCACTGATGATAGCCCTGATTTTGATTCTCGCAGGCAGAATCGATTACTGGCAGGGGTGGGCATTTGGCGGGATCACTGTGATTCTTCTTCTTGTCAAATTGATATTTTTTCCAAGTAAAGGCGACCTCATTAAAGAACGAATAAAACCTGGATCTGGCACAAAATGGTGGGATAAGATATTTTATGCTTTCTACATACCGGCCTTTTTTGCTATCATTATAGTAGGAAGCCTTGATGGAGGGCGTTTTGGATGGACAGTACGCCTCCCGATTTTTGTATATATTTCAGGATATATCATATATATTTTTTCGATTTCAATTTTCTTATGGGCTCAGCAGATAAACCGATTTTTCTCAAGCGTTGTGCGTATACAATATGATAGAGGGCATGAAGTTATACAGACAGGCCCTTACCAGTATGTCAGGCATCCGGGGTATATAGGTGGAATTTTAATGGCTATAAGTACCGCTCTGGTTCTTGGCTCCCTCTGGGCTCTTATACCAGCAGGGATAGTGGCAATTCTGTTGATTATCCGCACCTATCTGGAAGATACCATGCTGCAAAAAGAGTTATCCGGATATGCTGAATATGCGAAGAAAGTCAGGTACAGGCTTTTGCCCGGAATATGGTGAATAATATGGAAACGCTAAGAATACTAGGAATTTCAGGTTTTGTCAAGCGGCATCCTCTACCGATCTACTTTGCCCTTGTGTTTATTATTTCATGGGGTAGCATTCTTTTTTTAGTCGGACCTAAGGGATTTCCAGGCGAAGGAATGCAACTTCAACGACTTTTCCCGCTCGTGTTCCCGGCAATGATAGCCGGACCCAGCCTGGCAGGTATCCTGCTGACCGGCCTTATTGATGGAAGAGAAGGGCTTCGCGGGCTTTTATCTCGAATGAGCAGATGGCATATCGATATTCGATGGTATGGTGTAGCGCTCTTGGTCACTCCGCTTCTGCTCATTGCAATACTTGCTGCGCTCACATTGATCTCCCCGGTTTTCGTCCCGAGCATCATCACAACAAGTGACAGAACCGCCCTTCTGGTCTTGTCAGTCGTATTAGGGTTGGCCGCAGGATTTTTTGAGGAAGTGGGCTGGACTGGATTTGCAGTGCCGAAAATGCAGTTGCGATATGGCGCCTTTGTTGCGAGTCTTTTGCTTGGCTTGATCTGGGCAATGTGGCACCTCCTGGCAGACTTCTGGGGAGGTTATGCAGCATTTGGGATGCTTTACATTCCTCACTTCCTTCTCTGGGTGGTTGCTCTTCCTGCCTATAGAATCCTTATGGTGTGGGTCTACAACAATACCGGAAGTCTTTTTGTGGCACAGTTTATGCACGCGAGCTACTCGGGCAGCCAGTATCTTCTTGGCCCTTCGGCATCAGCGGCTGACAACGTGCTTTGGAATGCTGTCTTTGCAGTATCCCTGTGGATAGTTGTCGCTCTTGTTTTCTTCGTGGGAGGAGCAAAGATGTCAGTACGAAATAATATAGAGATGGACTGATATGTGGATACTTTTTGATGGTTGGGACATTAATATGTTAGAATTAGCATTGATAGGTATAGTGGTTTTGATAATATTATTCGTGTTGCTGATAGCAATATGTGATTATTCATTCAATAAACGCGTTGAGAAAGAAACAAGAGTTCTGACAGATGGAATGGATGAAACTCGTAATGAAACGGTTACAAACAGTGATATTAAGAGATTGCCCGAACCTGTTCAGAGGTTTTTTAAATATGCTGTAAAGCAAAGACAAAATTATCTAAAATTTGCCAGATTAAAACATTCCGGGTTGTTTCGAACCGATGTTTGTCAAAAATGGTTCCGATTGAGGGCGAAGAATATTTCACGACAGATGATCCTGCGTTCATCTGGTATGCGAAATTAAGAATGAATCCTTTAGTCTGGGTTAAAGCAAGAGATATCTATCTTAACGGGAAAGGAAACATGTTTATAAAATTGCTTTCAACTATTACGATCGCGGATGCTAAAGGAAAAGAAATTGATCAGGGGGCACTCGTTCGCTGGCTATCAGAAACCCCCTGGTTTCCTACAGCATTATTACCCTCGGAAAAGCTAAAATGGGAACCAATAGATAATAATTCTGCAAAAGTAATTCTTACAGATAAAAACCTTACCGTTGAAGGGGTATTTTATTTTAATGAAGTGGGACAGATGACACAATTTAAAGCAAAAAGATACATGGATAAAACTGTAGAAAATTGGAACTGTTATTATAGTGATTACAGAACGGTTGAGAATATGCAAATACCATTCTTTGCGGAAGCTGTCTGGAATCTTGAATCCGGGGATTTCAGTTATGCAAGATTTAAAATAAATACAATTGAATACGTTAAATCATAAATCATATATTTTATCCAAAATTCTACGATACATTTTAATAATTGATTCAATAAACTCCATATTGGGAACTATTGGAGGTTAGATATGTCCCTGCTTTCACTAATAATTACAATTCTAGGAGGGGTCATAGCAGTAATCTTGATTGTGACCTATATGAACTATCGAAGCGACATCCGTGCAGCACGAAAGCGGGTTATGTCAGGAAGCCAGATCATCGAGACCAGATGCGGCCCGATCGAATATGCTGTTATGGGAGAAGGTCTTCCTGTGCTTGTGGTGCACGGGGCCGGCGGTGGGTATGACCAGGGGCTGTGGATAGCACGGGATAGTGTGGGCGAAGGATTCCGAATTATCGCCCCTTCGCGCTTTGGCTACCTGCGCACACCGCTTCCTCAGGATGCATCTCCCGCTACCCAGGCGGATGCACATGCATGCCTGCTTGATGCGCTTAATATAAGCAAGATAGCTGTTGTGGGCGTCTCGGCTGGAGCGCCTTCATCCATGCAATTTGCCCTCCGCCATCCTGAAAGGATTTCTTCGCTGGTGTTGATAGTGCCCGAAACTTATGCCCCCAAGAATCCTGTTGAAAGCCCTAACCCGTCGCCTTTGCCATTCATACTCAGTGGGATACTCAAATCGGATTTTCCACTCTGGGTTGCAATGAAAGTATACCCGTCAAGCGTGCTCTATACCATAGGCGTGCCTCCATCATTCCAGGCCAGGCTCACGCACGCACAAAAGGATGAGCTCATGAGAATTTTGCTCCCGTTCGGTCCGCGGATAGATGGAATGGTTAATGAGGGTAAGATCGCATCGGCCCTTGATCGCTATCCGCTCGAGAATATCACTGCGCCGGCACTGGTAATTAGCTCTGCAGATGATCCATGGAAAACTTTTGACGCAGCTAAATATACTTCCGAAAATATACCCGGTGCGAAATTCATAGGGTTTGAAACTGGCGGTCATTTGCTGATCGGACACGAGGAGGAAGTGCGGTCAGAAGTAGCACGGTTTATAAAGGAGCATCTGATCGCTGGGGAGAGGACGTGAAGATGAAGCAAACAAACGTCACAATATCGGGTTATGTAAAGCCAGGGTTTGAGGTCGTACGGGAAGCCTTCGTCGAGAACTTTACCCGTCGCAATGAGCTCGGGGCTGCCTGTTGCATCTACTACCGAGGTGAAAAAGTCGTTGACCTGTGGGGCGGCATCCGGAACAAACAAACTTCCGAACCCTGGGAGGAAGATACGATGGTGATTGTGTTCTCGGCAACAAAGGGAATGTCTGGTCTGGCCATGGCGCTTGCCCATTCGCGGGGCCTGTTTGATTACGATGAGCGTATCTCGAAGTACTGGCCTGAGTTTGGCCAGATGGGAAAGGAGAAGATCACCATTCGGCAGCTGCTGGCGCATCAGGCAGGGCTGTTTGCCTTTGATGAGACAGGGGACAGGAGCATCATCGCAGATCTCGATCGGCTGGCGGCGGTCCTGGCGCGGCAGAAGCCGGTGTATGAGCCTGGAACGCGGCAGATATATCATGGCATAACTCTTGGTTACTATGAAAGCGAGCTTTTGCGCAGAGTCGATCCCAAACATCGCAGCATAGGGCAGTACTTTCAGGATGAAATTGCCGCTCCGCTTGGACTTGATTTCTATATTCGGCTGCCCGAAGAGATCCCCAATTCGAGACTGGCTACCCTCCAGGAAGCTAATCGAGCTCTTGCGATATTCACCGTGCCAATCCCCTTTTTCCTTGCGGCGATGAACCCGCGTTCAGCGATCCGCAGAGCATTGTTGGGATCGACATTATCTCTTGACAGAGAACGCATCTACGCCAGGAATTTCGAGGTTCCTTCGGGAGGTGGTGTGGGAACAGCCCGCGCCATTGCCCATGCATACAGCGTTTTTGCGACGGGCGGAAAAGAGCTTGACTTACGAGAGGAAACACTCAGACAGCTCATGGCACCACCTGTCGCGCCGACATATGGATTCCGTGATGGTGCCCTGAAAGTTGACGTCCGGTTCTCACTCGGTTTCGCGAAACCCGGCCCGAAGAACCCTTTCGGTCATCCGAGCTCCTTTGGACATCCAGGATTTGAAGGTTCATTTGGATTTGCCGACCCTGAGGCCAGGATAGGATACGGGTACGTCCTCAACCGGCAGGGCACATACTTTATGGATCCGCGAGATATCGCTTTGCGAAAGGCAATGTACCGTTCGATTGGTGAGATAGATCTGTATCATGAGTGAGCAGATGCAGATTGCAAAGTAAGAAAGAGAATGCTTTCAGGGCAGAGAAACAGCATTTCCTCGATATGATCGCAGAGACGCCAGGGGTGAGAGGTTGGGGGTGCGGGGGCATGGGT
>CABMIH010000075.1 GCA_902386205.1 uncultured archaeon | reverse complement strand
TCCCTTGCAAAGAACATCATAGATAACAAGAATTTCGTGATACCAAAACCGATGGCGATGCAGGAGCTTGAAGACATGATGGTTGAATTCGGTATTGTGGAGAGGTGAGAACATGAAGATGATTCGTGCAATAATCAGACCAAACAAGGAAGAAAAAGTTGTGGAGCACCTTGAAAAAGAAGGATTCTATTCCCTTACAAAAATGAACGTGTTCGGGCGCGGCAAGCAGAAGGGCATCAGGGTAGGGACGGTGTGTTACGATGAACTACCCAAGGTGATGCTGATGCTGGTCGTGGAGGACGTGGATGTCCCGAAAGCAGTGAATGTTATCCAGAACAGCGCACGCACCGGGAATATCGGCGACGGTAAAATATTCGTAACCGATGTTTTGGAAGCGTACACTGTAAGGACAGGCACGCAGGGATTATAGGTGGTATCATGAAGGAAGTTATCGCCATAATAAGAAGACACAGGCTGCAGGAGACTAAGGCCGGTCTTCTTGGAATCGGTATCCCGGCACTTACAATGGTAAGCGTGGAAGGCAGGGGCAAACAGAAGGGGCTGCCGGGCTGGAACTATGAACTTGATCCCACGCTCACAGAGGTGCAGGAGAAAAATACTGGCGTCAGCATGCGCTTTATCCCCAAGAGAATGATATACGCAGTGGTCGGGGATGAGGATGTCCCAAAAGTGGTTGAGACCATAATCAGGACAAATCAGAGCGGGCACATTGGAGATGGCAGGATTTTCGTGTGCCCTCTGGAAGATGCCATCAGGGTGAGAACCGGAGAGAACGGAGGACAGGCAATTAAGTAATAACGGAGCATAAAATGACAACAATATTACCGGAATGTGATATCCCGATACCGCAGCGCCAGCCGCACATCGTATGCCATGAACCCGGCAACATGATATTGCCAATGTGCAATATCCAGACAGTGCCAGGTGACATGACCGAGCGCGGCTGTACATTCGCGGGATGTAGGGGCGTGGTGGGCGGTCCCGTGAAGGACGTCATCCAGCTTATACATGGCCCCATAGGGTGCGCCTACTATACATGGGGTACGCGCAGGAACCTTTCGGATGTGAAGCTTCACAGGAAGTACTGCTTCAGTACAGACCTGACCGAAGAAAGCGTGATATACGGAGGAGCAAAAAAGCTTTATAATTCCATAATTGATTCGCATGAACTATTCCCCGAAGGCAAGGCTGTGTTCGTGTATTCGACATGCGTGGTCGGGCTGATAGGTGACGATACCGAGGCGATATGCAAGCAGGCCCAGGAGAAAATCGGGATACCTGTGATACCTTTCCACTGCGAGGGTTTCAGGGGAGTAAGCCAGTCTCTGGGCCACCACATCGCCAACCGCACCTTATTCGAGAAGGTGGTGGGAACAGAGGAACCCGAAACCACAACACCATATGATATGTGTATAATCGGGGAATTCAACATCGACGGCGATGCATGGATCGTAAAGCCGTTATTTGAGAGAATGGGTGTGCGGGTACTTTCTGTATTTACAGGAAATGCCTCATATCATGACATCCCGCCCATGCACAGGGCAAAGCTGAACATCGTACAGTGCCAGAGGTCTTCGACATACATAGCAAAGATGATTCAGGACAAGTACAATATCCCATATATCAACGTGTCCCTGTTCGGAATGAAGCAGACAGCAGATGCGCTTCGCGATGTGGGGAAGTTCTTCCATCTTGAAGAGAACGCAGAAAAAGTGGTAGCAGAGGAGCTTGCAAAGTACCAGCCAAAGATCGATTACCATAAAAAGAGACTGGAAGGAAAAAAGTGTTTCATATACCAGGGAGCGCCGCGGGCATGGCACTGGATCGAGCCGATGCGTGAGCTGGGCATCGAGACTATCCTGACTGCAACCACATTCGGGCACAAGGACGATTATGAGAAGATAATGTCAAAAGTGGGTCAGGGGCACATTTGCATAGATAACCCCAATGCCCTTGAAATAGAGGAATATCTTATCAGGATGAAACCCGATTTCTTCATTGGAGGATTGAAGGAGAAATACCTGACATACAAGCTTGGCATTCCCTTTATTAACGGTCATTCCTACGAAGAAGGACCTTATGCTGGCTTTGAGGGATTCGTGAATTTTGCCAGGGATATCGATGTTGCAGTCAATAGCCCTGTGTGGAAGTTCATAAACCGCCCCTTGGAGGTGAGCTAAATGGCTCGAAGTGTAGCGATCAATCCACCAAAGATGTGCCAGCCTATGGGCGCCATACTTGCCTATATGGGAGTGCATGGCTGTGTTCCGCTTGTACACGGCTCGCAGGGATGCAGCACATATCCGCGCTACAATATTGCACGGCACTTTCGCGAATCAGCAGAAGTGGCGGTTTCCTCTCTGGCTGAGGATGCTGCCGTTTACGGTGGAGCCAAGAATCTGACAGAAGCAATAAAGAACGTGAAGTCAAGGATCAATCCAGCCATTATCGGTATATGCACAACCTGCATGAGCGAAACCATAGGAGATGATGTTAGACTGATCTCAAAGAATGCGCTTGCGCCGGGCGATGCCGTGAAGATAATCCCGGCGTCCACTCCAAGTTATGTGGGAACGCATCTTACAGGCTATGACAATGCCATGAAGGCACTTGTGGAAACGCTTGCTGTGAAGGATAAACCCAATTACAAAATAAACATCATCACAGGCATAATCAATCCCGGCGATATCAGGGAGATAAAGAAAATACTTCGCATCATGAATGTGAAGAGCATATTCCTGTCTGATATCTCAGAGACACTTGATTCTCCTATCCTTCCGGGAGTTCATAAACCCCTTCTGCCTGATGGCGGAACTGAGGCATCAGAAATCGCAGATTCGGCAAACTCGCTTGGTACGATATCGATATGCAGGACAGCGAGTTCTGCTGCAACTTATCTGAGGAACAAGTTCAACGTGCCGACCGTGCTTGATCCAGCGCCCATAGGTGTTGCGAACACTGACAGGTTCGTGCAAAACATCAGCAGCTTAAGCGGCGCTGTGATCCCGGATGAGATAAAGAAGGAGCGCGGTCGCCTGATTGACAGCATGGTTGATGTACACCACTATATGTTTGGGCGCAAGGTCGCGATATTTGGCGACCCTGATCTTGTATCTGCTATCGTGCGGTTTTGCGCAGAAGCAGGTATGGATCCAACTGTTGCGATGACTGCCACGAAGCATAAGGACTTTGCGCCTGACATAAAGGAGGTAAACGCCGAATATAAGACAGATACGCAGATCCTTGAAGGCACAGACCTTTATGAATTCCATGAAGCTGTAAAAACCTACGGTGCAGAACTGATACTTGGAAACTCCAAGGGCAAGGACTTAGCGGATGATGAGGGCGTTCCGCTTGTGCGCTTCGGGTTCCCTGTGTACGACCGCGTGGGTGTTTATCGATATCCCATTTTAGGCTACAACGGTTCGATATACCTGCTTGACCAGATGACAAATGCCATCCTGGGGCACAAGTATGATCCCAACAAGCTGCACCAGTGAGGATTTATGGAATATATAACAGGAATAACAGCATCAGGCGGGAGCTGGACTCCCTCCTTTGTGGTCAGGAGCAATATCAACGACTGCGGATGCTGCGGAAAGTGCTTCAAGATATGCGGGCGCGGGGTGTTCGAGTACATAGATCATCCCAATGCCGATGACCTCTGCGGCGCCAAGGTCATGACCGTAGCGTATCCAGAGAACTGTATCGGCTGCGGCGCATGCGCGCGGGGATGCCCGAAGAAGAATATTGTTTGTGAGCCGAAGGTAAGGGTCGGATGAGAAGTTGGGAACAAGGGCACGGAGAAAAAACCGCCGATGAACGCCGATAAACGCAGATACCGATCTAGCAAATCTGCGTTCATCTGCGTTTATCTGTGGTTAATTTACATTGAAATTAAAAGAGGTAAATAACAATGTCCAAGATAAGCCACATCCTCCTCTCAAACCCGGTAGTAGTTCCCACAGGGACAACACTTGTTGAGGCTGCACAGCTTATGAAGAGGAATAAAGTTGCAAGCTTGCTAATCGCGAAAAATGGAAGGCTTGCTGGCATTATCTCAGTAGAAGATATAATGCGGAGCGTGGCAGAGAGAGCGAATTTCGATATTTCAGTGGATGATATCATGCACTCACCGGAATTGTCAATTGACTCTGATAAATGGCTCATTGATGCCATCGTGATGTTCGAGCACTGTAAAGCAGCGTATATTTCGGTGGTTGAGAATGGAGAGAGGATAGGCATTATCAGAGCTGATGATATACTGCATACCTACAGGTTTAATGAAGAATTAGCGATACAATAAACAGGAGGAGAAACGATGAGAATTCATTCACTTGAACACGAACCCTTTGAGGGACTTGCAAATATCGAAGTATGGGCAAAAAACAAAGGCCATACGATTACACGAACACGATTATTCAAAAAAGAAAAATTCCCGGATATGAATGACTTCGACTGGCTGGTCATAATGGGCGGCTCGATGAACATCTATGAGGAAAAAAAATATCCCTGGCTTGTTACGGAAAAAAAATTCATTGCAGATGCCATCAAGAAGAAAAAACTCCTGCTGGGGGTTTGTCTTGGCTCCCAGCTTATCGCAGATGTCCTTGGCGGGAAGGTCAGCCGGAACAAATATAAGGAAATCGGCTGGTTCCCGGTTTCGTTAACAGCGCAAGGTAATAAGTCCCTGATTTTCAGTAATTTCCCCCGGGAATTCATGGCTTTCCACTGGCATGGCGATACGTTCAGGATACCTGATGGCGCTGCAAGAACTGCAGAGAGCGAAGCATGCCAGAATCAGGCATTCGAATATGGAAAAATAATAGGAATCCAATTCCATCTTGAATATTCGGTCGATAGCATCAATCTCATGTTCAAGAGCTGCATTGAAGACCTCGTGGAGGGGAAATTTATCCAGAAGGCGGATGAGATCACTTCAAAGATCGGACATGTCGATGAAATGAATAAAACGTTAAATCTGCTTTTGGATAATATGGAAAACGAGTTTGGTGTCAAATAAGAATTTTACAATGAAATAATTATATGAATGACACTTTTTTTCTTGCAATCCTGATCTTTGCAATGGGAATACTTTATTCCACAGTCGGTCATGCCGGGGCTTCGGGATATCTGGCAGCTATGGCATTATTCGGGCTTGCTCCTGATGTAATGAAACCGACTGCTCTCATACTTAATATTCTTGTTGCCTCCATCGCCGCCGTGCAATTCCACAGGGCGGGCTATTTCTCGTGGAATATCTTCTGGCCATTTGCTGTGAGTTCGATTCCTTTTGCGTTTATCGGGGGGGCTTTATCTCTGCCGGGTTCTTACTACAAACAAGCCGTTGGTATTATCCTGTTGTTCGCAGCATATCGGCTTTTTGAAAGCAGGCAATCGGCAGCAACAGATTCGGTTAAACCTGTTCCTGTTCCCTGGGCTGTGCTTTCCGGGGCAGGGATAGGACTATTATCCGGAACGGTTGGCGTGGGAGGTGGAATTTTCCTGAGCCCCCTGCTCCTGTTCACGGGCTGGGCAAAAACAAAGCAGACTGCAGGGGTCTCTGCGGTCTTTATCCTCGTGAACTCCATAGCAGGCATTGCAGGGCATCTTGCAGGTGTGAAATCCCTGCCTGATGTTATCTATCCACTGGCATTTGCCGCAATACTCGGGGGCATAATCGGTTCACGGCTGGGTAGCCAGGGGTTTGCAAATTCCACCCTTTATAGCCTGCTTGCTGTAGTTCTCGTTATTGCCGGGATAAAATTCATGCTTGTGTAAAGAAGCGAGGATTGGGAACAAAATGAAAATTGAAGCTTTTCTTCAGAAGCCTTCCTGATTATGAGAGTGATTATTATCTTAAAATTATGAATAAAGATCATACTGATCTTACACCTGTTATCAGTTTAAGCACAGTAACAATGATTGCCACACCCAGAAGAGGAATTATCGCTACTGTTAGGGCTGCACTTAACCAGGAGAATGCGTTATTCAGATATAGAGTGGTGATGCCGAAATAATTCAATGCATATATCACCACAACAATAATAATTAGACCCGGAAACATGCTAATGATATCGGTTTTGCTGGGCGCTGCGCCTGCTCCCAGCGTCAGTGCAAGGTAAAGAAAAACATATGTTTTCCAGTTATAATAATCCAGGCCTGTAATAAAAGAAAGAGTTCCTTCAAGTAAAAATCTTGTTCCCATAAGTATGTCAGAGGAACCCGGCGGAGGATCAAAATGCACTCCAGAGAAGCTGCTTACGAGCAGCAGTATTGCCGGGCATCCGATCAATGGAGCGATAGATATTGCAGCATTTCCAATGAGAGGTATCTTTGGAGCAGTATGTTCTATATGTCCTAAAGTGTTCCCCGATGGTATGACACTGAAATCTGTTATACGTGCGCCCATGAGCAAAGCCACTATTGCATGACTGGTTTCATGCGCTATCGTTCCAGGGAGCATAAGAACAATGTATAGGGTTTGTGATACTGACGACAGGGAGCGATGCAAGTATTCTGAGATCAAATAGAGCGCAATTGCCAGCAGTGGTAGGATATACATATTTGTTGTACCGGGCAGACCTGCATGATTTTGAGATATGCGATTTCTAAATCGTTTTTATTCATTTCAGTTTTCTTCTTATTATGGTTTTCTGCTATAAAGAAATCCTCAAGGTTCAAGACCTTCAAAGGCCGGGAAATCGTGGATAACGCAGCGCACTTCGCAGCACAGCCCGGCCTCACCGATACTGGGCGCGTCACGACAGAGGGCTTCCGACTGGCGCAGATACAATAATTGACTTCAATATCAGTGGATTTTTAAAAAAAGTAGTGGAAGTGTAGCTGTATTTATGAAGTTCAAATTATAAGAAGATATAAGAAATTATGCCACGGCAGATCTTCTCTTAATAGCTTTTTTCTTAATGCCTGCCCTTTTACCAGCGTATCTTATTTCTACCACATGACCTTTTACAAGCTCTCCCTGTTCCAGTTCTTCATCTAACTCTATATCGCTTTCAATTTGTTTTTTGAGGTCATCTTCATCTTTCGCTGTGTATTTTCTCATTTAATAACCGTTTGTCTTTTCTTACGATATAACTTTCTACGGCCATCTGTGGCATCAAAGGCCGTTATTAAACGCATTTCCTTAGTTCCGGCAGGTTCTAAGATTACTGTTAGTATACTCCCATACGATTCTCCTATTATCAGATATCTTAAAACCCCACTGACATTTAACCTGTATGGAATGAAATACCCGTCAAGGACGTTATGGTCAGTTTTTCTACCGTAAAAGCACTATACAATCCATCAGCGGAGGTGGGCTTGTTCTGCATCCAAGGCAGTGCGCTATTGCAATGAACCCATAGCGTATGTGTTCACTTTTCAAGCCTTTTATGAATGGAAACTGCAACGCTGTACACTTTGCAGCGCTGCCCGACCTCACCGACACCGGGCGCGCGGTTCCCCTGTCGGGAAGAGGAGGGGTTGTTTCGCATTTCTGGCGGCGCGGCCGGAGCATTTGAGCCAATTATTTGATAGATTTTGTCTTTAAATCATGTTTTATTTTCAAGATTTCTTTTTTTAGATCTGGAATGTCCTTTTGTACTACCTGCCATGTCAAGTCCAGATCAATTCCGAAGTATTCATGGATAAGGATGTCTCTCATACCGGCTATCTTTTTCCATGGAACCTCAGGATACTCGTTCTTAATATCATCAGGTAGATTCTTGACAGCCTCCCCAATTATTTCTATCCTGCGGATGATCGAATCCTGAAGTTGAACAGATTTAATGAAATCGCTGATGGTTTTATGTGATGTATAGTTCTCAATAAGTTCAATACTCTCCAAAATATGCTCAAGAAAAATCTCAGGATCTTTTTTTATAGTATCACTTCCTGTTCGCGAAGTATCCTATCCTTTAAAAGAGGATGCAGGGAATTGTAGGTAAGGACATCAACCTTCCTTTCCAGCACCTCTTCGAGATCTAATTTTAAGCCTGCAAGGTCAAGAAGACTCTTTTTCCCCCTGAATTCAACGAGAATATCTATATCACTTTCATCTGTTAATTCCCCCCTTACAACAGAACCAAAAAGGGACGCACGTTTAACATCATTCCGTTTGAGGGCGTTAAGGATTTTATCTCGTATTTCGACTATTTGCGTATTCATACAACCTTCTTTTGGTGAGAAATACCGTTGATCATTGTATCACATCCTTTTTATCCTGCAATATGATTAATTTATTCTGCCAGCCATACCTGAGAGGCAAACCTTCAAGCTGGGCGCGCCGCATTCGAGATAGGGCGGGCAGTGGATGCGCTTTTGGGAGAGAATGGAATTTATGGGTATTCCGGCGCATCAGTATTAAGTATAACACACTGGGGAGTAAACTCACCGCAGAGAGCGCGAAGAACGCAAAGAAATTGCTTCTCTTCTTTGCGACCTTTGCATCCTTCGCTGTGATTGGAGTGCATGAAAATCTTATTAAGATTCCGGACGGCCATAAAGCGCCGCACATCGCAGCGCCGCCCGGCCTCACCGACACCGGGCGCGCCGTTCTTATCGGGGGCGGAGGGTGCACCTGTATTGCTAACTTGTGATATTATAAACAGAAAAATATAAGTTTATGAAAATCAATTACATATAACCGTTGAAAAAGGAAAATGAGGTTTAAAGTGATTACTTTCACTTTGCTTGGTCAAAGGTTATATCATGAGGGTGAATAACATATCCATGTCATTAAAATACATGGAAATAAGAATTAGTGACGGAGAACATTTGTTATGATTATTTTTGATGCAATACTGGCAACAATTAGTGCCGCAGGAGGTAGTATTACTGGTCGCACAGCCATTCAAAAACTGATGTATTTTGAAAATGTATCCAAAATAGTTGATATTAAATACAGACCTCATTACTATGGCCCCTACAGCGCTGAAGTAGCTGGAGCCATCCAGGAACTGATTGATCTTGATTTCTTAAAAGAAGAAATAGAAACCGCCAAAACTACAGGATTTCCAGTTCCTGATGATTGGAAACGATACCGCTATACTTTGACATCAGATGGTAATAAGGTAGTAGAACATATAAATCAAGAGAGTGAAGTTGAAATAAATAAGATTTTTAATTTAGTCAGTACTTGCCAAGAAACTGTAAATCTCGATGCAAATATGCTTTCCTGCGCAGCAAAAGTATATTATATAATCTCCAGCCAGAGTAAACGGATGACTATTATTGAAATACAGAAAACTGCTGGATCATTCGGGTGGAATTTGTCACAAAATCAGATAAATGGCGCGGTGGACCTCTTAAAGCAACTGTATTCTGTTAAGTAAATTGGATGCTGAATGCTTAAGATCGAGAAATTTATAAGAGATCCGCTGTATGGTTTTATTGGTCTCACTAAAAAGGAAATTGAGCTTTTAGGAGTTCCAGTAGTTCAAAGGCTAAGAAGGATAAAGCAGTTAGGAAATACGCACCTGGTTTATCCAGGCGCATGCCACTCCAGATTTGAGCATACGCTGGGTGTTTTACATATCGCTAATAGAATAGCTCAAAAATTGGAGTTGAGCGATTATGATACGGAGATTATCCGTTATGCTGCAATACTTCATGATATCGGGCATGGTCCGCTTTCCCATAATTTCGAAACGATCCTTGAATTTTTAAACAAAAGGAATATCAGCCATGAAGATATTACACGCAAAATAATAGAAGCTGATAAAGGAATATACACGGTTTTAGGGGATAAGAAAGAAGATGTACTGTCTTTATTTGATAGCATGAATGATACAGTTAACAGCGAGATAATCTCAGGTAATATTGATGCAGATAGACTTGATTACTTAAGAAGGGATTCGTATCATATAGGAGTAACATACGGTGTTTTTGATATTGAGAGAATCCTTCATACCATTAATAAGAAAAGAGATGGGAAGAAATCATATATTACGGTTTTAAGGAAAGGGATGGACGCACTTGAAGGTTATCGTCTGGCAAGGTATTTAATGCATACACAGGTTTATTATCATCATGCCAGGGCAATTTCCGACAGCATGTTACAGCGGGCTGTTGAGGTTGCAGTAAGAGATGGAGCATTGGATAATAAAATGTTGAAAATTGATGATCCCAACTTTTTGGCTAATTATCTTTCACTGGATGATAACAGGCTTTTTCAAAAAATACTGTCTACCCCTCAAAGTAACGCATACAAATTGATAAATGACCTTGAGAACAGGAATTTATTAAAAAGAGGTTTTGAAATTGATTTGAAATTGATAGAGGACGCTTTGAAAAAACGCGAGATAATGAGTTTACAGACAGAGGATTTAAGGAGGCTGGAGGTAAGTTTAGCTGATAGCTGCAAATGTGATAAGGATTTTATAATAGCGCATTTACAGAAGATTGAAAATACATTGTATAAATCCTCTTATGAGTTTTTTAAAGCCGATAAAACGCCTATACTGATTGAAAATGATAACGGGAAAGTTACTGAGCTTGATAAGGAATCTCCAATTTTTGCAAAGCAAGAGCCGCGATACAAATTCTATATTTTCTGCCCTGAAGAATATAAAATGACTATAAATGAGCTTGCAAAAGACATTATATTGGCATGACCCTATTGGAACATGGAGACAGAAGCAATGCATGGAAAACCGCACGCTTCGCACTTCGCAGCGCCCCCCGGCCTCACCGATACCGGGAGCGCTATGGTTGGGGACTTACAGTCTTGCTTGGTGTAGTTATGATAATTGACCGTAAGTGTCGGCAGAGTGGTTTTAAGAGAAATATTAGGAACATATATATGTACAATACGAATTATGGAATGTAAATGAATACTGGAATTTTCTCAATTAAAGCAAATGATTTTGGACCTCTTAATCATTTAGATATAGATATTAAACCTTTGACAATATTCATAGGCCCTAATAATTCTGGCAAATCTTATACTGCAATGTTGATATATTCGATTTTAAAAGCAAACCAAAATTTTCTAGGTTATATTGTATCTCCATTTTATCGGAGCTATAGGGTGCCCACCAGAGCAATGCTTCACTATAACAGATTTATTCAGATGAGATTGCAGGAAGGGACTGAAGATTTCTATAAAGTAGAAACAGGTAAGCTCGAAAACAAGATCATTTCTGAATGGATGGATACTGTCTCAAAAGAAATAGAAGATAAGAAAAAAGATATAATTGAATTTTCAGCTTTTCCAAACGATTTAAAAAAATTATTTTATGAAATATTGATAGGAGATTTTAAAGATAGATTTGAAAAAATCATATCTACAACTTTTGCAAGTACTCTTAAAGAATTAGAAAGATTTGGCTCCAAAAAAGCTATAAATTTTTATTTCAAATCAAAAATGCTTTCTTATTCATTTAGATTATATAAAGGAGAACTGTTTCTGGAAAGCTTTTTTTGTGATGATATAGAAAAATTGATTTTCGTAATCGAAAGAGGGGAAAAGAATAATATATCTACAAAAAAAAATAAAATTTTCATATGTGTAAAAGATGGAAAAATTGATAAAAAAAATCTCCTAAATAATATATTAGGTATTCTATTCGAAAAGTGGGGAAAGGCAATGAATAATTTTTTAGAAGCTACAGATATTAACTATTTACCAGCCGCAAGATCGGGACTTCTCCAAGGGCATAAAGTGCTTGCCGCTTCCTTCGTTGAAATGGCATCAATGGCAGGTATAAAACCTATGAATATTCCCGCATTATCTGGTGTCGTATCTGATTTCATAGTTAAGTTATTTCAGTATGAAATGAGAAGACGGCAAGGAGATTTTGATGACATTGCCACTTTCATCGAAAAAGAAATGATTAACGGTTCAATAAGAGTTGATTATGATAAACATTCATATCCCGAAATCTCATATGTGGTTTCGAATTCTAGAATTCCTCTTCACAAAACATCCTCAATGGTATCTGAAATTGCTCCATTTGTTTTATACCTAAGGCATATCATTCAAAAAAATAGTTTTCTGATTATCGAAGAACCGGAAGCCCATTTACATCCTGATATTCAGAGAATTTTTGCTAGGGTAATAGCAAGATTAGTTAGAAAAGGAGTAAAAGTGATAATTACGACTCATAGCGATATATTATTACAACAGTTGAATAATCAGATATTTATGAGTAATCTCAATGAAAATGATTTAATTGAAAGTGGATATTCAAGAGAAGATTGTCTTGTTTCATCAGAAGTTGGTGCATATCTTTTCAGATATTCGGATAAAATAGATGGAGCTGTTTCTGAAAAAATAGAAATTGATGAAAATGGTATTTCTGATGAAGAATTTGCTATAATAATAGATAAATTGTATAATCAAACAGCCAATCTTCGGCAAAAAATTAAATAGAGGCTTAAATGGCTTGTATTAGATTTATTAAACAAAAATATAAAAATTGTTTAATTTTAACTAATAATATTATTAAAAAAAGGTGTAAGATTTCTTTAGGAGAATTTGATAATTCCACTATAATTATTGATGGAGATTTATATAAGCAAGAATTCCATCTAACTGAAAAGATTTGTGATTGTTTTATTTTCCATCATTCTGAAAAAGGAGTTATTATAGTGATTATTGAATGTAAAAGCAACAATGTTAAAGTAGACTACGTAGGTGAACAGTTAGAGGAAAGTATAAAAGTAGTTCAAAAAATACTATCTGAATTTCATATCAACAAATCAACACTTTATCCAGTTCTTTTATCAAAATCTATAAGTTCCATTGATAGGCGACTTTTAAAAAGAAAAGTTTTAAATTTTTATGGCAAGCAATTAAATATATTTAGATATAATTGTAATTGTAACTTTGACGATATTGTTAGAATAGATTAATAACCTCTTCAATAAGAATAACGTACTACGGTTAACGTTTCAAACAGGAAAAACACGAACCCCCGTTACCCCACCACCTCATGATAATTCTTATCCCCCCTTCCTATCCCCTTATAGACAAACCCTTCCTTAATGAAAGCATCCGCATCCACCATATTCCTGCCATCAATAATCACAGGGCGCCCTGACCCCGCCAGCTTCTTTATCATCCCGGCCTTAAGACCTTTATACTGGCTATGCCCCGTAAATATCACCACAGCGTCGGCCCCTTTTATGCATCCATCCAAATCCTGCGAGATTTTGAGTTTTCCATACTCGAAAACATAAGGGTCGTGGATGCTTGCCTTTGCGCCGTTTTTGATAAGCAGGTCATAATACGGCTCAGCGGGTGTATTTCTCGTATCGTCGGAGTTGTTGATGAACGCCCAGCCAAGAATTGCCACTTTTGCGCCCCTGACTTTCTTCCCCGCCCTTTCAAGCCCTTCCTTCGTGAGGTTGTACATATGGAGGGGCATGAAATCGTTGATCTTCCTTGCAAGGACGTAGAGTGAATCCGCATTCTCAGGATAATCAAGGCCCATGCCCGCTATCCTTGCGCCTCTTTCAAGATGGTAAGTATCCTTTGTCAGGCAGTGCCCGCCCACGCCTGCTCCCGGATAAAGAATGGCCCTTGTTATCCCCTCTCCTTTCAGGCTGTCTATGCCCGCCCTTACATCGTACACGTTTATCCTCATGGCCTCGCAGTATAAGGCAAGTTCATTGACCGCAGCTATCTGTAAGTCCCTGAAGGTGTTCTCTGCCGTCTTTGTCACCTCTGCCGCTGTTGAATCCATCGGTATTATTTTTCCCTTTGTCAGGACCGGCGTGTACAGTTCCACGGCGCGCTCTGTGCTTTCTTTGTTTATCCCGCCCACTATCCTGTCATGCTCCTGGATGTTGCGAAGTAACCTTCCCACCATCACTCTCTCGGGTGCGTGCGCAAGCGCAAAATCCTCACCAGCCACAAGCCCGGATTCGCTGTTCAGGATATCGGCAGCAAAGCCCTTAGTCGTTCCGGGTGTGATCGTGGATTCAAGCACCACAAGGACGCCTCTCTCAAGATTCTTTCCTATCTGTCTGATGCCCTCCTCAAGCGCGCCAAAATCCGGCTCAAGGCTCACATTATCCTTAAAAGGCGTTTGTATCGCCAGGGTGACCGCGTCCACCTCGCGTATCTTTGAAAAATCGGATGTGCTTTCAAATTTCCCCTCTGTCCTTACTTTTTTTATCAGTTCTTCAAGACCCGGCTCTTCCCCCTTTAGCGGGCTTTGCCCCTCGTTCAGCATTTTTATTTTATGACCCGAACTTGGCGAATCGCGCTGGAATCCCCAGACAAAATCGAATTGCTCTGCAAATAAGACCGCAGCAGGTATTCCCACATAACCCATGCCTATGACGCCGACTTTTTTTATCGGGCCTCTCTCTCTTAATATTTTTCTAAGCTCATTCATAATTTCACTTTTATTAATATATTGCGTTTATAAATACCTTTCTGAAACATAGATAAACATTTTAATTAAAGCCTCATGTAAATGCATGTGAGAAAAGAATTCCGGGAACTTGTCACGAAGGATGAAGCGAACGACATTATCAAAAGCCTTGGTATCAGGCCCCGCACTATCGGGATCGATATTGGAAATGCATCAGGCCTTGTTCTTGCCGAGGATGTAATATCCCGGGTCGATGTCCCGCCTTTTAACAGGGCTTCGATGGACGGCTACGCGGTCCATGCCAGGGATACATACCTTGCCCGTGAAGACAGGCCGGTGCAACTGAAGCTTACAGGCTCGATCCCGGCAGGAACAAACTCCGACATCCACATAAGAAAAGGCGAGACAGTTGAGATCGCAACAGGCGCAGTCATGCCATCTGGCGCCGATGCCGTGGTGATGGTGGAATATACTGGCGCCGGGGCCGATATCCAGGTCTTTCGCCCGGTCTCGATCAACGAGAATGTAATGCACGCGGGCTCGGATATCATGGCAGGTGAGCGGGTGCTGAAAATAGGGACACTTCTTGGTTCCAGGGATATCGGCGTCCTTGCCGCCGTTGGCAGGAAAACAGTAATGGTCTATAGCCTGAATGTTGGTATGATCTCAACAGGGAACGAGCTTGAAGAACCGGGGAACGAACTAAAACCCGGCAGGATCTACGATATCAATTCTTTTTCGTTATCATCTGCTGTGAAAGAATGCGGCGGCATTCCCATTAATTACGGCATAATAAGGGACGATGAGGCTCTTATGAAAAACGCCCTTGAAAAAGCAGGAAACGAATGCGACATCATCCTTACATCAGGAAGTACATCGGCAGGCTCGGGCGATATCATGTACAGGATAATCGGGGAGCACGGATCTGTCCTTGCCCACGGGATAGACATAAAACCTGGAAAGCCCGCTATCATAGGGACTGCATTCGGGAAACCGGTTTTTGGCCTTCCGGGATATCCGGCATCAGCCCTCACGATTTTTAATGAATTCGTGTCTCCAGTCATCAGGAGAGCCACCGGGAAAATAGAAGAGCGGATCAAAACGAAGGCAAAAATGGCTTCCCTTGTACGCTCCGGAGGACGAAGCCAGCTTCTTCCGGTCGGCATTGTCAGGGGATGGGCTTATCCTATCGAAAAAGGCTCAGGCGCCATAACCACTCTTTCAGAGGCCGATGGTTTTATTGAAATTCCCGGCAATGTGGAAATGATAGATGCGGGTGAGACCGTGGTGGTCACCCTTTTCGGGAAACTTGAAACCTATGACCTTCTTTTCGTAGGAAGCCACTGCCTCGGGCTTGATACCCTTTCAGATATCATGGACCTGAAAATGCGGGTGATCAATGCGGGCTCCTCAGGGGGCTTAAGCGCTATCCGAAGCGGCACAGCCGATATCGCCGGTGTGCATCTCCTTGATGAGTCCGGGGTGTATAATGTCCCTTTCCCCGGCATGTTCGGTATCCACGATGCGGTAATCGTCAAAGGCTACCTGAGGGAGCAGGGTTTGATAGTGAGAAAAGATAGCAGCATCAGAGGATTTGAAGATATTATTAATGTGAGGATCATCAACAGGAACACGGGTTCGGGGACAAGGGTGCTGACCGACTTAAAGCTGCAAAAGATTGCGGAACAAAAGGGCATCCCATTTGAAGAAGTGACCGAAAGTATAGAAGGTTATCATACCGAGGCAAAAACCCATAGCGCTGTCGCCTCGGCTGTCCGGCTAAGTAAAGCTGATGCAGGAGTTGGAATCCGTACGGTAGCTGAACTCAACGGGCTCAAATTCATCAAGATCGCGGATGAGGAATATGATTTCGTGATCCGCAAAGGACTTCTTGGAACAGGGGAGATAAAAATATTCCTTGAGGCGCTAAGATCGGACGAATTCAGGGAAAAACTGCCTTGCGGGCTTCGGGCATATGAGAGGACTGGGGAAATAGTTCAATATCCTTAAGAACAATTATGCTTACATGGAAAAACTTGACGTCAGGGGCAAGGTATGCCCTCTCCCGCTTTTTTATGCAAAACGGAAGATATCTGAGATGGAGCCTGGTGAGGAACTTGAGGTCATAACCGATGACCAGACCGCAAAAGAAACAATACCGAAATGGAGCAAGATCCACGACCAGGAAGTTGTGAGTATTGAAGATGAGGATGATTTTATCAGGATAAGGATCAGGAAAAGGAAATGAAACTTCTCCAATAGGTTATTTATTCGTCTTTTTATTAGTGGTCTTATCTTCTTTTTTTACAGTACCGTTTTTCTTCTCTTCTTCAAGCTTCTTTTGCCATTCGATAAAATTGCAGTGCGGGCAGCCCACGTCCCACGGTCGTTTTGCTTTGTTTATTATATTGATGAAATAAAGACCGTGGTCGTTGCACTGCTTATCTGTAACGATTATCTGGCCGCTCTTTGGCAGAGGGAGGGTAAAATCACAGTTAGGGTAAGCCGAGCATCCTATAAATCTTGAGCCTTTTTTGGATTTGCGGATTATCAGGTCAGAGGAACATTTCTGGCATGTGCCGATGATCTTGTCCTCATATAAACCGTTCCTGAGGGATTCGCTGATCAGCTCCTGGTTCTTTGACATGTCTTTGAAAACCTCGCCAAGCATGTCCCTGGATTCCTTGATAACGTAATCCTCGGTGATCTTGCCTTCGGATATTTCATCCATGTCTATCTCCAGTTTGCTTGTCATGTCGGGTTTTGTGATGGTGTTGGCATACTTTTCAAGCGCCTCGATCACAGCGTAGGCGGTCTTTGTGGGCTGCAGGGGGTTTCCGTGAACGTATGCCCTTGAATACAGCTTGGATATAATTTCGTGGCGCGTTGATTTTGTCCCCAGGCCCAGGTCTTCCATTATCTTTATCAGGTGGCCCTGGCCGTATCTTGAAGGAGGCTGCGTTTCTTTTCCAATGAGATTCACGTCTTTAACTGTCAGGACCTGCCCTTCCTTGAGCTTCGGTAGTATCCTGTCTTCAGGCACATTATAGGAATAATACCATCTCCAGCCCGGCTCCACAAGCCTTGCGCCATTTGCCCCGAACTCCTCACCGCTTATATCCACGATAACCGCCATGGTCTCCCATTGCGTTTCTCCTGCGAATGTGGCAAAGAACCGCCTGACCACAAGCTCGTAAATTTTCCATTCATCTTCCTTGAGGTCGCCTCTTTTGACCGGCGTGGCAGGATGTATCGGCGGATGGTCTGTTGTTTCTTTTTTGCCCCTTGTGGGTGTGAGATTTCCCAGAAGCAGCTTCTGCGCATATTCCCTGAATTCGGTATTCAGGAAGGATTCGATAATGCTTTTGGTATCAAGGGTTTGAGGATAAACCGTATTATCTGTACGCGGGTATGAGATGAACCCGTTAACGTAGAGGTATTCCGCTATCCTCATGGCATTTGCCGGCGAAACCCCGATGGCGCTTGCTGCGCGCAGGAATTCAGTGGTGTTAAAAGGAGTGGGAGGCTTTTCATTTCTTTTTCCCAGGTCGATGCTTTTTACTGTACCGGTTTTGCCGAGTTTTGCAAGGATTCCTTCAGCTTCGGCCCTGTCCAGGAAACGCCCTTTCTTATGCTGGACCTCGAATTCTCCGCCGTTTACAAGAATCGCAAAGAGCTCCCAGTAAGGAACTGGCACGAAGGCTTCTCGTTCTTTTTCACGATTCACTATTATGGCAAGAGTGGGCGACTGCACCCTGCCTACTGAGAGGAACTTATCCCCGAGCCTGCCTGAACTCAAGGAAACAAACCGGGTAAGGACAGCACCCCATATCAGGTCTATGACCTGCCTGGACTCACCGGCGGCCGCGAGGTTAAAATCGATCCTTGTCGGATGGGAAAATGCTTTTTTTATTTCTGCAGGGGTTATGGTGCTGTAATGCACGCGGTCGGCAGGGATTTCGGGTTTTACTTTCTTTATTAAGTTCAGCGCTTCCACGCCGATAAGCTCTCCTTCCCTGTCGTAGTCAGTGGCTATTGTGAGATGTATTGCCTCTTTTCCGAGTTTCCGCAAGGCTGTGACGATATTGGCATGTGTCGGGTTCATCACCACGTCAGCATGCACAAGCTCTTTCAAGTCTGTTTTCTGCCAGTTGTTATAGTCCTTAGGGAAATCCACTTCGACGATGTGGCCTGAAAGACCTATGACGGCTTTGCCGTCGAATTTATATACATCGACACCGTTCACCCTCTCCTTTGCGGGCTTCTTTTCAGACAGTATCGCCGCTATCCTCTTAGCAGTGTCATGTTTCTCTGTTATGATGAGATGCATCGTATCCTCAGCGGTGTCTGGATTAGACTGCAACTTATTTAAATAGATTTGGTTGCCTAAAAATTTTATAAAGATTAATCATGAACAAAAAATAAGATAAGTAATCGCAATGTTTAAATAGAATGAGACGTAAAAAATACGTAGGGAGCGTTCCAATTCGTATTGGAACATGGGTGACCAAATTTTCATGGCAACCATCATGTTGATTTTGTTCATCGAATCTAAAATGGGGATTAAGTTTTACAGATACGAAGTGTAACGATTCCGATAATAAAATAAAAGGGGGAAAATAAATGAAAAGAAAAATAACATTGATGCTATTACTATTATCAGTAGTGGCTCTGATAGGGGTGCCACAGGCGGCGGCATATGGAAGCTTTTTGAACACTTTCGATACTACATATCCTAGCGCTGGAGGCTCAAGGATAGATAGCTGCCTTCTGTGCCATACGATTCCTAATCCTACTTCTAGTAATGGATCCAGGAACCCATATGGTTTGGCCTTCCAAAACAATGGTGAAAATGCTGCTGCCCTTGCAACGATAGAGCCTTTGGACTCCGATAACGATGGATTCTCAAACATTGACGAAATCCACAATCTGACCTTCCCGGGCAATGCAAACGATTTCCCGCCCAGAATAATCGGCTTCTCACCGCTTTCGCCAGTGAGTAATACGACTACACCAGCAACCCGGACTTTCAATGTTACTGTAAATCAACAGGTAGATAATTTAACCTGGACATTAGATGGAGTAGTAGATAAAACTGATAATTCCCAGAACGCATCCAGCGACACGATCACAGTAAATACGGCTGGCATGCATATTGTTAATCTGACGGCTCAAAGGACTGGCGACGGCTCTATCACCCAGACATGGGTCTGGAATGTGGCCTCTGTTGCTCCAATTGGCCCGCCCAGCATAACAGATTTCACTCCGTCCACTTCAACAGTGTCTGATATGGTCGAGGCCAACAGGACATTCAGCATCACAGCAAACCAGACAGTGAATGTGACATGGTTAATTAACGGCTCACAGGTGCAGACCAATCTGAGTACGACTACGGCAAGCTATACAAATACGAGCGCAGCACAGGGATCATGGAATGTAACTGCTGTCGCGAGCAACGTAAACGGCACAGTCGCACAAACGTGGAACTGGATCGTACAACCTGCAGCATCTATATTGACATCAATAACGATTACACCCGCGCAGCCATCTGTGACCACCGGCGCTATCGTGAACTTCACGGCTTCACCGATGGATCAGTTCGGTAATCCGATTAACGTAACTGTGACGTGGAGCAGCATCAATACAACTGTAGGGACAATCGATCCTGCAGCGGGAGTGTTCACTGCGATGGTGCCGGGAAATACAACGATAAGCGCAACTAACGACACAGTCACAGGAACTGCTAATGTAACAGTAACAGCACCCGTACCGGTAGTGGCCTCAATCACAGTTACACCTCCATCGAAATCCGTACTTCCAGGGACTGTCGTGAACTTCACGGCATCATCATTGGATCAGTTGGGAAATCCAATTAGCGCAACTATAACATGGAGCAGCAACGACACGACGGTGGGCACAATCAGTGCAATCAATGAAACCACAGGCATGTTCACTGCCGTAGCACCAGGCAATGTAATGATAAGTGCCACAAACGGCACCGTCACGGGAACCGCAAATGTAACTGTACTATCAACAGCAGTAACGGCCTTCGGCCTCGCACCTGATGTAACTGCCGTGCTCAAAGGGAACATGATAACCATAACTATCACGGCTCTCAACGGCATCAATCCGCAGACCCTCTACAATGGGATGGCCAACATAACCATTGCTGCAAATAATGCAAGCGCAGTAACATCTCCGCCGAACGCAAGCTTCACGAACGGGATAGCCACGATAACAGTCACATCAAGCGCCGTCCAGTTCGTAAATGTAACGGCGACAAACGGCAGCATAACAGGCAGTACAGCGGTTGTGTTCGCAGACAGGGTATTCCCTCTGGCGAAGGGCTGGAATTTAGTATCCATACCGAGCACCGCCAATCCAAGCGATGTTGCAACGGCATTACAGAATGTGCAGTACAATGCGATTTTCAGCTACGATCCGGCGAACAAGAGCTTCTCAACACCGGCAGTTATACAGCCCCTGTTCGGATACTGGATCAACGTCACGGCAGACAGCCAGAGCATCGGTTTCATTGCAGATACAACAGTACCTTCTCCCCTGCCTGAAAGGGATCTCTTTGAAGGCTGGAACCTGATCGGAGTGAGCACATCCCGTACCGATCCGATCAATATGAGAGCAGGTGACCTCTTCGCAGGCCTGGAGAACAACCAGATCGGCAAATTCTATTCAATGTTGGTGTCTTATGAAGATGTCCAGAATCCGCAGGTCTTCTCAGGAGATAGCTTAACAGATTCAGTTGTCCTGAAACAGGGCCACGGGTACTGGTTATTCATAAACCCGATATTCAACCGCCAGCAGAATAGTGTGCCGTGGGCAGGAAAACCGTGGTAAAGAAAAGGGATTTATCCCTTTTCTAAATTTTTTGGAGATATTATGAACAAAAAAACAATCCCCCTTATAGTCTTTATCATATTAGTGTCAGCAGGAACGTCCGTAGCTTTGAATCCTCTTATCCCGGCAGGCTATTATGGCAGCATAACGCTGGACGGGCAGCCTGCTCCTGCAGGAACAACGATAATTGCAAAGATCGGGGCAGAGGAACGCGGCAGGATATCAACCGTCTCAAGCGGCAGTTATGGTGGTCCCGGCGGGCCTGACCCGAAACTTGGGGTTTTAGGCTATGCGGGTGAAAATGGCTCTATTGTAACATTTTATGTGAATAACGTAGCTGCTCAGCAGACCACGACGTGGACTTCCGGGGAAATAAAGCAGGTAGACATTACCTTTGTGGGCGTGACAACAGCGGGAGGAGGCCCGGGTGGAGGATCAGGGAGCGGTGGCGGCGGCGGTGGAGGTGTAGTCTCAGGCGAACCATTTGACAATATAGAATTCCAGGAGACAAGGACAGTAGATTTCAGGGCCGGCGTTCCTGTTACCGTTAGTTTCACACTTCCGGGACATGCTGTATATGAGCTTATGATAACTCCGAATGTAAGCGCAGGACCCACAGATGTAATGATCCAACAACTAAAAGGTACATCAAAGCTTGTATCATCACAGATACCCGGGAGTGTTTATAAGAACGTGAACATCTGGATAGGTTCCCCCGGTTTTGCGGTGCCGGCAAATATCAGGGAGGGAATAATAAGATTCAGGATAAATAATAGCTGGCTCACGGACGATATAGGGGATATCGGGATGATGAGATGGGATGGTAGCAACTGGAATCCCTTGGACACCGGACAAAAGAACAAAGATGATAACGTTACCTATTATGAGGCGATGACGACTTCTTTCTCTCCATTTGCCATAAGCGGAATGGGAGGAACAGTGGCGACACCAGGAGCAACACAACCTGTAGCTACTCCGGGTGCGACTGTTACAGTACCACCCGAACAAGCGCCACCAATAAACTTTGCTCTTATAATTGGTGTTATCGTCTTGATAGCTATCGTTGCGGCAGCGTTGTACTTAAAAAGAAGATAATCAAATAAATTAATCCTTCTTTTTTTTACACCACTACCATCTTCAGGTTCAGAAATTCTTTTTATACATCCCCTCCTTTAAGCATTGAATGAATATATCCGATATTTCCCTTCCTGGCAGTGTTATTGGGTTTTACAGGGATTCAGGCATAACCGGATTATACCCTCCCCAGGCTGAAGCTATTGATGCCGGGCTCCTTGATGGCAAAAACATTGTAGCGGCGATCCCAACAGCATCAGGCAAGACCCTTCTTGCCGAATTCGCTATGCTCAAATCGATACTGGATGAAAAAAGAAGCGGTAAAGCTCTTTATATCGTGCCCCTTCGCGCGCTGGCCTCCGAAAAATATGACAGGTTTTGCACTTTTGAAAGTATAAAGAAAAACGACGGTCGCGGGGTATCCGCGGGGATCGCCACAGGCGATTACGATTCCAGCGACGAGTGGCTCGGAAAATTCGATATCATCGTTGCGACCTCTGAAAAAGTGGACTCACTCCTTCGCAACAGGAGCAACTGGCTTGAAGAATTAACTGTGGTAATCGCGGACGAAGTACATCTTATCGACTCGCCAGACCGCGGGCCCACGCTTGAAATAGTACTGGCAAAGTTGATGCGTATCAATCCCAAAATGCAAATCATTGCGCTTTCAGCAACTATCGGAAATGCAAATGAGATAGCAAAGTGGTTAAATGCCGCGCTTGTAGTGAGCGACTGGCGCCCCATAGAGTTGAAAGAAGGTGTTTTTTTTGGAAATGCCATAAATTTTACAGAAAGCCAGAGGCATGTCAAACAGGTTCACAGGGACAGCACCATATCCCTTGTTTGCGATACCCTTGCAGAAGGCGGGCAGTGTCTTGTTTTTGAGAGCAGCAGGAAAAATACGGAAGGTCTGGCTTTGCGCATCAGTACGGAAATATCGTCGCTCATCTCCCATGATGCAAAAGAAAAACTGGCGGTTCTTTCCCTGGAAGTACGGGAATCAAGCGAGGTGGATACTGCAAAAAAACTTGCCCTTTGCATCGGGAATGGAAGCGCATTCCATCATGCGGGTCTAATTGCAGAGCAGCGAAAGATAATAGAGGGTGGGTTCCGGGCAGGTGCGATAAAGGTGATCGTGGCAACCCCGACCCTTGCTGCCGGGCTAAATCTCCCGGCGCGAAGGGTCATAATAAAAGGATACAGGCGCTATGACGCAAACTTCGGCTTGACACCTATTCCCGTGCTTGAGTATAAGCAGATGGCAGGAAGGGCGGGACGTCCCAGGCTTGACCCTTACGGTGAATCTGTGCTACTTGCAAAAACATACGATGAATTCGAAGAACTCATGCAGCAGTATGTCAAGGCAAGCGCCGAAAATATCTGGTCAAAGCTTGGGAGTGAAAAAGCGCTGCGCACACATATCCTTTCAACAATCGCAACCGGGTTTGCGCGAAGCATGGAAGAACTTCTTGAATTCATGGGAGCAACTTTTTATTCCACTCAGCAGGAGTCGTGGAGCCTGAAGTCTGTAATCGAAAAAATAATAGATTTCCTGGCCGATAAAAAGATGATCGTACACAAGAACGGGCTTTTCGCAACACGCCTCGGGGAACTGGTATCACGCCTGTACCTGGACCCGCTTTCCGCTTCCATGATACTTGAAGGAATGGAAAAAATAGAAACTAAGGGTATCCAGTATACAGAGCTAACGCTCCTTCATCTTGTTTGCAGCACCCCCGACATGCGCCCCCTGTATCTGCGCTCAAATGATTACGAATGGCTAAGCGACATGGTCATGGAACACCATGCGGATTTCGTCAATATTCCCGCCCAGTTCAAGGTAGATTACGAATGGTTCCTTTCAGAAGTCAAGACAGCATGCGTCATGCTTGACTGGATAAACGAGAAAAAAGAAGAGGACATAGTAAAGAAGTTCGGAATCGGGGAAGGGGATATTCGAGCCTACTCCGAAACCACTCTCTGGCTTGTCCATTCCATGGCCGAACTCGGCACATTCCAGAAAAGGAGCTCTGCTCCAATGGCCCGTGAACTTGCGCAACGTGTTGAATACGGGGCAAGCCCTGAACTTCTGGACCTGATACAGATAAGGGGTATAGGCAGGGTGCGGGCAAGGAAGCTTTATACTGCCGGATACAGGGATATGGAAGCTCTCCGGAAATCCGATCCAAAGGCTGTTGCCAGGATAATCGGTGCAAAAATAGCGAATAAAGTGCTAAAACAGATAGGGGCGGGCGTAGTTACAGAAGAAGCGGACGAACAGCGCCGCCTCGGGGATTTCAGTAAACTTTAATACTTATTTGATTATTAGGTAGTAGGGATAAATTTGAGTTTTGCCGGAGATTTTTTATACGGAAGTTATGAAGCATTACTTTCCAACGAGATAAAGGATAAACCTGTACCATCACACGTTGCAATAATAATGGACGGCAACAGGAGGTTTGCAAGCAAGCACGGGCTGGCAAAATATTACGGGCATTTCATGGGTGCCGATACTACCGAAAAAGTTCTTGACTGGAGTTTTGACCTTGGCATAAAACAGCTAACAGTGTATGCTTTTTCAACCGAGAATTTCGAACGGTCGCCTGAAGAAAAGGACCGGCTTTTTGAACTTATAGGGATCAAATTCGATGAAATCTGCACTGATGAAAGAACCCATACGCGCCGGATGAGGGTACGGGTCGTTGGGAATATCGACCTTCTCCCGCCGGGCCTGAAATCATCAGCCAGGCGTGCTGAAGAGATTACGAAGAATTACGACGGTGTATATCTTAATGTTGCGCTGGCTTATGGCGGAAGGCAGGAACTTGTGGATGCGGCGCGTCTCATGGCTCAAAAGATAAAAAACCGCGAGCTTTCCCTGGATGATATCAATGAAGAAGTCATATCAAAAAACCTGTATCCTTCAGGCTGCTCAATACCTTATGTCGATCTTATAATCAGGACAGGTGGGGATGAACGGATATCCAATTTCCTTCCCTGGCAGGCAAATGGGAACGAGTGTGCGGCGTATTTCTGCGCCCCTTTCTGGCCGGATTTCCGGAGGATCGATTTCCTGAGGGCCATACGCACATATCAGACAAGAGAGCATGAGCGGCAAAAAAATACGGTCATGCGAATCGTTAAATTGCTGAGCTATTACGGCAAGGTAGAAGTGGAGGACGTTATCAGAATTTCCAGGAGATCGATTACAATCCCGAAAGACGAGGTCATAAATATACTTCATGAACTTGCCAATCATAATACTGTAATGCAAAACATGTTAAAGTGGTAATTATATTTCATTACATTAAAAAAAATTATCATGCTTAACCGAGAAACCCTGAAAGGGATAATTAAATCGCTGGGCCTTGTTTTCGGGGATATAGGCACAAGTCCCATATACACTCTCACTGTAATCTTTCTCCTGACTGAGCATACGGAAGCCAATGTCCTGGGCATCCTTTCACTTATTGCCTGGACGCTTATTATCGTTGTAACTGTGGAATACGCCTGGCTTGCCATGAGCCTGGGCCAGAAAGGTGAAGGAGGCACTATCGTCCTGAAGGAGTTGCTTATCCGTTTGCTAAAATCAGGAAGGAAAGTAACTTTTATCACACTGCTGTCCTATATCGGTATATCCCTTCTTTTTGGTGATGGCGTAATCACCCCTGCAATAAGCATACTAAGCGCGGTCGAAGGGTTGAAACTGATTCCCGGGCTTGAAACAACCGGGCAGGGGATACTTGTGCTAATAGCAGGAATAATTGCAATAATCCTTTTTTGCATACAGAAAAAAGGGACTGAAAAAGTTGCATGGGCATTCGGGCCCGTGATGGTATTATGGTTCCTGTCAATAGCGATCTCTGGTTTCGTCTCAATACTTAATGTCCCATCTATACTGGCGGCTATCAATCCCTACTACGGTTTCAGGTTCCTGGTAGAAAACGGCATCCCGGGATTCTTTCTGCTATCCCAGGTCATCCTTTGCGCCACAGGCGGGGAAGCATTATATGCCGACATGGGGCAACTCGGGAAACTCCCGATAATCAGGGCATGGTATTTTGTATTTTTTGCTCTCTTGTTGAATTACCTTGGCCAGGGGGCTTTTATCATCCAGCACCCTGACTCAAAAAACGTGCTTTTTGAAATGGTTTTCCAGCAAGCCCAGGTTCTTTATGTGCCTTTTCTGATTGTCAGTGTCTGCGCTACTGTCATAGCTTCCCAGGCAATGATCAGCGGGATGTTCTCAATAGTTTACCAGGGCATTACCACCCGCGTACTGCCCATGCTCAAAGTGGATTATACATCCTCTGAACTCATGTCCCAGATATATATTGATGCTGTTAACTGGGTGCTTCTGATCTCTGTTCTATTTGTCATGATAGAATTCAAGGAATCACATCGCCTCGCGGCTGCATATGGCCTGGCGGTTACAGGGACAATGGCCCTTACGGGTATAATGATGACCTTGATATTTTATCTGAAAAATAAAATGTTTAAATTCGCAATTGCATTGATAGTGACATTTGTTGACATTGCATTCCTCGTCTCAAGCCTGTACAAGATACCTCACGGGGGCTACTGGTCGCTCATCCTGGCTTCGATCCCTTTTGGAATAATCATAATTTTTGTATCCGGACAGAAAAAGCTTTATCATTCACTCAAACCCATGAACCTTGAAGCATTTCTTGAAAAATATGACGAATTATATCTAAACACAACTAAAATCAAAGGTACAGCCCTTTTCTTTGCAAAGGACATAAAAAAGATCCCTCCTTACATTGTCAATACCATGTTCAATAACAACATCGTTTATGAAGATAACATCATTGTTTCCATAATAAAGCTGGATGACCCCTTCGGTGTTTCCGGCACTTTTAAGGATAATATTTCAGGTGGATTAAGGGTATTTGAGATACAGGCGGGTTACATGGAAGTAGTCGATGTTGAAAAGATTTTGAAAAAGTCAGGGATAAATGAGAAAACCATTTTCTATGGTATTGAGGACATTGTTACTGATAATTTGATCTGGAAGATATATTCTACGATCAAAAGAATTTCACCTGCATTTGTTCAGTTCTATAAACTCCCGCCCCAGAAGCTTCATGGGGTCATAACAAGGATAGAGATGTGAACTATGCAGAGAATTCCACCCAACCAGCACCTGACTACGGATTTCCCGGTATTGCATTTTGTCCGGGTGCCGGAGTTTGACAGGAAGACCTGGGATTTTCGTGCCGAAGGTCTTGTTGAAAATCCTGTCAGGCTCACATACGATGAATTCCTTGCCCTGGAAAGGACAGGAGATGTCAGCGATTTCCATTGCGTAACAGGCTGGAGCAGGTTCGATATGAGGTGGGAAGGAGTTCGTTTCAGCGATATTGCAAACCTTGTAAAACCGGGAAATAATGCCAGGTTTGCAACCATCGTGTCTGATGGCGGGTACATGACAAGTTTGCCTCTTGATGAGCTTATGGAATCCGATGTGCTCTTTGCTTATAATTTTGAAGGAAAGCCGCTTGAGCCTGTACACGGCGGACCGCTCCGGCTTGTGGTCCCGAAAAAATATGCATACAAGAGCGCAAAATGGGTTAGGAGAATTGTGTTCACCGAAGAACTGGAACTGGGTTTCTGGGAGCAAAGGGGATACAGTAACAGCGCTGATCCATGGAAAGAGGAGCGGTATTCGTATTGAATGAACTTATGATGATTTTAGATGACTGAATCAGTTCAAGCAGTTAACTGTGGTAGAAATGCTTATCTATGATGACTTCTTCACCTCTCCATATTCATATGAAATGTGAACATCTAACCAGGTGTCGATGATTATGATCTCGCAGTATTTGGAACTGCTTAACGCCACGATCGGCTTATCGCTTCTGATATTGATTATCATTGTCGCAAGGGATTTTGGGAAACAATTGCTGAGCAAAGATCTCAAGATCCAGGTTCCTCTGGCACTTTTAGGCATGGGTATCCTGGCCTTGTCCATTAAGGAATTGTACAAATACGGGATTTTTGGAAACCCGGATCCTGTTATAGCTGAATTGATCGAGACTTTATACCTATTACTTACGCTGGCAGCCTTTTTCTTCCTTTTGAGGATAAAAGAACTGGCACTTCCAAAAATCAAAATCTGACCAAACTATTTATAGAATGTTAGCCAATTCAAACAGGGTGTTAAAAAATGGTTGATTTTTTTCCAATAGGAATAATTGTTTTGTTATTGATAGGTGCGATACTTGCACAGGCCATCAAGGTCGTGAGAGAATACGAACGCGTTGTGATTTTCAGGATGGGCAGGTTATTCGGGGCAAAAGGTCCGGGTATATTCCTTATAATCCCGATTGTGGATAGCCTGATGAAGGTGGATCTGAGGGTAATCACGATCGATGTGCCAAAGCAGACCATCATCACAAGGGATAACGTGAGCGTTGATGTTGATGCCGTTATTTATTACCGGGTTGTTGACCCTACATACGCGATTACCAAGGTTGAGAATTACAGGATAGCCACAAGCATGCTTGGCCAGACAACGCTCCGAGATATCCTTGGCCAGATAGAACTGGATGGCCTTCTTTCAAAGAGGGAAGAATTGAATAAGAAACTCCAGGAAGTCCTGGATGTGGCCACCGAGCCATGGGGCGTCAAGATATCGGCTGTCACGATACGCGATGTGGCGATACCCGAGTCAATGATGCGGGCAATAGCAAAGCAGGCAGAGGCCGAGAGGGAACGCAGGTCAAGGATAATACTTGCAGACGGTGAGTTCCAGGCAAGCCAGAAGATGATGGAAGCGGCAGAACTGTACCAGAAAGTCCCGATCGCCATGAAACTCAGGGAGCTCCAGACACTTGCAGAGATAGCAAGGGAGAAGAACATGATAGTCGTTACGACAGGCGCGCCCGGGGAAACAGGCACGGTCGCAGGCCTGACAAAAGCTTTTACGAAGGCTGAAACCAGATGAGGCTTTTGTCCTTTTTTTTAATTATTTTCTTATTTATACAGTCTGCAGGAGCGCAGGTCATGGTAGTGGAGTTAACAGATACCATAACGCCTGCAAGCGATGATATTGTTTACGAGGCCCTTGAAAAGGCAAGGACGGAGAATGCCGAGGCTTTAATAATCACTCTTAATACTCCCGGCGGGGGCCTGGAAGAGACAAAAAAGATCCTTGATCATATAGACGCATCCCCTGTGCCGGTTATCGGTTATGTGTATCCCAAGGGCGCTACCGCATGGTCTGCCGGCACCCTGATACTTTTAGGCACCGATATAGCGGCCATGGCCCCGAATACCATCATAGGTTCGGCCCAACCGGTAGAAGTGACTGCAGAAGGCATGAAACCAATCCAGGAAGAAAAGATCGTTAATGCGGTCGTGGCGCTTGCCCAGGAAAAGGCAAAACAGCATGGAAGGAATGTTAGCGCAGCGGGGGAATTCATTACGAAAAACCTTAATCTGGATGCCGAACAGGCAAAAGATGCAAATGTGATTGAAGTCGTTTCACCAGGAATAGAAGAACTGTTGGTAAAGGTGGATGGAATGAAGGTAAAAGACAAAGAATTAAGGACAAAAAATGCAGGTTTTACTTATTACACCCCTTCATTAAGATCAAATCTTATGAATTTGCTTTCAAATCCAATTCTTGCATCACTGCTGCTGCTTGTGGGCATTTACTCTCTCGTTTTCGGGCTCACAAGCCCCGGTTATGGCGCAGAGATATTCGGCGTTATTTCAATCAGCCTCGCTCTTGTGGGGCTGGGTTTTTCAGTGAATATAGCCGCACTGTTCCTGATCGGGCTTGGCATGGCATTAATATTATTCGAACTGCACGTTTCTGCCTTCGGGCTTATCGGTGTAGCAGGAATTGCATGTATTATCCTGGGGAGTGTATTGCTTGTACCGTTGGGTTATCCCGGCCTGTATTCCCCTGAGTACCAGACTACCATGCTGATAAGCCTTATCGCCCCGGCTATTGTTCTCGGAGTATTTCTCGCATTTGCGATCTATAAAATGATGGAGATACGCCTGAAAAAACCGATGATAGGTGACATCGTGGGAGATATTGCCGAGACAATCGATGCAATAACTCCGGATGGCACGGGCTATGTAAGATACCAGGGCGAGTACTGGCAGGCACGGTCAGATGAGAAGATAGAGCCTAAAACAAAGGTAATTATAACCGGAAAAGACGGGCCGCTGCTCATTGTAAAGCCCTGGAAAGAACTATAAGTAAAGAATCTAAGAGTGCGATTCAATCAAGCGATATGGATTTCATCTTGGTACTGTATAGAATAACCTGAAAAAACCAATTACAATCAACAAAAGAATAATAATTAGTAAAACAATAATAACATCATCTTTTTCAATATTCATTTTTCCACGGATATCCCTGATTTTTTTTATTGTATATAAAATCATCTTATTTGTTTTTTATATCTTCTTTCGGCGACAGTGACGTAATCCCTCGGAATTGAATGCTTGTTAACGCTCAAATACTCATCGATGATTTTTAATTCATTCTGGTATGCAGGAGATATCATTTCCGCGTATCCAAGACCGTTACTGGTCAGGACATACTCGTATCTCTGTTTCCACCTTCCGTTCTTTTCAAAATACCGCAGGTCCTCATCCACCATTCCCATTGCTACCAGGAGTTGTATGTCCTCAAAAAGCCTGTCGCTGTAGGGAAAACCATAGCGGTCGTGGAATTTATAATCAAATAAATTACGCAGCCGCTCGATCCCGCCCAGTTCCCCCACAAGCCGGTATATCTTTGCGATATTGCGCAGTCTTGGCATAGTGATCCTTCCGTCTGCTTCCTTCCTGAACATCCTGTGAGCGCTGTAAAAAACCAGGAGAAGCCCCTCTATAGGCAGGTTATCATCACTCCTTATAAAGTGCAAAAGTCTGGGCGATAGGTTTTCAATGTCGAGCAGGAAATCATGTGATGCCTGGGAGAGCAATTTATTGTCATCGGGTCTCCCGAATACGCATAGCGATATCTGGCGGGAGATCGCCCTTACAAGACCATTCGCAAGCGCGGATTCGTCATAAAAAAATCCCTCATCATCTCCTATTTTAACCCTTGTGCTTTTCGGGATACCGCCTGCAACGTCAAGGTCAACGAGAACCGATACCCCGTATTTTTTTCCAAGGCGCTTTGAAAGTTCATATTCAAATGTCTTCTTTGCAACACCGTTCCTTGCGATCGTAGATAGGGCCATTCGTGTTCTTGGATTCAGGTTCCTTGCCGTGAAACGCGCCGTGGCGGTGCAAATAGCGCCACTGCGTATGTTCATTATTAATTTTTTGGCATCTTTGTTCCCATAAGTCTCGATGAAATTTAAAAGATCACCGTCATTATATGAAATAAAAAAATCAAGGACCTGTGCTCTTACGTCTTTGCCCGCTGCTTCAAGATTCGAAAGTGCATTCTCAAGGGCGTGCAACAGCATTACCCTTGCGCCCTGGGTTTTGGGATTATGGATTATTGCCGAATAATGGTGGGCCCTTGCGATAAGCATTGATTCTGCCGCTGTGAGGGCCATGTCCTCATCGTAACTCAGGGAACCACCCAGCACTATCCTGCCATTGTTTATGGACAGGCTGCCTACTATCTGGTCAACATCGACCAGGCCAAGCTCGACGCCTGTATGGTATGAGTCGCGAAGCAGGAAATCGATCCTGTCAGCGTCGATGTCATCCGATATTATCTGGGCAAGATAGGGTTTTGGAACACCGTTCTGATCACCTGTAGCCATTTTTGCTATCTCCAGGAAGAAAGACTCCGGCTTTTCGAATAATTCTGCATTTGCTGCAATTTCCGGCCTTGTATGGAAAGAATTAGATACGACGTGCCTTGTGAACATCTCATGGCGAATGAATTTCTTACCATTGAGCACTGGCTGGAACCCGGGATTGCGTTTCAGGACGCTTTCCACAACGTGCGAAAAGGCGCAGTGGCCGATATCATGAAGAAGGCCGGCCAATCTGACTTTTACGATCTCTTCTTCGCTAAGGGCCAGGGCCCTGGCAATTTTATCTGCTATAAAAAGCGTCCCCACGCTGTGTTCGAAACGGGTATGGTTCGCACCCGGAAAGGCAAGGTCGGCAAGACCCAGTTGCTGAACCCGGCGCAGGCGCGCCATTTGTGGAGTATTTATAATAAGCTGCTCAAGCCCGCTTATCCTGACGTGACCATAAATCGGGTCTATGATCGAGGACATGATATGTTAGATAAGACAGATGAGTATTAAAATAAACCTGTTTATAACAATCTTTATCTTATTCCGCCCTGAAACCAGCATGTAATGTTAACCAAACCCATTTCCGAACTTTCAAAAGATGAGACACGAAGGTTGCTTGACCGGGGAACAGGACTTCAGGACGTGATGGCGCCTGTCATCTCCATACTGGATGATGTAAAGGAAAATGGCGATCTGTCCCTTCGGAAATATACGAAGCAGTTCGATAAGGCAGACATCAGTGATATTGAAGTTACGCATAAGGAAATCCATGAGGCTGTGTTCTCACTTGATAAAGTTCTTCTTTCACACCTGAAAAAGGCGGCAGAAAATATCCGCGCATTCCACGAGGCGCACATCCCGAAAGACTGGATGAGGGAATTTGCGCCCGGCATAAGGCTGGGACAGCGCATTACACCATTGGGAGCCGTGGGCGCTTATGTCCCGGGCGGCAGGGCATCGTATCCGAGCACGGCATTGATGACAGTAATCCCTGCAAAGGTGGCAGGCGTGAGAGAGGTTATCGTATGCACCCCTCCGGGGCCTGACGGGGCGGTAAACCTGCTGACGCTTGCCGCGGCGCATATAGCCCGCGCGGACAGGGTATTTCGCGTTGGGGGCGTCCAGGCGATAGCGGGTATGGCTTATGGAACAGAAACTATCCCGAAGGTGGATAAGATAGTGGGACCTGGCAACGTATATGTCACGGCTGCAAAGATGGCATGCGGAACGGCCATCGATTTCCCGGCGGGCCCAAGCGAGGTACTGATAATTGCGGATGATTCGGCGAGGGCTGATTTTATCGCATCTGATATGGTGGCACAGGCAGAACATGACCCGAATGCGGTTTCGATACTTGTCACGCCATCTGTGGAACTTGCAGAAAAAGTCAAGAGCGAGATAGAGACACAGGCTCAAAAAGCGCCAAGAGAAGAGATCATCAGGAAATCGCTTGATAATGCAGCCATACTTACAGGCACACTTGATGAATGCATCGCTTTCTCAAATAAGTTCGCGCCTGAGCATCTTGAGATAATGACAGAGGAAAATATCCTTGGCAGGATACAGCACGCTGGTTCCATATTCATCGGTTCTTACGCGCCAGTATCAGCTGGGGATTATGCATCTGGCACGAACCATGTGCTTCCGACAGCAGGGTATGCAAGGATGTTCTCAGGTTTGAATACCGACCATTTCGTGATAAAATCGAGCGTGCAGGTAATAGAAAAGAAAGGGCTTCTAAGCATAGGCGGGACGATCATGGGTCTTGCAGAGGCTGAAGGGCTTTTTGCCCATGCGGATGCTGTGAGGATAAGGAGAAGATGAATGGGAAGCAGCGAAAAATATGTTTTATACACGTTGTTGGGTGCTACCTATTTTATATCAATCTTACTCGCTTTTAATTTGTTTCAATGCTCTTTTAAAAACTATACTCGTCAATATTCCATTGGTCATTAATACTAACCAGTTAATTAAAATCACCATAATTTCAAAACGGTCTTTCCTTACAATCCCATGTTTAATAGTAACAAAAGCAAACGCAATAGTTGCCAAAATAAATGCAATGATAAAAATCCATCGAATAGAATTTTCAACACGGTTATTGTTTGTAAACACGGGAGCAATAAATAGAAATGAAAAACTCATCATAAGGTATCCCAACTCTTCTAAAGCAATAAACACCCCATGAGGATTGTATTGCGTTAATAATGCGATACCTTCAGTTTCACCATTCATTAAGCTTGCTGGAATTACAGAAAATTGAATAAAATAACATGATAATAAAACAACAGAGGAAATTATAGCAAAAGCTAAACTTATGCGACTGAATATTTTGTTTTTTCTCGATGCAAAGGAATGAACAGATACAATAAAAATCAAATAAGTCAGAATTAGTAGAGTTGCAGGAAACATCCAGAGATAATCCCCGGGGAATTGAGAGAGAGTATCCAGATAAGGATATTCTAAACAATCAGGACAATTTATCCCTGATATTGGTATAGCTGTTATTGCAAATCCGAATGTGATCAAAGTTATTACAGTCAAAAAAATTGACGAGTAAAATCCCATCCTGTTTATATTATAATTTTCATCGTATTCAGTTTTCATATGTATCATTCTTTATCAGGTTGTCGGTTTATCGATGTTCAGGTTTCACCCAACTTGGTCATATCTGCTTCCATATATTACCTCTTCGTTTCTTTAAATTCATTGCATCCCAAGGATTTATAATATCATTCAAACAATGATTCATTATATGAAATCCATCGTCCTCCTCTCCTCAGGCCTTGATTCCACAGTAGCGTTCAAAGACGCGTACAACAGGTGCGATGAAGTGCTGTGCGTGACCTTTGACTACGGCCAGAGGGCCAGGGAAAAAGAACTCGCGTTCTCAAAAACTATCTGCGAGCACTTCCATGTGGGCCATATTATCATTGACCTTCCGTGGTACAGGATATTTCACGGAGCACTGACAGGCGGAGGGGAACTTCCCAGGATATCCGGAAATGAACTGGATGAGATAGAGATCACCCGGAAGACAGCCGAACAGGTCTGGGTACCCGCGCGCAATGTTGTCTTTCTCTCAATAGGAGCGGCTCTTGCTGAAAATTATGGATTCGACCTGATCGTTACGGGGTTTGATGCAGAGGAAGCGGCAACATTCCCGGACAATACGCCCGAATTCGTTGAGAAATTCAATGACATGCTAAAATTCGGTACTCTCAAACATCCCGTGGTTTACACCCCCCTTATTTCCTTGGATAAGGCCGAAATAGTAAAAAGAGGGCTTGAGATAGATGCACCTCTTGAGTGGTCGTGGTCATGCTACGAGGGCAAAGAAAAGCCGTGCATGGTATGTGAATCGTGTCTCAGGCGCAAGAGGGCTTTTGACCTTGCGGGCACGAAAGACCCGTTGCTTGAACGCCTGAAACACTGATGGTCTTTTTTTATCAGGAAGATTTAAAAAAACTTAAATACCAAAAGTATATTCCCCCTCCTCTGGTGGTATTTATTAGAATGACCCCTATGAAAATAACTGTACTTTTAGTACTGGCAGCTTTGCTGGTAACCGGTTGCGTTGACCGGGTAGAAACGATATATAACAAACCGAACACCGGCGCAAGCCCGATAACCCCCTGGAACGAGGAAAATAAAATGCCTGGTATCGAGCTATCGGCCTACATCCATCCCCAGGCATCAGTCATCGGGGATGTGTATGTGGGCAAGAACGTGATGGTCTCACCGCAGGCTGCTGTCAGGGGCGATGAAGGCGCACCCATACATATCGGCAGCGATTCAAATGTCCAGGATGGTGTAGCGATCCATGCCCTTGAGACGCGGGACGAAGAAGGTAAACCTGTCGAGGGGAACCTGGTAGAGGTCGATGGTAAGAAATACGCTGTGTATATCGGAGAACGTGTCTCCCTTGCCCACCAGTCCCAGGTGCACGGCCCTGCAAGCATAGGAGATGATACCTTTGTGGGCATGCAGGCTTTTGTATTCAAGTCAAAAGTAGGGAGCAATGTGGTGCTCGAACCTGGCGCAAAGATCGTTGGCGTGACCATTCCGGACGGGAGGTACGTACCCCTTGGAATGATCGTTAACAACCAGTCGGCAGCGGACGCTTTACCAGTGATAACCGAGGACTATGTGTTCAAACACCTCAATGAAGGCGTGGTGCACGTCAACACCAATCTTGCCAGGGGCTACAATAAGATGAGCGGCAAGGCGGTGCCATCGGAATCCGGGGAGCACGAAGCCGAGAAGAGTGAATAGCCGTATCTCTTCCTGACATTCTTTTTTCTCTTTTTTACAACCATCTTCAGCCCTGATTGTAAAAGCCGTTAAATACAAGGAGTCTAATGTAAAGCATATTTCTATTGGAGGTTTCATTGCAATCTGTTGTTAATATAGGCATCGTAGGACATGTTGATCATGGCAAGACCACGCTGGTCAGGGCACTTTCCGGCGTCTGGACAGACAGGCATAGCGAAGAGATAAAACGGGGAATATCTATCAGGCTCGGCTATGCGGACGTTGTGCTAAAGAAATGCCCGAATTGCTCCGAACCCGAGGCATATACGACTAAGGACGTATGCGAAAAATGCGGGGCGAAAACGCAGGTACTGCGTCCCATCTCTTTTGTTGATTCCCCTGGCCATGAAACGCTGATGGCGACCATGTTATCGGGAGCGGCGCTGATGGATGGCGCACTCCTTGTCATAGCCGCAAATGAACAGTGCCCCCAGCCGCAGACAAAAGAGCATCTTATGGCCCTGAATATCATCGGGATAAAAAACATCGTGATAATCCAGAATAAGATAGACCTCGTGCCACGGGATAAGGTCATAGAGAATTACAAGCAAATAATTGCTTTTGTGAAAGGGACAGTGGCTGAGAATGCTCCTATCATCCCTGTATCAGCCCAGCAGAATACCAATATTGACCTTGTCATTGAAGCTATTGAGAAATATATCCCTACTCCTGCTCATGACCTGGATAAACCGCCTTTGATGTTCGTCGCGCGATCCTTTGACGTGAACAAGCCCGGGGCAACGCCAGACCAACTTATGGGCGGCGTAATAGGCGGTTCTTTAAATTGCGGGCGACTGCGCCCAGGGAATGAGATAGAACTTCGCCCCGGAAGAAAAGTCGAGGCCGGCGGGACAGTTAAGTGGCATCCTATTAAAACAGTTATTACAAAGATTTTTTCTGGAAATGAAGAGATCGAAGAGGCAACTCCGGGCGGTCTCATAGGTGTGGGTACAAAACTTGATCCCTTTCTTACAAAGAGCGATGCCCTTGTGGGCCAGGTCGCCGGTATCCCGGGATCGATCCCTCCTACCATTGACGGTTTTATCATGGAGACCAAATTGCTTCCGCGCGTGGTCGGGGTGAGCGATGAATCCAATGTGGATCCGATACGTTCAAATGAACCCCTGATGCTGAATCTGGGAACTGCAACAACTATCGGTGTCGTCACAAGCGCAAGACCCAATGATGCAGAGGTCAAGCTTAAAAGGCCAGTATGCGCGGACAAAGGCGCCCCAATAGCCATCAGCCGCCGTGTCGGAGCACGCTGGAGGCTCATCGGTTCAGGTATATTGAAAGAGTTTAAATGACAAGGAAAGTCATTATTGACACCAATGGATTGATGATCCCGGGCCAGTTCGGTGTGGATATTTTTTCAGAATTGAAGAGACTGGGTTTTGATTCGTGCATCATTCCCAGGGCATCAGTCAGGGAGCTTGAAAAAATATCTTCACAGGGGCATGGTAAAGACAAGGTGGCGGCAAAAATCGCATTATCACTGCTTGAAAGGTGTACCATTATTGAAAAAGAGGGATGTGCAGATGATATTATCGCAGAAATGGCTATTGATAAGGAAGCAGCCTGTCTCACCAATGATATCGAATTAAAGAAAAGGTTATGTAGTAAGGGAGTTACTATAATACACCTTCGGGAAAAGACTCGTTTAAGTATTTAATATCTTTTATTAAGAGGATTTAGATGTATAGAAAAATGAGATTGGCAGATACGGTGAGAATTGCACCAGAATTACTCGGTGAACCCGTGGAGGAAGCGGTCAAGGTTGCCCTGCGGGATAAACTTGAGGGACTCGTGGACAAGAAGATCGGAGCTATGGTCGCGATAAAGGATGTCATAGAAGTAGGCGAGGGGCATATTCTTGCAGGAGACGCAGGAGTATATTACGATGCGGTTTTCGATGCATTGACTTTCATGCCTGAAATGCAGGAGATCATTGAGGGCAGCGTTTTAGAGGTTGTTGAGTTCGGCATATTTGTTGGTATAGGTCCACTTGACGGGCTCGTGCATGTCAGCCAGATGACAGATGAATTCGTGAGCTACGATGAGAAAAACTCCCGTCTCATAACCAAAGAATCTGGTCGTGCGATAACGGTTGGAGACCGTGTAAGGGCAAGGATAGTTGCAGTGAGCCTTAACGAGCGCGAACCAAGGGATAGCAAGATCGGTCTCACCATGCGCCAGCACGCCCTGGGCAAACTCGAGTGGCTTGAAGAGGCCAGGACAGGCAAGACGAAAGAGGGCGCAGAAGAGAAATCAAAGCCAAAGAAGAAAAAGAAGGACGAAGCCCCTGAAACAGGCAAATATGAAACCTCCAGGACAGAGGGAGTATAATGGTTGAATATGTCTGCAAAGAATGCAACAGGATAGTGAAGGGGCCTGTGTGCCTGGTCTGCAATTCAACATCCCTTACTTCTGACTGGAGCGGTTATGCGGTAATTATCGATCCTGAAAAATCCAAGATCGGAAAACGGCTCGGTGTAAAAATGGCCGGGGCATATGCGTTGAAGGTTCGGTAGCTTGAAAAGATATTGCCTTCCAAATGAATTAAGGGCAGAGCTTCGAAAACTCCATGGAGAGCTTTATAAGGGAGACGGTCCTGACACCGCAAAACGGATAATCAAGGACTTCGGCAATCCGACCAAGATAATCTCTGTGGGAGATATCGTGACTTTTAACCTTCTTAATGCCGGCCTGATCCCGGATATATCTTTTGTGGATGACAGGACAAAGCGCGGCCCGGCTTCTGATAGTGTAATGCACGGGACAAAGCATCCGCGTTTTAAAACTATCACGGTAGATAATCCGCCTGGTACTATAACTGAAGAATTAATGCATGAAGTATCCAGGGCCATGGATTCAGGCAATCCGGTCAGGATATTCATTAAAGGAGAGGAGGATCTTGCAGCCCTCCCGGCTATTGCGATGGCGCCTATTTCATCAGTAGTTATATATGGGTTGCCGGACGAAGGGGCGGTATTAGTTAAAGTGACCGATAAAAAGAAAAAAGAAATACAATCATTTATTGACAGAATGAAATGTAAGGAGGAAAAATAATGGAACTTCAGATTATCAAAGATAAGACAAATCCACTGTTGAAAAGAAGAGAGATAACCCTAAAAATCCAGAACAAAACGACACCCTCACGGATTGAAGTGAAGAATAAGCTGGCAGCGATAGCGAATTCCAAACCCGAACTTATAGTCATAGAGCGTCTTGATACCAAATTCGGGAAGCAGGAAATCACAGGAGCAGCTACAATCTATGAGAACGAAGAGCGTTTGAAACAGCTTGCCCACAATCATCTTGTCATAAGAGGGGTGCCAAAAGCTACAGAAGAGAAAGCCGCGGAAAGCGCGCCAGAAGCAAAACCCAAAGTTGAGCCTAAAACCGAAGATAAAAAATAAACCATAGAAGTGATTTTTTATGCCAGTACATGAATTTTACGAAGTAAGCGGAAATAAAGCAAAAAAGATAAAGCAGTCATGCCCGAGATGCGGACCCGGGGTATTTCTTGCAGATCATAAGAACCGCTTTGCATGCGGGAAATGCGGTTATACCGAGTTTAAGAAATAAATTTTTTTCCGGCAATCATTTGCGAATGCCGATATATTCCCTCAGGTCAGCAATCCCCAGTTTCTTTGTGAGCTTATCGACCCACGAAGAATTAAGTTCCCACCCTAAATCCAGTTGTGCATAATAATAAAGCGTCCCGAGAAGCCCCATCACTTCCAGACGCCGGGATGAATTCACTACTTTTACGTTGGAAAAGAATTTCACGGTTCCGGTCTTGTTCAACCTCCTGCTGAAATCAACATCCTCAAGCAGGACATTCTGGTAGCCGCCGCATTTAAAATACGCTTCGCGCCGCACGCATGTATTAAAACCTGGCAATGTGGCAGAGTGCAATTTTCCCCTCATGATGAAATACTTATTAGAGACGCTTTCTGCCAGTTTTATCTGGTCCGAGCATTCTGAAAATTTGAACACTGTTGAAAATCCCACAAGTTCCGGCTCTGTTTTGAAGGTTTCGTAAACATAAGCGAGGTAGTAGCCGGGTATATGCGTGTCAGCATCGATAAATATGAAATATCTACTTTTTTCATGCGCATGTACCGCACCATAATGTCTTGCTGCTCCGATCCCGCGCTCTTCACAGACAAGCACGCGGTCGGCATAACGCTTTGCAATATCAATACTATCATCCGTGCTCCCGTTATCCGATACCAGGAGTTCGAAAGATACGTTCGTGTTCTGTTCCGCGATGGTTTTAAGCGTCTCCTCAAGGTATTTTGCTTCATTAAGGACCGGGACGATTACTGATAATTGGGGATTCATAATGCTGTTGTCTTTTTTTTAAATGGACCCGGCGGGATTCGAACCCGCGGCCTTTGCGTTGCGAACGCAACGATCTACCCCTGATCTACAGGCCCTGAAAAAATAATATCACATGCAGGAATATAAGATTTTTCCTACATCCTGCCGAGCTCTACCACTGATACGCTTTCTACCCCCTTTACTTTACTGAAAGCTTCTTCGACCTTCTCTGTCCCGCCTTCAATATCGCCTACTTTGACTACAACTATGAGGGCTTTCAGGCCGAAAGCTACCGGTTGCTCAGAAAAGTTGTGCAAGCGTGCCCCGTTAGGAATAACTTTTTTTAACTGTTCCTGGAGGTCTTTTAAATCAACGTCCATGCCTGACGGCATTACCTGTATCTTGGCTGCAACTTCTCCCATTTTTTCACGGTCCCTCAAACCCGCAGTTGGGGCATTTATAAGAATTGCTCTGGTGCCTGCAGCGCACGCATCTTCCAAGTTCTGTTCCGCATTGTGGGCACGGGAATCGCGCATAACCGCGCTCAATAAGATTTACTCCGCATGATATACATTTTTTTTGTTCTGCCATAATATTCTCCTATTTTGGGACTTCCATAGAATCTAATGCTATTAAATTTATCCCTTTATAAGAGTCCCGCTTACATTGCCGGCAAGAGCGTTAACCAATCTTCCGGGGCAATTCCCGTTGATAATCTCACAGTTCATCCTGTTCCTGATGAGGAAATGCGGAAGTTCCCTGTCCACACAGGTTTCTTTCCCTATGAGTTCACCTGCATAAATCTCTTTTTCCAGCACCCCGTTGATGTAAACCCCGTCCACGTCCGTGACTTTGATAAATCGCGCATCGAGCTGTTTTGCCACCCATGCTGCAATAGTATCAGAAGTAACATCCCATGTGTGCGGAAGTTCATCTTTTTCTTTAAGAAGATTATAGGGCAGAAGGATATATGTCCCAATACAATCGATTTTAAGGCTGTCTATGAGTTTTGCTCCTGTCCCGTCTGCCAGATAATAGGCATACTGTTCCATTGCAAGAACAGCCATCCAGTGGGCAGCTTCCTGTGAAGCATCTATTTTACGCACGGTGTCTGCAAAGACCGAACCACCCGGGACTATCAGGATTTCATCCCTGCACTTATCTGAATGATCGATTATCTCTTTTACAAGCCCTTTTGCGCTGTTTATCAGGCTGCCTCCGAGCTTTATAATTATCATCTCTTTTTACTGACCTGAAGAGTTTAAATATGTAACGGCATGTAATAGCCATTAAAATGAGAACGATAGACTGGGATTCTAAGAAAAACAATATAATTATGATAGACCAGACCCTTCTGCCCGGGGATTACAAAATAATCGAATGCGGCACAATCGAGTCCCTGTGCGAGGCCATAAAATCCCTTCGCGTGCGGGGGGCTCCTGCGCTTGGCGCGGCAGGCGGGTTCGGTGTTGCCCTTGCGGCTTACAGGAGCAATGCCTCGACGCTGGATGCGCTAATGGACGAACTGGACAAAGCCGGCAAAAACATAACCAGCACAAGACCCACTGCCGTCAATCTCTCCTGGGGAGTGAAACGGGTGATGGGGGTGACTGAAGATGCCAATAATATCAAAGAAGTAAAGATGTTTTCCCTTGAAGAAGCAAAAGCAATAGCCGACGAGGATGTGGAGAAAAACAGGGAATTGGGTGGGTACGGGGCTGCACTGCTTGAGGACGGTGATACTGTCATGACCCACTGCAATGCAGGAAGACTTGCGTGCGTGGACTGGGGAACTGCTCTCGGGGTTATCCGCTCAGCCCGGGAAGAAGGAAAGGATATAAAGGTCATAGCATGCGAGACCCGCCCGCTTAACCAGGGAAGCCGCATTACGGCGTGGGAGTTGATGGAAGATAAGATCCCGGTTACACTCATCACGGACAGCATGTCGGGCCATGTAATGCGAAAAGGCATGGTTGACAAGGTCATCGTGGGCGCGGACAGGATAACACAGGACGCGGTGTTCAACAAGATAGGGACATACACTCATTCCGTTATCGCAAAAGAGCATGGGATACCGTTCTATGTTGCTGCGCCGGTATCGACTTTCGATTTTGAGCACCTTGAAGATGAAATCGAGATCGAGCTCAGGAAACCCGATGAGCTAAAGTATTTCGGGAACCGCCAGATAGCGCCCCTTGATGTTGAAGTTTATAATCCCGCTTTTGATGCAACACCTATGGAATATGTTGGCGCGGTCATCACTGAGAACGGTGTTTTTTATCCCCCGTTTTTGATCGATGAGGTCAGGATTTAATGAGATTAAAATGGTGAACCTAATATTTATTAGGACAGAGGTAAAATTAGATCAATCGAAGGAGAATTCTAACCGGACACAGCCGAATTTTTGATCATTATGCCCTACGCAGCAAAAGACAGACAGGAATTCATTAAACGGTCGGATATCAAGCCAGAAGCGCGCGTACTCGACCTGGGGGGAACACTTTTTGATGAACTTGCTTCCCCAGTCTTCGGGATCACGACCAAAAGACCCTTGAAAAACTCCGTCCTCATAAAACCGCAACATTTACCATTCAAGGATTCGGCTTTTGACGCCGTTATTTCATACCATTATTTCGATCTTGTCCCTTTTGACATGCTCGGCCCGGTTTTTAAAGAAGTGACAAGAGTATTGAACAGCGGATCTGTTTTTTCTTTCATGATCCTCCTGTGGGTTCCGCAGAATGAAGCGCAACGTTCAAGCCTTTTATTCAACGAACTGCTTCGAAATTCAGGCGCACTGTATTCACATGAATTCGAAGATATAAGCAGGCAGCTTTCCTCATCCGGCTTTGGCGAGATCACTGTCGAAACCATAAAACGCGAGATAGTTTTGCCAAGGGATTTTACAAGGTCGCATCTTTTGATGCTTGGAAATCTTGTAAAAAAAGATGCCGACGGGGGCGGGTCGGGAATAAAAGCCTTTGCAAAGCAGTATTTTGAACAGGTAAATATCCACGGGGAAGCCATGTTGCCTGCCCTCCACTTCATAGCCAAAAAAACATGAGAAAAAAACACCTTGAGATGCTGCTGGAACAAGTTTCAGGCTTTTCTTCCCCCAGTCCATCAAAAGAACAATATTCCACGCCTGCAACCGTGGCAGCCGAACTGCTGCATTATGCATTCATGAAAGGGGATATCACAGGTACAGTCTATGACCTTGGATGCGGCTGCGGCATACTTGCCATCGGGGCAAAGCTCCTTGGAGCAGAAAAGGTTATAGGGTTTGATGATGATAGAGACGCTCTTGAGATTGCACGGGCAAATGCACAGAAGCTTGGCGCAGATGTCGAGTTCGTATGCAGCAGCATAAATGAAGTGCACGGTAAAGCGCATGCGGTGGTGATGAACCCCCCGTTTGGCGCACAGGTGAAAGGAAGCGACCGCCCTTTTTTGAGGAAAGCCCTCGAACTAAGTAGCGTGGTTTACTCCATACACAATGCCGGAAGTGCCGAGTTCATAAAAAAATTTATCAGCCCGTCGGTCATAACGGAGCATATATTAATTGATTTTCCCATTAAAAGGACATTCAGGTTCCATACCAGGGAAGTACAGGTCATAAAAGCAGAGATATTCAGGATCGAGAAAAGATAGAGGGATTGTTATTAGAATAAAGAGAAGGAAGATTACAAGCAGGAGAAAGCTTGGAAAAGGCGAAGAAAGTGAGAAAGCTGATAAAACTGAAGAAAAAGAGATCGTAGAGACAGAAGAAGTGCCCCAGGAAATTGAAGAGGAAATAGAAGAGGAGATGGAACAACCCGAAGAGGAGGAGGAAGTACAGGAAGAAACCAGAATCGTACTGCCTGGAGACCTCATAGGAACATCGGAGGAGTTCACGGCAAAAACCGGGACGTTCGTGGATAAAGGCAACATCTATGCCGCAACCACCGGGATGGTAAAGATTAACAGTAAAGAGCGCTCGATCTCTATTTCCCCTGTCACGAACACGCCCCCTAACCTGCAGGTTGGGGATATCGTTATCGGCCAGGTGACTGATGTGAAAGATTCCGTAGCTCTTGTTGAGATCGCAGGTATCAAAGGCAGGGGCGAGCGGGAGATATTCAATGCGGAACAGGCCGCGATCCACGTTTCAAATGTCAAGGACGCTTACGTGAAGGAATTATATTATGAATTTTCACCTTTTGACATTGTAAAAGCAAGGGTCATAGACATGAGGAACATGCGCCTTACCACAGTGAATAAGGAACTCGGCGTAACGAAGGCTTATTGCGGCAATTGCAGGACCGTATTGAAAAGGGATAATGGGAAACTCAAATGTCCCAAATGCAACAGGAACGAGACAAGAAAACTGTCCTCTGATTACGGGACTGGCATTATTTAGGTGAGATCATGGAACTTACAATCGTCAATAAGACCGAGAACGAGATAAGCATCAAAGTAGTCGGGGAAACCCATACGCTCCTGAATACACTGAAAACCGCTTTGCTGAACAACAAACACGTTGAAATAGCATCATATGATATTAAACATACGACTATAAGCGATCCCATCCTTTTCGTGAGGACCGACGGCGCAGATCCGATAGCAGTAATTAAAAAAGCTGCAAAAGAGGTCATCAAGGAATGCGATGAATTTATTGACCTCTTCACGAAGAAGGCAAAGGATTAATTAAAGCTTTATATTCTTCCTCGATGAGGTCATCGGCAGCTATCCCGTGCTCCAGGGCAACGAGGATGGCGCTTACCTCGATTTCAACAAGTTTGCACAGGTCTTCCTGTTTTTTATTTATCAGTGATATCACTTTACGTTTTTCCATGCCTGTGCCCTGTATGATACGATCGATCGTCCTGTCAAAAAGCGATTTTTTTTCAACAACAACCTGTTGGGGTTTGAATCCTGAAGGTATTTTTACTGAGCCAAGATCAAATGCAGGACTTATAATATCCCCTTCCTTTTTTAAAAGCCCCTCTTTTCCGGCAAGGGCCAGTATGTTTTTTGCGGCCTCAGGAGTGAACCAGTTAAGATCAATTGCAAGCGCGAGCACAAATTCGCTCTCTTTGAGCGTTTCTTTCCCCTTTCTTAAAAAGGGCATCGAAACAGTATAAATAAGGTCAGACATCTGGCGCGTTTCTTCTTATTTCTTCAACAATAGTATCTGCTATCCTTGCGCATTCGGTCCTGCCCATTCCCTCGATATGATGTACTTTCAGGGCAAGCACGCTGTTCTCAAGATTTGTGCGCACAAAAAAAGAGTCTCCCTTGAATGGCACCCGGTCGTATTTTTTATCAAGGAATGAGTATTTCAGGACAACTTTGAAATCTATTGTTCCTTCGCTGTCCACATCTTCAAGTATGGGATCAAGGGAATATTTGTTAAGCGAAGTGAAATCTGTTCTTCTGTCTGCGATCTCAATATCTATTGTTCGTTTTGCAGTTATGGGACGCCCTTTAAGGTCGGGTGTGTCCGTAATAAAAGTCCCGAACTGCCCGTCCATCCCTGCCATTACTTTTACGATATAGGGAAGGTCAGCCTTGAAATTATACTTTTGCTCAAACTCGGGTTTCTGGGGGAACTGGTGATAAGTACGCTTCATGGTATGTTGTATCGTCATGGATTCTTAAAAGCTTTCTGCTAAGGGTTATTTATCCACCTGAACATTATTGGGCACATGAAATATGATGTCGTGGTCGTTGGCGCCGGGCCTGCGGGCGCTATGGCCTCAAAATATGCATCCCGGAACGGGGCAAGCACCCTGCTTATAGAGGAACATGCCAGCATAGGCTCTCCCGTCCAGTGCACGGGGCTTGTAAGTACGGCAGCCCTTGGGGAATGCGAAGTCGGGGAGGGAAGTTATGTTCTTGCAAAGATGAAAGGGGCATTTGTATATGCCCCGAACCGTGAGGAACTGTGCATACGCGGAAAAGATGTGAAAGCGTATGTCATAGACAGGAAAATGTTCGACAGGGATCTTGTTGAGCGCTCGCTGGATGAGGGAACGGACCTCCTGTTAAGGACACGTTTTACAGGTATGGAAAATGGTAAAATATCGGTAATATCGGAAGGTGAGAAAAGGGAGATCCATTCAAGTATCATAATCGGCGCGGACGGGATACAGAGCAGCGTTGGCCGCTCCGCCGGAATTTCGCGCTGCAAAAAATTCCTGTCAGGGATACAATTCGAAGCCCCATACAATGCAAAAGACCCGCAATTCGTTGAAATATTCACAGGAAATGATGTTGCTCCGGGTTTTTTTGCATGGGCTGTACCTTTTGGCGAAATGTCACGCATAGGTCTTGCAAAGAACCCGGATGATATTTCACCGCGCCAGTGCCTTGAAAAACTCCTGGGCCATCCTGTTGTGGCTTCAAGATATATGGGTTCGCGCATGGAGCATGTGCTCGGCGGCATCCCGCTTGGCCCGCCGGATAAGACCATAAATGACAATGTGCTGCTTGTGGGCGATGCGGCCGGGCAGGTGAAGCCAACCTCAGGTGGAGGTGTTTACATGGGTGCCGTGTGCGCAAAGATAGCGGGTGAGGTCGCAGCCCGTGCTTCAAGGAAAGAAGCGAGCCTGGAGGAGTACGAAAAAGGATGGCGCAAAGCTGTAGGGCGGGAACTTTCTATTGGAATGAGGATCCATAATGGTCTCGGTAAACTGGGCGATGACGGCCTGAATGAGTTGATAGCATACCTGAACCAGCCAGGGATAAGGGATGTCATCACGGAATACGGCGACATGGACCACCCTTCTATCCTCATGCAGAAACTTATCATGGGAGGGGATAAGAAGAGGCTTATTAAATTATTGGGGGCTGCATTCAGGACACTTTTTTAATCTCCTGGAGAAAATTATAAATCCATTAGGATAGTTTAGATTTTAAAACATACTGGAATGGTGGCCAGAATGAAAAGGAGATATATATGTTAACTGATACAAGCATCCCTCCGCAATTTGAAGCTGTAAGGGATAAGGATGAAAGGATACTCTGGGTTGGGAAGCCTGCATTTATACCATTCATTATGAGTGGAATCCCATTTTTGATCTTAGGGTTGCTCTGGGGCGCTTTTGATTATTTCGGGTTTATCAGGAATGTGAATTTGAGCTTGAACGACGAAGGAACATGGTTCATCGTGCCATTTTTCGCCATTCACCTTTTCCCGTTCTATGCAAGCATCTTCAATATGGTCCGCCTGTTCCTTGTCCATGGCAATACGTTCTATGCATATACGAATAAGCGGCTGTTGATGAGAAGCGGGTTCTGGGGGACTGATTTCAAGGCGATAGATTATGATAAGATATCCGACATCGAGGTGAACGTAAACCCGATAGAGAATTTATTGGGCGTGGGCACGGTACAGGCTTTCTCAGGCAGGACAACCAGCAAAGGCGCAAACATTTATGATAAATTCATTGCCATTCCTGAACCTTATGAGGTGTTCAAAAGGATCAAAGAAGTATCTGTGGATATCAAAACCGACTGGAATTATCCCAATGATTTAAGGCCTGAGAGGAATCCGGGATATAAGACACGGTATGAGCCGAGATGAATCTGTAAAGGTTATATTCCTGTATTAAAAACATTATGCAAAATATCTTAATACTTGAAGCTTATCTATCTAATAGGAAATAGCAGATATGGAAAAATTACATCTACCCATAATCATTGAAATGGACGAAGATGGGTATTACATAGTAAGTTGCCCTGTGTTCAAAGGTTGCCATTCATACGGCGAAACCATAGATGAGGCATTGGAAAATATAAAAGAAGTCATAGAGATGTGCCTCGAAGAAACGAAGGTGGAAGAACTGAATAAGTTCGTAGGATTTAGAGAGTTGGAAGTTACTCAGAATGCCTAAAATTCCTGTATTCAGAGGCAAAGAGCTTATAATGTTCTTAGAATACCTGGGGTTTCAAGTTACAAGGACTAAAGGTTCTCATGCAAGGTTGAAATCAGGCGACGGAAGGGTGACAAGTGTTCCCGTGCATGGAAGTAAGGATATTCCTAAAGGGCTTCTGCGCAAGATAATACGAGAAGATTTGGAAATGAGTTTAGAGGAGTTTATCGAACTGTATTCCAAATACAGAGGAAATAAATAACAACTTTTTAGATGAGAATCCTGCGCCTGAATTAGATTACAGAAAACAAGTAAACCGAAGTATGAAAAAATGAACTCATCAGGTTTAGGAAGAAATATTATATAGGTAAGATACTATTAAACAATTAATCAATTTGAAAGGTTCAAAGCAAAAAAAGGTTTGTTTAAACTTGCATTAGATTAATATGAAGATATACAAAGTGGCTTTATCAAGGGCATATGTTGTAACTATTGAGGCGGAAAATAAAGAAAATGCATGCAGGTATGCAGAATTTTTTATAGGTGATTGTTCAGATGCTTCTACTTTAAAAGATAGGCAGGAATATAAATTTTCGATCAAAGAAATCGAGCCCGCTATAAATGATGCCATTGACGTTGAAGAAGTAAGAGATCATGAGTGAACGTTTAAAAAAGCCATCACCAACCGAACATTTAGTTGATGAATTCCTGCAAAAAGCTAAAGAATTTCAAACCAATGTTGAATTGATTAAAGTTCTGAAATCACGAACATATAAAATTGCCGAAGCAAATGTTTTAATACGTGCGGCATCGGAAGGAAATAGAAGGTATTTCTTTGGCTTAAATTACATCACGGCAGAGGAAATGGCAAATCTTGATAATCCGTTCATTGCTTTTATTTGCGGTTCATTGGATAGAACAATTATTATCCCCGCTCTGATTCTATTTAAAAATTTACAGCAGATTAGCCACGATAGAAATGGGGAGTATAAAATAAACATCGATAAGGATTTGAATATTGTTTTATCAGGGCGCAATAACAGGTTGGATTGCGGTAGATATATTAATGCTTGGGAATCGCTTCTGACATCTACAAATTTAAAGGATGAAAAAAATACAATTGAAGTAAGTCTGCATTCAATTTTGCAGGGAAGATTGTTAGAAATTGGTGCTATTCGGGGCTTTCAAACTTATTGCCCTGATAAGACAAAAAAGTTTAATGGTATCAGATTATCAGATATTTCTACCTTGGAGACTTGTCCAGATTTGCAGTTTTCGGATTATGATGTTTTGCGATATATTGATGTAATTTGGTTTCGTGAAAAAGGCAGAAATTTTATACCTGAATCTGCATTTGAAATAGAACTTAATACCGGAACTTGGTCGGGAGTTGGTAGATTGGCAAGTTTGATTGATTACAGTAATGTAAAATTATATATTATCTCAAATGATTCACGAAAATATAGACAGGTTATGAACTCTTTTCCAGAATATAATCATCGTTATAAAAACATTCCTTTTGATCTAATTGGCGAGTTATATTCGTCTGAATTGCAGTTAAAAGAATTAAGACATGATATTGGGTTATAATATTTATTTAAAATTATAGTAACTTATCGAGATACACAGTTTCAGAAATTAAACTCTATTCAAAAAATTTCATAATTTTCCCACAATCCATCACCTATGACCACCGAACCCCTCTCCCTCGCAAAATACCTCGCCTCCTCGCGCACCGAATTCACCCTCTCCGAGATGAACCTTTACCTCAGCCAGAAGCACGAAGAAAAAGACCTCTACGCCATCTTAAAACCTCACCTGTACGACCTCTCCCTTTTCTGCGATGCGAATTACAGATGCCAGAAACTCATAAACCGCCCGCTTCTGGCAGACGAGACTATCATAAGAGAACTTGAAAATCTCTTCAAATCCCCCCGCCTCCCCGCGCCCATCGAGAAACTGGTCGAATCGTATATCGAGAACTCCTGCGGGAAGGACTGGCACAGGGGCGGGACGGCGCAGGTGATCCGCGAGAATATCGTAAAACAGAAAGAAGAATACTGGAAAGGCAAATCGCAGTACCCAAAGATAAGGATGATATCTTACCTGCTGTACCATTTCCCTGTTTATTTCTGCCAGTTCCAGTACCTGCTGCTTGATTTGTTCAAGTGCGGTTTGCTCACGACAAGGATGAGCTTCCTTGATGCGGGCGCGGGGCCGGGAACTATAACGCTCTCAACGCTTGATTTCCTGGATAAACTTCAGGGCATCTATTCAAGGAAAAATATCGATGTGAAAATGAATATCAGGATAGATTCTATCGAGAAGGAACAGGAAAATATCGATTGCTACAGGGAGCTTACGTCACTTTATCTGTCAAAAATGGCGCTTTTGAACACAAATATCACACTTAATGAACCTGTCCATGCGCCGGTTGAGAAGGCAAAAACCCGGAAAGATGTCGATTTCATAATATTCTCAAATGTACTGGCCGAATTGCGCTCCCCGCCCCCCGAACGCGCGGGCGTGGTCGAGCGGATCGCCTCCACCAGTAAAAATCCTGCTGTTATCATAATAGAGCCTGCCGACCTCGTTAATTCAAAAGCGCTCCGTATTACCCAGAACGCGCTGGTCAAAAAAGGTTTCAATATCTTCAGCCCGTGCACCCTCATATGGGGACTGGGATGCAGTTGCAGCGACTGCTGGAGCTTCTATGAACCTGGCAATATCCAGGTGCCGGGTTTCATGAGAAAGATAGCAGGGACGCGGGAACCTTACAGGTATCTAAACACGGATATGAAATTCTCCTTCGCAATATTAAAGAAAGACGGGAAGACAAAATATTCATATGAGGCGAAAGGAAAATTCGTGCGCCTTGCCAACCTTGAAAAGCATATCGGGAAACGGATCAATATCGTGGCTTCAGTCATGTCCGGAAATCTGGGAGATGAGAAAACTTTCGTATTCAAGTTATGCGATGCGACAACTTCGAAACCGTGTTATGCCGTGCTCCCGGCTTTCCACATAACAGAGCAGAACAAGTTGCTACTAAAGGCGGGATATGGCAGCATTGTTGAGATATTCAATACTCTTGTCAGGGAGAACAAGGAGTTTTCATCATATAACCTGCTTATCACGAGAAATACGACTGTCATGCCTTTGCAATGAATATACTTATTTCAGGTCGCTCATCCGTATTGACATGCTTTTCAAGGCTTCTCAATAACCCTGGATGGATGCAAAATTTCCACGCCCTGGTCTTTTAATCCCCGGCTTCTCAATAATTTCCCATCAATTGTAACAAGTGGAATATTGAGAATCTTAGCGCATGTTGCATGGAGGATATCCCCATCTTCTACTCGATTATCGACTTCTCTAAGCTGCGAAAATAAACATAAATCGTTATTCTCAGGTATGAACCATTCAGCGTTAGAAGAAATGATTATTTCTAAAGAATCGAACAGATATCCTGTTTTCTTATTCTGCTTGATCTCATCTGAATAGAGAATAGCATGAATCATCTCGCCTGCCACATAAGGAGATATGTACCCATTGAAAAACTTGTTTCTTATCCGTCTTATGAACTTCTCACATACTTCGGAAGCATCATCGGTTTTGATGGTACTTATGAATACACTTGTATCAATAAAAAAGGAATGCATAAACCGGTATTAGCTTTTTACTCTTTTTTTCTGTACAGAATCTAATATCTCCACTGCGGTTTTTTTTCCGAATGCTTTATCCCAGCGCTTCCTGACTTTCGTTAATTTTTTGGGATTGTCATAGAGATCACCAAATGTCCCTTCTTCATCCTCGACTATTTTGAAGCCTTTGAGTTTAAGCTCGATTTGTCTGCTTACAGGTATGCCGGTCTTATCCCTGATCTCTTCCATTTCCCTGGCGATATCTTCATCAACCTGAATGCATATCTGACGCTTTGTCATAGTCTTTTACCTCTAATTAGATACAATTGAACTAATTATATTTAATGTTTTTCAATAGAGCGAATTAATAAAGTGCTTTATCATTTAGTGACCTGAAAAAGTCTACTTTTTTACAATGTGATTATTTTATATAACCGCAGATATGAGTAATATTGAGGTGTTATTATTAACACAGGCGCCGACCGTTACAAGTACATGTCCATAAGACAATTGCAGGACATTACAGATGAGCTGAAGGAAGAAGCAAAGCGCAATCCCTCGTGTGATGCTGAATATCACGTGGCTTATAAAACCCTGCAAGACAAGATCCGTGAAAGGGACAGGAACAGGCCAAAATGTATTCCTACCCGTTTCGAACACGAACTTGACCTGATGGAAGAGTTCTAAGACACCATTAACATGATACTGCCAGAAAATATCGACCCTGAGATCGTAAGGCTTTTCCCATCTGTCAAGAGCGGTGTTGTCGAGCGCGGGTTGTGGAGGATCCCGGTCTATTTCGATAAAAGTTTCGGGAGGAACAGGGGGTGCATCCGCCTGCGCCGCTATATTGTTCACATGGCAGAAACCGGGGCCACGAAAAAAGAAATGATGGATAAAACAATGGAGATTTACAGTGAATTCTCAGAACTCATTGACAAATACCCGGCCGACAAGGAAACCTGCGAACTGCGCAAAGGTCATCTTGAAAGATACATGCAGGAATTCATAGACGAGGTAAGTAAGCTCATAGCTGAAGGGGATTCCACACACTTATATTGAAATATGCGATGCAGTAATGAACCTTATCTCCCTTCGAAAAACTTTATTTCATCGGCATCAACGACCGTGGCTTCACCAAGCGCGCAGCATTCCGCCCTGCGTACCCTTGCATGCCCTTTGAGTTCCAATTGGAGCCTGGCCATCTGTACCTCAGCTTCCTCAAAAAACTCTTCAGTCTTTGCAATTACCCTGTGCATTGCTATCTGCTTTTCACGTATCCTGGCAAAAACTCCTGTCGTCCCCGGCCTTACATCCTCAAGGCTTGTCGGCGTCAGGAATATTATATCCCCAACATTTGTCTCAAGTGCAGAAAGAAAATTATGAGGACTCCTGATCTCAATTGTTTTGATCTTGTCATGTTCAAGATCCTTTAAGACATGATGGGAAATTCCGCTCAGCACAACATATTGCATGATTCTCACCCGTACATCGGGAACTCTTTCTTTGGAAGCATAGGTGCTTCGGTGGTTTTTACCTGATCTGCAAGCTTGGAAAGTTCAAGTTCGATCTGCTCGGCCTGGCTCATTAATTTTTCCTTATTTATAGATAGATCAAATATCTTATTAAGTACGTTAATAACTTCAACTGCGGCCCTGGGATCAGGATTTGGTCCCGGGGTCTCACCAAGCAGGCTCACTGCATGGATATTTCGCAGATAGCACTCCGTCATAATGCTGCCAGAAATGCCTGAAATGGTACCCACCTGGAAAATCTCTGTCTTATCTTTGATCATTTCCAGCATTTCAGCATTTGTTGCACCTCCAAATACCCTCCTTTCGCCTGTTGTCGTAGCGATCCCTGCTATGGAAATGATACTTTTTGCCTTAATGGACAGGATCCATTCTATCAATGCCTTGCTGATGTCATATGAAGCCGTCGGATGTATCGGTATATCGGAGATTATAATAACGATCCCTTTTTTGGCAGACTCATATATACGCACAGGCATTGTGATGATCCCGTTAAAAAGCACAGCAAGAGGCGGGAAATATCTCGAATCTATCGAGCCTATGTATTTCATTTCAAGCTCTTCAATAATGTGCTGGCATGTTATGTTCCCCACAAGGCCTATGCCTGGAAAGCCTGCAATTACGATCGGATTCTTTGATTTCAGGGGTTCGTTTATGATTTTCACAAATTGTTCTGGTTCTAAGGCCATACTTCCACCACGTTATAGATTAGGGGTATTGCTAATAAAAGCATCGATTATTCCACAATTATCCCTGCATACCCCACGACAGCCGATACGTCACCCGTTGTATCCCCGCTCGTGCTGTATTTTAGCAGACTGGCCTTCCTGCCTCCCATGTTCTTAACTGCCGCCATCATTGCCGCAATCGGGCCATATCCGCATACTGAAGCATCACGCTCAAATAACCGTCGATAGAATTCCGGGATATCCAGATCAAGAATTGCATTTATGAAATAAGCGTCGTTTTCCCGCGCGATCTTATCAGGCCTGTAGTGGGTGAAATCGCTTGATGCTATTATAACGGTTTTCTTATTCGTTTTATTCACAGCTTCTGATATTTCATTGCCAACATCAAGCGCGGTTTCCTCATCCTGCATACCCATGCAGATGGGGACTACGTTAAAATCCCCGAACCTGTGCTGCAGGAAAGGAAGCTGTACCTCAATAGAATGCTCGTACCTGTGGGCGCTTTCATCAAGGTCGATGATTTTTCCGGGAAGCGCCCTGATGAACTAAAGGTCTGATTTTACCTCACCCAGCGGAGTTCTCCATGTTTCGCGGGAGACTGCCACCGGGGAGCCGTAACCTGTATGGTTCGGCCCCAGCAACACAAAAGTGTCGGCCTTGGGCAAAGCGGAATAAACATACGCGGCCGTGTTTCCCGAATAAATGTACCCGGCATGGGGCACAACCGCGCCCATGACCGCTTTTTCAACCTGCGGCACACCTTCAAAGCATCTGCTTATCTGGCGATTCAGGTCGTTTTTACTGCGCGGGTAGAATTGCCCGGAAACTGCCGGATCCCTCATATCTTTTATAATTCTGCTTCAAAATCAGCGACCGTGTAATTGATGGTGTCTCCTCTTTCTTCAAGAGTTTTCTTTGCAAGGAGCCAGTATATCAGTGCCAGGGCTTTTCTTCCCTTATTGTTTGTGGGAATAACAAGGTCCACATTGGATGTGGAATTATTGGTATCGCAAAGAGCGATGACCGGTATCCCGACATTAATCGCTTCATTTACGGCCTGGAGATCTCCGCTTGGATCCGTCACTATTAAAACATCAGGTTCCACGTACAGATGTAATTTCGGGTTTGTCAGGGTTCCGGGAATGAACCGTCCTGTTATTACCTTCGTGCCGACCGCTTTTGCGAACACTTCAGAAGGATAATGGCCATATTGCCTTGCAGATACTATCAGTATCCTTGAGGGGTCATATTTTGCGAGCATTTTTGCAGCAAGCCTTATTCTCTGGTCGGTTGCCTGTATATCAAGAACATAAAGGCCGTCAGTCCTTACGCGGTACACAAAGCGCATCATCTCTTTTGTCTTTTGCTGGGTACCGATGTGAATTCCTGCGGTCAGGTACTCATCCTGGGGAATAATTGATTCATAACCTGTATCCTGCTTTACATCCTGTTTAAAATCAATAACATTTTCCATTTTCTCACCTTTTAATTTACTATGATTTTCAGTTCTCCACTTTCAGCGTTCGTTTCACTGTAATAGGGATGACTCCCTTTTCAAGCTCCATCATTGCAATATCTATAGGTTCTTTTCTGTCAACTTTTATCAATACCGGGGCTCCCATTGAAATTTGCAGGGCTCTGGCTCCGATAATTCTTGCACGCTCATAGCGTGTAAACTTAGTCTCAATCACCTAATCACCTCAAAAACAAACAGCTGAAAGTTCAAAGATTTTTAATTCCAACTAACTATTATTTTTCCCGGAGTCCCTCCGGGAGTGGTTCATGTTCTTTTCCAATGCCATAACCTGAATGGGGTTGCTGAGATTTGAACTCAGGTCACGGCGTCCCGAACGCCATAGGATGGACCAGGCTACCCTACAACCCCTCCTCACTGGTACGGCGCCAGCAGGTCCACCAACTCTACGTGGGTCAGCAGCATTCTCCTGCAGCAGTATCGTTCAATACCCAGGTCATCAAGCACTTTACCGGGGTCTTCTGTCTGGATTCGCTTTTTATATTCATCCCATACGCTTGAGATGACATTACCACATGAAAAGCACCGTACCGGGATCATGTTTCACCTGTATGATTTCTGTCTTCTCTTCCTGGCACCACGCCCACCGAATTTCTTGGGAAGTTTATAGCGTGTGTCGTTTACGAGCAGACTCCTGTCATACTGTGCCATTGCATCCCTGAGCGCAGTATCATTCGTCCATTCTACAAGACCTCTTGCGATGGCCGTGCGGACCGCGCCCGCTTGACCGAAGATACCGCCTCCGTGCACATTGACATCAATATCTACTGTCGGGAGAACGTTATTTGCAAATTCAAGAGGTTCTGACATCTTGAGGCGGATCAGTTCGGGCTCTACTATCTCGATAGGTTTCTTGTTTACCCTTATCCGTCCTTTTCCTTCCCGGAGGGTTGCCCGGGCGATTGCGGTTTTTCTTTTTCCAGATGAATTAACGATTTTCATGTATAACACCTAATATTTTGAACCTAATCTTTTGCTAAGCTCCCCAAGCACGGTGTAATTGCTCGTGCTGAGGCGTGTGATGCTTGCGTTTTCCAGCGTGCTGGCCGGTTCTTTGCTCAATTCCACAGGTACGCCGACATATACTTTTAACCTGTTATGTGCTTCCCTTCCCGTCATTTTCGTATGGGGGATCATTCCTCTTACAGTCCTTGCAATTATCTGGTCAGGACGTCTCGGGAAATGGGGTCCGAATTCCCTTGAGCCCCTTGCAACGTATTTTTTATATCGATCAAATGTCGTGTCCTTTCTTCCTGAAATAATCGCTTTTTCTGCATTTATGATTTTGATTTCTTCGCCATTTAATAATCGCTGTGCGACTATACTGGCCATTCTTCCCAGAATGAGATTATTAGCGTCGATTACTACCATTTTTTCACCCCATTATCCTTACTTTTGAACCTTCGGGGTTCTTGTTCATAAGCTCCCGGATAGAAAGGCAGGAACCGCCGGCAGCCGTTATTTTGTTCCTCGCGCTACCGCTGAAACTTAATGCAGCCACAGTTAACTGGTGATCCACTTCACCCGCTCCAAGGACTTTTCCAGGAACAAGTATCAGATCATTTTCTTTCGTGTACCTGTTTATCCTGCTGAGGTTGACTTCAGGACAATTACGGGTCGGGCGCTCAAGCCTGATGGCAATATCCCGCCAGAGAGGTACTTCTTTTTCCCTCGACTGCTTCTTAAGACCCGATATCAGGTCTAAAAGCTGAATATTTGTTTTGTAATTATTTTTCATTCTTTCCTCCGTAAGACCTTTCATGGTCCGACTCACGCAACATTCCTGCGTTCGGATCGTTTCGATCCATACGCCACAAGCGGATGCTTGCTACGAATTAGAATCATAAAAAGATGATTCAGTGTTCCTCCAGATACCTTTCATATTACATAAAGCTAACGTAGATTGTTTTTTGCCTGAGGTTTTCGCTGTACGTTCAATTTTTTTTATTGGATAACGAGAGATTTAATAACCTTGCAGACAAAAGGTGGGATTCAAGAAAAAATCGTACCAAATTATATTATCTTTTATGAAATAATATGTGATTATAATATGATAGAAAACATACTCTGGATAGCCCTCGGATTACTTATTGCGGCCTCGGTCATACCAGGGCAGAAAAACCTCAAACTTTCAGTTGCCGGCGCGGGCTGGGCGTTTTTTGCCGTTCACTGGTTATTCCAGTCACCGCATTATGCCCAACTGGGTGACTATGTGAATGTGGCCGTTACGGTACTTGCCGCTATATTATGCGTTTTCATCGGTTATGTCATGATGCGCCATGATAAAAGGATACAGAGGGACATTAATGGCATTAATATTACTACCTCGCTTTTCATGGCCACAACTGCTGCGGCCATCGGGGGAATCTCTTATTTTATCTTTTCAGAAATCGATGTAATGAATACATGGATCATATCAACAGTAACAGACCAGACCGTCTGGCTTGCATCGGTTTTAGGTATAATGATAACAAGGCTGGACTGGAACCTTATCGCGGTCAATGGGTACAAAGTCGAAATAATACTTGCATGCACGGCGATTGAAAGCATAGCCCTGTTCATCGGTATAATCGCAAGCGTTAACGCACCGATCAAACGGCTTGCATCCGCATTCCTTGTATCGGTTCCAGTTATCTACGTTTTGAACCTGATACGAAATGTCTTTGTGGTTGATGCGTACGGGATGAACTGGTTCGGCGACCCTGATATGAGTTTTTATATTGCGCATACGGTCATCGCAAAAGTGGGTTCTCTTGTCGCGCTGTTCTTAATAGCCTATGCGGTATTGAAAATACTTCCAGAAATTCTTGATATGATAGACGGTGTTTTGAACCTGGTCGGAGGTATACTCAAAAATGATGGCTAAGGGTTCATTTTCCTGGATCGGCGCGGTGTTGCTTTCAACTATTGTAACAGGATATTCCGCATGGATTTCAAGCGGCTACCTGTCGATCCTGTTATATTTCCTGTCTATTACAGGAATGCTCCTTTCGATCTTTTTTATTATTTTCTTCCGCGACCCCCAACGTAAGCCCCTGGGAAATGAGGACGACGCTGTATCGCCGGCAGATGGTAAAGTGATATCAATAAAGAACCGGACTGTCTGCATTTTTATGAACATACATAATGTCCATGTGAACCGTGCCCCTCTTGGCGGTACTGTTACACATCTCGATTATAAGCCGGGAGGTTATATCCCGGCGTTCAACAAGGATTCATTTGTGAATGAGCGCAACCACGTTGTATTAAGCACTGACCACGGCACCCTTGAGCTGACCCAGATAGCAGGTGTCCTGACCAGGCGCATAGTTTCGTATATCAGTGAAGGGAGCCATGTGAAGAGGGGTGAGCGCATAGGTATGATACGTTTTGGCTCGCGCGTGGACGTGGTCGTCCCTGAAATATATGAATTCACGGTCGGGATAAATGATAAAGTAAAAGCCGGAGAGACCGTGATCGCAATGAAAAAAGAAAAAACAAGGTGATAAGCATGAGTGAGAACATCCTTAAACTTATCAAACCTGCGGATATTGTCACTCTTATAAATGCGCTGCTTGGTTTTGCCTCGATAATAATGATATTCCAGGGCCAGTTTAACAGCGCGCTCGTGCTGATCCTTCTGGCCGTCATAGCGGACGGGGCGGACGGGGCAGTGGCAAGGTACTCTGGTTTTGGCGTTCTTGGCGCCAACCTTGATTCACTTTCAGATGCCATATCTTTCGGAGCCGCACCCGCCGTTGCTGCCCTTGTTTTCCTGCTCGATTCAGGGATCTTTGCATGGCTTGCCGCAGGGCTTTTCCTGGTATGCGGCATCCTTCGTCTTGCCAGGTTCAACGTGACAGGAAAAAAAGATGGTTTTGAAGGAATACCTATAACATCAGGCGGTTTTATCGTGGCGTTATTTCTCCTTGTGAAAGATTATCTTCCAGATCCGTATGTAAAACCCGCTTTTGGTTTATTTCTTATTATGATATCAATTCTAATGGTCAGCACGATCAGTTACCCCAAATTGAAACACCCGGTCATCCTTGCGCCCATGGGAATAATGCTTGTTCTTGATATTATGGCATTTTACCTGGGATATACTGAAATCGTAAGGCCTGTATCACTTGTATTGTTTGGCCTTGTGTTTGCGTATATACTGGTTCCTATCGGAAGGAGGATTTATGGAAGAAGTGAATGACCGCGATAAGGCGGTTTTTGAAGCAGGGATTAAACTTGGCGCATTGTATCACCAGTTCATTGGAACTCCAATCAGCAAGGATACGGCTGAGAGCATGGAGCGGACTATAGAGGACAGCATTATTCTCCAGCCGTATGTGAGAAGCATCAGCGTTTCGATCGACAGGGAAATGGTTGCGAAAAGGGAGAATCCCAAATTCGGGTACTGTGAACTGGAAGGGAGAATGCTGCATGTGAGCCTGCAGGTACGGTATAAGAGTACGATAGCGTATGCAGAGCTGGCATACGATGAGGAAAATGATTACCCGATGATGAGCGTTAAACGGATCGAGGAGATGTAAGCACCTAAGTCACTATCTCTTCCATCCTTTCCTGCTCGATAGCCTTTCTTATCTCCATCGCCACGCGGCGCCCCGTGCTCATGGGTCTGCGCCAGAGGGTATTGCCGTAAGGATGACCTACAGAAACGTGCACATTGGTCCCCCCTCCCACGCGCGGCGCCACATCGTAAACATAGAAATTAAGGTCTTTATCCACGCATGTCTGGAGGCAGAAGGGCCCGATAATGCCGGGTTTATAGTATTTCTGGGTCGCCTTTACGTATTTTTCTGCAAGCTCGAACGCGTCCTCAAGCAAAGACTCACGAAGCGTTGCGGAATTGTGCCCGCATACCGTGTATTCGGGAGTAATCTGGCGCTCATTGAGCGTCATCTGCTGGGGCGCAGGCAATCGCACATGCCCGTCAAGGCTTGTCTCGAAACGCCAGTCGATGCCCAGAAGTTCGATCCTGCTCATCTTTTCTTCTATTGGTGAATAGAACATGTCAAGGTTGAAGACAGGGCCGATTATATACCTCTCTATCCTTGCCTCCGCAAGCGCATCCTGCGTTATCACACCCTGTTCCATAAGCGCTTCTGATTTCTGTTTGAATTCATCATAGGAGGAGGCTGTGAAGAACCCGCGCTCAAGTTTCTTGACAGCATGCGGGAGCTTAACCATCACAAGGCAGTCGATGTCTTCGGGTTTTCCGATCTTTTCAGGATACGGGAGACCTGCTTTCTCAAGCAGCCAGTAATAATCCCGCTCAATGCCGCGCTCTTCGCTTCGCAGCAGGTTCCTGCTCCCGAACATAGGGACCTTGAAGTCATCTTCAATTTCGTCTATACCGCAATAAGAAGTGAACGAGCGATTCGGTATGAAAATCGTGTTCTTATCCCGCAGTTTCTTCTGGTTATCGGGTTTTAGGATCTCATTGAATTTAGTATAAACATCTGCGCTGTCAACGATACCGCGGATGAGTTTTCCGTCCTGCCTCTCTGCCCTGAAATATTCAGTATATGTCTTCTCGCGCCCTTTCTCACATACAGCATGAGTCATGAACCCTTCTTCCACGGCGCCGTCACAGACATCAAGGGCGGAGTGGGATGCAAGGACTCCAATGGTGGTTTCGCTGAGGTCGTAATCAGATAATACTTCGATAATCTCCTTCCTGTCGATCATAATTGCTTGTAGGTTTTATAAGTCTAAAAGGTTGCGATATTAAAAAAATTACCCTATTATCTCCACCCCTCTCCCGATAGTTGTAATAAAAGCCTCGCTCCTGACATGGCTTTCTGAAAAACCTTGCATCATGGCTTTTGCGATTCTCTCCCTCTCATCCATCCTGCAGACAGCTATCATGGTCGGCCCTGAGCCACTTATCGTCACCCCGGCAGCTCCGGCGTCAAGCGCCTTTTTCTTTACCAGGGAATACCCCCTTATGAGCCCTGAGCGTATCCTTTCTATGACCCTGCTCTCCATACTTTCTCCTATTAGCTTTATGTCACTTTTCATCATGCCCACTACCATTGACGCCGCACTCCCGATGTTAAATGAAACATCATCGATATTCATTTTTCCCGGCAGCATGGCACGGGCTACCCGCGTGCTTACGATTATCTCGGGATGTACTGCAACGATCCCGATATTTTCCACCTTCAGGGAAATTATTTTATCCTTATGAACTATCACAAAACCTCCGTATATCGCCGGCGCCACGTTATCGGCATGCGCAACCCCTGATGCTGCCTGTTCGCCCCTGGCAGCGATTCTTACAAGCTCTTCTCTTGAAAGCCCGAGTTCATACATCTCGTTCAGCGCCCAGGCAACCCCGGCAGCAGGCGCTGCGCTGCTACCAAGCCCGCTGCTTAAGGGAATATTCCTGTTTATTATGATCTTCACGGTTTTTCCAAGGATGGAAGCCACAACCCCGGCAGTGTTATTTCGCGGGTCAGTAGGTATGTGTTCAGAACCTTTTCCCCTGACTATGATCTCTATCCTGTCGCTTTTTTCAATCTCCAGTATGTCAAAAGGTACTTCCAGGGCGATGCCGAACACATCAAATCCTGCCCCAAGATTTGCAGAAGTGGCAGGAACCCTGACTTTCAGATAATCCTTTTCCATTATCTCTTATATCCGATAGCCTGCAGGAATTTTTTCCTATCTTCTACATCTTTTGAAGTCTCGATGCCTTTCGGGCTTTCCCCATCTATCACGCCAAGAATTCCCCTGCCCATTTGCGTCTGGGCTATGATGACTTCAACAGGGTTTGCGGTGGCGCAGAAAATATTGCATACTTCCTGCACGTTCTTTATCGCGTTCAGAACATTTATCGGATATGCGTTCCTCATGAATATTATAAAGCTGTGCCCGCATCCAAGGTCAAGCGCATTGATTTCCGCTGCCTTCTTGAGTTCTTCTTCATTCCCGTCGCTCCTGACCAGGCATTTCCCGGAAGCTTCGCTAAATGCGATCCCGAATTTTATTCCAGGAGCCGATGAAATCAGTGCTTCGTATAAATCCTGCGCGCTCTTGATGAAATGTGTCTGGCCGAGTATCATATTCGCATCTTCCGGCGAATCTATTTTTATAGAAATTAGTTCCATACGTTCCACCCCTCTTTATTATAGGGTTTTTAGTATTTAAATACGACTACTGTTAATCAATAAACCTTAAATAGATTGTCTACCTTTGGAGGAAAAAAGTTTACAATAGGTGGCTTATGTCCGAATTTGGCAATGAACTAAAAAATGCATTCGTAAAATATGAGTCTGTTAAGTACAACCTCTTTAAATGGCGGTTTGAATCGACATTCACGAACAAAGTTATCCTTGCGCTTGGGTTTGCATGCCTGACAGGGCTGCTTGCCCAGATGCGGTTCTACCTTCCATATACGCCTGTGCCTGTCACCGGACAGGTTTTTGCAGTGCTCCTTTCAGGCGTTATCCTTGGAAAGTGGTACGGTGGATTGAGCCAGGGATTCTACACTGTCATCGGCGCACTCGGGGTTCCATGGTTCGCTGATGCGAAAAGCGGTATGGCTATCCTTCTTGGAGTAACCGGCGGTTATTTACTTGGTTTTATTGCGGCCTCCCTTGTCATAGGATGGTTCACAGATATGTACGTCAAATCCCGCAGTTTTAGAGGGATATTCTGTCTCATGATGATCGGAATCGTATTGATCTACCTTGCAGGCGTTATCCAGTTATCATTCGTACTCGGTGTAAATGCGCAAAAAGCAATTGAGCTCGGGGCCCTGCCTTTCATAGCTGTTGATATATACAAAGCATTAATAGCCTCTGCGATAGCGGCTGCATTGGTCCCCAGGACAGCATACGGTAATGAGCTTGATTCCAGATAAGTATTAATTCATGTGAAAAGAATCATTCGCAGATGATCTACATCGCCGACGCTTCCCTTTTCATTATACGAAAAAGACTGGAAGGAAGCGTTATTACAGTCCCCTCGGTAGTTGAAGAGCTCAGGGACGAGAATGCCCGCACAACGATGGAATTAATGAACGTAAGAGTCGAACCCCCGGTCCGGGATTTCATAAAGGAAGTGAAATTAAAAGCCAATGTTACAAAGGACAGCGAAGAGCTTTCCGGCACTGATATTGAAATCCTTGCAAAGGCGCTGGAATATTCAGGACGCGAGGAAACTGTGCTTGTTACTGATGATTTTGCGATCCAGAACACCGCTATCCAGCTCGGGATAAGGGTAATGCCGGCAGGGCAGAGGAAAATAAAAGATATATTGCTCTGGGAAAAACAATGCATCGGGTGCAAGCGCCGGTTCCCGGGGGGTGATGTCTGTCCCGTTTGCGGCTCTCCCATGAATAAAAGGAGAAAAGGTAAAGCAAGAACTCGCTGATCAGCTTTTTCCTTAAGTTTTCAATTTTGACCACAAGTTATTTAATTACTAATCGTCATTGTATGAATGTTCGTAATATAACGAATAATATAGAGAGGTAAAAGAATACAGATGGAAATGAAAAATATCATAATGAAGAGGGACTTTCCTTCAAGACTGGAAAATGCAAAGACACTGGCGGATATATTCGAGATAGTAAAATCTTCGGTGTGGGTGAGCCAGAAAAAAAGCCGCGCAGGCTTGATGCTCGGACTTGCTAACCTGGGGAACCATCCGCAGGGTTTTTTCGGGGCATTCTATCCTGTCGGCTCCAATGTTATTGTGATGAACAAAATCCCTCTTGAGAGGATCAAGGAAACAAGGCCTGAGCTTTATAAACCTTACATCTTCCATGTCCTGCTGCATGAATACCTGCATACGCTGGGCTACCTGGATGAAAGCGGGGTAAGGGCCATGGCGCATGATATCACAAGAAATGTCTTCGGAGATGAGCATCTTGCGACCATGATAGCGGCTGACACTACCCTTTTCTTCAAGAACCTCGTGTATCCGGACGCGGCATGGCAGCCAGACGACATGAGGCTTGAGCTTGTTGGGGATTTTGACAGGGGAAGCACAAGTTATATTGGCTGATCCCCTATTTTTTTAGTCCAAGCCACACAACAAGAATCCCAATAATCCCGACAAAAACTTCAAATCCCGGCACTTCAGGGCTTGCCTGTGCCGTAGGTGATGGGACAGGCCTCTCAGGTTTTACAGGATCGGACACTTCAGGTACATCAATTATCTCTACATCTTTATCTGGTATTGACCAGTTTAAATCCAGACTGAACGCCTTCGTCTCTACACCAACAAATAAGCCGCTGTCTTTGATAGTAAATAACGGCACTTCTGAGCCATCGGGATTCCTGCCTTTAAAGGTATAGGATTTACCAGTCTCAATTTTAGTATCTCCGATAGTTCTTTCCAAGTATGAAAGTGAAACCATGACGAAATTCGGTTTTCCTTGTGTATCTATAGATTTCACAGAAATATTCCAGCCGTCTTTTTCCCAGGTATCGCCTACCTTTATCATTACCCTTTTTTCCTGGGCTGCACTTGCTGTGAAGGGCAGCGCAAACAGTACAAGTAAAAGCGCAAATGATATTGCTATGTTTTTTCCAGATTTTTTTATTTTATTTATTTGAATCAATCTCAGGTTCCTCCATTATGTTTCATGTATTTGGTGGTATATCCATTTCAGCTTTTGCCGTTTGATCCCTCCACCGGGCGGTGACCACAACTTTAAAATTATCCCCGATCCTGCCTTTCGCAACAGTTGATGCAGGCAGGTATTTCTCATCGGAAGGAGTGCCCTCTGCGAGTTCAATAACAGCGATTGGACCCAGTGTGGCCTGACTCTTATCACTTCCTTCCCATAGACTCATTGGATAGTAGAATTCATACCTTCGAAGACTGTATCCTTTTGTGGCCGAGGAAACAACCGTGTTCGTAGTTTCGTTGATTATAGAGATATTTACTTCGATGCCCTGTGCTGCTCCCATTCCAGTATTAGAAAGGCTTCCGAATACTTTATAAATATGATAGTCCTGCCGCGATTCATTACTATATTGTAGAGATACGCCGATATTCGGTGGAACTACTTCTATTTCTGCTGACCTCGTATCAATAAGCCTTCCCCTCTGGTAAACTTCAACTTCGATTTTTTTTGATCCCGGCACCTGGTAGCCGAAAAAAATCCGTATGTTATTCATGCCTGGCTTTAACCTGACTTCGCCAATAGGTTCATAAATTGTTGGTTGCTGACTGGATGATCCATAAACTAATATATAGGATGGTACACTATTGCCCTTTTCATCTTCAAGTGCATTTTTTACTTTTAATGTTATATTAACGTCACTGGAGGCATTGTTCTGCATGTTAATAAATAAGAATCCCGAGTCCTGTGTTCCGATCGTAGGATAATAAGGTCCAGTTTCAGGCGGGAACTCAAGGCTGACTATGCTCACAGTGGCTTCACCTGTGTACCAGAAAAATACCGTAGCGAAAATCAACGCTGCCAAAATAATTCCAATTAATATTTTATTTCTCATTCTTCTCACCTCTCAGTTTATCCACCAGGGCGACCTTATTTGTCAATCCATACTGCTTCTTGGCCACCAATCCTCTTTTTTCAAGATCCGAAATCATTCTTGAGACCTTTGCTTTTGAAAAATTCAGTGTAAGTACAAGTTCATTCTGAAGCATCTCACCTCCGTGACTTGCAATTTCTTTAACCAGTTTCTTTTCATCCCCTTCCAGCGCTGTTAAGACTGCATCGATCAATTGCGAATCTGCGTTAATCTGCTCTGCAATAGCCGATGCGCCAGCTTCCAGGAAAGGCGTTTCTTTCGGTTTTTCGATCATTGTCATTTCTTTGTCCCCACTTCTTCCTGTTGCGAATAACGATGAGAGAATATACGAGAGCATCATGCCGCCGATTGCCGAGCCCATGACAAGGACGTAAGCATCGTTCCTGGTATAGGTGTAAGGAAGTTCAAGGATTTTGAAAGTCCCGTCGTTTACCTGGATGATCGAGGGCCTGCTTGCAAGCAGCATGCTTGTGACTATTACACTGGATACTACCAGTACAGCACCCGCAATTACAAGTATCCCGGTTTTTTTTGATACCATCAATATTACACCTTTACCTGTTCTCTTAATAATATCTCCTTTTAATTAAATAGATTGCAGATAGAATTTCTGCTGCGAACATCATATCAAAGCCCGGTAGCTGGGGTGTATCAGACATCACTATCGGCACGTCTGTTTGCCCTGCCTGTGGTTCTTTTATCGTGATAGAATTGTTTGCGGGTCTAACATCCTGCGTGGCAACCACAGGCGCTCGTTTGAATATTGTACTATCGTAACCTGAGAGCGTGACTATAAAAACCTCTCTTTGCCAGGACCTGCCGCCGATAGACTCGATCAAAAGTCTCCTGCCATCCGGACTCCAGCTCCCCGCACCGCTCAATCTGTAACCTTTATTTTCACCTGTCGTTATCTGTGTAAGTCCAGTGCCGTCCGGATCCGCAATAAAAATATGTTCTCCATTACCAGTATTCGAAGAAAAAGCAATCTTATCGCCGGATGGGCTCCATGCATAAGGATTTGTCCAGCTCCATGAAAGATTTGAAGTTAGGAGGGTCTTCCCCGTTCCATCGGGATTTATCGTGTAAAGACTTACTCCGTTTTCTAAGGAGGCAAAAGCTATTTTATTCCCCCCAGGATTCCAGCTAATTGCATCTAAAGAACTGTTTTCATCATAAATTAATTTTACATTTCTTCCAAGCGAATCGCTTACATAAATCCCATGATTCTTTCTTTCAGTGAAGGATTTGAATAATATGCTATTACCATCCGGACTCCAGACAGGGTCTCCTAATTCGACGCTTTTGATAAGCTCGGTCTTATTGCCGCTGTTTACATTTATCAGGTAGAGAACACTTAGGAATTGATCATTCGCTTCTTCTGATGAAATACACAGTATCTTGCTGTCATCCGGGCTCCATATCCCACTGCGGCAAGCACTGAACAACCTGATATCTGTGCCGTTGCTATTCATAATCCACAGGTTTTTTCCGCTGAATGCTATTCTTTTTCCATCATAGCTCCATGTAACGCCAGTAATATAAGGTTCATTTACATCGCTGGCAAGCTGTTTCATGTCAGAACCGCCAGCATCTACTGTATAGATCTTTTGAGACGTTACAAAAACTGCTTTTGTCCCATCCGGGCTCCACGCAAAATCCTGCTGGTTCTGGGTTCCGGAGAGGTTCGTAAAAATCGAGACCATGTCAGAAAAATTTGTGCCGATGGGCCTCAACTGCGTTCCATCCGGGTTTGCGAGCATATAAAACCCCCCCATTCTCGACCTGCGCGCATAGATGGCAATCCTGTCTCCCGAAGGGCTCCAATACAGAGGAATTGATAGCGAAATCGGAGAACTGCGATTATTGATCTCGTTCGATATTATTTTTGTAAGATTGGTCCCGTCAGCATCCATAATGTATATGGCTCCTATCCCGTTTCTATTGGCGGGACGGAAATCAATATCACCAGGATACCATCCTATCATGCTGCTGATTAACAACTTGCTTCCATCAGGACTCCAGAAAGCCTGGGGTGGAATAAAATTCCTCCGCTCCGGCGCTGCATTAACAGACCTTGCAAGATCAAGCATAACTGGATTGACGATGGACGAAATCGAAGTGACGTTATCTATACGAATATGATTATCTTCCAGCGCTATGACAGGCGTCGATGTTGTCAGGACAAGTGCAGAGAGTATTAAAGTTAGTGTCCGATGATCTGACTTGGGATTTGCATGAACTCTTATCGGCAGGAACGCAAAGGGCGCAAAGATCATTGCGGCTATGCTTTGCGAACTTTGCGGTGATTTAAAATCCAATGGCAGGGTCATTTTACGGACCTTGCCATCTTTGCCATCTCTTCCAGGGTTATCGAAGTACCTGTAACATTGTTCTCTTTATATGCATAACTGCTGATAGTCAGGCTGAGGTTGCCTTTTTCCCAATTCAGCGACTTCATACCGCTTGTTTCCTCAAGAAAACGTCCCTGGGTCCCGTTTATATCTATGAATTTATATGGGGTTCCTGATATACTTTCTGAGACATCGGTATCGTCTTTTATTATCAAAAGTTCTTTTAAGTCTAGATTTTCATCCTTCTCGAAGAACTCATCCCCCTTTATATAGGGAATCATCACCTGTTCAGCTTCCAGAGAAGATCCCCTGAACTTTGTTCCAGATGCCTGCCAAGTGTTCATCCTGTATCCTGCCGGCATATAAGAAGGTTGGAGAATCTTAAATGAAACCTTTTCCTGAGCCTCTGCAACAGCCTCATCAGGTGTCTTTTCCCTGACAGATTCCGCGATCTTTATCATCTCTTCTTTGCTAAGGGAACTGCCTGTCTGGTTCTGGCCTTCATTCTTCCAGCTCTTGATGCTTAAACTCAGGTTCCCGATCTTCCAGCTAAGGAGCTTTATGCCGTTTTCCAGAGAATATCGTCCTTCGATGCCGTTTATGTTTACGATTTCCCTTGTATCTTTGGGTAAGTCAGATGATTGTGTTCTGTTATCCCTGGTTTTTACCACTATTGTCTCTTTAATGGTTAACTGCTCATCTCCATTCTTGTAGGAGAAAGATGACATATCAATGTCAATCATAACCCCCGTGAACTTTGTACCTGTTACGCTATCGAACTTATAGCCCGAAGGAATGTACATGGGTTCAAGAATCCTGAATGAGACATTGGACTGGGCCTGTTGGATTGCCCCTTCCATGGTAATCTCAGAAATTTTATTATTTGCCTGCGCATCGGCAAATGCATTGAATTTTGTACTTGCATCGCCAAAGCCCAGCGCGACTACTGCAAGGAGTATTGCGAGCACCGCGACTATGGATACTCCGATAAGTATTGATTTTTTCATATTATCACCTCTATATTACAGCGCATATCTTTGCACTCTAAGTCATCCAACAGGTGAAACAACTGATACATTTTATGCAAGACAGCAGGTGAAACGGTTGCATAAAAATGAAACCAGCCTCCCCGTATATCGATAATACAATGGCTTCATATATTTTCTGTGAAATCATCTACACATTATGTCCCCAAAACCCAATAATAACTCCAAACAAATTTGGCACAATCCTATAATCGTATTTTGGAGGTATTCCGGGAACCTACTTCCCCCAGAAAGGATTGCCCCTGCGCTTTATCTCCATATAAGCCATAAGCGCTTCCTTATCCTCGATTTTCATGGCCTCGAAAAGTTCCTGTTCCACGATTTTCGCATGTTTCTCAGGCACGTCTATGTAAAGGATCTCCCCTTCCTTGATCTGCCGCCCCACGATCGGCCCGTCTATGGCAACGGCTACTTCTTTCCCGGCGGCGGCTTCATTCAGGTTCTCGCTGTGTTCCTGGATACCTTTAATTATCCCCACGACCGAGCCATCTTCCTTGATCAACTCAAGGTTGGTCTTGATGACACCTCCCATTACCCGCACACCAACAACAGCGGGCTTGCTCTGCCTGAACGTACAATCAGGAAGTATCATGAACCTGCCCGGCTTTATGATCGTCTCATAACGTTTTTTCTGGATAAGCTGTTTTTGCTCGGTCACCCATTTTTTATAATCCTCAATAAGCTTGTATATCACATCATTTATGAACAACTTGATTTCCGAGCCGGTAAGTTCTTCTTTCGCATCAGGCAGCAAATCCACATCGAACCCGACGATCACCGAGAAAAGCGGGTCTTTAATGGTCTTGACCTCGGCAACATCCCTTTTTGATATATCCCCTATGTCTGCCCTGCGTATCGGTATATTCTCTTTTTTCAACTCATTCACAAGGGCTTCAAGCGAGCCGATGGTATCGGCCTTGATGAATACGCCGTTTGATTCTGTTTCGATCCTCACGGCATCTATTTCTGATTTTATCTGCGCGCAAACTTCGCCGATATTATCAATCACAACTCGTATCTGTGACCCTGCAAGTGATTTTTCAAGCCCCGGCGCCGCAATCTTGACACCCGAAGCCGCAACTACCTTCTTTACCTGCTTGAATTTTTCTTCTGCGCGCATTTCAGAAAGAGGACGCGGTTTCAGGAGGGCCCTGATTTTCGTCACAATCGGGGTACCCATGCTCCCCACGACCACAGTATCCCCGACATTCAACTCCCCATCGTATAGTATCACATCCAAAGTGGTCCCAAGCCCCACCTCTTCTTTCACTTCAAGGACTGTCCCTGTCCCGGGTCCTACGGCCCTGTATTCCAGGTCTTTTTCAAGGAATCTCTGCGCAAGGCCCATCAACACCATAAGAAGATCCGCTATCCCTTCCCCCGTCTTGGCGCTTAAGGGTATAACGCCGATATTTCGCTGGAAATCACGCACCCTGTCGTACCTGTCTGAACTAAAACCCATTTCATAGAGCTTTCCGATGATAACATATATTTTTTCATCAAGCGCAGTTTTCACATGCTCTGCCTGCATCGGGTAAGAGCGTATGAACGGCTGCCCTGGCTGCGAGTTCCAGCCCGATATCCTGTCCATTTTATTTGCAGCGACAATGAACGGGGTCTTGAACCTTTTCAGGATTTCTATGGCTTCAATGGTCTGCGGCTGGAACCCTTCGTTTATATCCACAACAAGCACGGCAAGATCCGCAAGCGCGCCCCCCCTTGCTCTCAATGTCGTAAAAGCCCTGTGCCCCGGCGTATCTATGAAAAGCAGTCCCGGTACTTTTGTGTCGCCTTTAAAAACCGTCCCACATACACGTTTTATTATATCAAGCGTTACTTCGGTCGCACCGATATGCTGGGTTATCAGTCCGGCTTCACGCTCTGCTATTGTTGTTCCCCGGATCCTGTCAAGGAGCGAGGTCTTGCCGTGGTCTACATGCCCCATAACGCACACGATGGGAGTGCGCAGGTTTTGTGCCATAGTCATTAGATTATACTAAAAGTATTTAAGTTCAAAGAAGCTTTTTTTAAAATTCAGGTTTCGTAAACCCAGGTTTCATCTATCCGTGAATATCCTGCTATTTCGGATTCCTTGAAATGGATTTCGATCTCCCTACTTGCTGATTCAGGCGAATCGCTGGCATGGACGATATTCCTCCCCGTATCAAGAGCAAAGTCCCCACGTATGCTTCCTGTAGCTGCGTTCGCGGGATTGGTAGCGCCGTTTATTGCACGCATGACGGCAACAGCGTTTTTTCCCTCTACCACCATTGAAACCGACGGCCCTGAGGTTATGAAATCGACCAGTGATTTGAAAAAAGGTTTCTGGGAATGCTCAGCATAATGCTTCAAAGCTGAATCTCGGGAGATAGTGTTCATTCGCAGGGCGGCTATTTTAAGTCCGCGCTTTTCAATGCGACTTATTACCTCTCCGACCAGCCCGCGCTGCACGCCGTCAGGCTTGACCATAACATAGGTGCGCTCCAAGGTTTCACCTATTTAGCTGTTTTGCCTCTTGCTTTACGCCCGGCTTCCGTCCATCTGACCTTGCGGGGTATCCTGCCAAGATCCGAATTGCCCTGGCACTTCGATGAACAAAAATACAGTACGGTCCCGTCTTTCTTAGCGTATAACTTACCCGTGCCCAGTTCTATAGCGCCGCCGCAAAAAGAACATTTCTTTTTTTCCATGACTTCACCTTGACATCAATTTCTTTGCTTCACGTGAGGTCTCAAGCAGTATCAGGATATCGCCGTTCTTTATTGGCCCGATTACATTCCGTGTTATGATCCTGCCTTTGTCCCTGCCGTCAAGTATCCTGCACTGCACCTGCATGGCCTCACCATGCATTCCTGTCTTGCCGATAACTTCGATCACTTCGGCAGGATATCCGGTTTCTTCGTCTGCCATTTATCTCACTTCTTCAGGGCCTGGACCTTCTGTGCAACTTCGTCGATTAATTCCTTACCCTTTCCGGGTTCAATTATTGCCGCCGCCCCGCTGCCAACGCTTAATCCTGCCGCTGCTCCAAGTTCTACCTGTTTCTTGACAAATATATATGGAGTGTTCTTTTCATCACACAGTGAAGGCATATGAGCAACGATCTCTGGTGGGTTGACGTCTTCGCCTATTATAACAAGTTTAGCGACTCCCCGTTCGATTGCTTTTGTGGTCTCGTTAGTTCCTTTCTTTATCTTTCCAGTATCCCGTGCCATCTCAAGAGCTTCTAATGCTTTATTGGCTAATTCAGCGGGAACTTCATATTTGATGTACATTGGTTGTGCCATATTGATTAACTCCTTCAGGATTGTTTTCCTTCATTATTCATTTGTTAAAAGTATCGGCTCTTCTACAGCATGGTGTGCTATATATTTTGCGCTTAAGAAGTTTCTTCTGTTAATAATTTTAACAGGTCAGGCGTAACTACCCGGACTATGGTATAGTTTCCGCTCTTCGTAATGTTATATTGTGCAAAACCATTTTGCGAGCTGTTGGCTTTTAACTGATCGAGTTTCTTCAGGGTGCTTGAATTCAAATTCAGGTAAGCGGTTGTCCGTTCATAGCTTCCATTGATCTCTTTTATACCCATGTAAAATTGTTTTGCATAACTTACATTTGAATTTATCATCTGGAACGGAGCAGGGTCTATTTTATCGAGCAGTCCTGCAAAGCGGTCATAGGAAGTATTGGTTTTGTTCATGCTTGCGGCAGCGCTAATAATATCTATCACGTCGTTGGCCACCCTATCATCAGGCGCATAAATAACAGGGGTGCCCAGGATATTTATAGCTCTTGTATCCAGCCTTCTGAGAATACCTGTGTTTGGAATTACAATATATTCAAAATCGTTCTTTTCAGGATACATGGTGCTCAGCAGGAGGAACGATTCGTTCTTATCTTCCTTGATCCTCGAGTAATATATTCTTGTAGTATTTGAATTATAAAGCGAATCTACCTCGGTTACAGGCAACTCAGTTTTGGTCCACTGTACCATTTGTGGTGACATTCTTTCAAGATCCGCATAACTGGCAATCTCTGCCCCCACAGGTGTTAAATTCAGGGCATCATTAATTGAATCAAAAGGAAAAGGCGGGTGGACTTCCCACAATTGGGGATCATATTTCACCTGCTGCGTTTCCGGGTTCTGCTCTTGCGTGGTATCATTAATAGGGCCACTGAACATATAAGCAAATACCGAAAAAACCATTGTCAAGATCAAAAATACGGCAAGTAATTTGTATGCATCCTGCTGTTTCATGCACCCTCTTATGTGTTTCTCATATTAAAACATCACGTAACTTTTATATACAATGTACTCGTTTATACATTAATGTACAAAAATGTACAATGATATTTATGAAAGAATATATCCAGAAAACTACCCGGAACCAGCACCTGACTGCAGAAGAAGCTGAAAATGCAATATCCAAGATCTTTACCGAGGCAACGGACGCGCAGATAGCAGCGTTCTTAACCGCACTGAAGATGAAAGGCGAGACACCTCTTGAAATCGCCGGACTTGCGCGCGGCATGAAGAAAGCAGCCAACCTTATCAATCCCGGCGTACAGGGAATCCTTGTTGATACCTGCGGCACAGGCGGGGACTCCACAGGCACCATAAACGTGAGCACTGGGGCCGCGATCGTTACAGCGTCATGCGGTATCCCTGTCGCAAAGCATGGCAATTATTCCATCACTTCAAAATCAGGAAGCGCCGATGTTCTCAAGGAGCTTGGTATTAAGATAGACCTCCCCCCCGGTGATGTGGAAAAGACAATCGAAAAAGTAGGAATCGGATTTATGCTCGCCCCTGTATTCCACCCTTCTATGAAACGCGTTGCACAAATAAGGCGCGATCTGGGTTTCAGGACTGTGTTCAATATCCTTGGCCCCCTCACGAACCCGGCCAACGCAAAAGCGCAGGTGATCGGGGTTTTTGATGGTTCCTTATGCGAACCTATGGCGAACGTTCTCAACATCCTGGGGACAAAAAGGGCGCTTGTGGTGCACGGCAGCGGCATGGATGAGATATCCATCTCCGGGGAAACGCAAATAGTCGAATTGAACAACGGCAAAATTTCACGATACACGGTCACACCTGAGAATCTTGGCATCAAACGTTCCCTGATCACTGATATCGCAGGCGGAACGCCGCAAGAGAACGCACGGGATATTGTGGACGTATTAAAAGGGAAAAAAGGGGCAAAACGGGACGTAATAGCAGTCAATGCGGGTGCGGCGTTACTGGTAAGCGGCAAAGTGGAAAACCTGGGTTCGGGGATAAAAATGGCCTTCCACTCCATCGACAGCGGCGCAGCCCTGGATAAACTGAAGGATTTTGTGAGAGCGGCAGGCGACCCTGAAAAGCTTGAGCGATTTTTATAGTTTTAATTCGCAGCACATGGACAAACAATTGAACCTTAAAAATATTGTTTTGATAGGACGGACATTTGAAGAATACCACAAAATGTTCGAACTGGATAATTTGCCAGCAAATGAACACATTCTTGATGTCGCATCAGGAGTAAGTTCTTTCTGCGCCGAAGCCAGCGCAAAAGGATACAATGTTACCGCATCGGACAGGGTTTACACGTCCAGTCCCCTCGAAATCGAAAGTAAATGCAGGCAGGACCTTGATGCTGTAATGAATCAACTGCCCGACCTTGTTGATTTATATGCATGGGATTTTTTCAAGGATGTGCAGGCGCTAAAAACCAATAGAGAAAAGGCATATAAATTATTCATCGAAGATTTCAAGAACTATGGAACAAAAAGATACATGCCTGCCGAATATCCTACGACGGATTTTAAAGAGGAACAGTTTAGTGTTTCCCTGGTCTCACATTTTTTGTTCCTGTACGAAGACCATATAAATTACGATTTCCACAGGAAGGTCATCCGGGAGCTTCTAAGAATTACATCAAAAGAAATCCGTATTTTTCCGATCGTGAACTTAAAAGGGAAAAAATCGGTATATGTAGACCGTTTAATGCATGATGAGGATTTTAACCACCTTCAGATATCCATAAAAAAAGTGGGTTATGAGTTCGTGAAAAACGGAAATGAAATGATGCTGATAGATAAATCGGGTTGTAATTAGGAAGGCAGAAATGAAAGTAAAAATATGCGGGATCAAGACAGAATACGACCTTGATATTGCATTAAATGCAGGCGCCGATGCCGTGGGTTTCATCACGGATGTACCTGTGGAATCCCCGCGGAAGATCAGTCTTGGGCAGGCATCGAGATTAATTTCAAAAGTACCTGTCTTTGTGACGTCCGTGCTTGTCATAATGCCCGAAAACGCTGACCATGCAGCAGACATGATTGATGCAGCAAACCCCGCTGCTGTCCAGGTACATAATTCCCTTACGATTTCAGAACTTAAGAAAATCAAGAATACCGGGGTGAAACTCATTAAGACCATTCCTGTCCCTGCGCATGCAAATTCAACGATGCTGATAAACCAGGCAAAAGAACTTCAAGGTATAGTGGATGCAGTTCTTCTGGATACCGTCATGGACGGGAAAACAGGAGGAACTGGAGTTCCCCACAACTGGGAAATAAGCAAAGAAGTCGTCCTTCATGCAGGCATGGCCGTGATACTGGCAGGGGGTTTGAATCCTGCAAATATCAGGGATGCCGTAAGAAGCGTGCGACCATATGCGGTAGATACTGCCTCCGGCGTTGAGACCGATGGGAAAAAAGATGAAAAGAAGGTAATTGATTTTATCAATAATGCGAGGAAGCATGAAATTTGATATTACTGAATCGGAATTTGTTAATCTTGCTGAACAAAAGCCAGTGATAATCCAGTTGATGGCAAAGGTGAAAACAGCATGCTCGCCTCTTGACCTGTACGCCTCGTTAAATAAAAAATGCGCATACCTTCTTGAATCTGTGGAGAAAGAGAAAAAACATGCTCGCTTCTCATTCGTAGGGGCTGAACCCGATGCGATTGTCACCATCAAGAACCGCATATTAACGCTTGATTACATGCAGAAGACTGGATTAATAGAATTTATCGGTTCATCGCTTTCAAAGGTATGCGATTTTGATGGAAAAGCTGGTAAAATCAGAGAAGGTTTTGATACCATGGATGCCCTCAGGTCAGCTTTTGCAGCTTCGGGGTTGGAATTCACAGGGGAGAGTTTTGACAGGCAGACATTCCTTGGCGGTGCTATCGGCTTTTGCGCTTATGATATGGTTTATGACTGCTGGCTTGACATCCCGGCAAAAAAAAACAATATTCCTGACGCGCAGTTCGCGCTTACCACGAAAACCGTGGTATTCGACCACCTGACAGATGATAAATACATAGTCATGACGCCTTTTGTGCTGAACGGGGACGATGCAGACAAAATATACACAACTGCACAGGCAGATGCCGATAAACTTGCATCATTGATAAAATCTGCAAAGCCAGCAGCTCCCCATAAAAACAAACCCGCTGAAATAAGATGCAACATGGAACAAAAGGAATATGAAGATTCTGTGAGAAAAGCAAAAAAGCACATAATCGACGGCGATATCTTCCAGGTCGTGCTTTCGCGAAGGTATGAAGTGACCACTGACCAGTCTCCGCTTGAACTTTATACAGCACTCCGGAATGTCAACCCGAGCCCTTACATGTACCTTTTTGAGTTTGATGGAACAAGCATCATAGGCGCAAGTCCCGAGACCCTGCTTTCGGTCCATAAACGCAAGGTTATTATCAACCCTATTGCAGGGACCTGCCCGCGGGGAAAGACCCCTAAGTAGGACGAGGAATTCGCAAAAGAGATGCTGGGGAGCGAGAAAGAGCGGGCCGAGCATGTGATGTTGGTCGATCTTGGCCGCAACGATGTGAGGATGGTCTCAAAAGGCGGCACGGTAAAAGTCGATGATTTCATGTCGGTGCTCAAATATTCCCATGTGCAGCATATCGAGAGCACCGTGTCCGGGACTCTCCGGGATGAATGTGACCAGTTCGATGCCACACGCGCCATCTTTCCGGCAGGAACGCTCTCAGGCGCCCCCAAAATACGCGCCATGGAGATAATACATGAGCTTGAGACTGATGCGCGGGGCATATACGGCGGAGGCGTGGGTTACTATTCCTGGAACGGAGATGCGGACTTTGCTATCGTGATACGGACGATAATCAAGAACGGGAGGTCTGCGATGGTGCAGGCAGGCGCAGGGATAGTGGCGGATTCCGACCCAGAATATGAATATAACGCGACCGAGCGCAAGATGGCGGCAATGATAAAGGCCATCGGAGGAACTTGAAAGTTTTATTTGTGAATAACAAGGATTCCTTTGTGTGGAACCTTGTGGATTATGTGTCCATATTCGAGCCTGATACTGTTGTAGTACCCAATACCATTTCACTTGACGAAGTGGAGGAACTTGGACCTGACGCCATAGTGATATCACCCGGCCCGGGGCATCCCGCCAATCCGAAGGATATCGGGAGCTGTCTTGAGATAATCAGGAGATCGGATGTCCCACTCCTTGGCGTCTGTCTCGGCCACCAGGCAATAGCAGTTGCTTTCGGGGGCGAGGTGAGCCATTCGCCTTCAGGCCCTGTTCACGGGAAAACTGCGCTCATTACCCATAACGGCAACAGCATATACCGGGGACTGCCCAACCCGCTTGTCGGGGGGCGGTATCATTCCCTTGCCATTTCGAAGCTGCCAGGCGACCTTGAAGTTACGGCAAGGACGCGTGATGGTATAATAATGGGAGTGAGGCATAAGAGAAGGCCGATATTCGGGCTTCAGTTCCATCCTGAGTCTGTGCTCACGCCGCAGGGGTTAAAGATAGTAGAGAATTTTTTAAGATCACTTTCTTGAATTGATCTCTTTCAAAAGCTCTTCCCTGGATGTCCTCCCTACAAATGCAACTTCGCCGTCGATAGCGATCGTGGGGACTGATAATATATGCAGTTCTGAAGCCCTTCGCTGCCCTTCGGGATAGGAGATGTTGATCTCTTTGAATTTCATGTTTTTAGGGATTATCTCCATTAAAAGGGTTCTTAACTGGTGGCAGTCGCGGCATGTATCTGAATAATAAAGTTCAATTGTTGTCATCGGGATCACATTTCATTATGTATTAAAGCATGGAGTAGGTTTGCATATTTATTGAACTCAATTCAGATTAATATTTGCCTTTGGGCAATGTTTATACCATATACGCTTTATTCTGAAGATCATGCTGTCCCATAACGAACTTATTTCCCTTGTTGATAAAAAACTTGTAGATTTCATGATAGACCCGGATATCCAGGTACAGCCAAATGGCATAGAATTGACGCTGCAAAGCATCGAAGTACACGAGACATCCGGTTCTGTTGCATTTGACAATTCAGAAAGGAAACTTCCCGGGACAAGGAATATTGACTTTGGCCCGGATGGCTGGGTTCACCTGCCTGAAGGCAGCTACAAAATAAAATTCAACGAGATCGTGAATATCCCCATGAACCTTGCCGCCATAGCAAAACCACGCTCAAGCCTCCTCCGGTGCGGTGTTACTGTCGAGACTGCCGTGTGGGATGCCGGTTACAGCGGAAGGAGCGAAAGCCTTCTTGTGGTGTACAATAAAAAAGGTTTCAATGTCAAAAAAAACGCACGCATGCTGCAACTTTTATTTTTCAGGCTTGGCCAGGAAGTACAGAAAGGCTATTCAGGCGTGTACCAGAACGAGAATGTTGAAAACCGAAAAAAATAATACAATGTTCTGATATCTTATATTGAGGTTCAGTTATGTCAATTGAAAAATGCCAGTTCTCCTCTGAAGAAAAATGCACGGCAACGGATCTGGAACCATGTGATTTCAAAGGAGAGAATTTCAAAGAGTGCCTGAGATACAGGCTTTATTTCATAAGGCCGCAGCTTATGCAGTTGCGTTAATCACCTGGATCACATGAAAAAATCTGCATAGCAAGTTCCTACCACAGATTTATTTTAACTGAAACCTATCAGACACCAATGACAAAGATTCTTCTGACGAATGATGACGGGGTCTATTCCACAGGCCTGAAGGCCGCCTATGAAAGCGTGCAAGACCTGGGAGAAGTGATCGTCGTCGCACCGGCAACCCAAAAAAGCGGTGTCGGGCGCGGTATATCTATTTTTGAACCCCTCCGCGTATCGCTTGCCAGCGTAAACGGTTTCAGGGCATATGCCGTGGCAGGAACGCCGACAGACTCGGTGATAATAGGATTATTTTCCATAATGAAAGAGCATCCCGACCTTGTACTCTCAGGTTTCAATGTGGGTGAGAATATCAGCACCGATACCGTTACCACAAGCGGGACAATAGGCGCCGCGCTTGAGGCCGCAAGCTACGGCATACCGGCAATAGCGGCGTCCATCCAGGTACTGGATGAAGGGGATAAATTCGATGACCACCGCACTTACAGTTACGACTTTGAGGTTGGGATAAAGATCGTGAACAGGATAGCAAAAAACGTGATAAAAAAGGGGCTTCCGGATGGGGTTGACCTTCTCAATGTCAATATACCAAGGCATGCGGCCATGGATACCGAGATCGAGATAACAAGGCTTGCAAGAAAGATATTCGTGACAGGTGTGGAAGAGCGGCATGACCCGAGAGGAAGACCGTATTACTGGATAAACGGGGAGCTTATCAGGGACGCGGAAGAGGGTACTGATGTGAAGGCCGTAATGAAAAAAGGACATATCTCGGTTACTCCACTCTCTCTTGATTCGACCGCACGTGTGGATTTCAGGAAGATAGATGCGCTATTGTGAACCGGATTCCATAAGGAGCAATCTCCTGACCCTGTTCTCAGTCGAAGGGCACCTGCTGAGAGGATAAGAAAAATGAAAGTTTCAATCGTAAAATGTGAGGACTATGAGCACCGCAGGGTTAAAAACGCCATACTCAGGAGCCTTGAACTCATCGGCGGTATCGGGGAAATAGTAAAAGCCGGCGACACCGTGCTGCTCAAGGTAAATGTCATCATAGGCTTTCCGCCTGAGCGCGCCGCAACCACGCATCCCGCAGTTGTCGGCGCAATGACAGAGATAGTAAATGAGGCGGGCGGCATTCCCTGGGTGGGTGATAGCTCGGGCGCCTACGGTTACACCGCGAAGTCTCTTGAGCTGTCGGGGATAAAGGGGGCCTGTGAAGAATATGGAGGCAAGCTCATTAATTTTGAGTCAACAGGTGCATATTCAGTGAATATCGAGGGCCAGATATTGAAAACGGTCAATATCGCAAAACCTGCCATCGATTGCGATGTGCTTGTTTCCATGCCGAAGATGAAAACGCACCAGCTCACAAAATATACCGGCGCAGTAAAGAATTTTTACGGCGTTATCCCGGGTTCGGGGAAGGCCGCAATACACAGGCAGGCGCCCACCGAGGAGAGCCTGAGCCGGGCCGTGGTCGATATCTATTCTGCCCTGAAGCCGCAGCTTGCGGTAATGGACGGTATCGTTGGCATGGAGGGGGAAGGCGCCACGAACGGGACGCCGATAGCATCCAATGTCATACTGTCATGCAGGGATTGCGTGGCCCTGGATGCCGTGGCCTCTGAGATCATGGGATTCCCGCATAATGATATCCTGACAACACATTTCGCGAACGAAAGGGGGCTGGGAATCGGGGAGCTTGATAAGATAGAGGTGATGGGTGAAAGAATAAAAGATGTCAGGCTGGATTTTAAGAAATCAAGGTATATGTACTATAAATTGCCGGCATTTTTAGGAAAATTCATATTCAAATCTGCTGAAAATGTTTCAAAAGTAGCAATTTCTGAAAATGATTGCAAGCGGTGCGGAGTCTGTATTGAAAGCTGTCCAGCCTCTGCAATCACGCTTGAGCCGGCGCCGTTGATCGACCAGGAAAAGTGCATAAAATGCTATTGCTGCCATGAACTGTGCAGGAACGGCGCGGTTAAGCTGAAAACATCATTTATCGGGAGGCGGCTGCTGAATAGGATGAAGTATGAAGCCGGGGACTGAATTTAAAGCTTGATGTCGTCGTGTTCAACAAGGATCTTGAATTCCTCAAGGCTCAGGCGGCCGCTTTTCTTGAATTTCTCTTTTGCAATCTCCCTTTTCCCCAGATTTTTCTCTTCATCCTTTACAAGCTGGATTTGTTTCATCTGCTCAAGATACACATCAAGTTCATCCCTGAGTTTTGGTATCTCAACCTTGATAGCGCCTATCCTTTTCCGAAGAGGAGCTATGCCTTTATATTTTTCTGACAACTGGGAATGGTAAGAGTCCGCCTCTTTGCGTATAGTATCAATTTCGTTATAAAGTGCGATCATTTCCTCATGGTATTTCTGGGATTCCTGTGCAAGAGCCTGTATCTGCGCATGCAAAGAATCCATATCAGTATAGATTTCCTTTGCCTTACTGTATTCCTGCGACATCTCGACATGGATCTCATTGGCCTTTTTTGTGGCATCAAATCTCTGGCTTAACTCAATCAAACGTTTCCAGAGATTAATCTCATGCTCAAGAGGGATATCGGCAGTCAAAAAAATATTGAGGTCTTCACTGTAAGCTTTCTCAAGGGTCTCCACACGCCCCCTTGCTGTCTTATTCAGTTCGTCGCGTGTTTTCTTAAGTTCCCCGATTTTTTCGCCAAATTCTTTTCCCTTGCTCCTGTACTGGTCCCTCTGTGATTTTAATTCCGCGATCCTGGCGTTTGCTTCATCCCGTTTCTTTCGAATCTCAAGTGCCTTTGCAGAAAGCTCTTTAACCCTTGAATTCAAGCCATCGCGTTTGGCTTTTAATTCCTGGCCCCCTTCATTATGAAGGGATATTTCGCGAAAAGTGGCCTTAAGTTCCCTTTCGTTTTGTTCCAACCTCTGCCTGAGGAAGTTGATCTTTTCTTTTAATTCACGTTCGGAAAGTTTCGGGAATGGTGTGGCCGCTTTCTCTTTCACATTTTCAGCCTGTTCCTGCTTATCTTCCTTTTCAGGGACTTCAACAGTGGCATTCGCCACCTGTACATCCGTTAATTCACTCAACTTTAATCTCCCCCTTTTGCTTTTCCCAGTACGCAAGAGCGTTATTATGGCTTTCGATCCTGTGTTTTAACCAATTATGGCGTTCTTCGATTTCACCGATTTGTTTTTCATGTTCTTTGGAAGAAGCCACTTGTTCTTTTGGTTTATCTTGGAGAGACAATAGTTCCCTGTGTGCGGAGTTGGCTTCGTTCAATTTGTCAATAACTCCTCTGCATGTTATTCCAGCTTTCCCGGCCCCGGATTCAAACTCGTACAGGAGTGCTTTTATTTCACCTATCATTTTTTCCTCATCTTCAATGTTCCTTGAGGTCTGGAGTTTTTTCTCAAGCTCATCTAACCTGCCTGAAAGACGTACCGCATCATGGAGGTCGGCCTTTCCAGCGCGCATCTTATCAAGTACAGCGGCAAATATTTCTTCCCTTTGTTTTTTTGCCTGGTGGAAAAGTAAATGGTATTTTTCAGTAAGAACGAGGATCTTTGACTCCACCGTGCCTATTTCTTTTTTGATCTCGTCTGATTGCTGCTTAACAGATTTTAGCCTTATATCAATATCCGAAAATTCACTATTATATGTATCCAGGAATTTCCTGTGTTTTTCAATGACCAGTTCGATCAACCTGTTGCCGTCAATTATTTCGCTCATATTCTTACCATCTGCGCGTGGGGTATGCCATCGATAAAAATGATAGTATCAGGGTCTATACATCCGCAATCCACCGCGCATGCTATTGATCGTTTACCTGCAAGGTTGGCAATTGTCGCACATGACAGGGCTTCTTTTACATCATTTTCACTCGACTCGTCACCCCTGTAAAAGCCTTCATCCAGCTTGAGGACAAGCTCCCCCTCTGCGAATTTTTTCCCTATGATCTCCTTATCGCAGACCGCTATGATTATTTGCCCTTCCGTGTCATATTTTTTCATGTACATTTTTAAACAACCCTGAACCTTTCGTTGCTCACTTCAATTATCTCTCCGGCGCTCTTTAACTTTTGTATCATATCTTCAACCGTGTCTTTCTTGATACCAGATTCTTCTGCCCTTGATATAATATCTTCTAATGGCGCAGCGCCTTTATATTCATCCTGTAGCTCCCTGATTATCTCCCTTAATGTTTTTGCTTTTACTCGCTGGCTCTTGCCCATCCCGACATTGATAATATCCGAATCAAGTTTTCCTGTTTCGGGGTCGGTCATGACCTGTTTGAGGCTTGCCATCACTATCCTGATGACCCGCGCTGTATCCTCGGTGGTAATTTCATTGCTCAGGCGCACGCGGGCGCTTGCCTCGGCAAGGCGGATAAGCGCCTCAAGCTGGCGCGCTGTAACGGGTACCGGGGAATTTGGGTCTTCGCCCTGCTTCCGAAGGCCCAGGTAAAAATCAATAAGCTGCTTCCTTGCCTCGTCCTGAATGATGGGAAAGATGCTCCTTTTCGTATAGGCAATGTATTTCCGCAGCATATCAGCCTGGATAACCGGCTGGATGACTTCCATGGCTTTCATTATCTCATCCATTTCTATGCCTGAGCCTATGACGTTGGTTCTTCTCACCGAGAGTTCGCCTGCATAATGAGCTTTAAGTATGTGCTCTGCAATTGCGGTATCCCTGCTGACCGAAGGCTCATCGGTCAGGATAAATATCAGATCGAAACGCGACAGAAGAGCCGGGGGCATGTTGATCTGTTTTGCTATGGGTTCGTACCTGTCAAACCTCCCGAACTTAGGATTGGCAGCCCCAAGAAGCGCGCAGCGCGATTTCAATGTTGCCATGATTCCTGCCTTGGCGATGCTTATGGTCTGCTGCTCCATAGCCTCATGCATAGAACTCCTGTCATCAGCTTCCATCTTGTCAAGCTCGTCCACGCACGCAAGACCCATGTCCGCAAGGACAAGCGCCCCGGCTTCAAGCGTCCACCTGCCGTCCCCGAATTCATCCTTAACAGCAGTGGCAGTAAGACCCGCGGATGTGGAGCTTTTGCCGCTTGTGTATATTCCCCGCGGGGCCAGCCTTACGCCATAGCGCAGCAGCTGCGACTTCGCAACACCCGGGTCTCCCACCAGGAGGATGTGGACATCACCCCTTATCCGTGTCCCGTCAGGAAGGGCTTTGGCGATCCCTGAGAACAACTGGAGCGCCATCGCTTCCTTGACTTCCTCGTAACCATAGATGGAAGGCGCTATCGAATATATGACTTTCTTGTAAACCTCAGGGTCTTTCCCGAGGGCAAGTATGTTCTCTATTTCCTCTTTTGAAATCTCGATATCTTCAAACTCTTTGTCCTCTATCTCGATGGATACCCCGTCAAGCACAAGGTCAAAGAACGTGCTTTTCCCCTGCTGGGTGCTTCTCTGGTATGAGCGCAGTATCCCCGAGACCACCACGCGGTCCCCGGGGGCCACTATCCCGGCAAGGTCATCGTCAACATCAACATCCAGCGTCTGCGGCTGCTCGCCCCCGCGCAGGTCGTCGGGTGATTCCTGCACACGCAGTTTTTGCGCATCGATGAATTCTGATTCCTCATGTACAAGCTTAAAAGGCCCTTTGCGTCCGCAAACGTCGTTTTCGCATTCAAAAGGCTCAACGAACTTGCCCTCCCCCTGCGGCATCATTGTTACATGCTCGCATCTCTGGCATTTGAAAGCCGCGTTGATTATTTTCGGTCTTACCTCTGTGGCTTTCCTTATAAGGCCAGATACCGCTATGAACCTGTTGATGTTGGAGCTTCGAAGCTCCCTGATCTGGATGCGCTCAGGCAAAGCGACTATCCTTACGTGGGTATTGGTGAATTCAACATCAGCCGGAAGGTCGATCGCCGAAAGCGCCTCGTTTGCGTGTTTTAAGACCTGCTCCGGGTGTTCGAGAAATTCCCGCGCAAGCTCGCTGTCGAAACGTTCAAGGTCTGAAAAATTGACTGACAGGCTGCGTTTTTCAGGATAATATTTCGCAAGTTCAAGTATGCTCTCCCAGTAATATCGCTTGAAGAAATCTTCCCAGACCTGGGGCGATGATAGTGCCATTTGGAACTACTAAAGCCCGAAAAGTACATCAAGGTTTCGAGACAGAATTAACATGGCAGACATGGAACAGTGGAGGAAATCATGATAAAATTCAACGGAGTAAATCATCTTGCAATGGCAACGGGCGATATGGACCGGACAATACGCTTCTGGCGCGACCTTCTTGGCATGCGCCTCGTGGCGGGCCTGGGGCAGCCGGGATACAGGCATTACTTTTTCGAAATATCACCTTTTGACCTTATAGCGTTCTTTGAGTGGGACGGCGTGGAACCTATGAAAAAGAAGGAACATGGAAGACCTGTCGGGGGCCCGTTCGGGTTTGATCATGTTTCATTTGGTGTTGAGACTGAAGATGACCTGTGGGAACTGAAAGACAAACTGGAAGCCGCAGGTTTCTGGGTTTCCGAGGTCATTGACCATGGTTTCATCCACTCCATTTATGCTTATGACCCAAATAATATCCCTGTTGAGTTCAGCCACAATGTGGAAGGGGTAGATGTCAGGAAACACCCGAATATGGGGGACAGGCAGCCTGTCAAAACTGCACTTGAAGGCCCGGAGCCGCAGGATAAATGGCCGAAAGTAAAACGCGTAACGCCTCCAGGGGACAGGATAGTTTACCCCGGCGCTGGAAGTGAACTTTTCCACGGTTTTAAATGACTTATACCGTATGAACTATGTTACATTAAGGTAAATCTATGAGGTTGGCAAAAAAAGTTCCTATGTGGTGGTTAGGAATAGGTGGATAATGTGCCAACCTCATTAAAAAGCAAAATTACGTAATGGATAATAATTTCTTCGACCATTATCAGAAATGAGAATGCACAAGCAATAAGCGAGGTTTTGAATAGAAAAGGGCACAAATGTACAAAAATATACATACGGAAGGTTTATCTGTAGAATGCCTGCGCATTATTAATTTTCGCTCTTATTATTTAACCCCCTTATTTCTATTGGAGAAAATAAATTATTATCCTTATGATAATGATGTGTTTCCCGGAAGAAAATTCTGCCTGAGCTGTTTGTTTATATAAAAACAAGCAAGCTCAATTGCGATTCAATTTTAACATTTTTCCTTTCTGTAATAATGTTTTTAACAGAGTATCCTCAATTTCATCTGGAAATATATATCCTTGGCTTGTTGTCAGGAAATGGTAGGAGGATAGTGGGCAGGTAGGGTTTATGGTGGTAAAAAAAGTTTTATATCTGCCCACTATAGTTCGTATATTTACGAACTATAGTATTTAAGGTTACTGCTTGATTCACAAAAAATTTACATATTTTTTTTGCTATCCCGGTTATTATGCTCAAGATAATCTAAAGATGCAGAATCCCCAATAATTTTCATAATCAATACCATCTTTGATTTTAACTGGATCGCCAGCTCTCTTTCTGTTGCTATCAATAGATTTGGTTTTGTGGCTTCAATCAATTTCCTTTCCTTTTCTGTCAGTCTTTTCCGAACCCACTGGTATAAATTCCATAAATCTTTTTTTTGCATAATTGTATTACTACAATATGTCCTATTTAATTGTTACTAATTATGTCCTATTTAATTGTTTTCTATCTGAATTTATATAATTATTATGCGACAATATATGCGTATTTCTTTACCGCTTCTGCAAGTTTCCTCCCCATCTCTATAGCTTTTGCCTTATCAGCCTCTCCCGGCATGCCTTCAACAGCCACACCCGGCTTGATCCAGCGGGGATTGAACACGCCCACCACCCTATCCATTGATTCGAGCGCTGCGACCTGGCCACCCTGTCCTGTGGTAAAAAGTAGTACGGGTTTACCGCTCACCCTATCTCTTACATGGTAGAGTTCCTCAAAGAGCATTTTAAGTTCCCCTCCCATATACTCAAAAGCAGAATGAGAGCCAAATGCATATCCATCGGCTGAGACCGCATCATCCGGCCTGACATCCCTTGCCCTCTTCACGTCCACAGACATACCTTCCACTTTTCTGATTCCCTCTGCGATTGTCTGCGCAAGCTTTTCAGTACTTCCTGTCCTGGATGCATAAGCTATCAGGATTTTCTTGTTATTAGCCATCTGACCATCTCCAGATAAAACGATTGCATCTATAAGCAATATAGCTTATGGTACCTGAACACTGCTATTATTGGACTGTGCCTTCAAGTGGTCAGATCCCAGGCATCTTGTTACTTGCATGGCTCTGCGTGAAGGAAGTCCGCCTCCTCTGATGAGACCATAAACTGTCCTGAGGTTTCGAATTAGCACCAAAAGATTTTACACCCACAAGGAGACGAAAGCCTTTTACCATACGCGAATAATTTTTAAAACACAAATAGCAATGTGTAAAAATGATAAGGAAATCAATATGAGAATATCTGTAATACTTGCTCACCCTGATAAAAAAAGTTTTAACCACGCCATAGCAGCTACGACTATTAAAACTCTAAATCAAAACGGGCATGAAGTCTATTTTCATGACTTATATGAAGAAAAATTTGACCCAATATTGCCAACTGAAGAAATCCCGAAATATGCATCTTTGCCATCAGAAATTGAAAAATATTGTACCGAAATTTCAGAAGCAGACGGGGTTATTATCATTCACCCAAACTGGTGGGGCCAGCCACCAGCAATTTTAAAAGGATGGGTTGACAGAGTTATTCGCCCGGGAGTGGCTTATGAATTTCTTGAAGATGACAAAGGAGAAGGTATACCAAATGGTTTGTTGAGGGCAAAATCAGCTATTGTATTTAATACATCCAATACAGAAACTGAAAGAGAGAAAAATCTATTCGGCGATCCTCTTGAAACCATCTGGAAAAATTGCATTTTCGATTTATGTGGTGTCAATAACTTCTATCGAAAGATGTTCAACATCATTGTTGTTAGCTCTGAAGAGCAAAGAAAAGAGTGGTTGAAAGAAGTCAGGCAAACGGTTAGCGATTTTTTTCCAGCAATGCCAAGGCAATAATTTCCTAAAATCCCAGGCCGCAACATGATCATTGAAAACACCTGCATCCTCGTCCCGTCTGCTCACTGGCATGCAATAAGAAGGGGCATGAAATGGTAGGGGAGGATTATGAGCAGGGAAGAGTCCATTACAAAAACGGGTGTAACGTTTTTATATCATGAAAAAAAATAATGATATGAGGTGTGAGTATGGTAGCAATGCCGGATGACGTTATTAAAACATTTGAGAATCCTGACTGCGATAAACAAAAAGTTCTGACATGGGTGTCGACTGTAACAGAAGATGGAGATCCCCATCTTGCTCCAGTCTGTTTTGTCAAGGCAATAGATAATGATAAATTGCTGATTGGTGTCTCCTTTATTTCAAAGACAGCATCAAATATCAAGAATGGATCCCGCGTAGCCGTTGGAAATGCAGTATATCCAAATGGCTACATGATTAAAGGAAGCGGAGAGGTATTGGATTCAGGAAAATATTTTGAAGATTTCAAAGAGCGTATAAACAAGCGATTTGGCGGTAAGATCAAGCCAAAAGCAGTGCTGCTTGTTAGCATAGAAGAGATATATCATCTCAAACCGGCAGAAGGCAAAAAGAGAATTGCCTGATCAGTTGAAAAACCAACGAGGCAGTTTTTGACTCTCCCCCCGAAAAGTTAAGAAGGATTTTGGGAGTGTAACCGTTTTTGCTGAAACTTTGAATCTTCATTTCTCACCATCCCTATAAATATCCATCCACTCGTTCATCGAAGTACACTCTAAGCTGGTTAAGGATTGTACCCCAATTCT
>CABMIH010000074.1 GCA_902386205.1 uncultured archaeon | reverse complement strand
TCTATGATGTTCTTTGCAAGGGAGCGGTAAACCTCGGCCTGCTTGCAAGTTGGGTCAAAGTCTATCACAGTTTTCCGGTTGATCTCCGCACGCTGGACCATATTGTCCCGCGGCACGAACTGTATCAACTGTGAACCGATCTTCTTTGAGAATTCAATAAGCAGTTCCAGTTCATTGTCCACATTGCGGGAGTTGCATATTATGCCTCCGAGGCGCGCATCGCCGTTCTCTGCGAATTTTACTATGCCCTTGCAGATGTTGTTTGCCGCGTAGAGCGCCATGAGCTCCCCGCTTGCCACGATGTATATTTCCTTTGCGTAGCCTTCTCGTATGGGCATGGCAAATCCACCGCAGACAACGTCCCCGAGCACATCGTAGAAGACGAAATCAAATTCTTCGTTGTAAGCACCGAGTTCTTCAAGGAGTTTTATGGCCGTAATTACACCTCTTCCTGCACAGCCAACGCCCGGCTCGGGACCGCCTGCCTCTACACATTTTATTCCACCAAAACCTGTATGTCGAACAACATCGAGAGTCACTCCTCCGGTGCCGTTGTCACGCATAGTATCAAGTACGGTCGCCTGGGCTTTTCCTCCCAGAAGCATCCTTGTTGAATCAGCCTTTGGGTCGCAGCCTATCTGCATCACCCGCTTACCCATCGAAGCAAGTGCGGCGGTAAGGTTTTGTGTTGTTGTGGACTTACCGATTCCACCTTTTCCATATATCGCTATTTGTCTCATTTTCTCCTCTAATAAGGTAAACGACAGCCTACTGGAGATTTTATAATATATATAGATTTTCAGTATAAAGATAGTGCAAATGAAGTTGTAGTTAAATTTAAATAATATTAAATGTACAGTAGACAGCCGTATGCCTATAGGAGGAAATTAAAATGAAGTTAAAAAAATCAATATACTGGTCGGCAATGATGGTTCTTCTGCTGCTCTCTGTACCTGCTCTGGCAGCAGATGCAACCAAGGTAGATACAGGCGACACTGCATGGATTCTTATAAGTTCAGCGCTCGTGATGATAATGACGCCCGCCCTGGGTTTGTTCTACGGCGGCATGGTGAGGAAGAAAAACGCACTCTCGACTATAATGTTCAGCTTTGTGATCCTTGCATTAATAAGTGTGCAGTGGGTTCTTTATGGCTACAGCCTTGCCTTCGGACCGGACGTAGGCCATGTAATTGGCAATCTCAACTGGCTCGGGCTCAATGGGGTGGGCCAGGAACCCAATGCCGACTATGCGGCGACCATTCCTGCCCTGGCATATATGATATTCCAGGCGATGTTTGCCATAATCACAGTCGCGCTCATTTCTGGTGCATTCGTTGAGCGTATAAAGTTCAAGGCCTTCATGGTGTTCTCCCTGCTCTGGGCGACTCTTGTATATGACCCGATAGCGCACTGGGTATGGGGTACAGGGGGCTGGCTTCGCAACATGGGTGCACTTGATTTTGCAGGAGGCACAGTCGTACATATAAGCTCAGGAGTTTCAGCCCTTGCAATCGCCTTTGTGATAGGCACGCGCAAGGGTTTTGGAAAGCAGGCCATGGAGCCGCATAACATACCTATGGTGGTTCTTGGCGCGGCGCTTCTCTGGTTCGGCTGGTTCGGGTTCAACGGGGGCAGCGCAATAGCAAGCAACGGACTTGCAGCAAGCGCCTTTGTTGTAACTAACACAGCCGCAGCCGCAGCGGCGCTGATGTGGACGCTTCTTAGCTGGTACCACAAGAGGCCAAGCGTCATAGGTGCAGCAACAGGCGGTGTCGTGGGTCTTGTGGCAATAACGCCGGCTTCAGGTTACGTTACACCGCTGGCCGCCATAGTGATAGGAGCGGTAGGTGCAACTATCAGTTACTATGCTATGCTCTTTCGGAGCAAACAGAACGTGGATGATTCACTTGACGTATGGGCATGCCACGGCCTGGGTGGAACCTGGGGTGCCATAGCCACAGGCATATTTGCCACAGTCGCGGTAAATTCCGCTGGTGCGAATGGTTTGCTTTACGGCAACCCCGGACAGCTGGTAACGCAGTTAATTGCAGTCGGCGTGACATGGGTATACGCTTTTGTCGTGACATTCATACTGGCAAAGATCATAGACGCAACAATCGGTTTGAGGGTGCACGATGAGGAAGAAGCGGTTGGGTTGGACATTTCCCAGCATGCTGAGAAAGCTTACGCGTGAGGTGAACAGAATGAAGAAAATCGAGGCAATAATAAGACCTGAAGATCTTGATGGCGTTCGATTATCGCTTCAAGAGAAAGGTATCGTGGGAATGACCGTGGAAGAAGTGCAGGGACGCGGACGCCAGAAAGGCGTCTGCCTGCAGTGGCGTGCAGGCGAATACTGCGTAGAGTTCCTGCCAAAGGTCAGGATGGATATAATCGTTGATGACAAAGATGTGGAGACCGCGATAGATGCTGTCATCAGAGCTGCGAGAACAGGCAAGAATGGCGATGGTAAGATATTCATATATCCTGTTGAAGATGTCGTGCGTATCAGCACCGGCGAGCGCGGGAAGGAGGCAATTTAAATTTTTTTGGGAAAAGATAAAAATTTTTTTATTCACAAATTATTTATAGAACCACAAACACTTAGAATTACCTTTACATTGGAGGTAATTCATTATGGCAGGGCAACTAAGTGGACAGCCTATTATTATATTAGACAAAGAGAAAACAAGGACGCAGGGAAGAGAAGCGCTCAATTTCAACATCACGGCGGCAAAAGCAATAGCAGATGCAGTAAGGACAACGCTCGGTCCAAGAGGCATGGATAAGATGCTTGTGAATCCTGTCGGCGACATGGTCATCACAAATGACGGTGCGACGATCTTAAGGGAGATGGACATAAAACATCCGGCTGCCAAGATGATGGTTGAGATTGCCCGTACACAGGAAGATAAAGCCGGGGATGGAACAACAAGCGCTGTCGTTCTTGCGGGAGAGCTTCTCAACAAAGCCAGGATGCTGGTCGAACAGAACGTCCACCCCACAACGATAACCAGGGGCTACAGTCTTGCTTCCGTAAAAGCTCTTGAGATACTTGATGAGCTGGCCATTGATGCCACGGATGACGTTCTTGAAAATATCGCAAGGACGGCGCTCACAGGAAAAAGTGCAGACCTCGCACTTGAACCACTTGTCCAGTTGTGCGTGAAGACCGCCCAGTCGGTCAGAGAAGGCGGCAAGGTAAATGTAAAGGACAACATCAACATCATCCACCAGCGGGGCGGGAGCATCAAAGATACAAAATTCATCCACGGGATCGTGATAGATAAGTCAAGGGCGCATAAAAACATGCCCAAGAAAATCGAGAACGCAAGGATAGCGATACTCGATACCGGCATCGAAGTCGAAAAAACAAAATCCAGTTCCAAGCTCCAGATATCATCGGCAGATATGCTTACAGAAGCACGGCTTGAGGAGAGCAAGCTTGTGGAGGAGAAGGTGGAGGCGCTTGCAAAAAGCGGTGCAAATGTCATATTCACGGAAAAAGGCATAGACGATATAGGAATGCATTATCTTGTAAAGAAAGGCCTCTTTGCTGTTCGAAGATGCAAGGACGAGGAGATAAAGAAACTCGTGAAAGCCACGGGCGCACGGGTGGTCTCCAAAGTTGACGGCGTGGAAGAAGAAGACCTCGGGAAAGCGGAACTTGTCGAGGAGCGCGGTGTCGGCAATTATAAAATGATTTACGTGGAAGGATGCGAGAATCCAAAAGCAGTATCCATACTGATATACAGCGGCGCAGAACACGTGGCGGAGGAAGTCGAGCGTGCGCTTGACGATGCGCTGCGCGTAGTAGGCGACGTGATAGAGGACCGAAAGATCGTGGCCGGTGGCGGCTCGCCAGAGATCGAGCTTGCAATGAGACTGCGGAATTATGCGACCACGCTTTCAGGAAGGGAACAGCTTGCAGTATCGGCCTATGCAGATGCGCTTGAGGAAATACCCAAAGGCATTGCTGAGAATGCAGGACTTGATACCATTAACACCATTGTGGATCTGCGGAAAATGCACAGCGAAGGAAAGATGACCGAGGGCCTGAATGTTTTCACCGGCAAAACCGAGGATATGCTGGGGTTGGGAATAGTCGAACCATTGCGCGTAAAGACACAAATTATAAAATCAGCAACAGATGCGGCCAATATGATATTGCGTATCGATGATATCCTGATGGCGAAGGAAACAGGCATGATGGACGTCAAACCCGAACACACGGCAAATTATTATGACGGAATGGCCCCTCCTGAACACGATGATGAATGATCAATAGATCAAAGCGCAAAATCCGGTGCATATCAGGTTGTTGAGTCAGCACTTCAGGATATTTATTCTAAATTTAATTATGGAGTTGTCTGATGGCAAACAAACAAGGCAAAAATCCGGAAGAAACGCAAACTAGGGAAAGCGAAACTTCCGAACCTGAAGATAAAGAGATAAAAGAACCGTGTGAAGAAGAGTTCATAAAAGAATTTGAGACTACAAAAAAGCAACTCGCGGAGGAAAAAGACAGATTCCTTCGCCTTAACGCGGAATTCGATAATTTCAGGAAAAGGACACTGAAGGAAAAAGAAGAATTTATTAAATATGCGAACGAAAAATTAATATTGGAACTTATAGACGTGTTCGAGGCCCTTGAGAGAGGATTAGAAAATGCCAGGAAGTCAGACAATAAAGATAAATTGACAGAAGGCATGGAACTTGTCTATAAGCAATTCAAAAACGTCCTTGAGAAAAATGGTCTTGTCCCTATCAAGGCGGTGGGGGAAAAATTCGACCACTACAGGCATGAAGCTATGATGCAGACGCTCACGGATGAATATGAAGAAGATACAATACTTGAAGAATTTGCAAGGGGTTATATGTTGAACAGCAAAGTCATTCGTTATTCTAAAGTAAGAGTATCGAAGAAGAAAGAATCTGAGGATAAAATGGAAAATGAGGTGAAATAATGGCTAAGATAATAGGAATAGACCTGGGTACGAGCAATTCGGCCGCTGCGGTAATGCAGGGAACGCGTCCCGTAATAATACCGAGCGCGGAAGGAATATCCCTTGGAGGGAAGGCTTTCCCTTCGTACGTGGCATTCACAAAAGACGGGCAGAGGCTCGTCGGGGAGCCGGCAAGAAGACAGGCAGTGACAAATCCGGAAGGTACAGCTTTCGCTTTCAAGAGAAAAATGGGAACGGATTTCAAATACAACCTGCGAGGGAAGGAATACAGGCCGCAGGAACTTTCAGCTTTTCTCCTGCAAAAGATAAAACAGGACGCTGAGGCCTTCCTTGGTGAGAAGGTGGAAAAGGCCGTTATCACGGTGCCTGCGTATTTCAATGATAACCAGAGGCAGGCCACCAAGGATGCGGGGGAGATAGCGGGACTGGAAGTCGTAAGGATAATCAACGAACCCACGGCAGCATCCCTTGCCTACGGTCTTGATAAAGCCGGGGACCAGAAGATCCTCGTATTCGACCTGGGCGGGGGCACTCTCGATGTGACCATAATGGAGATGGGCGGCGGGGTTTTTGAGGTTAAATCCACTGCGGGCGACACGCAGCTTGGTGGCACGGATATGGATAACAGGCTTGTGGATTACATAGCCGAGGAATTCAAGAAAGAGCACGGTATCGACCTTCGAAAAGACAGGGTTGCGAACCAGAGGTTGCGTGATGCTGCAGAGAAGGCAAAAATCGAACTTTCCACGACACTCACAACGGAGATCAACCAGCCCTTCATAACAGCGGATGCCGGCGGCCCTAAACATCTCACAATGACCATGACGCGGTCAAAGCTTGAGGAGGTCATACGCCCTGTCATAGACAGATGCAAATCTCCCCTCGAGCAGGCATTATCAGATGCCAAGTTGACGCCAAATGATGTTAATAAAATAATCATGGTGGGCGGGCCAACGCGGATGCCTATAGTGCAAAAATTCGTTGAGGACTATATCGGGAAGAAAGTGGAAGGGGGTGTTGACCCGATGGAATGCGTGGCCATGGGCGCAGCGATACAGGCTGGTGTGCTTACAGGCGAGGTAAAGGATATCCTGCTGCTTGATGTTACTCCCCTGACCCTGGGTATCGAAACCCTGGGCCATGTCATGACAAAGCTCATAGACAGGAATACAACGATATCCACGAGGAAAAGCCAGATATTTTCGACTGCGGCTGATAGCCAGACAACCGTCGAGATCCATGTGCTCCAGGGAGAGAGGGCCATGGCATACGACAACGTCACCCTCGGCAGGTTCAACCTTGTGGGGATACCGCCCGCGCCGCGTGGAATTCCACAGATAGAAGTTACATTTGATATCGATGCGAACGGGATATTGCATGTTACGGCAAAAGACCTCGGCACCGGAAAAGAACAGAAGATGACCATAACAGCGCCGCTAAAGATGGCTTCGGATGAGATAGACAAGAAGATCAAGGATGCAGAGAAATACGCCGAAGAGGACAGGAAGAGAAAAGAAAAGGTGGAACTCCAGAATCAGGCGGATACCCTGATATACTCCACAGAGAAGACGCTCAAAGAACTTGGCGACAAGGTAAGCGGCGACCAGAAAGCAAAAGCCGAAAAAGCCGTCGAGAATTTAAAGGAGGCAATGAAAAGCGACGATCCGGGAAGGATGAAGGCGGCAATCGAGGACCTCACGAAAGAGATGCATGCGATAAGCACTATTCTGTATCAGCAGCAGGCGCAGCAGCAACAGGGTCAGCAAGGTCCTCAGGGAGAGCAACAGGAGTCACCGAAAGAAGAGAAAAAAGATGAGAAAGTCACGGATGCGGAATATAAGGTTGTGGACGACGACAAGAAATAATTGCGTCTAACAAACATTTGCCAGCCTCATCGGCTGTTCAGTTCCATCTGACCTGAATAGTCGGTGAGGAAACGGGCATCTGTACTCACAGGATATTCGGCATGGGCCGCAACAGGGCCGTCTTCTCCTTTTCAATTACGACAGGCGTCGAGAGACGGAAACTCCGTGCCAAAAACAATCTTTAATGATGCACGGATATTGGCATCGCATACTCCGGGGCTAAAGCCAATGTCGCGAAATCAACCGCGAATATGAGGGCATGCCCTCCACCAATGTTATTGGTTCCTATTTTTCCTATCGTTTTTCTATGACTCCATTTTTGCTTCCAGAAATATGCTCCAGTTCGTCTAAAAACGCTTGAAATACATGCCGAACTCAATGCCGTTCCATAAGCTGACACCAGACAAATGTGCAATGTCCCATGTGTGAAGGTGGAGTCTGCTCCAATTAACCGCACCCCCGCCTCCTTTTTTATTCAATTTAATGTCGGTCAGAACATGGCCTTGATTACCTCTATGCTGGTGCGTGCCCACATAAACCTCGTTTCTATCTAGATCGGTAAACGTAAGATGAAACATGGGCCACGGTGAATCAGCTTTCACGTCTCCGATAACTAACTTGGCGTTTCGGCCATCGTAGTAACCTATATACGAGCCGAAAAAATCTTGGGGATTTTTGAAATTTGTCATGTTAAGTTCCCGGTTCCTGAAACAGGTAAATTTTGCACTACTTTCTTTTGTTTCATTTGTGGGCTTCATAAGGCGTGGTTGGTAACATCTCTACACTTGCATACACCAGATGTTGCCTAGGCGCGTTCCATCGTACTCCTCCCACTCAGCATGGATTTCACCTTTTTCCACATTACCTACCATCACAAACTTACGAATATGCGCTTTCTCTGGAACAGGTAGTTGACAAACGCAATTTACTGAGATGGAACCATCTAAATTGTAGATAGCCAAACCTCCACTTGCGCTAATAATTTGAGTACGTGTATTCAAATAGGTGGCCCCACTTTCAGCCGGTATTCGAACACCGTACTTAAAGTCATATATACCTATTATAAGACCTCCTTTTGTTATCGAGGACTCAATTGATGTGTATGTGGTTTTTAGTTCCCAGTTGATTTTAATATTTTACCTGTTTTAGCATCCACTGTAACTTTGCCTACAATCGAAATTTTTGCCCCATCTTCAGCAGTAACAATTTTTTTGAAAGTAAATACTTTTAGTTTTGCGGGTATTTCTTTTGGATGCACTAGTCCCAATTTTCTTTCTACTTCTTGGGGAATACTGCGTTCTTCGTCTCGAATAGTAGGTTCCACATCTTTAAATTCAGGAGATTCCTTTTTGATGTAGTCTTTCACTATTTTATTTAGTTGTTCTGATGTTAAGGTCATTCTGTCTCCTCCATTTTCAATGCCGGATCGGCAAACATCACAAATTCTAATAACGTCTTTTTGCCAGTCTCATCAAGATAACCAAGCCTGCGAATAGTCTCATCTGCAAAGTCTTTTTTAGCTCTAATAAAAGCTTCTCCAAAAGTGAGTCCCTCTTTGATATGCTCATAGAATTTCAACACAATAAGATCTGCATCTGTACTGGGCGGTTCTGAAGGACCATAAGCGATCTTAGTTGAACCCACAAAACAAGCTGCCTTTCTTTCCAAGAACTTCAGCGAGATAGCTTCATCCACACTCTTATCAATAATATTTGCCCCGTAGCAAGCCTCAGTGCAAATAACTGCATTTTCAACATTTGTATTAGCTAAGTTGTCTGGACTAAATGCAACCGGATATCTTGAATTCTCTTGACCATACCAATTCGGGGTTTCTTCCGAACCGTGAAGATTAAAATAAAAATATCCTTTATCATTAATCCAATCTATTTTCAGGTTGTTACTAAGGACAGGTGGTGATAGTTTTAATTCTTGACCATATTTTATTGCATCATAAACATACTCAGATGCTTCTTTCCAGACCTTCGCAGATAAACCAAAAGAAGATTTCTTCGCCTTTTTAATCCTGGATGTGATTGTTTCCAATAAAGAGATTAAAAATGTGACATTCGTGGAACTGTCATCAGGCAACCTACCCAAAGAACGTTCTGGTATGAGAATATCCTCATTTCTGGAAGCATATGGATTGTCTGAATATACCTGGGAATCACCATCATTTCCACATGGATTATCTATAATATGGAATGGGATTATTGAATGCCCTCCCAGGATTAAGAAAGTACTTGGGACAAGTTTTCTATCCAGGTCGTCCAGCAATTCTTTTATTTTGTTGGCATCTTTTGGATCAACCGGGTTTAACTCAAATGGAGACAAACAGTTTTCATCATCCACATATATCAGATTTCCCAAAAGGCCAGCATTGTTTAAAGCCTGTATGTAATCGTTGATCTTTTGTTCAATCTGATTAAATCCATCTTCTCCGTATTTTTCAACTAATTGACCCTTGCTACTGATTATTAATGCAGAAGGATTTGAAGTTTTTCTAAGCCAGTCTGCTGAATTTTGTATTAATTTTTGCTGTATGTCGGGGTTGTCAATGTCATCTATATCAAAGGCATAGTACACTATTCGACCGCCATTTTCTGATTCACATGCTATCAACCCGTATGAGATGCTTGATACACTCTCTCTTACGAGGTTACCATTGTAGGCAACATAAGACCAATTATATATGCCTGTAGCATCGGGTAAAATCCTGACAGCGTTTGCATCACCAGAGCCATCACCGGGTTCAGTTGGTGTGAAGCCAATGGTTTCAGGAAGACTATTCGGTGTGGTCGCAATTGGATGCGGATTTTTTAATTTCAGATCACCAACATCGTGATACACCCAATCTGTTGTTGCATAAAGCACTTTTTCACGAAACATACGATTAGGGATTGTCCCTGCTCCAAATTCTTTGCACCATCCCGCAATATTTCCACCCTCAAGTATCAGACACCCTCCACCACTTACATAATCAACAAGCATCTGCTTGTTGTTTACATCACCTATTGCAGAATAATCATCCCCGCAGCTCCAGACCACAATATCATAATTACCCCATGTTGAATATGAAGTATCCTTTGCTAGTTCAACTCTCACTTCATCTCCCATGTTCTGAAACGCTGATGTGAACGCAAGAACACTCTGATCGTCTTCGAAATGTATATCATTGTCACCATTTATTATCAAAACGGTTTTTCCTTTTCTTGCTGCTGCTGCTTTAGCTGCTGCCTTAGCTGCTACTTTGGCTTCTTTGGCTTTGGCTATTTTCGGGGGTACAGGTCTATCTGTTAGCTCTCCTTTTGGAGGCTTCTCAAATTCTTCGTTCATTAATTCATCCCCCATTCCAGACCAGATCGTAAACGATTTTCTGTTCTAACATTTGACTGACGTTTCTTTCTTAATTTATTTTCCCACATTCTTCCTCCAAAATATACCCAAAAAGGCTCAGTAAATGTCTCTTAGTGCTACTATGATAATCATATTAGTACGTACTGTAGTGATTACGACGAATCGTTATCCACCTCACCTTTTTAATTTCCCAATAGATTGATGTTCATCATCATGTATAAAACTTTCGGTACTCTCAAGGATGCTGTTAGGTCTTACCAAGTAAATCAAATGGAAGAAACTTTAAGGTTCTATCAGGAAATTTATGATAATAACGGCAAATTGGTTGAAATCCATGAAAAATATCCCGAAGTTGCGAGTACTTTTCATCACGTCTCGGATACCAGGCACGCGTAGTAGTAACAGATGGTTCCGCGATGGCAACAGCGGAAAGCTGAATACGGGAATAGTATTTTACGCCAACGAGCCAAGGGGACTAACTTAGCTAAAATTAAAGTATCTCAGAGTAGTATTAAGGCCTATTTATGGCTACTAAACGCGACTATTACGAGATCCTCGGTGTGGACAAAAAAGCATCAGCCGATGATATAAAATCAACATATCGAAAATTGGCTATGCAATTCCATCCGGACAGGAACAAGGCGCCTGATGCCGAGGAAAAGTTCAAGGAGATCTCAGAGGCATACGCCGTGCTATCTGACCAGAACAAGCGCCAGCAGTATGACCAGTTCGGCCACGCGGGCATAGATATGAGATATTCGCAGGAGGATATCTTCAGGGGCGTGGACTTTGAGGATATTCTCAGGGATTTTGGGGCGGGTGGGTTTGGTTTTGGCCGAGGGGGAGGCGGCGGCGGAATTTTTGACATATTCTTTGGAGGAGAAAGAAGGCGTGAAGGGCCGAGGCGGGGGTCGGATATACTTTACGAGTTAGCTATAAATTTTGAGGATGCTGCGTTCGGGAAAGCCATTGACCTGGAAATCCCAAGGACAGAGAAATGCGATGTATGCAATGGAACCGGGGCTAAACCGGGCACGTCGCCCAAGACATGTCCCTCATGCCGCGGCACTGGCCAGGTGAGCAGGACGCAGAACACGCCTTTTGGAAGGTTCATGACAACCTCCACCTGCGGGACGTGCCGCGGGAATGGACAGATAATCGATTCTCCCTGCGCAAGCTGCCACGGTTCGGGCACTGTACAGAGAAGGCGCAAGCTTGAGGTGAAAATCCCAGCCGGTGTTGATACGGGCTCAAGGCTCAGGGTGACGGGGGAAGGGGAAGCAGGAGAGAAAGGTGGTCCTCCCGGCGACCTGTATGTGCAAATATATGTCAAGCCCCACAGCATTTTCACACGCCATGAAAATGATATCATCATGGAGACAGCCATCAGCTTTACCCAGGCTGCTCTCGGGGATGAGATAATCGTTCCTACCCTCGACGGTAAAGCCAAGATGAAAATCCCGGCCGGAACCCAGAACGGTGAAATATTCCGCCTGCGGGGTAAAGGTTTTCCAAGCCTTCACATATCGGGGAAGGGGGACGAGCTTGTGAAGATAAAGGTTGAAGTCCCGACAAAGCTGAACGACAGGCAGAAACAGTTGCTTCGCGAATTCGCGGAGGCAAGCGGTGAGAAAGTAAAAAGCAGGGGATTTTTCAGGTGAGAGTATCATTAAAAATAAGAAAAATCCACCGGGGAATTAACCGGTGGCAGTTTTTCAATTTGTTTTGGGATTTTATATTACCGAAGCTGCTAAGGCGAACTCAATGATTTCAGATATTCTACCAGATCATTCTTTTCCTGGTCACTCAGGTTCAGCTTAAAGAAGTTATTGTAGTGATCCACGACATCCAGCAGGGTTGCGAAACGACCGTCATGGTAGAAGCGACCTTTATTCTCAGGTTTCATGAACAGGCCGCGTTCTCGTACAAATATGCCGCCCAGATTCATCGTCTTGTAAACTCCATCCGGCGCCCTATCCGCCTCGAAGCTGTCGATTCCAATTTCAGATGGTTTGTGCAGATTCCAGCCAGGCTCAGTCCAGAGCGGCTCAGTGTGGCAGTTGTTGCACTGCGCCTTCCCGCCGAAAATTTCATCCCCGCGTTTTGCGGCCGCTTCATCAAAGTCTACACCAGCTTTTGGCTTCGGCGACGGGAGAGCAAGCTGATAGAACTGGAGGGCCGGAAGTTTCGAGGTGATCATGTCCTCATCAGGATCAGTTAGTACATGCCCGAATTTATTGGCTGCAGCTATGGGGAACTTCGTTGCATCATCAAGCCTGGGATCAAAGAACGTCCCTTTCCCGTGCATCTCGAGGTTCGCAACAAAGGCATTCCAGTACGGGACACTGCCCCATGCGCCTGTCCATGTATGCTGGTTGAATCCGGCCAGGCCATAAGCGTTCGGAAGCAATGTAGCACCAGACACATTTGTCCCGGTTACAACGCCATCAGTGACTTGTTGAGGATTAAATGCCTTACCATCAAGGAAAAGCTCGGCATCGAATTTACCGGGCCCCCAGCTATTCAATACTGTTCGAACCGTGGCTTCATCCGTGCCAAGAAGATCGGCGACGGGTTTCAGGTTGGGGGAAAGACTTACTATTGCCCCTACATTCAGGTCGCGGTTCGCCCAGCCATCAAGACGGTGGCCGATGCCGAAAGCCAGCGAGTTATCGACCGTGGAATGGCATAAGGCGCACGTAATGCCCATCGTTGTAATAGTTCCATTCTTATCAAAGGTGCCTTTGACTCCCACTACAGCATTGAGTTTAAGAAGTGCAAGGGTTGTAGCCGGGTCATCGAGATTTACTTTGCCCTTTTCAAGGTCTCTGATAAGACTCCTGGGAAGTGCATCCACATCAACCTTCAGGCCCACAGCCAGTGCGGTCTTCGGGTTAACGCCAGGCCCCACGCCGCCAAACTTCTCCCCTGCTATGGCCTTGTGAAGTTGAAGCGTATCTCCCCAGAATGCCTCGTCACCGAAGGTATCGAAACGGAAGATCTGCCTCCCTTCCAGTACCATCTGCTGTGCGTTATTTAGAGCCGGGTCTTTTTTTATGAGACCGGGGGACAATAACGGTTCTTCGTTGATTTGCCCCAGTGCGTCATTAATTTGATTGTTGACCATCTGATTTACATTTCCGCGGATTTGTTCATCCAGTGTTTTCTCAGACGATGCGTTTACTGCATTTAAGCCAGCAAGACCCCCAAAGATGAGAGCAACTGCTAAAATACCAATTAAGCTAATCTTTTTCATCGTAACCTCCACTTTAATTTTCTGCCAGAAGAATCTGGCATAATAATGGTTAATTGTGTTAATATTTATAGGTTCTGGATGATGGATGGAAACTACCGTGTTGTTCCAGATGTTCGGAAATGATTTGTTCCGATTTGCTTATCAGGACAAAAAATATGCGTAGGCGATACCTGCCTACACATTCTTTGCCATTTTGAGGATATCCTGTCTTGACATATCTTTCTTATGCGTCTTTTTAACATGCTGCTGGGAGAAAGATACAAGCTCATCGTCATTCTCAGTGCGAAGCATGAAAGGACAGTCTATACCTGCGGACTTACATTCGACTTCCTTGGCCATTTTTGTCACCCCCTTTGACTTCAACTGGCAACAATAAAATCTTATGAAGGAGAATACACTTAAGGTTTTCTATAGTAAAGAAAAGCTTGTCTGTCAACAACTTTATGTAAATCCGAATAGCCATAATCCGTTTCACGCTGGCTGCTCCCGGGGATGATATACGTTCCCACACTAAACAAATTTGATTTCCATGTAGAAATCCTATAATAAAAAAAGACTAAAAAAGAAAACCGGGCTCAAATCAATGAGCCCATATCGATGTTCTCGTCCTGGCTTGTCTGTGCATCTTCTATCACCAGGTCCTTCTCTCCAGGGACAGTTATATTGCCTTCAAGAGATGAACCCGATGGGGTATTCTGTTGAGGTTGCTCAGATGGCTGCTTGTTCACGCAACCTGCCGTAACAACCAGGAGTACCAGAAGACCGACCATTATCAGATATAGCCTTCTCATTTCGTATTCCTCCTTGAAACCACATCATTTCTCAGGGTTTTATATTTCTCCTGGGCCTGTTTTAGATCCTTTGCCGCACCTGTGAAGTCCCCGCCTTTGTATTTGGACTCAGCGGAATCCACAAGGCCCTTTATATCGGAAAGACTTACCTTTTCTTTGGATACATCGACACCGCGCTTTTCCGCGGTGTCAAGGAGCGTCTCGCCCTTTGCTATGATTTCCCTTGCCTTTGTAATAGCAGCGGAAAACCTCTGGGCCTGCCCCGCGGTTTTTGCCAGTTCTGCAAGCTCTTTATACTTGTTCCTTATCTCTTCCCTGAGCGCGATGTAGGCCGCTGATTCTGTTGTATTGCACTTCCCGATACCTTCTCCTTTGCAGGATGCAATACCTGTGTTCATGGCATCCAGGAGCTCGCTCCTGAGTTCTGTTATTTCATCCAGTTTTGCCTGGAGGGCACTCACATCGATTCCTTTTTCTTTTGCCTTGTCAAGCCTTCCCTGTGCCCGTGCACTTGCAAGGTCAAAGAACTCAAGGTTCCTGTCCCTTTTTGCTTCCCTGGCTTCTGTTACAAGAGAGTCGAAATAATCGCTGTTCTGTAAAAGTGCTGCATCCAGGGCCCCTTTTGCAGCTGTTTCATTGCCTGCAACAAGCAGCTTCACTTCGGTCTTAAAGCTTGCGACCGTATCCTTCATCTGGGTTACTAATCTCTTTCCAAGCTGGTAGTCATTTTTTTCCGCCGCTGCCCTGAGCTGGTCTATCAGGGATACGAAGTTCTCCTTTAATGTTGAAAGTTTTGAGGCGTCTTTTCCCTGGGCTTCAACATAGCCTATCAACGCTTCCATCCCGACCCGGTGTTTCTCAGCAGGCAAGAGCGCATATTTATAGAGCATCCATGCCTGTTTGGTTTTTATGACAGAATCTGCGGGAGCCGCGTTCTTCTCTTCATCAAATGTTCTTACTGTCGTTGCCCTGTCCGCAGTCTCGGCATTCGGCTCGGTTATGGTTTCAACGCTGGGCACATCGGCAGGCTCAACCTCAGGCTGGACCCCGGTGATGTCCTGTTCGCTGATATCTGATCTTGAAAGCTCTTTTGCCTTGTATGCCTCGTTCAGCACCCAGAGCACATCGGCTTTTCGCAGTTCGCCGAGCTTGTAGGCTTCAGCCAGGATCCATTTTACATCATCCTTTGTAAGCTCATTATTCTTGTATGCCTGCATGAGCAGCCATTTCACATCAGCCCTTGATAGTTCGCCGTGGTTGTAGGCCGCGGTCAGAAGGATGCGGATATCCTCGCGTGTAAGCTCATTGTTCTTGTATGCCTGCATGAGCAGCCATTTCACGTCGTCACGTTTGAGTTCTTCGCGATTGTAAGCCGCTATCACTATTTCGCGTATATCGTCCCGCGTAAGCTCACCGGCCTTATAAGCTTGCATAATAATCCATCTCAGATCTTCGCGGGAAAGCTCTCCGTTCTTGTATGCATGGTTTAAAATCCACGCCACGTCGCTGCGTTTGAGTTCGCCTGCCTTATAAGCTTCTGTCACAAGGAACTTGACGTCAGCCCTTGTAAGCTCCCCGTTCTTGTATGCTTCAGCGACAATAAAACGAACATCGTCTCTTGTAAGCTGGCCTTTTTTATAGGCTTCGGTAAGAATCCAACGCAGGTCTGGCCGTGTGAGTTTGCCTTCTTTATACATCTCACCCAGCAGCCACCTTAAGTCATCTCTTTTCAATGTGTTGTGATTGTATGCTGCAGTTACAGCATTTTTCAGTTCCGCTTTTGTGAGCGTACCTGCTGCATATCTCGTGCCAAGCTGTGTCTTGACCGCATCACGGGTTATCGCGCTTTTTGAATAGCTACTAATAACACTTGTTGCAGAGCCGTCTGCAGTGATAGTATTATTTGAAGTGTTACCAATAACGCCTCCTGCTGAACTGGCCACAACACCAGTTTCTGCAAGCGCGACTGCCGTAATCACAGTCAAAACCATCGCCATCAGCACGATGGTCTTGATCTTATTCATATTATCTCGGCCTCCTTTGACCTTACTCAATATTTTCACTTCAAATATTTAAATATAGTAGTTGCAGGTCTGAAAATTCACATTTTCATATGCTTACGGATATATTCTGACAATCTCTTTTTTATCCGCATGTATTCCACATCAGAAAGGCCCGAGGATTCAAGCGCACCGTCCCTCAGATAGCAGGGTTTGGTTATCTTGCAACACCAGGTCATGCTGCCAAAACATGTCCCTTCCCCATATTCGATAGGAGTTCCTTTTGCGAATTTCAGTTTGATTTTCATGAACTCCTCGGCGCTGAGGCCGGCCTGCTTCAGCGCGCTGTGGAGAGCGCAGGGTTTAACCGGAAGACAGCAGAAAGCTAGCGCCCTCAAATCCCCGCCCGCACAGATATGCTTGGGTGCATTGTACCAGCCTGTCATTGCCTGGAATGAAGAAATCTCATCAACAAGGTATTTAATGATCCTGTGGTCATGAAGAACAGCCCGCGCGAGTGAGACCATATCTGCGCCGCGGGAGAACATTTCCTTTGCGCTTTCAAAATCAACGACCGAGTTGTTGCCTATTATGAACAGGCCGGTTGAGTTGCGAACGCGTTTTATGACCCCGAAATCAACGCCCTGCGGATGCATGGCGTCGATATGTATAATATCAGCGCCTGCTTTTTCAATGGCTTTTGCAAGCTCGACATCATTTACCACGTTGGCCCTGATCTTGATAGAGAGCACAACACCCGTTTTTTTTATTTCTCTTATGTACCCGCATAGCCTTTCCAGATCTTTCAGTAATGCTTCACCTGCTCCCAGGACCAGCATTTCAGGCTGCCTGCAGTGTGCATTTATTTCAAGGATGGCTCCGAATTTTTTTGCGATATCGGCAGCTTCCAGGAAAGGTTTTAATGATGCAGCACGCACATTAACTGCGATAGTTGCACCAGGTTTGCTGGCAGCTTCAAGTTCTGCTTTCAGGAATCCCATAGGGTCACCGGATACAAATTCCTTCCTGCCCCTTTCTATCTCTTTTCGTGCTGCGTCGTTTGTTTCCCGGTCCAGGTTATACCCGCCTAAAATAATCAATCCGGCATTGGTGAACCCGGATGCGAATTTGTTGTCGGTTATTCCTGCCATAGAGGCAAGCGCGATCGGGTTTTTGGGAGAAGCGTAACCGATTTTAATGTCGAATAAGTCATTTGTCAAGATATGTCCTCGTTCGTTGCTTAAAAATTTTAGCCTTCAGTTGTCGGAATTATTTAAGAATCTTGCGCTAAAACAATTTCATAAGCTTTTTATATCAATAATCCTTTTTTAAGCCTTAATATATAGTAAAGGTGGTTCAATGGTATCAAATGAACTTTTAGATAATTACCTGCCAGTTGCGCTCTTAACAGTAATCGGTATCGCTTTCGTGGCGATCGCACTGTTATTGTCTTGGATAATCAGACCCAGCAATAAAACAAAGGTAAAATTATCCACGTATGAATGTGCGGAGATCCCGATAGGCGATGCCAGGATACATTTCAATATACAATATTATATGATTGTTATTGTTTTCCTGATTTTTGATGTTGAGGTTCTGTTCTTATATCCATGGGCTGTACAGTTCAAACAACTTGGGGCTATCGGGTTCATTGAAATGGTGGTTTTTATTGAGATACTTATAATCGGTCTTGCATATGCCTGGAGAAAGGAGGCTTTAGAGTGGACTCAGTAACCATTGATACAACAAAAATTAAACCTGCTAAAAAGAAGCCGGAGACTGCACTTGAAAAACTTAACGATACCGGGCTGATAAATACTTTGCTGGCAGCAAGGGAAAGGGAAGGCATGATCCTTTTCTCGACCGTGGATCAGTTTATTAACTGGGGGCGTTTCAGTTCCTTGTGGCCTGTTACCTCAGGTCTTGCCTGCTGTGCCATTGAGATGATGGCCGTTACAATGGCGCACCATGATCTTGCGCGATTCGGGATGGAAGCATTCAGGGCAAGCCCCAGGCAGGCAGACCTCATGTTCGTGGCAGGCACGGTTACCAAGCGGATGGCACCGAGGGTCAAGCAACTGTACGAGATGATGGCCGAACCCAAATGGGTCATTTCAATAGGTAGTTGCGCGAACACAGGTGGACCGTACATCGAATCATATTCTGTCCTGAAAGGTGTGGATAATATCATCCCCGTGGATGTGTATGTTCCGGGCTGTCCCCCGAGACCTGAGGCATGGCTTTACGGGATTATCCAATTAAGAGAAAAGATCAAGAGCCAGGGATACGGGGCAAAATGGGGGCTTAATAAATGAAAAACTTTAGGAAAGTTTTATCAAATGGAGGGTATGCTTCGCATACCCTATGTATCATAAAGCGAGGTGTCGCTTTATGAATGCAGCAGAAGAGTTGAAACAGGCAATGCCGGCGGCAGTGGTGAGCACGGGGATGCTGATCGATAAGCCTCTTGCCATCATAAAAAAGGAAGAGATATTAAAGGCCGCAGGTAAAGTCAAAGAAATGGGTTTTGACAACCTTTCCGTAATTACCGGCATTGATTATAGGGACAGGTTCGAGGTTATCTATAATTTCTTCTCTTACAAGAAGAAAGAGAATCTTGTATTAAAAGTTGTTCTTGACCATGAGGCCCCATCCGTGGACTCGGTTGCATCTATCTGGAAAGTTGCTGATTGGCTTGAGAGAGAAACATATGATCTTGTAGGAATTAAGTTCACAGGTCATCCCAATCTTGTCAGGATACTGCTGCCCGATGGCTGGAACGGACATCCGCTCAGAAAAGATTATGACATGGAAACAGAGCAGTTCGTGACAATGGGGGAAGATGGGGAAGATATAGTAAGCACAGACGGGTCAAACCTGTTAAGGAGGAGGTAGCATGGAAACAGATGAACTTCTTTTAAACATGGGACCTGTGCATCCAGCCACGCATGGCGTGTTGCGGTTCAAGTTAAGGATGGACGGAGAAATAATCAGGGATTGCGAGATTGTTATGGGCTACCTGCACAGGGGAACTGAAAAACTGGGAGAGATGAAAACCTATCTGCAGTTCATCCCTTATACCGATAGACTGGATTACCTCTCTGCCATGCCCAACAACTATGCTTACGTCAAAGCTGTCGAGGAGCTTGCAGACATAGAGGTGCCGTTGAGGGCGGAGTATATTCGTGTACTCACACTGGAGCTCAACAGGATAATTAACCATCTCGTATTTATGGGTTCTCTGATACTGGACCTTGGGGCGAACACAGCGATAATGTGGGGATTCAGGGAACGAGAGAAGGCTCTTCAGTTATATGAGATGCTCTGCGGCGCCAGGATGACTTTCAGCTATATGAGGATTGGCGGAGTGAGAGAAGACCTGCCTGAAGGTTTCATTCCCAAGCTCAATGATTTCATAAAAGACATGGAAAAGCGGATAGTTGATTATGAACAGTTGATTAACGGTAACGAAATATTCCTACTGAGAATGAAGAATATCGGGGTAATAAATGCTGATGAGGCGATCAATTACGGGATGACCGGACCATCGCTTCGCGGTTCAGGCGTGAATTATGACATAAGGAAACTTGAGCCATATTCCATCTATCCGGATATTGATTTCAAGGCATGCGTCCGCAAAGAATGCGATAGCTATGCCAGATATCTTGTCAGGATGGATGAGATGAAGGAAAGCCTTCATATTTTAAGACAGGTAGCCGATACCATGCCTGCAGGAGATATAATCACTACCCAAAAATACGGAATAGCTCCCATGACAGGAGCGCCATCAGCGGTCATGACATATTTCCCGAGAATATTCACACCTCCTGTGGGTGAAGTCTATACGAGAACCGAGGCTCCAAAAGGTGAACTCGGATTCTATGTTGTCAGCGATGGCACCACCAAGCCATACAGGGTCAAGATACGTTCGCCTTCGTTTTGCAACCTCGTTGCACTCCCAAAGATGATTGTGGGGCTTAAGATCCCGGATCTTATAGCAGCTTTTGGAACCATTGACATTGTTCTCGGCGATGTGGACAGGTGATAAAATGATAGCAAATGCTTACGAGCTGGTAGTATATATTTTATCTGCAATAGGGATCTATGACCCGATAAACGGGTTCTTCCAGAATTACGGAATGGAATATCTTTTAAGAATTATTATAATAGTGGTAGAAATTGTAGTCCTGTTGGTTTTCGTGCTTCTTACAGTGATGTTCCTTTCATGGCTGGAACGTAAAATGTTTGCCTGGGTGCAGTCAAGGTACGGACCCATGATAACAGGACCGCACGGGCTTTTCCAGCCTATCGCGGACGGGATTAAGCTTGTCGGAAAGGAAGATATTATCCCTGCAGGCGCAGACAGGTGGATTTTCACACTTGCGCCATTTATCATATTTGTACCTGCGCTCCTTGTATTTATCCCCCTTCCGTTTGGCGATTCCCTTATCATATCTGACCTGAGGATCGGATTACTCTATATTATTGCAATATCTGCGCTCTCACCCGTTTCTATTCTTCTTGCAGGGTGGGCTTCCAATAATAAATATTCCCTAATGGGCGCTATGAGGGCCGTGGCACAGGATATAAGCTACACAATACCGCTTGCTCTGGCGGCGATTGCTGTGGTATTGTATGTAGGCTCCCTCAGTACGGTAGATATAGTAAGGGCCCAGGAAGGGACATGGTTCGACATAATACCCAGATGGTTCATATTCGTGCAACCCCTGGCATTTATCCTGTTTCTCATCGCATCCATTGCTGAAATGGGACGCATACCCTTCGATTTCCAGGAATCTGAACAGGAGCTTGTGGCCGGATTCTATACCGAGTACAGCGGAATGAAATTCGCGATGTACTTCCTCGGGGAATATGCTCACATGTTTGCAGTATCCGGAGTTATAGTCACGGTTTTCCTTGGAGGGTGGACAGGACCTGTACTGCCTTTTATTCCGGTCCAGATAACATCTCTGGTGTATTTCATCATAAAGACCTATGCCGTGATATTCTTCGCAATGTGGTTAAGAGATACAGTCCCACGAATGAGGATTGACCAGTTACTTAACCTCGGCTGGAAAATCATGATACCTTTAGCTTTATTGAACCTGTTAGTGACCAGTTTCCTGTTGACAGCAGGGGTGGTCTGATGGCTTGGATTTCAAAGAACTGGGCAATGACCGGAATAATGAAAGGACTCATTGTCACCTTGAAACATATTTTCCATATCGGGAATAGACCTCTTGTAACAGTCCAGTATCCTTATGAGAAGATGAAGCTGGCTCCCAGGTTCAGGGGTCGCCATTCAGTAGATCAGGATGCGTGCATCGGCTGCGGGATATGCGAAGTAAGTTGCCCCAACGGTACTATCAGGATAGTCAAGTATAATGGCAGGTGGTTTCCCGAATTCAATCTCGGAATGTGCCTCTTCTGCGGATTGTGCGTGGATGCCTGTCCGATGAATGCCATTAAAATGAACGGAGGCTATGAACTGGCAAATTACAGCAGGGAGAGCCTGGTGTATGGTCCGGAAAGGATATTGTTCAAGAAAGAGGTGAATAAATGATAGATATTGTATTTTTAGTTATCTCGGTTATCACCATACTTTCATCTATTATGGTAATCCGATCCAGAAAATTAGTCCACAGCGCCGTGTATCTTGCGGGCTCATTTATGGGAACTGCAGCGTTCTTCATTCTCCTTAAGGCTGAGTTCGTTGCATGGATACAGGTGCTTGTCTATGTTGGAGCAGTCGTGACACTGATATTGTTCACTATTATGTTGACCAAAAAGGGAGAGGAGGAATAAATGCTCACAAAAATCCTTAATCTATTGATTGCGGTAATGTTATTCGCAGTATTGTTCATGGCAATCGACGATAGTATCAGGGTATGGGGTGGAAAAGAGGAAGTGAATACTATCGGCATAGGGGATATCGCAGGCCCGCAGAAAGGCGGGATATTCAGTGATTATATCTTTTCGTTTGAACTGCTCTCACTTTTACTGCTTGCGGCATTGATAGGAGCCCTTTATATTGCTAAAAAGGAGGCATAGCATGACCCTTTATTTGTATCTTATAATATCAGCCATAATATTCACTATCGGTGCGTACGGGATAATTACGCAAAGAAGCGGAATTAAAATCCTTATGTGCATAGAACTTATGCTAACAGCTGCAAATCTCAATCTTGTAGCATTTTCAAGTTTCAACGGCAATGCCGCAGGGCAGGTTTTTGCACTGTTCTCGATCGCGATAGCGGCTGCGGAAGCAGGTATAGGGTTTGCGATTCTTGTTGCGCTGTTCAGGGTACGGGATACGATAAATCTTGACAATATCAATATTTTGAGGTGGTAAAATGTTTGGCGAGATATCAGCATTAATAGTATTATTACCTGTACTGGCATTCGTACTGACTCTTTTCCTGGGTAAGAAACTTCCATCGGGCGGAGCATATCTGCCAATAGCGGCAATCGCAGGATCATTTATCATCTCACTGGGAACTTTCCTTGAGATATATCCTGATGGTATGGTACAGCAATCCTGGCCATGGTTTGCGGGAATGAATATCGGCATACTCATTGATCCGCTGGCCGTAGTGATGCTGATGATGGTTTCATTCGTGAGCCTTTTGATACACATTTATGCGGTCGGGTATATGGCCCACGATCCTGCCAAACCGCGATATTTTGCCGAGACATCACTGTTCACAGCAGCGATGTTGAGCGTAGTCCTATCAGATAATATACTTCAGTTCTTTATTTCATGGGAACTTGTGGGATTGTGTTCATTCCTTTTAATAGGATTCTGGTATCACAAACCCTCAGCAGCAGCGGCTGCAAAGAAAGCGTTCCTTGTGACAAGGGTGGGAGACGTGCTGTTCCTCGCAGGTATTGTCCTGCTTTATGTCAATATCAGCGAAATCATAACAACCAGGGCTTTTAGCATTGAACCCGGAAATTTCATATTGCAGTTTTCGACCATGTTCGAGGCAGCAAAACTGATTGATCCTACACAACTGACACTTATCACTTTATTATTTTTCGGCGGCGCTGTAGGTAAAAGCGGCCAGTTCCCGCTTCATGGCTGGCTGCCCGATGCAATGGAAGGGCCAACGACGGTTTCTGCACTTATCCATGCCGCAACAATGGTCACAGCAGGCGTATATCTTGTGGCAAGGACGTTCCCGATGTTTGTCGCAACACCTGATACGATATCACCAGGTGTGCCTGACGCACTTCTGATTGTCGCGTATGTTGGCGGTTTCACGGCGTTGTTCGCTGCCACAATGGGGCTTGTTATGAACGACATCAAAAGAGTGCTTGCTTATTCGACCGTTAGCCAGCTTGGATATATGATGCTGGCACTCGGTACCGCAGGCGCGGTTCTTGGAGCCAAAGCCGTTGGCATTTCAATGTTCCACCTGATAGCTCATGCTTTCTTCAAAGCCCTCCTGTTCCTGTGCGCCGGCAGTGTGATACATGCCGTAGGCACTAACGATATACGCGAAATGGGCGGGTTGTTCGGGAAGATGAAAATCACCGCCATTACTATGCTCATTGCAGCTCTTGCCCTGGCTGGCATCGGCTTCCCATTCGCAGGTTTGGGTATGCCGATTATGAACATCGGCACGGCAGGTTTCTTCAGCAAGGATGCGATCATAGAAGGCGCATTGGAATACGGGGAAGTAAAAGGCGACATGATCCCTTACGGGATGGCGATACTTGCAGCCCTCCTAACATCCATATATATTTTCAGGCTGTGGTTCATGACATTTACGGGAAAGCCGCGTTCTGAGCGGCATGCACACGAGTCGCCGGGTGTGATGACACGTCCGCTCATGATCCTTGCGATATTTGCCCTTTTATTCGGTTTCTCACAACTTGGATTTTATGGTTATGTTGAGAAAAATTTTGAACTTATGAATGTGGAAATAGCCGTTCATGAAGGTGAAGCGTTCCACCCGTCACCCATAATTGTGATGTTACCTGTTATCGTAGGGGTTCTTGGCATTCTCATATCATATGCGATATACAATAGGAGGATGCTGGATATGAGCAAGCTTGTATCTTCGGGAAATCCGATCTATAAATTACTTTTGAACAGGTATTACGAACCCAAACTTGGAGCCGACATTATAGGCGTTAAACTGACACACGGTGTTGTGGCACAGTCAGGGGAATTCATAGACAGGAAGATAATCGATGGGCTTGTGATCGATAACATCATCGGCAAAACAGTGTTCATGCTTGGCGAGATTGTAAGGAAATTGCAGACAGGAGTTGTACAGAATTATGCATCTGTAACTCTTCTTGGGCTTGGCCTCCTGATAATTCTTCTCAAAATCAAATTCGGAGGGATATAAATGGCTGCTTTAATTTCATTGATGATCCTGATCTCATTAATAGGTGCTATAATCACGTTCCTGACCAGGACCCGTGAACAGGCGCGTGCAGTTGCCCTGCTGGCTTCCGGGATTTCATTTGTGATTTCCTTGATTTTGTTCTTGCGGTTTGACAGTTCCATCCCCACAATCCAGTTCGCTGAATCATATCCGTGGATAGTCAGTCTTGGGATAAGCTTGAAATTCGGTGTCGACGGAATAGGAATGCCGCTTGTGCTCCTGTCCAATATCGTCATCCCGCTAACAGTGATATTTGCCTGGGGAGAGACAAAACAGGCAAACCAGTTCTACGGCCTGATACTCCTTGAGCTTGTAGGTGTGCTCGGGGTTTTCACATCTCTTGACTTCTTTGTATTTTACATATTCTGGGAGATTGTCCTCATACCCATGTATTTCCTGATAAGCATATGGGGAGGCCCGAGAAAGGACTATTCGGCCATTAAATTCTTCATATACACACATGTGGCGAGCCTGGTTATGTTGCTTGCGATATTCTCACTCTACTTCAATGCATGGCAGATATCCGGGACCCCGAACTTTGACATGTTCTACCTCCTGAAGAACTATTCTGTGATCGAATCTTCGATGCTGAAAGATGCAATATTCCTGGCGCTATTGTTCGGTTTCCTGGTAAAGATGCCAGCTGTGCCTTTCCATACCTGGTTGCCTGATGCGCATGTGGAGGCCCCGACAGCAGGTTCGGTCATACTTGCGGCACTGCTGCTTAAAATGGGCGGTTACGGCCTTTTCAGGGTCATACTTCCGCTACTTCCATTTTCAGGTTCTCCTGGGGAATTGGTAATTGTAATGGCAATAATCGGTGTGGTGAGCATTCTATACGGGACATTCCTGGCACTTGCCCAGCGCGACCTCAAGAAGATGGTGGCATATTCCAGTATAAGCCACATGGGTTATGTGACGCTGGGCGCAGCAGCCATCGTGCCGCTTTCTATCAGTGGTGCAATGTACCAGCAGTTCTCACACGGGCTTATTACATGTGTGTTGTTCATGTCATGCGGTGTGATACAGCACTCCGCAGGTACGAGGATCATCGGTGACCTGGGAGGAATAGCTAAATATATGCCAAAACTTACGTTCCTTATGCTTGCCGGGTTCCTTGCCTCGCTTGGGTTACCTGGAATGAGCGGATTTATTGCCGAATTCCTTGTACTTGTTAATTCATACTTCACGTTACCCAATTTCGTGATACTTGCACTCTTTGGAATTGTATTCACTGCAGGATATCATCTGTGGGCCATGCAAAGAGCCGTGTTTGGAACATATAATGAAAAACTCGGGCATATACATGATGGAGCTAATTACGAGATGTTTTCAATGGCTGTAATAATACTTTTTGTAATATACTTTGGGCTCAATCCGAATCCCGTTCTTACTATGATGACCACGAATTCAGAACAATTATATACTGTGCTTAAAGGAGTAGTGATTCCATGAACTATGTGTTACTTGCGCCTGAGATACTGCTGACAGTACTGGCTTTAATAGTAATATTCATTGGCCTCCTGGTAAGCGACAGGTCCAAGAACATGCTGGGTTACATAAGCGCAGCAGGCCTTGTTGCTTCCCTTGTATACGTCCTTGGCACAAAAGGCGAAGGGAGTTTTTTCTATAATGCACTTGTGATCGATCCGCTATCACAGTTTTTCAAATTGATATTTATTGTAGTATCGCTTCTGGCAGTGATAGCGTCGATAAAGTATTTCGAGAATAACCGCAACCAGGATGAATATTATGCCCTCATCCTTCTTGCTACTGTCGGAATGATGGTAGTTGCCTCAGCAAATGACCTCGTGTCGCTCTTTGTGGGATTCGAGCTTGCAAGCATGTCAACCTATGTACTTGCGGGTTTTGAGAAAAAGAATCCGGCCTCATTGGAAGCGGCTTTAAAATATTTCATAATAGGATCCCTTTCCTCGGCATTGATGTTATTTGGTATGTCGCTTGTTTACGGAGTCACGGGTTCTACAAATATAACTGCGATCATTGAATTTTTCAAGGCAAATCCTGCTGTGAGCGGCCTTGATGTGATAGCAATGGTCTTCCTTGTTGCTGGATTTGGCTTCAAGATGGCCCTTGTCCCGTTCCACATGTGGGCACCAGATACATACGAAGGTTCTCCAAGCGTCGTGTCAGCCCTGCTGGCTGCAGGCTCAAAGAAAATGGGTTTTGTTGCAGCCTTCAGGGTACTTGTGCTCGCGCTTGTGGCATTGCGCGCTGATCTCTGGGTAACATTCGGAATTCTTGCAGTAATTACAATGACCTATGGCAATATCGTTGCAATATCCCAGCGGAGTATCAAACGCATGCTGGCATATTCTTCCATAGCACAGGCCGGTTACATAGCCCTGGCATTCGTTGTTACAACACAAATGTCCATAGCAGGAGGAATATTGCTTGCCCTTGGGCATGCCCTTATGAAAGGAGGGGCGTTCATCGCAGTTGCAGTTGTAGGTTATATGGTTTTATCTGATAATAAGAATGCAAAGAACATCGATGACATTGAAAATTTTGCAGGGCTCGGGAAACGTGCGCCAATAACTGCATTTGCACTGTTTGTGTTCTTCCTGGCTTTAGCAGGTATCCCCCCATCAGCCGGATTCATCGGGAAATTCGTCCTCTTCTATTCGATCACCATCGAGGCAGTAAGACAGGCAAGCACATGGTTTCTCATCGTTGTCATTATTGCTATATTGAACAGCGCGTTATCCATCTATTATTATGCCCGTGTCATAAGGTACATGTACGTATTGCCCCCGGCCGGTGAAAAGATAAAGGAACCGGCACCATATGTCATAGCGATCGTTCTGGCCGTGATCGGGACAATAGGTATAGGTTTATATCCGCAACCCTTTATTGAGATGGCTATGAATGCAGCAAATGTGGTATTAGGAGTGTGATTTTAAATGGAAGACTGTGAGTTGTGCGGCGTGGCAAGCCCCACGCTGTGCCCAGTAAAAGTAAATGCACCGGATGTCAAAGCAGCCTACCCTACAGGAACGTGGAGAGGCATTAACGAGGAATGCCTCCAGAGCTGTCATGAGGCAAACCAGAACAGGGTGCCAATAAAAGGGAAGAAATGCGATTTATGCGGGATAAAGAACGCACCACTATTCCAGGTGAAAATCCAGGTGCCGATCTTCCAGGAACCCTATCACAGGGAAGCATCCAAAGCTATCTGTGAGAGCTGCTTTGAAGCCTGCGAGGATACAATAAAAAGACGGGAAGCTGAGAAGGCAGAAGTGCATCATTAATTATTTATATCCGTATTTGTTCAACCCTGTTTAGAATTTGTTTTCCTTTTTAGAATACAGGAATGGTGCCATTCCTGAGAATAAAAGGGAAAGCAGAGGTTAAGAGCGGGAAAATCAGAAGCATACTTTTGATCTGTTAACCTTCGATACCACCTTTTTCTCGGGAACTTTGTATGCCCACCCGCAGAAACCATTTATGTACAATATATTTTCATCCGCGCTTTTTTCCACAAATTGGACATTTCCTTCGATCACTTCACCGGACCCGACCTTGAACCTGACAATTTCTCCTATAGAATATTTCATATTATTCACCCCACTGAAATCAGAATAATTTCCGCTCTCAATAATGCATTTTTTTTTCAGGCCTATAAAAACTTTTTGCTTTTCCTGCAGTGGCCGGCCCTTACATGAATAGCTCCGGCAAAATGTTATCCTGAAATTGATACCAGTTTAAACGCCCCCAACTTATTTGACCGATAGCTTAAAGTACTATATAGTCGAAAGTAGCACCTCCCTATCATCCGTAGGAGACATACAGTCGAATACTACGGGAGGAATATTCATTGGAACACGAACTGATATTAACTGCTGTAAAACAGGCGCTTGAGAAATCGCCTGAGCGTAAGTTCTCAGAAAGTATCGACCTGGCCATCAATCTTAAGAATCTTGATATGAACCAGCCGCAGAACAGGATTGACGAAGAAATAATCCTGCCAAACGGCCTTGGAAGACCTATCAAGATCGCGGTATTCACAAAAGGCGAGACCGCGCAGAGGGCAAAGGCCGCAGGTGCTGATTACGTTTTCGATCCTGAAGAAATAAGCGTTCTTGGTGAGGACAAAACAAGGGCAAAGAGCCTTGCAGAAGAAGTCAATTTTTTCATTGCCGAAGCCGCTTACATGCCGGTAATCGGAAAGACCCTGGGTCAGGTGCTCGGGCCAAGAGGAAAAATGCCCATACCCCTGACGCCTGACAAGGATGTAGTACAGATAATCAATAAATCCAGGAACTCCATAAAAGTCAGGTCCAAAGACAAGATGACTTTCCACATCTCAATCGGAAAAAAAGATATGGATCCCGTGAAATTATCTGAGAATCTCGAAGCTGTGATAAACCGTATAGAGCACAGGTACGAGCGCGGTTTGTATAACGTGAAATCGATATATGTCAAGACTACTATGGGACCATCAGTGAAGGTGATTTGAATGGCTGCAGACGTCAAGCATCACAGTATCCACATCCCGCAATGGAAAAAGGATGAAGTTGAGGAAATCAAGAAGCTGATTTCGACCTATTCCTTAACAGGCATTGTCGGCGTGCATGGGATTCCATCAAGCCAGCTTCAGGTGATGCGAAAGAACCTGCGTGGCCTGGCTAATATTAAGATGTGCAGGAACTCCCTAATATACCGTGCCCTGGATGGGTCCTCTGATAATGTAAAACAGATGGACAAATATGTGGATGACCAGACTGCCCTGTTATTCACGAACGAGAATCCTTTTAAACTCTATAAGATTCTGGAAAAAGGAAAGACGATGGCCCCCATTAAACCCGGCGGTATCGCTCCAAAAGATATTGTTGTCCAGAAAGGCCCCACATCATTCCCGCCAGGGCCAATCGTAGGAGAACTGACAGGGGCCGGAATCCCGGCAGGTATTGAAGGCGGAAAAGTTGTAATCCGCGAGACAAAGATAGTAGCTAAAGAAGGCGATGTAGTAAATGCGAAACTTGCAGCGATCCTGTCGCGCCTGGAAATTCATCCTGTTGAACTGGGACTCGATCTGCGGGCAGTATATGAAAAAGGCATTGTCTATGAATCAAAGTTATTGTCTGTGGATGAATCTAAATATATAAATGACCTGACCCTGGCAGTCCAGCGTGCATTTAATTTATCCGTCAACTCGGCATACCCGGCAAAAGCCACAATAAGTACCCTGCTTACAAAAGCGGCGTCCCAGTCAAGGAATCTTGCAATAAATGCCGAAATAATAATGCCGGATATCATTGATGTGTTGCTTGCAAAAGCCAATGCACAGATGTTATCCCTTGCCGGTGTCGTATCCCATAAGGATGCAAATGCCGTTAGTGATAAGGTAAAAGAGAAGCTTGCGGCTTCGCCAAAGGAAGAAAAGAAGCCTGAGGCTGCGGCACCAAAGGAAGCTAAAGAGGAGAAAAAGAAAGAAGAACACAAGGAAACAGATATTGCTGCTGGCCTTGGTTCATTGTTCGGTTAATACCCCGCATTTAAATACGGGGACTAATAGGTGATCAAAATGGAATATGTATATGCAGCGCTGTTATTACACAGCGCAGGAAAAAAAGTGACAGATGAAGCGATTACTGCTGTTATCAAGGCAGCAGGTAGTGAAGTTGATCCTGTAAGAGCAAAAGCGCTGGTCTCAGCTCTTGAAGGCGTCAATATCGAAGAAGCAATTTCAAAAGCTGCATTTGCGGCTCCGGCAGCGGCAGCACCGGCGGCAGCAGCTGCTCCTGCTGCGGCAGAAGCTCCGAAGAAAGAAGAAAAACCAAAAGATAAGGAAAAAGCTGAAGAAAGCGGAATGGAAGGGCTCGGCGCACTGTTCGGGTAAGTACCCGCATTCCTCTTCTTATTTTTTGGCAGTTCAATAGTTTTTTTACATGATTGTGTAGTTTAATAAAATCCCCCATATTATCAGCACGATAATACCAAGTATAATAAAACCCGTGAACGTTTTATTTACAAGTTTTGCAAGCTCGGGCGGGCCTGCCCATTTCACAAGTATCATCTTATTCCCGGTACTTATTATGCTTGCAAGCACCGCCGTAAGTGCGGCAGTTGTGTAGGACACATTACCGCTCACAGCAAGTGCTGCTGCCGATGCCGTCACGACTGCGCTGCTGACGAATCCTCCAAGTGCCGTGGCATAAACACCTGCGGCCCCGGCCCACATGTTGGCGAACCTTGAAACAACGGACAATCCCGCGAAACCAAAAGCGAACTTGATAGCCGGAGAAAGTGCAAACGGCGACTGCAACTTTATCGTCTCGCTGGCTGGCACATTGTTTCTTGATTTTACTAAAACAACGATCGCAAAAGATGTGATTAGCATTTGGGGCGCAGCCATGAGCAAAAGAACCCTGCCGCTTGGGTCTACTATCAGCGCTATGATCAGGTTCCTTATCAGCATTGCAGCGTTTGACAGGATTATCCCCATATAACTTGACTCGACAAATACGCTTTTCTTTTTAGCCATCACAGCAAGCGCACCTGTTGTGGCTTCACTGTTAACAAGCCCTCCAAGCAATCCTGAGACAGGTATGCCGTATCTTGTTCCCATTTTTTTCATTATTATAAAACTTGCAAAACTGATCGTAGCCACGATTATTACAATAAGAAGGATCCATCTCGGGTTTATTACCCCCATGAACAGTTCATCCGGGGTTATCGGGTAGAGTATAAAAACCACGGCCAGGAAACGTATGGCACTCAATATCTCCTCATCTGCCAGGTTTGTCGCAAAAGAGTGCAGTGGTCTTTTTTCCGCAAGCAGGAGGGTCATGACGACAGCCCCCACTATGGCGACCAGGTATTGATCGTATGTTATAATCACGCCAAGCAGGAAAGTGCAATAAAGGGCTATCGGGCCTGTGATCCCCGGCTGATTTAATATAACATTTTTTACATAAACGAAAATTGCTGAAATTATGGCAAAAAAGGCAAGGGAAATAAGTAAGACGCCGGGATTTATGATAATTGCCAGGTATGAAGATATCATCCCTGTGATGCAGGCTATGGTAAACGATCGGACCCCGGCTATCAACTCCATTCCTTCGGTGCGCCTGTGTTCCCTTTCGATGCCGATGAGAATACCAATGAGTGTAGCCAGCGCCAATTTTTGGAAAAATTCAATGGTCATACTCATATTGCCGGAAAATTGAGGTACGAGGTCGAACATTAATAATAAAAGGTCAATACTTTTGTAAATACTTATTGCTGCCTAAACCGATAACTACATACATCTATGTAAAGTATTCAACACAAATGATTAAAAACAGGCCTCTATTATTGATGATACTTGACGGTTACGGGCTGGGTGAAAAAAACGCAGGTAATGCCATAACAGCCGCGAAAACACCCAACCTTGATAAAATTTTTTCAAGCTATCCTCACTCCACTCTCGACGCGTCCGGTGAGTCTGTGGGACTTCCAGACGGCCAGATGGGGAATTCAGAGGTCGGTCATCTTAACATCGGGGCAGGAAGGATCGTTTACCAGGACCTGACACGGATAACAAAATCGATCCGGGAAGGGGATTTCAAACAAAATAAAATTCTTCTGGACGCCATGGAAAATGCCAGGGCCAATAACTCATCTTTGCACCTTATGGGTTTACTTTCTGACGGTGGGGTACACAGCCATATCAGCCATCTTTATGCGCTTCTCGGGCTGGCAAAAGAACAGGGTATTAAAAATGTATTCGTCCACGCTTTCCTTGACGGCAGGGATGTGGCCCCGAAAAGTGCGCTTAGCTATATCAAGAACGCGGAAGAAAAAATGAAAGAACTATGCGGGGAATTTGCCACGATATCGGGCAGGTATTTCTCAATGGACAGGGACAAGAGATGGGACAGGGTTGAAAAGGCTTATGATGCCATGACAGGCGGTATAGGCGTCACAGCACAAAATGCTTCTCTTGCGGTAGAAAATGCCTACTCACGCGGGGAAACCGACGAATTTGTCACTCCGACAGTCATTTTAAAGAATAATAATCCTGCGGGCATCATTTCTGACAGGGATTCGGTGATATTCTTCAATTTCCGCTCTGACAGGGCGCGCGAGATAACCCGCACTCTTATAGATGAAAATTTCAGGGATTTCAAGAGAGAACAGTTCCCCCGAACACATTTTGTGTGCTTCACACAGTACGATGAGACTTTCAACGTTCCTGTCGCCTTCCCGCCTGAACATCTCAGGAATATTCTGTCTGATGTCCTTTCAACACATCATTTAAAGCAGCTTCGGATAGCTGAAACAGAGAAATATGCCCATGTTACGTTCTTTTTCAATGGCGGGGAGGAGACCCCTTTTCCAGGCGAGGACAGGCTTCTTATACCCTCACCGAAAATTCCGACTTATGACCTTCAACCTGAGATGAGTGCGTTTCTCGTTACAGATGAAGTGGGCAAAGCCATACTATCACGAAAATACGATATTATCATCCTTAATTACGCCAATCTTGACATGGTCGGGCATACAGGTGTTTTCAAAGCAACCGTGAAAGCCACAGAAGCGATAGACCGGTGCATTGGAAGAGTATTCTCTGCAATTAATAATACCGGCGAGGTTTTGGTAATAACAGCAGACCACGGGAATGCAGAAAAAATGCTGGATGAGGATGGCGGGATACATACTGCGCATACATCCAACCCCGTGCCTTTCATTATATGTAAAAATGATATCACGTTGCGGGATGGGATACTGGCAGACATTGCCCCCACGATTCTCGAATTGCTCGATATCGAAAAGCCGGAAGAAATGACCGGGCGGTCTTTAATAATACCGCGAGAACTTATATAGTTCTCAAACGTATTCCATTATATGGATGCATCGGGCGATCTGACCATTTTAAACGGCAAGCTCACCATACTTGTTGCTTTTGGGCACGGGGGGGATGTGGATAAAAGCCATTTAAAAAAATTCATCGGCTCTGATGTGATCGCAGAAAGATGGAACAAACCCATAGAGATCGAGCAATCAGAAGGTGTGGCTGTGATCGTGGCGGGAAGTGAAAAAATAACCTGCAGCGCAGACATATACACCGATGTTTTCATAGCCGGGGTTTCAATCCTCAGGACCGAGATCGAGATCAGGGACAGGATACTGTTAAACGATATACTGGTCTCCCTTCATTCAAACACGATTATCGTGGATGGGCTTGATTTCCAGTCGTTTGCCGGAAAGAGGATAAGCGAGATACGTGAAAAACTCAATCCCGGCATGAAGGTTTCGTATTACCCTCTCACAAAGAAATATACGCTCTTAAAAATAAAGGATTTTACCCCCATGCTTGACCAGAAAAGCCTGAAAGAACAGTACGGGGTTATCCTCACGCGTTTCCTGTCAGGCGAGACATCCATCCGCCCGCTGCACAGCAAAGAAATAACGGAAAAACTGGCAAACGACCTCTCCTACTATGACGAGGACCTGTTCCTTGCTTCGCCCGAGGGTGTGTTTATCATGGGCTGCGATGATTACCTCAAGGACCTTCGGGAATTGCTTGAATTGTCGATATCTCTTTTGCTGTTATTCCAGATTTACGACCTGAAGATAGATTCAGAGATCACAAATGCTTTTGAAGCTATAAAAAAAATGAACACTTCAAAGTTTTACTTCCTCACACAGGCGCCAAGAAAACTTGAAAGGTCTCTCCTCAAGGTGAGCGAGATAGGGCTTGTCATACTCGATGATATCGAAGACCTCCTGAATCCCCATAAAATAACACAGGACTGGTACTACCAGTCGGCCTACCAGAAGATGCTGAACACCCTCAAAGTGTGGGACTTTGAAAAAGTAGTAGAGCATAAGATCGATGCCTTACAGGATCTCTATGCTACTGAAAGGGAACTTTCTACCGAGCAGTTAACCATGATACTTGAAATTGCGATAGTAGTGTTGATCCTGTGGGAAGTCATAAGATCAATGATATAACCAGAGGAAGTTATGATAATGATGATTATAAATATATTATATTATAATTCGATATATTTAAATAATTAGACAGCGTATTGATGGTGATATGGTGTCTGTTGTGATATCATAATTAAATAAAAATTATGGAGAGACCAGATGAAAGTAGGTGTGATAGGTGCTGGCGCAATGGGCCAGAATCATTTAAGAATTTACAGTGAAATGAAGGACATAGAACTGGTAGGGGTATGTGACATTGATAAAGCCAGGGCAACATCGCTGGCAAAGACGTACAATACCAGGCCATTTTTTGAACCTGAGAAATTGCTGGAACAGGAACTTGATGCAGTGAGTATAGTAGTACCCACTACACTTCATTCAAAAGTGGCATTGCAGGCGATCAAATCGGGGACACATTTGCTGGTTGAAAAACCTATAGCAGATACGGTTGAAAACGCCGACATCATGATCAAGGCGGCGCACGATGCCAAAGTAAAGCTGATGGTAGGGCACATTGAGAGATTCAACCCTGCTGTCCTGAAATTAAAAGAGATCATTGATTCGGGCATGCTCGGGAAAATCGTCTCCGTATCCTCACGGCGCGTGGGCCCATACAATCCCCGCATACGTGACGTGGGTATAATAATGGACCTTGGTGTTCATGATATCGATGTCATATCGTATCTGTACGGAAGGAAGATCAACGAGGTTTACACAATTGCAGGAAGCGATATACATTCGTTTGAAGACCATGCATCAATACTCTTAAGATGCGATACCAACCTTTCAGGAATGGTAGAGACGAACTGGCTGACGCCGCATAAGATAAGGAACCTTACGGCCATAGGTTTAAAAGGCGTAGCGTACCTTGACTATATAAAACAGACCGTGGAATTGCACGATGAAGCATGGATCAGGACGGCAAAAGTCGAACCCAGGGAACCCCTGAAGAACGAATTGGAGCATTTTATCAAAGCTGTAAGCAATGGCCATGACGTTATCTCAAACGGTGAAACCAGCAGGCATGCCCTGGCCGTATCAATGGCGGCCATTGAATCATACCAGAAGGGAAAAGCAATAGGGGTGAAGTAAGGAACTTTACTGTACATCATCTAATCATTGAGGTATTTATCTATCCTGTCCATACCTTCCCTGATATTATCGAGGTTGTTGGAGTATGAAAAGCGAAGATATCCTTGGGCTCCGTCCCCGAAATCGATTCCCGGGGTTATTGCCACACCTGCGTCTTCAAGGATGCGCCTGCTAAGAAGGAGTGAATCCTCACCGAAATCACGCGCATTTGCAAGAACGTAGTAAGCGCCCTGTGGCTCATGTCCTACCCCAAATCCGGTTTCTTTGAGCCGTTTGAGAATATATTTCCGCCGTTCATCATAAATGCACACCATTTTCCTGACATGCTCCTGCGGTCCCAAAAGCGCCGCAACACCGGCATGCTGTACAAAGCTGTTGGCGCATATAAAAAAATTCTGCTGGAGTTTTTGCAGCGGCCTGATATATTCTGGCGGAGCGATCAGGTACCCGAGCCGCCATCCTGTCATGGCATAAAGCTTGGAAAAGCCGTTCAGGACAAATGCGTTGTCTGTGAATTCCAGGACCGAATGGTCTTTTCCTTTATAGATAAGGCCCTGGTATATCTCATCCGAGATCACGGGAACTTTACCAGCAGCTTCTGATATCCCGCGCATGGTCTCAGGAGGCATTACCTGGCCTGTTGGGTTACAGGGTGAATTTACCAGTATGGCTTTTGTTTTTCCGGTTAACGTGTGTGCAACCGTATCCGGCTTTAAACTAAAACCATCCTCTTCACATGTATGCACAAATATAGACTTTCCGCCCAGGTATTCCACAAAATTGGGATAACAGGCATAATAGGGGTTTGACATCACAACCTCGTCCCCCCTGTCAAGAAGACCCATAAAAAGCAGTAGCAGTGCCGGGCTTGTACCTGAGGTGACGATCACCTGCCGGGGGCTTACTTCAAGAGCGAATCTGCGGTTATAGTATTGCGCTATCGCTTCCCGGAGTTCAAGGAGACCAAGGCTGTGGGTGTATTTTGTCTCACCAGCCTTTAAAGCGTTAATCGCAGCATCGCATATATGAGGGGCCGTAGGGAAATCGGGCTCCCCGATCTCAAGGTCGATTATGCTTTTTCCTTCGCGTTTCAGTTCCTGCGCCCGCTCGAGTAGTTCCATTACGTAGAAGGGGGTGAGCCTGGTGGTTTTGCTGGAGAACATAGATATATCATTTTATTTTATAATCCGCATCTATGATTTTTATCTTTGGTTCATCTTTCATAATTGTGCTGAAATACCGGATATAGAAAATTATTGCTCCCAGGATCAAAAGTATTATCCCGAACTCCCAGGAACGTGCCCGTTTGATCACTATCAATCCGATCCCGGTTCCTATTAATATGATGGATAGTATTGCAAGAGCATCTTTTAATCGTTTGCCGCTCATGGTCTCACCTTATGAAAAGCAGGGATCGTCCCTACTTTACGCTCTGGGGCATGGGAAGTATTGTTGATACTCCTCCGCTTCCTGTTACGTAAATAAAGTTCTTATTTTCTTTCAAGGCCTGGACGAACTCCCAGCTTATCAGCTCCGGGGTAATGGATTTGGATTTGATAAAATTGGATTGGGCAGTTGCATTTGCTTCGATGATCACTCTCTCAGCCTCCAATCTTTGTTTTTCCACTGTGAATTTCATCTGTTCTACGGCCTGTTTTTCTCTGATTTTTGCCTGGATTGCATTTGTTACATCAGGAGGTAATGTTAATCCCCTGAATAACACCCTTTCTACGATGATACCACGGGTAGCCAATGTCTGCTTTAAACTGGATTCCACGGCTATCTCGATTTCTGTGCTCTTGCCCGTATAAATGTCCTCTGCCGTATATTTCTTGATTTCTTCCCTGAGCAGACCCATAAAATTAGGTATAATAAGCGTTTCACCGTAGGATCCTCTTACGGTTTTATAGATATCGCTTGCTTTATCAGGTTCAATGTGCCAGATGATACTTGCATCGAGTACAACTTCAAGTCCTTCCCGCGTAAGTGTCCCCCTAATCTCTTTGAATTCCTGTTCCTGTGTTTGTATATTGATCTTTTGAACATGTTTCAGTGGATTTATCACATAAAATCCCGGACCGAGCTCTTCATCCTGAACCTGGCCGAAATAATCCACTACACCTACATGACCTGCAGGTATGATCACCGATGCGGCCCAGGCGACTCCGCCTACAATGATCGCTATTATGAATATAAGAATTATAGCTCTTCCCGCAGACTGTATCATACCAATGTTTGGATAAGACTTCATAGAACCACCAGAATTGATAACACATAGAAAGTATAAATAACGATTGGATGGATAAAAATCTAGTAAAAGCTCTTCCTCGCTTTCTCCTCTGCAAGCCTGATAACATCCCGCACAGGAATTCCTGATTCCTGTGCCGTTCTTTTACAGTCATCAAACTCCGCTGAAATATTCAAAAGAACACCTCGCAAATCCCTGGCTATTTTTACAGCGACCGTGAATTTCCTGCCATTTATCATGAGTTCCACTTCATTCATCTCCCTCTCTGCGATCAACCTGTGTTTTACGGGGATTATCCTGATGCCAAGAGAACCTGTTTCTTCTATTATTTTCCTTGAAAGAACCGCAGAACCCTCAGGTTTTGTTATTACCTGGATAATGTGGCCGCTTCGTCCTTTTTTCATCGTGGCCGGTATAACGGATACGTCAAGTGCGCCTGCCCCAAGCAACTCATCGATGAGGTTGCCAAGCACCTGGCCTGTCACATCATCTACATTGGTCTCAAGCATCTCGATCCTGTCCTGTATAAGCGAGTCATCTATCTCACCTGAGATTATCCGCAATACATTGGGGATGGACAGGTCCCTGCTTCCCGCTCCATAGCCTATGCTTTCAGCCTTCATAGGGGGGCAGGCTCCTTTTTCATTGACAAAATGGGCAAGGAGCGCCGCGCCGGTGGGCGTGAGCAATTCCCATTCCACAGGCCCGATTTTCCATGGGAGGGAATATTCCTTCAGGATCTCAAGCGCGGCGGGTGAAGGGACGGGGAATTTCCCATGCGAGAATTCAATGAATCCCGCGCCCGCTGATATGGGAGTGCAGTATATCATGTGTTTTTTTAGTCCGATGTCATGAAATGCTGTACATGCCCCGATAATATCAGCCATCGCATCTTCCTGCCCGAGTTCATGGAAATGCAATTTTTCAATGCTCACCCCATGTACCGTTGCCTCGGCTTTTCCAAGGATGTTAAAGACGGATATCGCATCTGAAATAATATCATGGGGAAGTTCCAGGGAGTTGATGCGATCAAGGATATTTGAAAATCCAAGGCTGCCATCTTTTCTGGTTGAAACACTGACAGCATGGGCAGAAATTCCCTTTTTATTGGTTTTTGAAATGTCGACATCCACATCTGCCGCAAGCTCCATTGCTTCCCTCACCCTTCCGGCATCAGCTCCAAGGTCGATAAGGGCAGCTATTGTCATATCGCCAGAAGTGCCTGAGAAAGGGTCAAAAAGTATTGCTTTCATCCTTATGCCCTATATTCCCCCACTGCTTAAAGCACTTTCTGGATATGCAAAAGCTCTTAATGGACTCGTTTTAGTCTTTGGCCCCGTTTATGCATTATCATAACATAGATACTTAAAAGTAAAATACTCCACATAATGAAACTTACTGTAAGTAATGAATCAAATTTATTAGACATTATTGTAATACCTGTACTAAGAGTAAAAGTTACAGGTACTACCAAATTTAGGAATTTTTCAGTTGTTGATTTCATATATACTTATTAAGACATTTTTGTAATAATAACTATAAAATATTTGTTGTGAATAATTTGACAAGAATGCCCATCATTATATATATTGGCATATATTAACCCCCTTATTTCTACTGGAATTATATATATTAAGATGATATACATTTAGATGAAAAATAAATCACAGGCATTTACGGGATTTGTAAAAGAAATATCCTATCACGCCTATCGTTATCATAGGTGACACCCATTCCTTTATATGGACTCCGAAGCTGTCAAGCACCATAATTATCCCGAGGAAAAATATGGAGTACATCGCCCCGTTCTTCAGGTATATATACCTCTTGACACGCTCGATATTGCTTACTGTTAACTCCCTGACCACGAAAGCCCCGATCCCGTTGCCGATGAGTATCAGGGGTACCGAAAGCGTAAAGGCGAAAGCCCCAACCACACCGTCTATTGAAAATGTGGCATCGATCACTTCAAGATACATTATCTTGCTCCAGTCGCTCATGCTCGTACCCCCCATGAGTTGTTTTTCATGCGTCTCTGCATTCTGTTTGAATCCGTTGGTTATGAAAAATGCCGTTGAACCGACCACTGCCCCGAATGCCATGAATGGGTGCTCCTTTATAGAAAACCAGACAATTACTGTAAGGATAATGGATACTATCGCGTAGAACCATACCCCGTGCTGATGGAAAAACCGCTCGCCTCGAAGGCCGTAGTTTTTCGCCTCAATGAACAGCCAGTGGAAGAACAGGAAGATCAGGAACACTCCTCCGCCAACGAGCAAAAAGGGTGAGGACTCCTCGATCATCTTCGCTATCGCAGGGTCGTCGCTGAAGGTGGCGGTCAGGGCTCCGATTGGGCCGAGTGATGGATTTGTCGCCCATACAATACCCCATGGAAGCATACCCCTGATAACGAAAACCGCAAAGAACAAACCATATATCAGGAACCATCGCCTTGCTCTCTGGGACATAGTGGAAAGCACTTCGGCATTTATTACGGCGTTATCGATGCTGCTTATGGTTTCAAACAGGATCAGACCTAAGATGATAAGGATTATAGAAAATATTTCCATAAGTATCAAAACTTTTTTAATGAATCTGTGCTATAATATCTTTTCGGTTATTATATTTTCCCCTGTTCATTAACCTGGATTTTTTGCAGCAGGATATGAACCTATTATCTTGAGCATCCCGACCCTGGTCTTTACTTTCTCCAGGGTCTCTTTTATTGCTTTCTCTTCAATATGGCCTTTCAGGTCGATATAGAAAAGATAATCCCCCAATATCTTTTTAGTAGGCCGGGATTCTATTTTTGTCAAATCTATGCCCTTCTCCGCGAACTCACCGAGTATCTCATAAAGTGCACCCGGCCTGTTCTTTTCAAGATATACGATGATCGATGTTTTATCATTACCGGTTGCAGGGGGCGTATTTTTTCCTATCACGATGAATCTTGTGACATTCTCGTTCACATCCTGGATATTCTCATCCAATATCCTTAATCCGTAAATCCCGGCTGATTCCCTGGAGGCGATGGCAGCGATCTCTTTTGATTCAGAAGCGAGCCTGGCGGCCAGTGAAGTGCTCAATACCGGGCGCACTTCAACATCCTTGAAATTGGTCTTAATGTATTTCCTGCACTGGGACAGGGCCTGCGGGTGGGACATGATGATCTTTATCTCGTCGCCTTTTGAAAGAAGGCAGTGTTTTATCCGTACTGTTACCTCGCCAATGATCTTTAACTGGTGCTCCATAAGCAGATCAAGTGTGAGAGTGACAGACCCTTCAAGAGAATTTTCAATGGGTACGATACTGGTGTCAACTTCATTTCGGAGGAGGGCATCCACTGCATCAAGGATGTCGTCGTAATACCGCAATTTTGCCACTTTGTTCCATTGGTTTGCAGCTTTTTCCGAGAATGAACCCTCTGGTCCTAAGATTCCGATTATCATCTATCCTTTATATTGATGGGGAAAAGAAATAGTTTGTTACTTTTAAAAGTAATATTATGATCCTGTTATCCCGTCTGAAAATAATTGATTGAATCAATTTAATATAGTTTCGACGACTTTTAAATCATTTGAACATGTCCAGAGTCGGAATCGCAGATACAACTTTTTCCCGCATCAATATGGGAAAGATCGCAATCGATGAGCTGAAGAAAGGCGCTTCATTGCAAATAGAACGCTATACTGTGCCGGGGGTGAAAGACCTGCCTGTGGCATGCAAGAAACTGATCGAAGAAAAAAAATGCGATATCGTAATGGCGCTCGGGATGCCGGGTTCTAAGGAGATAGACAAGATATGCGCGCACGAAGCATCGGAGGGTATAATACAGGCGCAGTTGATGACAAATACGCATATCATCGAGGTATTTGTGCACGAGGATGAAGCAAAAGATGAGAAAGAGCTTGCCTGGCTGATGGAAAAACGCACGCGTGAGCATGCACAGAATGTGATCAAACTGTTGTTCCACCCGGAAAAACTAGAGCGTGAGGCTGGCACAGGACAGCGGCAGGGCTTTGCCGATGTCGGCGCGATAAAGTGATTAATGGTGATCCTATGGCTGAACCTATCATATTAAAAGACTATATCCAGTACAGTCCGCAATCCGTAGTAAGCAAGACATTGAAACAAAATCCTGCCGGCACTATAACCCTTTTTGCTTTTGATGCAGGGCAGGGACTGAGCGAGCATTCAGCCCCTTTTGATGCCTTTGTCCAGGTGATAGAGGGTGAAGGCGTGTTCACTGTTGGAGGAGAAGAACATAACCTGATGGCCGGCCAGTTTATTATCATGCCGGCAAATGTGCCTCATGCGGTACGAGCCGCGAGGAAGTTCAAAATGCTTCTAACAATGCTGCGGGCGTGAATTTTTCAGCATCTCAAATCAAAGCAACGGTTTTATATTCTTTGCGATTATTTTGAAATGACATGAAGATAAAAAAATGCTGTTTCATGGATAGAGATTGCACACAGGCATGTGTGGCGTATAGTGTTTTTAATGAATTGAGCGAAGGTGCAAAAAATTTAGGTTTAAATGATATGCATTGCATGCGTCTTCTTATGGAACTTGCCGATATAATGAATATGGCAGAGCCACTGTATCCTGAAGACTCCGAAGACGACGAGGTAATTTGAAATTTGTCGCCTGGTTTTCGATTAAACAAAAGGCTTAAATTGGAGAATGCCTTTTAAGAATCGCTCCAACCGGTTACATAACCTTATGGAGAATAACTGACGAGCCGCCATAACTCAGCTGGTAGAGTGCCTGGCTGTTAACCAGGATGTCACAGGTTCGAGCCCTGTTGGCGGCGTTCTATAAGTCCAATTTTCAGGGGCCTGTAGCTTAGTCAGGTTAGAGCGCCCGGCTCATAACCGGGCGGTCACCGGTTCAAATCCGGTCAGGCCCACTATCGATTATTTTCATGAAAGTATTGATATATAGTGTGGTTTTTAACCAATCCAGCCTTTTTCTCAAATTCTCCTCCCCGCTATTCTGAATCTTATACTTAGTTCAGACTTAAAATTGATGAATTTTTAGTACCTTCACTTAGTTTGCATTGATTTTGTTTGTTTTACTCTTTTCACTTTCTCACGATTGGTCGTTCAGAATAAGTATATGCGAGGGAGACTACATATTAAAAATTAACTGCAAATTTTGGAGTAGGGCTCAATGACAGAAAATTCGGTGAGAAAACTTGGATTCTGGTCAGCGTTTGTTGCATTTGTTGCAGCATTCGGATTCTCTGTTGCTCAAATTCTGCAGGTTGTAGGCGTTGTAGGTCCTCCATGGGATGGGATTCTTATCTATGGATTTTCGCTTTTTATTGCAACGCCATTTATGCTCGCGTTGCTTGCACTTCACTATGTGACACCAGACAAGAAGAGGTTTTGGAGCCATGCGGCTGTTCTCTTTGCCGTAATGTACACCATATATGTCACTTTAAATTACGTTGTTCAATTGACAGCTGTGATTCCTTATGTTGCCCCGGATCCGATTCTTATACAAACACCTCACTCTCTTTTCTGGACTGTTGATGCGTTGGGATACATAGCTTTGGGTTTGGCGACTTTATTTGCAGTCCCATTGTTTGTGAAACAGGGGCTGCAGAGGTGGCTCAGGTGGTTTTTCCTGGCTAATGGCTTAATTACCCCCGTGATTGCCTTCGTATATTTTTATCCAAATTTTTCCACGACTTTACTGCTTCTCGGTTTGCCGTGGATCGTTACTGCGCCAGGATCCATGTTATTGTTGGCTCTCTTTTTTAGGAGAAGATCGGAATTATGAAGCAAGATATCGCGTTTGAAGTGACTATCCTTACGATAAACTGGATAGTGCTTACCGCTTCAGGCGTGTTGCTGAGCATCCCGTTCAGGCGAGCTTGGGGGCGATAGGCCATGAAAACAGTCGTTATCTATGCGAGCAAATACGGATCCACGAGGGGCATTGCAGAGTTCATCGCTGGGAAGCTCCGTCAGGCGGGAACGCAGGCGGAGGCCCGACATGTCGGCAAGGTCCACAATCCCGGCGACTATGAGGCCTTTGTGATCGGGAGTGCAGTCTATATGATGCACTGGCTGAAGGAGGCGACGGAGTTTGTGAAGGGAAACAGCGCTCTCCTGGCCAATCGGCCGGTGTGGTTTTTCAGTAGTGGCCCGCTGGGGACCGAGACTAAGGATGCCCAAGGTCAAGATCTGCGCGCCGTTACGGAACCCAAAGAGATCGCCGAATTCAGGGAACTCATCAAACCCCGCGACCACCGGGTCTTCTTCGGAGTGCTGGACAGTAGCAAACTTGGATTCGGTCACAGGATGTTACGCAAGTTACCGGCCGCACGTAATTTGCTTCCCGAAGGTGACTTCCGTGACTGGAATGATATCGAAGCGTGGTCTATCAGCATCTCCCGGGTGCTTGCAACTCCACAGGCAACGCCATGATCAAATAGGGGTGATCAGGGGGAATTGCGAGAAAGAATGACCAGCTTCACAAGGTTAACAGCTTTTCTTAAGGCTGACATACTGGCACTTCCCTCGAACTTTTGAGAATATAACTCATTGGCAAGTCATGTGAAAGCGGCAAAAATACACAGTTAAAAGAAATTTACCGATATGTAAGGCACCATACATAAAATTTGGGGCCCGGGTCGGGATTCGAACCCGAGTCGTAGGATCCACAGTCCCATAGGATAACCAGCTACCCCACCCAGGCACCTCGGGGGAGTAAATCCTTGATGCATCTGAAAAGGATAAAGGTTTTGTTCCAGAAAGGATTTTGAAACGCAAATAAGATGTCTTGTTGCTTCCCTACCCCTTTGCCACACCGATAGGCATTAGCCTTACTACTTTACGCGCTATTCCCAGTTGGTGGACAACATCCACAACGTCCTCACTTGGCTTATACACTGCCGGGGCTTCCTCTGCTATCACAGAAGGCTGGGTCGCCCTCACGGAAATACCCCTTGCAGCCAGTTCTTTCTGGATAGTCTCGCCGCGGAACTCTTTCAATGCGGCCGAGCGGCTTGAGACCCTTCCAGCACCGTGGCATGCGCTCCCGAATGTGAGTTCCATTGCTTTTGGGGTACCATGCAATACGAACGATGGCGTGCCCATGCTTCCGGGGATCAGAACGGGCTGGCCGACTTTCCTGTAAACCTGCGGCACATCAGGATGTCCGGGCGGGAAGGCTCTTGTTGCGCCTTTCCTGTGCACGTACACCATCTTTTTCTCACCGTTTATGACATGTTCCTCAAGCTTGGCGACATTGTGCGCCACATCGTATATCAGGTGCATGCCAAGATCGTCCATGTCGCGCCCGAAGAACCTCGAGAACGTTTCCCTTACCCAGTGCGTGATGACCTGCCTGTTCGCCCAGGCATAATTCGCACCTGAAGCCATAGCCTTGAAATAGTTCTGCCCTTCCGTGGATTCGGCGGGAGCGCAGGCAAGCTGCCTGTCGGGAAGGACGATGCCGTATTTGCGTGTGGCTTTATCCAGGATCTTGAGGTAGTCATCGCATATCTGGTGGCCTGCGCCGCGGGAGCCACAGTGTACCATGACGGTCACCTGCCCTTTATGGAGGCCGAATACCTTTGCTACCTCTTCATCGTACACTTCATCAACGTACTGCACCTCAAGGAAATGGTTTCCGCTGCCCAGTGTACCGAACTGGGGTTTGCCCCTTGTCCTTGCTTTCTCGCTCACCTTTCCCGGATCCGCCATCTTCATGAACCCGTTCTCTTCGCAGTGCTCGATGTCCTCTTTTACACCATAACCGCTCTCAACCGCCCATTTCGCGCCGTGGAGGAAGGCGTCCGTGAGTTCTTTATCTGAGGCCCGTATCTTGCTTTTTGAGCCCACGCCTGATGGGATATCATGGATGAGGCGCTGTATCAGCTCTTTCATCCCGGGGCGCACTTCATCTACCGTGAGGTTTGTCCTGAGTATCCTTACCCCGCAGTTAATATCGTACCCCACGCCCCCCGGCCGGGTTTTACCCGGGTTGCGGTGCAAAGCCGCCCCCCCCCCCATGGGGACGCCGGGTACCGCATTGGCCACACGGAGCGCCCAGGCTAATT